>NZ_VNHO01000021.1 GCF_008124715.1 Thermosediminibacter litoriperuensis | reverse complement strand
CATGGAGCGGATTCCATACAATGCTTGGAGCATGAGTAGCTTAATTAACACTACCGGGTCAATACTAGGTCTTCCTGTATTTTCGCTATATAGGTCTTTTACTTCATCATAAATGAAATTAAAGTCGATGCTTTCTTCTACTGCCCTAAGGAGATGGTCTTGAGGTACTAAGCTATCGATGCTTACTAATTCTACCTGCTCTATTATTTCTCGATTTTTCTTCGTTAACATTTCATCGCCCCACAATATTTTTGTATCTTCTTTAATTTTACTAAAAAGCTGATGATTTTTGTACTAGCTTTTGCAAAAAAAGACTGTCGACAGTTACTTTGTCGACAGTCTGAACACCCCTTAATTAGGGGTGTTGAAAACTAGGATATGGCTTTTTGCTCCATTCTCAGCTTGTCCGAAATCATTGCGATAAATTCGGAGTTCGTGGGTTTTCCTTTGTCCTTTGGAATAGTATAACCGAAAAGATTATTTATTGTTTCGATGCATCCCCTGTTCCATGCAACTTCTATAGCATGCCGGATGGCCCTTTCCACCCTGCTGGGCGTTGTCTTATATTTGCTGGCTATCGTCGGGTATAGTACTTTCGTAACGGCACCCAGGAGTTCCACATTGTTGACGACCATAGCGATCGCTTCCCTCAGATAAAAATACCCTTTAATATGGGCGGGAATTCCTATTTCATGTATTATGTTGGTTATTTCCATTTCCAGATTAGAATCTTTTTGCTTACCGGCGGTACTGTTTACAGCCCTGGTTTTTTTCTGCACTGTAGTATGGGTTACTAGTTCGCGAATGCGCTCGACCAGAACTTTTAAATCAAAGGGCTTTACTACATAATAATCAGCACCCAAATTGATAGCTTTTTGAGTGATTTTATCCTGGCCCACTGCGGACAGTACTATAATTTTGGGCTTTTTATCGGAATTTGCTAATTTTTCGATCACGCCCAGGCCGTCAAGATTTGGCATTATTATATCCAGTACCACAAGGTCAGGATTCAACTCCTGTACTTTTTCCAGCACCTCAAGGCCATTGTGAGCCTTACCTACCACTTCCATGTCATCTTCGCCGGAAAAATATTCTTCCACAAGATCGCAAAATTCTTTATTATCATCAGCCAGCAGGATCCTTTTTTTATCGTTCATCTAATTTTAACCCCCCTTTATATCCTTTTTTGAATATATATTCGACAAGTAATGGTATATTCCTCCTTAAATACCAGAATATGTTTTAAAAATTAGATACCTGTCGTTCGTTTTTCAATTTTGATATTTCTTCAAGCATCCATTCGGCAAAAACTCCGTAACCTCGAGTAGGGTCATTGACGAATACGTGTGTGACAGCTCCAACCAGGTGACCATCTTGGATTATGGGACTACCGCTCATTCCCTGGACGATGCCGCCGGCTTTTTCTATCAGCCTCGGATCTGTTATTTTTATAATCATTCCCTTTGTACTAGGAAAATTCTGCCTGATAATTTTCTGTATTTCTATATCAAATTTTTCTATTCGCTCCCCATCGATAACAGTCATAATTTGTGCCTTCCCCTCACGAGCAAAACTGGCAAGAGCAACTGGAATTTCTGAATAATATGGATTTTCAACAGGTTGGTATATTCTGCCGAAAATACCAAATTCCGTGTTGCTCAATATATTACCTATCACCCTTTCTTCTTCCACAAAAACCCCCCGTTTTTCGCCTGGTACGTTTTTTCTCGCCGGTGCAATAGAGGTTATGCTCGCTCTAATGATTTCTCCCTGCCCAACCTCTACAATCCTGCCCGTATCGGAATCGGATATTATATGACCCAAGGCGCCGTAATAGCCGGATTCGGGATCATAAAAGGTTAGAGTGCCAACTCCCGCGGCTATATCCCTGACCCAAAGTCCAATCTGATATATACCGTCCTTGCTTTTTACCGCATATAATTGAGTCTGAAAAGTCTTCCCGTTTCTTTTAATCGTTAAGGTTACGGTTTTATCGTCATCCCTATTGACTATTCTGGATAATTCCTCGGCAGTATAGATTTTGTATCCGTTTACCATTGAGATGGTATCTCCCACCTGGATACCAGCTTCCTTGGCAGGGTAGCAGGTTTTCCCCTTTTCGTCTATAACCGAAGCGATACCAACCACTATAACCCCGTCGGGTCTCAATTTTACGCCTATCGAATGCCCTCCGGGTACAACCTTCATCTCCGGCAATACTTCCAGTTTCATCTTTTTTACGGGGATTATTCCAAATAACCTGAACTCCAGATCATAGGTTCCCAGACGTGAAGATCTGATAGAAAGGGGGTTTTTTAAATTTACATTCATCTTGTCCTTAAGCGCAGTGCCGTTAATTGTTAAAAAACCCGAGTCTTTGGTATAGAGCTGAAAGTTGAAGGGGATTCTGAGATTCAACGTCTGCTCTTTTCCTTCAATTACCCTTATTCTGTCGGGGAACCTGTTTAATCCTGAAAATTGAGGGGAAAGTGCAATAAGAGTTATGAAAATTGCCAAAAAAATACCGATTAGCTTCCTATTTTTGCTGTAAATCAACACTTTTCACTCCCCACTTTAAAAATGAAAAAAACCGGGCCTGAAACTTAAGATAACCCGGTTCCGTCTTTTTAATACTGGAAAAATAAAAAAGCCGCAATCGGGCTTAAAAGTTCTTTTTTATGTCTTCGGCCATTTTCAACATTTCCCTGGCATGGACCAAAGTAGTACTGGTTATCTCCGCTCCACCCAGCATTCTCGCTATTTCCCTAACTCTTTCCTCGCCTTTTATCTCTGATACGACGGTACTGGTTTTGTTTTTATTTACTACTTTGCTTATATAAAAATGCGCATCTCCCAAGCTGGCTATCTGTGGGGAGTGAGTAACACAGAGCACCTGATGGTTCCTGGCCACCTTAGCCAACTTTTCCCCAACTATCTGGGATATCCTTCCTCCTATACCCGCGTCTATCTCGTCGAAAATTAGACACGGAATATTATCTATTCTTGCCAGAATGTTTTTTAAAGCTAACATAATACGGGAAGCTTCCCCGCCGGATACTATTTTTGCCAGCGGTTTCAGCGGCTCGCCGGGGTTCGTGGAAATTAGAAATTCTACACTGTCCAGACCATTTTCACTCATTTTGTAAGTATTACCATTTATTTCTACTCCTGCATCGGCTTCGGCCCACTTAATGTCCACCGAAAATTTTGTTCCTTTCATTCCGAGGTCATTCAGCTCTTTAAAAATATCCTTTTCAAAGGCGGCCGCCACCTTCTTCCGCAGGTCATGTAATTTTATAGAATATTTAATATAATTTTCTTTTAATTCTTTTAAGGAAGACTCCAATTTTGATATTTCATCGTCAAGATTCAAGGCCTCCTCCAAATTCGAGGCGGCTTGTTCTTTATAGTTTAAAAGCTCTTCGATACTCATATTGTACTTGCTCTTTAACCGGTCCAGCAGAGCGAGCCTTGTATGGATTTCGTCCAGACGCCCGGGGTCGAAATCTATCGATTTGACGCATTCTCTTATGGTGGAAACCACATCCTCCATATCGTACAGTATATTTTTCAATGAAGCAAGAGGTTGTTCAACAGGTTTAAAATACCCCTTTACATCTTCCAGGGCGTTTATTATTCTGCATAAATTGTCTATGACCGGAGCGGTGGTCTCATCGCCCTCGTAAAGCATAAAAATGCTAAAATTCAGAGCTTTCATTATTTTCTCCGAATGCGCGAGTACCTCGCGCTCTTCCTCCAGCAGTATATCTTCCCTAGGTTTTAATTGAGCTTTTTCAAGTTCGTCGATTTCGAATCGCAGCCGTTCCTTGTACTTGAAAAATTCCTCACGACTTTTCTTAAGCGTTTTCAGCCGTTGAACAGTATCGAGGATGCTTCTGTAGGAGCCTCCTACTTGCTTTTTTATATTTGCGATCTCATCACCGCCCAGGAGGTCCAGCATTTCCAGGTGACGTTCGGGATTCAACAGTGACTGGTGCTGGTGCTGGCCGTGTATATCTATTAGGTATTTCCCTATACTTTTCAGTGCCGATACGGGAACGCTTTTGCCGTTTATCCTGCAGTAGTTCTTTCCCTGATCGGTAATCTGGCGGGATATTATTAAGGTATTATCTTCCTCCTCAATCCCCAACTCCCTTAAAAATGCACTTATCGCTTCGTTATCGTATTCGAATACGGCCTCTAAAACCGAACTTTCCCTGCCTGATCTGATGTACTCACTCGATGCCCGCTCCCCCAGGATCATGCTTATTGCGTCAATTATGATCGATTTGCCTGCGCCGGTTTCGCCCGTCAGTATGTTCAAACCCCGCTTGAAATCAATTTCTATATCATCTATCAGGGCAAAATCCTTAATTATAAGTTTTAGGAGCATATTATTATGCCTCCAATGATCATTTAATAAGGCTTTCTAATTTTTCCACGAGATCTTTTACTGCAGGCTTGGAGCGGGCTACAACCAGAATGGTATCGTCTCCTGCAACGGTACCCACTATCTCCTTCCAGTTCAGGCCGTCTATTGCGGCTGCCGCAGCATGTGCGGTGCCTGAAAGTGTTTTTATAACGACCAGGTTCTCTGCCGAATCTATGCTGACTATGGAATCCCTGAACATCCTCACCAATTTATCGGAAACAAAGGTAGATTTATCGGGTTCCGAATAGCAGTAATGATGATTATCTCTGAGAACTTTGACAAGCCTCAGCTCTTTGATATCGCGGGAAACAGTAGCCTGGGTCACATTGAATCCACACTTTCTAAGCTCTTCCGCCAATTCTTCCTGAGTCTCTATTGGTTTTTCCCGGATGATCTCCCTTATTTTCATGTGTCTTTTCGCCTTCAAACAATTCACCTCCTACAACTTTATTGATTAATTTGACTCCCTTAACTTCTTCCGCAAAATTTCGTAAAAACTCCTGTTTTTGATGCGTACCAATTTTGTGTAAAAATCAGATTTTTTTACAACGACTTTGTCGTACGGCAGGAGTTTGTATCCCAGTTGCCCGTCCACTGTCAGCATTATTTCCTGGTGCTCCGCCATTACCTGAACATTAATGACATCGGCTTTAGACATTATGATGGAACGATTCTGGAGAGTATGAGGGCAAATGGGAGTCAGCAGCAAAAGTTCCATATTAGGATTTATTATTGGTCCGCCTGCTGAAAGAGAATATGCCGTAGACCCCGTAGGGGTGGAAATTATGAGGCCGTCGGCGTGATATGTATCGATATAAGCATCATTAACCATAGTTTTCAACCTTATTAACCTTGCAAAGGGACCTTTTGTTATAACTACATCGTTTAATGCTAAAAATTTTTCCATAATTTTATTTTCTCGCAGTACCTGCGCTTCTATCATCATCCGCCGGTCTATATAGTACCTGCGGGCCTTTAAATGTTCAAGATCCTTGAACAAATCGGGCACTTCTATTTCAGTAAGAAATCCAAGGTGCCCAAGGTTTATGCCGAGCACGGGTATATCATGGGGTGCCATTTTTCTCGCTATGCGCAGCAGGGTACCGTCGCCACCCAGTGTTACGGCTAGTTCGATACTTCTCGTCAGCTCTTCTAGGCTTTTAGCATCCACGGGAAAATTTAACTTGTCCGCAATGTTTTCGTCGGTGTATACTGCGTAGTTATTTTCTTTCAACCATCCGATCAGAACCTTGGTTACGTTCATTGCGTTTTTTTTCGAGAGGTTTACGAAAAGTCCTATTTTTTGCAACCTATTCACCCCTGGTTAAAAAACCCACTATAAAGCCGATAAAAAAAATGACAACGGCGTAAAAAACATAGCGTACTTGAGAGTAATCTCTTTTTAGAATCGAATACTCGACGGTTTTAATTTTTTTCTGCTCCATATCCACCAGTATAAGTCCGGCAGGTTTATAAACTAGATAATATTCCAATAGCTGTCTTCGAGTGGCGGATGTGTTTAAAGAGGGGGATACCTTGCCTGATTTTATCTCCGCCACGTATATTTTCCCGCCCTTTTTTACTATCACGTCAGCCCTTACGGTAACTTCATGAGGTTTTCCATTTACGAACACCGCGTAGGAAGCTTCTTTCTGTACATCTACTATATCAAAACCGTGTTTTTTTAGCAAACTCACTGCCCTGCGTTCGCTTATGCGGGCTTTTTCCATTCGCATCCTAAGCCTTAATCCAAGAAAATATTTCCATCCCAGGACCCCCAGAATAGCACCTAAAGTGATCAATAAGAAAACAGCATAAATACCCATACTAAACCTTCTCTTGTATTAAAATTAATTAAGCAGCGCATGAGCCTCATCAACAGCTTTTTTAACGTCGATCTTCGAATCGGTATCTCGATATTTTTTAAACCATGCTAAAAATTCTATATTGCCCTTAGGCCCTTTTATCGGCGAAAAAGTCACACCCCGGCAAAAAAAACCAGCAACCTCGGCCGAGGCAATTACTTGACTTATGGCTTTCTCGTGCAACTTTCTGTCGCGCACGATTCCGTTTCTTACCTCACTCTTACCGACCTCAAACTGTGGTTTGATAAGAGTGATGAGATCCCCATCATCTTTTAAAAGTGAATAGAGAGGTTCGAATACCTTGGATAACGAGATAAATGAAAGATCTGCGGTTATTATATCCACCAGTTCACCTATATCCTCAAAGCTAATATATCTTATATTTTTCCGTTCAATGTTTACGACCCTCGGGTCGTTTCTAAGGGAATAATCCAGCTGTCCGTACCCCACGTCGACCGCATAAACTCTGGCAGCACCTTCTTTTAGTAGGCAATCGGTAAACCCTCCCGTCGAAGCACCAGCATCTAGTGCAACCTTTCCCCTGACGTATATCGAAAAGGCAGTGAGGGCTTTTTTAAGTTTCAACCCGCCCCTACTGACGTATGGCAGGGATTTTTCTTTCACGAGGATATCTGAATTTATATCCACCATGGTCCCGGGTTTATCTATTTTTTTATTGTTGACGAAGACGTTACCCATCATTATCTCGGATTTCGCCCGCTCCCTGCTGGGAAAAAGTCCCCGCTGTACCAGCAACACGTCAAGCCTTTCTTTCTGCAAATTTTCTTCACCCCGAATCTATTTTCTACCGGTCTTGCCGGGAAACAATTCGATCCCGAAACGCTCTTTCAACAAAAAAAGAATATAGGCAACTCTGCTGACAATCTCTTTGGAATTCTTGATAGCTATGTTTTTACCGAAAGCCTTCCCCCCTACGGTCATAGCAGAAATGAGTCCGGCTATCAGAGTGCTGAGAAGTATTTCCTTTAATTCGCTACCGCCGGAGATTATCTTTACAACAATGGAGGCTCCAGCGGCACCGCTGACTATGCCTGAAATATCACCTACCACATCGTTGCAGAAATTTGAAACCACATCGGCATTTCTTATCAGTTTTACCGCTTCCTTCGCCCCCGGAACTTTGTCAGCGGCCATGGCATGGAATGGAGTTTCGCTGGCGGAAGTTACAGCTACCCCAATGATGTCAAATATAATTCCGATCAATACTATTCCCGAAAGTATAAAAAAAGAAACGATTAAATTGACCTTCTCCACTAACGTTTCTGATATCAAACTAAAAAAAACGGACAGCCCAAAAGTCATGAAGACAACCCTGTATATCCATCCAGCTTTTGGTCCTCCGTTGTTCCTTTTATTTTTACATCGTTTATTATTGTTTTTACTCAAAAATGTTCACCTCAGAATAACGGCCGAAACAGGTGGTAGTGAACTGAGTAAATTTTGCGGCTTAGGTCCAGCAGGATTTCCCAGAGGAGCACCCTCCGTCGCCGGTAAGGGCGGTTCCCCTTTAAGCCCCTCTCTGCCATGTCGCCATAAGCAGGGCTGGATTGCCACTTAGACCGCACTGTAATCCTCAGTTCACTTCCTTGCGGAACAGTCTAGGAGTTTTCCTCACCGAAATCCGCCTTCTCCTAGCCTCTTTTGCAGAAAAGGTTTCAAAGGTATTTGGCCGCATTTAAATGGCCGGTTTAAATACGGCCTTATGCCTTTTTCCACCCTTTCCGCTCAAGGCAGGCTACACTGCACCCAACACGGTTTGTATCGGATGCAGGTTCACCCCCCAAGCCGTAACGCAAGGCCGTGACCTTCCATCACGCACTTGGGTCTCCACGGGAGTAGGGTCGTGCCTGCATGCCTTTGCAGGTTGCCCCACTCCCTTACTCCCTGCACCAACCCCCGACTGGGCGTCGGCAGCCAGCACAAGGAACTTCATCGATGTGCCCTTGACGGATTTTTAGCCCCGTCTTCAGAGAAGAGGATTTCGACTAGAATACTGCACCACCTGTTTCCCTGAAATCGCCTAATATATTATAACAAAAACCGCACACGCGTTCAAACGTTGACCGGTCTACTATTGTCACTCTAAGGGGCGATTTAAATATCAATACTGTCTTTCCACGAGAAATTCGACCAATTGCACGAAAAATTCACCGTTTTTAAATTCGTGTATTATATCCTTGGCTTCTTCCGAAAGATTTTTTACTAGCTTTAGGGAATTCTCATACCCGTATACGCTCGGGAAAGTACTCTTTTTGTTTCTAACGTCGCTTCCCACCGGCTTTCCGAGTTTTTTTTCGTCACCCTGGATGTCTAAAAGGTCGTCGACTATCTGAAAAATGAGACCTATTTTCTCTCCTAATCTGTCTAATTTATTAAGATCCGGCGCCGGAGCTTCCGCTAGTCTCGCCCCTGCCCAGAGAGATGCCTGAATCAGGCAGCCGGTTTTATGGTAATCCATATAAAATAAGGTTTTTTCATCTATCGTTACACCCTGAGACAGAATATCGACGGTTTGGCCTCCGATCATCCCCAAGCTCCCCGCCGCCCGAGATATCCTGTCTATAACATCTATTACAGCCTGCAAGGATATGCCCTCGATTCGTGCATTTTTAGCTATCGTGTTGAATGCGTGGGTAAGCAGGGCATCTCCGGCTAGAAGCGCAATGGCGTCCCCGAAGACCTTATGGCATGTGGGCTTTCCCCTTCTCAAATCATCGTTATCCATTATGGGCAGGTCGTCATGAACGAGCGAATAAGTATGGATCATTTCTATTCCACAGGCCGTGGGTATGACCTTATCCCCCTGCAATCCGAAAAGCTCTGCGGCTTTCATCGTCAGCACCGGTCTGATTCTCTTGCCTCCGTTGAAAGTACTGTAACGCATGGCTTCATGGATTTTCTGCGGATACTCGTCGCTTTTCGGCAGGTAAAAGTCAAGAGCTTTTTCAATTATTTTACCGGTTTCCTTCAGTTCGATTTCAAAATTCTTCAACTTCAGATACACCCTCCGTTAAAATCTTTAAAATCAATCTCTCCGTTCAAATCCTTGATCAAAACCTGAACCCGGCCCTCTGCTTCGTCCAATATCTTTGTGCATATCTTTGTAAGCCTTATTCCTTCCTCAAAGAGGTTCAGCGATTCCTCCAGCGATAAATTACCTTTTTCAAGCTTTTCAATTATGTCCTCAAGCCGGGCGATTGCATCTTCATATTTATACTCTGTCATTTTCGCGCACCACCTTTTTTTCCTTGCTTATAACATTGCACAAGAGGTAACCGTTGGAAAGAATAACCTTTACTTCTTCGCCCGAAGATACTTCTTCCACCCTTTTTACGATCCTGAGGTCGTCGATGGTCTGGCATATGCTGTAACCCCTGTCGAGTACCGCCAGCGGGCTTAAGACATCAAGCCTCCCCATCAGGGTTTTTAAAGCGGACTTTTTAACCATCAGCTGGTTTACAGTTTCTCTCAAAAGCCTTCTGGTCAGGAGATCCAGTTGTATTCTGTTATTGTCTACCTCCGACCTCAGTTTTCTGAAGACTACCGACCTTTTTATGTATTCTATTTCCTGCTTCCTGGTATTTAAAAGGGCGCACATAGCAGCTATTATTCTTTTTTTCCTCTGGGCTATATCGGCGAGCAGCTGTTTTTTTTCGGGCACCACCATTTCCCCGGCTGCAGAAGGCGTTGGAGCCCTTTTATCAGCCACAAAATCGGCTATTGTATAATCGGTCTCGTGCCCCACTGCCGATATTATTGGGATTCTGGAACTGTATATCGCCCGGGCCACCTTTTCTTCATTAAAAGTCCAGAGCTCCTCTATGGAACCTCCTCCTCTAGCCACAATTATAACATCCAGTTTCCCTATTCTGTTCAGGTCTTTTATTGCCTCACATATTTCGTCAGCAGCCTGTTTGCCCTGTACCGAAACGGGAGCTATAAGGATGTTGACATTGGGAAATCTTCTCCTGATGACAGTAAGCAAATCCTTGATAGCCGCACCGTTAATCGAGGTAATAATCCCTATATTTTTCGGCAGAAATGGTATGGATTTTTTAGCACTGGCATCGAATAATCCTTCTTTTTGTAGTTTTGCCTTCAATTTCTCATACGCCAGAAAAAGAGCACCGATGCCGTCGGGTTCCATATCCTCCACGTACAATTGATATTCCCCGTTTTTTTCGTATACTGTTACGTAGCCGAAGGCCACGACCCTCATTCCGTTTTCCGGCATGAACGGTAGTAAAATGCTCCTGTTTTTGAACATAACGCACCGGATTTGAGCTCTTTCATCCTTGAGGACGAAATAAATGTGGCCCGAAAGGTGGTATTTAAAATTCGAAATCTCACCCCTGACGTACACCTGGCGCAGTATTTCGTTGGAATCGAATAAGTATTTAATTATGCCTGTCAGCTCACTGACCGTCAATACAGGCGCAGCCATAAGATTTCCCCCAGGCTTATATTGAAAAACGATGCTGGAGCTTTTCCCTGTCCCTGACAATTGCTCCTAGGACTCCGTTGATAAACTTCGGAGACTTCTCATCACCGTATTTCTTTGCTATTTCTACCGCCTCGTTAATGGATACGCTTAAAGGAATGTCATCGCTGAAAAATATTTCGTAGACCGCCAGTCTAAGGATATTTCTATCTGCAATATTCAGGCGTTCCAGCTTCCAGTCGACGCAGTATTCGTCTATAATCCCATCTATGCACTCCTTTTTCTCCAGCACTCCGTTTACTTCTTTAACCATAAATTCTCTAATATCGTCGTTTATAGGCCTGTTTACCGTTATTTTCATCGCTTCATCAAAGGAGTTGCCACCGGCGTCGATGGCAAACAGTATTTTAAAACACCATTCTCTTGCAAGTTTCCTGCTCAAGTGCAGCACTCCTTTACCTACCCGGTGGTAAAATTTTATCAAGAATATCCCGCAGGCTCTCCTTTTTATCGAGGAGCTTACCAATATAATAACCTAAAAAAGCACAAGAAATAAGAAAGATGGCTTTTAAAAAACCGAAAACTAGTATCAACACACCCACCAGAAACCCTAAAATAGCACCTAGAATCTTACCCCGGTGTTGCTGCCACAGTTCCCAAAAAACGTCCATCTTCCCACCCCTTATTTAACGTTCTGCTTGTACTGACCGGCAATATTTTCGACGTTTATCGATACGTCTTTAATCGCAATTCCTGCCATGGACTCTACATAGTCTTTTACGGCTTTCTGCAGTTTGGCAGTCAATTCTGGGATTTTCACATCGGGCACGACGACTACCTGGAGGATTATGGACAACGACTCTTTCCCCTGTTTTATCTTCACCTTGACGTCCCTTATTTCTTCCATATCCCTGGTTACCTTGAGGACTAAATTCTGGACGGCGTTAAAAGAAATGTTTACACTTCCCAGTTCTCCGCTGCTGATGAGAGCTTGGGGAGCTTTCTGACTCCTTAACCCGGAGAGCAGAAGCCAGAGGCTCACCATGAAAAAAATACCGCCGACCACACCGACTTCCCAGCGGCCGTAAAAATAATACTCGAGCCTTGTCCATAAATGAGTTAGAGAAAAAGCCTTTACAGAAAATAATACAGCCATAGCGGAAACGACAGCGAGAATTAAACAAGCAAGAACCAGGACAATTCCCAGTATAATTCTATCATAGAGCTTCATCTAAATTCCCCTTTCAAATGGAAATTAACCCCCTAATAAAGATAGGGGGCTTCTTTATTTTGCTCTAGAATCATCTTCTTTCCCAGATTGACCAAAATTTACTCCCTGAACGTGTATGTTAACTTCAACCACTGAAAGGCCGGTCATATTTTCTATAGCTTTCTTTACGTTTTCCTGTACTTTCCATGCTACTTCGGGAATGCGCACCCCGTAGTTTACAATTATGTAAATATCCACCGCAACTTCTTTTTCTCCCACCTGGACCTTTACGCCTTTTGACAAATTTTTTCGCCCGAGCATTTCGGCTATACCGCCCGCTATGCCGCCGCTCATACCGGCTACACCTTCAACTTCGGTAGCAGCGAGGCCGGCTATTATACTTACAACTTCGTCGGCTATCTTTATAGATCCCTTACCGCTGTTTGTTTCCATTTTAAAAACACCCTCCAAGTTTTGTAGCTTTATTTAATTTTAGGCAAAAGACCGATTAAATTATAACAAAAATCAGAAGAAAATACAATTGCATCCACTACTTTCTCTCGACGATCGTTATCTTATCCATAGGGTAGCCGGTGGTCCTTGTTACTACATCGGTTATTTGTGCCACTTCTTTCTGCGAAAGGCCGTTGGATTTCACGATGACATTAGCCGAATCTCCTGAGATGATTATAACGGCTTCCTCAAAGCCTTTGGCTTTAATAAGATTTTCGACCATCATTTCCTTTTCCACTTTTTCCGCCAGGGCTATGAGATCCTTTTGAGCCTTTTCTTTTGACTCCTGACTCGCATTAGGGTTATTTATAATTTCTCTCAGGTAGTCGGCTTCCTGGCTTCTCAAGCGATCCCTCTCCAGGCGGTAGTCTATAAAAAAGTCTTTCTCGCTCCCGTTTTTGACATTAGCCGTATCCCCTTCCGATGTTTTCAAAGCGGTTACCTTCTCAGCGTCGGGTGCGCTCGAGTTCTTGTAGATGACCCTGGGATAGTTTCCGATGAGCATGAGGTATATTGAAAATACCAACAAACCGATAAACATTATTATAAGTACCGTCTTCCTCTTAAATAGAAACATCAACTTAATCCCTCCTCAGTTTTTTGAATATGGCATTACCTTTATCTTATAAAGAGGAACGCCCAGCAGAGTGGAAGTGGCTTTTGTTATTCTCTCCACAGTCTCGGAAGACTCACCTCCGTCAGCAACTATTAAAACTCCTTTGATTGCAGGTATCATTTTTTTAACAAGCAGAGGCTCTTCTTCCCCACCTTTATTGAGTAGAACCACCTGTTTATTTACCTGAGTTTCGGTTATCGTCCTGATACCTCCTTCACTGTCGTTTTCTTCGGTAACCCTTTTATTGTCAACAGTATTAAAAGCTGGTTCCACCTGATCTTCAGTCTCAAAGGTAAGCATTACTTTGACCCTGCCTACCCCTTCCACCTGTGACAGTATCTGCTCGAGTTTTTTTTCAATGTCTTCCTGAAGAAACGGTTGATCGGCGGCAATTTTTATATCTGTTGCACGGCCGTCGACGGTTTTTTGAGAGAAATCCCCCTGTATGGAAATCTTACCTATAGTAAGCAGAATAAATCCCACCAGACCTATAATTATAAGTGTTGATATTGATTTATTTTTGTTTTTTTTGAGCAGATCTAAAAAATTTTTCAGTCTAATTTCGCCTTCCATGGATCCCCCTCCAGTTCCAGGTGAATGTTAGCCTCGGGAATTTCGTAAAATTTGCTCAAGTATTCCTTTAGTTCGGCAACTTCTTTATCCAGAGGGTATTGTGATTTACTCTGCGTCGGCGGATTGAGTTTTACGGAAACTTTTTCTACACCTTTCTGTACCAGTCTGTCATCGGCTTTCTGAAGCGTCAGGCGAATTTGTTCTATCCTTCCGCTCTGATCTATTTTTATATCTGTCTTCGATACTTCAAAAAGGGTATAGTTTTTCACCTGTTGAGCGATCAAATTCTCCAATTCTTTCTTGTACCGGTCAAGGGCCATTTCTATATTTCTTTCTTTAAATTCTTCTGTTTTCATCATCAGCTGATCCTGATTGAGATAATTATTTATCTCCAGCTGCATCCTGGTAAAAGCGATATCTCCTTTTAATAATACGATGACCGGATTTAGTATTGTAATCATCACGACGATTCCCAACACAACCCTCACATATTTTTGAAGATTGCTGCTCGGCATAAGAAAATCCACGAATACCGTAAACATCACAACTAGAATTACCTGTCTTATCCACATGCTCAAACTCTCAAGCACGGCATCACCTCAGCATAACGGCCAGATTACCCGAGGCCAGTATTATCGTCATTGCAATAAAGAACATCATCGCCACCGATGCAACCGAAACGAACACCATCGTCAGCGAATTTCCTATGTCGTTCAGGCACCTTACGATGGACTCCTCACCGACCGGCTGTATGATCGCTGCACTCAGGCGGTATATGAAAATGATTGAAAGAATTTTTATTACTGGAAAGAGCGTTATTATAAATATTAGCAGCAGTCCTATCAGGCCTACAGTATTTTTCAGTATCAAGGAGCACCCCACCACCGCGTCCAGGGCATCGGAAAAAATTCCTCCGACGATGGGCATAAAATTTTTCGAAGCAAATTTTGCAGTTCTTATAGATATACCGTCCACCGTGGCGGCCGCCGCCCCCTGAACAACCATTATGCCGAGAAATACGCTTAAAAAAAACCCGAGCAAAAATACGCATACCTGTCTTAACAAGTGGGCCAGATGGGATACGTGGAAGCTGTCGGATATGTTATTAACCAGGCTTAAAACCGAGATGAAAAAAATCACTGGCAAAATGATATCTTTGATCCATGTGCTTGCGGCGGTTATACCGATAAAGATAAGCGGATTGAAGACACTAACGGAAGTCATTCCTCCTATGGCGGCCAGCAGGGTAAATACTGTGGGCATTAAGGCATGCACAAAAGATACCATGTCACTAATGGCGTCTCGTCCCGTATTTATAGCGATTATAAAGCTCTGCACTGCAATTACGACTAAAACAAGGTAAACCGCGCTGTAAGCCATCCTCCCTATATTGTCCTTTTCAAAACCGTGTTGGAGGTTTTTGAGAACCGCACATATCACAGAAAGAGCCACTAGTTTCGCCAGCAGGTGGTAATTTGCGGTGATCTCGCGGAAGACATATCTGATAATTCCGTTGATTAAACCTCTAAGATCGTATCTTTGGTTCCCCCTCAGAGTATTTATAAGGTCTTTAAGATCGTAGGAAGGGACATAGTCACCGTACTCGCGGTTCAATTCTCTCAAAAAACTATCTAGTTCCTGGGTATCCAGGTTTTCCAGCTGCTTTTCCACGTCGTCGGCAGCCAGAGTCACCGGCGAAATTATTATCAAAAATATAAAAAGACTGAACAATACTTTTTTCAAAACTATCACCTTTTCAAGGAAGAATTTTCAGCAAAAGCTCAAGAACCGCCATAAGAATCGGTACCGACAGCAGCATTATTATAATTTTTGCTGCAAATTCAATTTTAGATGCTATAGAGGAAGAACCGGAATCCCTGCAGATCTGCGCTCCGAATTCGGCTATATAGGCTATGCCTATTATCTTAAGTATTGTGTTCAGGTAAATAAAGTCTATGTTTGCCCTTCTAGCCATATCCTGAAGCACGTTCAACGCAGACGCTACTTTATTTAACATTAAAAGAAAAACGATTGCCCCTACCACTATGCTAATCTGTAAGGCTATCTCGGGCCGGTCTTCTTTTAGCAAAACCACCATCACAGCTGCGACGAGGCTGATGCCCACGATCTGGATTATCTCCATGCCTACACCCCTTAGTAAAGCTGGAACATTGACTTTACGTTGGCAAAAAGCCGGCTGATGAGCTGAATAACCATCATGAGGACGATAACTACCCCTACCAACGTAGTCATCTGGGCCTGTTCCTTTCTTCCTGCCTCGTCCAGCACCTTGCTCAGGATAGATATAACGATTCCTATGCCGGCGATCTTAAACAAAACATCTACATCCATTGATAACACCTCTCGATTAATATAATAGGAGGACTACCGTTAATCCGGTTAAAACTCCCAGATATCTCCACAATTTTTCATTTTTCTGTTTTTCCTCAACGGCCAGAGCTTCCTGCTGCCTTAGCTGAGATAGAGTCAATTTCAAATTCCTTATCTGGTCGTCCTTGTCGGACGAACCCAGATATTTACCGAAGGAAGTCAGTATTTCAAAATCGGACTCCTGGAGAGGGAATTGGGATTTAAATTCTCTAAGGGAGAGTTCCCATGCCTCTCCAGCAGTATAACCCTCCATTGACAGCAGTAGTTGTCTGACCCGCTTTAAAAACCTGGAAATTTCCGGATCGCATCTTCTGCTTACATTGTTCAGGGCTTCAGGTAGGGGAGATTGACCATAATCGATCTCGGTTTCCAGCATGGACAGAGCCAATTGTAGGTTTCTTAACGCCCTGGGCCGTTGCTGATAAAATCCGGCTATTATGAAGCCGATCATAGTTGATGAAAAGATCACCAAAATACCTCCCAGTATCTTAAACAGCATTTAAAATCCCCCCCTTATTCCTCCGGTCGTAAATTATCCTGTGGTCTTTACCTTCAACCACTTTTTCTATAGTACCTACTCCCTCGCTGAACCCGAGTATTAGGTACCTGTCGAAAAAATTGCTTTCGATCAATTTCCTTATGGTCGGCCTTCTCCCGGCATCCTCCAGATCGGCGCCGTGAGCGGTAGTTAATAATTTTACGCCAGCGTTCAGAGCCTCTTCCACAGCCTCAACATCTTCCGGTTTTCCGATCTCATCGGTAGCTATAATATCTGGCGACATCGACCTTAAAAGCATCATTATGCCGCGGGCCTTGGGGCAACCGTCCAGGACATCGGTCCGTATTCCCACGTCGTTCTGAGGCACACCTTCATAACTGCAGGCTATCTCCGATCTCTCGTCAACAACTCCAACTTTAAAGCCTTTCAGACCTCGCTGTGGATTTCCCGAGCTAAGCTGCCTTATTAAATCCCTGAGCAAGGTGGTTTTCCCCGCTTTGGGTGGGGATAATATCATCGTGTTTAAAAATTCCCCCCTGTCGTTCATCACAAACGGGAGTGCTTCGTCGGCAGCTCCCAGAACTTCTCTCGCGATTCTTATATTAAACCCGGAGATATGCTTCATAGTTTTAATCTGGCCGCCTTCTAAAATTACTTTTCCGACAATCCCGACCCTGTGCCCGCCTTTTATGGTAATATAGCCGTTTTTAATCTCTTCCTCCAGCGCGTAGACGGAACTCTGGCTAATCAGTTGAAAGGTTTTAACGGCATCTTCACCGGTAACAAAATAAGCCCTGTCAGGATTATCGGTTACAACTCCTTCCGGGGTCAGCATATAATCCTGCCTTCCCTCAACGACCATAAACGGTCTTCCACGGCGCAGCCTTATCTCCTCAACTTTCTTTAACTTATCGGGAGGCAGTTTAAAAAAAATCTGCCTGATAGCTGATGGAAGTATAGGGGATATGTGTTGTTGCAATTTTGCCAGAAACTGAAATTCTTCCTGTCCATTCACCTCTTGTCCCCCCTCGTTTAAATTTATATTTTGCTAGTGTTTTTATTATGACTGTACATAAAAAAAAAGAGGGCTTAAAAACAAACCCTCTTTTCTCTTTCAATCCTTTTATTAACCATCGGCCTCATCGAGGTTTATTACAGCCTTACAGTTGGGGCACTCCGTTTTACCGTCATTGTCAACCAGGTCTTCGTCTATAAAGATGACTTCATGGCACTTGGGACACTCGATTTCGCACAAATCCTCATCGTCTATATCGTAATCATCTTCGTATTCCTCGTCGAAATCTTCTTCATACTCGTCTTCGTCATCTTCACAGCCGTAAAAATCCTGTTCGAGCTGTCCCAGGTCTTCATCGATGCTTTCCACATATTCTTGAGTGGCTTCGGAAAATGCCTGCAGATCGTCAATAGCTTCTGCCATTTCTTCCAGCACTTTTACGATCTCTGACAGCAACCGCTTTTCTTTTGATTCATCAAGCCCCAGCCCATCGGCTAAACCTTTAAGATACGAAACCCTTGATTTTAAGTCACCCATGTTTTTCCTCCTTCCTCATTTAAACACGGCTTAGATACTCGCCGGTTCTGGTGTCCACTCTTATCACATCGCCCTTCTCTATGAACAGGGGAACCTGAACAACCGCTCCGGTTTCCAGAGTGGCCGGTTTAGAACCGCCCGTAGCGGTATCGCCCTTGAAACCGGGCTCTGTTTCAACTACAGTGAGTTCTACAAAAGTAGGCAATTCTATGCCTATTGGTACGCCTTCGTAGAACATCACCATAACCTCAAGGTTTTCTTTTAAATACAGCACGGCATCCCCAAGCTGCTCCTTACTTAGGGGGATCTGCTCAAAAGTTTGGGTATCCATAAAATAGTATGTATCACTAGTTTGGTATAAATACTGCATCGTTTTCCTCTCTACAATTGCTCTGTTTAATTTTTCACCTGCTCTGAAGTTGCGTTCAAAAACCTGACCCGTTTTTATATTTTTTATTTTTGTCCTGACAAAAGCGGCACCTTTACCCGGTTTTACATGCTGAAAATCCACCACCATGTATACTTCTCCGTCAATTTCGACGGTAACTCCGGGTCTTAAGTCGTTAGTAGAAATCATGATTATACCTCCAATCATTGATATTTTATTTGAATGGTAGTTATAGACAGATCAAATCTTTAGGTGACTTTGTTAGATTGGTACACCCATCCTCGACGATTATTACGAGGTCTTCTATCCTGACTCCTCCGAAGTTCTCTATGTAAATTCCGGGTTCAACGGTAACCACCATACCCGGCAGGAGAGGGTTTTCCCCTTTTTGGCTTAGTCTGGGGGCTTCGTGTATTTCCAGCCCGACACCGTGACCCAGTCCGTGGCCGAAATTGCGGCCGAATCCTTTTTCTTCAATAAAGTCTCTGGCAACCTTATCTACATCTTTCCCCAAAACGCCTGATTTTATATATTCCAGGGCCCTTTTTTGAGCCTCGAGTACGATCCTGTAAATTTCCAACTGGTCTTTATTAGGTTTACCCAAAACAACAGTACGGGTCATGTCGGAGCAGTAGTGGTTAAATTTTGCTCCGAAATCAAGCGTTATGAAGTCACCGGGTTGAATTTTCCTGGAAGTAGGTCTCCCATGAGGCAGCGAGCTCCTCGGCCCCGAAGCAACTATGGTATGGAATGCCAGTCCGTCAGCCCCGTTCTTTTTTATAAAGTACTCTATTTCTAAAGCCAGGTCACTTTCCGTAACGCCGGGGCGGATGTAATTCAGGATATGCTCAAAAGCTTTATCGGTAATTTCCTGGGATTTTCTTATCATTTCCAGTTCAACTTCGTCTTTTCTTGTCCGCAATTCTTCGATGAGGCCGTCGGTTTTTATGACTTCAATGCCATCCAGGAAGGATTTCAGTTCTTCATAGGATTTTACCGTCAAGTAATGGCCTTCAAAGGCCAAATTTCTCAACCCTAGAGATTTTAATTCATCGGCGCACTTTTTAAAAGGAGAAACAGCAGCCTCCAATTCTACGACTTCGAAATCCGGAGATTCTTTTTTTGCCTGCTCTATGTAGCGAAAGTCGGTAAACAAAAGGGCCCGTTCGGAGGTTACAACAAGGAAGCCTTCCCCGTCGAACCCGCTTACGTAATATTGGTTTTCCGGTCTGCTTACCAGTATACCATCCAGATCTTTTTCCGACAGTTTTCGGCGTAAGCTGCTAATTCTTTCCAGATTCATTGACTACCTCCCCTCTTTCTTTTCAATGAGATCTTTTAAAGCCAGCAAAGCAAGCCAATATCCCGTTTCTCCGAGCCCGGCTATAATCCCGGCCGCTTTTTGCCCGGTAACGGTAATTCTTCTGAAATCTTCCCTGGCGAAGATATTGCTTAGGTGTACTTCTATTACAGGTAATTTGACCGCTTCCAAGGCATCGCGTATTGCGATACTGTAGTGAGTATATGCCCCAGGGTTTATAATAATCCCATCAAATTGGCCTATGCACCCTTGAATTTCGTCTATGATTTCCCCTTCACTATTGGACTGGAAGAAATCTACAAGAACCCCCATTTCCCGGGCCTTTTTTTCAAGGGTCTGATTTATTTCTTTAAGAGTTGATCCACCGTAAATTTCCCGTTCCCTCAATCCTAAAAGATTCATGTTTGGTCCGTTTATAATCTTAACCTTCAATTTGCCTCACCCGCTGAAATTCTCCTATTATATTACCATATTTCCCATTATTTGAATAGGTATTTTTTAAGTGCTTTATTATCTCTATGGTAATGGTTTCTATATCTTTTCCACCGGTGTCGATAATGATATCGGCGTATATCGCATACAAATTTAGTCTTTTGGAATAAATTTCGATAATCTCAGATTCACTTCTGTTGAAAGCAAGCGGCCGGCCGGCATCTCCCGATATCCTTTGAAGTATTTCCTCTTCAGAAGCCCTTAACCACACTACTATACCCGATCGCCTCAGTTTTTCCATGTTTTCGGGGTTCAGCACTACTCCACCTCCCGTCGCAATGACCGTGCCTTCCAGGGCAGCTACCCTTTCCACTGTCTCCTTTTCTTTTTTTCTAAAATATTCTTCGCCGAATTTGTCAAAAATCTCTGTTATATCCATTTTGCACTCCTGTCGTATGAGTTCATCGGTGTCCAAATACCTCTTCCCCAGCTTGCCGGCAAGCATTCTGGCTACCGAAGATTTACCGCTTCCCATAAAACCGATAAGGACTATGTTAGTTTTATTTTTCACCGGACGCCCTCCCGCATAGGAAAATAAAAGAGATCCACTGTCACAGTCAGTTTCCATAAACCGAGTCTTTCCATATAATCCATATTAATTTTTTCTATTTGACAAATCCTTTCATAATTTTCTATGTGTTTTAAAAACTTTATTAAGGATTCTTTGTCGCCTTCCACCGTGATTTCAACGGGTAAAATCTTCACCTCATCTTCCGATACCTCTCCCGCCTTTATAAGCACCAGCCTGACCCCCTCGGCCGCCGCCCGGCCCCCGATATCAATTATGTAATCCGCTATTCTGTCATCGTCGGGAAGCTTTTTTAACTCTAACTCTGCGGCGGCTTCAATCCCGCTTTTTTTATCGTGGATCCCCTGCAACAAAGAAAGACTGATTCTTTTTTGTTCTAACTCAGTTTTCTTCAGAAAGTAGTCCTCAATTTGGTGATATCCGGTCTTGAAAAACCAGTAAAAGGCGGTAGCGACAAAAAATAAAAGCAGCAAAGCCTTTTCTCTTTGGGTTAAACTAATTTTCAAGAGCATCATTCCCCTGGACCTGAAAATAAATTTCAAAAGTGAAAAGATCTTTTTCGGTTTCCAGTTGTATAAAACCGAGTTTAACTCCGCCGATGCCATCTATTCGCCGTAAATTTTCTATCATATAGGCGACAGATAAATTATCAGGCGAGGTTCCTCTTATCACCCCGTTACCACCATCGCCGATATTTATAGACAAGAGAAGTATTTTGTCCGGCAAGGAATTGGTTATTTTCTGAATGTATGAAGACCAGGTTGACCTGCGCGTTATCAGATTATTAGTAATCCGTCTTCTTTCTTGAAGGTCGCTGTACAGTCTCTCCAAATCATGCCCGGGGTCGACCGCCGAGCGATAAAAATTCAGCTGCATGTCCACTTCCTGCAGCTCCTCGTGTAACTCCGACATTTCACCGTAAATGCGTGTGAAAACCAGCAGCAAAAGAATAGCAGTCAAAAATGCGAGGAAGGCATAAAAGAACCTCTGTCGCTTCTTTCTCCTCTCATTGAAGAACTCTTCGGGTATTAAGTTCAGCTTATGCATTATTCTCCCCTCAATGCGAATCCCAGCGCACATAAAAATTCCATCTTATCAAACCTTTCGCCGTTTTTTTCCTCCACCGTGATTTGAGGAAAATCAAGTTCTTCAGCCGTAAGCATCTCCACGTTCATCTCATGGCCAAAGACCTCCCGCAAGCACCACAGCTTGCCTCCCCCGCCGGCCAGGACAATGGCCTCGACCCGCTGGCCTTTTCTCTGAACTGTATAGAATTTTAAGTATCTTGATACCTGAAGCGCCAGCTGCTGTACTGCAGGGTAAAGGCACTCTCTGATCCGGGATCGAAGATTTCCCGGATCAATTTTTATAGATTCTGCAGTGTTTTTGTCTACGGAAAAAGTCTGGGCTATTAGCTTGGTCATGTACTCACTTCCAAAAGAGATGCAGCTGTTGAAAAAGACCCGACCTCCTTCCAGGACGGTAACGTCAGTCCGTTCCGCCCCTATATTTACAACTGCTAAATTACTTCGTTCAAGACAGGGACCGACAGCGCGGGAAATAGCCAGGGGATAAACATCAAGGACCTCCGGCGACAATCCGGCCTTTTCTACAGGATAAAAGTAGTCCATTACATGTTCTTTTAAAGCGGCGGCTACAAACACCCGGCAATCGTCCCTGTTTTCTTCCATCACTTCGAAATCTAAAATATAATCTCCGTTTAACTGTCCGGCAAGTTCCCTGGTTTCCCAGAATACTGCCTCTTTCAGTTCGGAAGGCCGCATCCGGGGAAAATGAAGGTTGCGGAAAAGAACCCTGTCGCTCGGAATTCCCACGATTACTTTTCGATTTTTTAAATGCCCTCTTACCGGTGCCAGTGACTGCGTCAGGAGTTCTCGCCTTTCGTCTTTCGTACCGCTCTTGCCGTTTAAAGGGTTTGGGATTGACAAAAAAAACTTTACCTTTACCTTCCCGCGGCATTTATTCAGATGAACCACTTTTATGCTGTGGTTTCCTATATCCAAACCTGTAAAACTCGAAGTAAAAAACATACTGTCACCCGATATCAGTGATGGGGATTTTTGCAAACGATGTCGATAGCCTTTAAAAGTTCCACTACCGCGTCTGTCTTGAACTGCTGACTCAGAAGTTGCGTTTTAGCAAAAACTTCCCCTTGTTCGGTCACTACGTACTTGGCCGGCAGATGGTTTAAGGCTATGGCGGCAATATCGTACCTGCAGCGCTCGCATGTGCAAACCTGTTTTCCTTTTATTAGTTCGTCTAGAAAAGAGAACACCACATCTTCCATATAGTTTTTTAAATTAAACTTTTTTTCCACAAAGACACCTCCGCATGTTAAGGTTTAATCAATCAAGACAATAACCATAGGGAGTAGCCGCTGTTTCTAGAATAAAATATTCCTCTTTCCCCGCTTTGACCGTGATCTTAATAAAATTGGAACCTGCGGGGCGGAAAAATTCAAGGGATTGGAGTTCAGCCACCGGATTTTTCCCGCCGTATTTTTCCCTGTAAAGGATCCCGTATTCTAGATAATAATAAACCCTTGACCCGTCCGGCGCCTTAATTTCTATTTTCTTATCAGATATCAATCTGACTTCCCTTGCCTGCCTTATTGACGTCGAGAGCTTATTGACAGCATATCGGGCATTTTGCATGTTCGAGAGCTCTTCCAGGCAACGCTTGTACACCTTTATCCCGGAGTTGCAGAGTCCAAAAGCCGCTGCCAGTAATACTGACAGCAGAGCTATAGATAAAACCAGCTCAATAAGGGTCAGCCCCTGTATTGTTTTAAATTTTCCCCCGAAGCGTGACGATTTCGACGGCATCGCCTTCTCCCTTTACCTCCACAGTAATCTTTACCAGGTTTTCATCCAGGATCTCGAGAGCCGTACGCCTGGTAAATTCCATGCCATTTAATTCTATACGTTCATCCCAGAAATCATTTTTATAAAGACCATCAAAAGGATTGCTTTTTAATTCCTCTATTTTTTCCTGAGCCAGCATGGTGGCCGTTGTGATCTCTCCGCTCAGCCGGCTGGTCTGGAGGCTGCGGACGAAAAGACCAGCGAAAGAAATAGAAACTAATCCGATAATCGCAACAGCGACGGCTATTTCGATTAAAGTAAAACCTCGAGAACCGTTTTTACGGTTACGGAGCTGTTTCACTTATTCTCACCCGCCCTGTTGCAACGGTCACAACTACGTAAAGCCTGCCCTTCGCCCCTTTAATCGCAACAGTACCTCCCTGTTCCGGGGCCCCCGAAGGGGTAAATATTAGGGTATTTTTGGAGAAATTCGTCCACGAAAGTGAAATTCCCTCAGGCAGATATACTCTTGACGCACGGTAACCGTGCAGTATCTGATAATTATCGCACCGGTGCATGTCAAATAGGATTTTGTAACTTTCGCCTTCGGCCATGGCCTGCTGCTGCACGGCTCGCATATCTTGCACCAGCTTTTGTGCGGCAACCTGCAATTTGAAGTTGTCCATTACAGTCCTGATGCTGGGGACCGTTATCAAACACAGGATGCCAAGGATTGCGGTTACCGCTATCGTCTCGATTAGAGTGAAACCTCGCCGGTATACTGTACCCCTCATGAAATGCACCTCAAATAAAAAGCGACAAATAAAAATAAATCAAATCGTTTCCCCAGACCGCCGATATCAATGTTCCCGCCCCGAGAAAAGGGCCGAAAGGCATGGTATCCTTCATACTCTTCCTCCCGCCTATTACCAAGCCGGCACCGATGAGGGCGCCAGTAATAAAAGAAAAAATAAGCGCAGGAATTATTAGTGGGAATCCCAGAAAGAGTCCAAGAACCGCCGTAAATTTCACGTCACCGGCCCCCATTCCTCCCCGGGATATGAAGTAAATGGTTGCCATTACCAGAAGTCCCAGAACTGCTCCCAAGATGGAATCCGAAGGATTTCTTTTCAATATCCCAAATCCGATACCGGCTATAAAACCGACGAAATTCAGTGCGTCGGGGATTATGCCGTGTTGAAGATCTATAAAGGAAGCGGCCGCGGCAAAACAAGCCATCGCGGAATATGCATAGAAATTATGGGAATAGCCGTACTTAAAGTTGCATACTGCAAAAGAAGCTGTGGTCACTAAAATAACCGCGGGATACCTGTATAAAAATGTAAATTCTCTTTTTCTTTCGACCGGTGTTAGAATATTTATAAAAGCGTTCAGAAGAATTCCCGCGGCAGCACCTGATAAAATGGCCGGCAACACACAGGACCCTCCACAGGCTTAATTTTTTGGAGTGACGGTTAAATCATATTTTTCTCCATCATAAGAATAATTAATGGTAAATTGCTCGGTCATCTTCTCCCAGCTTTTTCCGTCCAGATACTTCGGTACAAGGGCTTCTTTCAATTTGTCCGCATCTGTAGGGTAATTGCCTTTGTCGGTATAATACATTTCAAGGGCATTTTTCAGTATAGCCGCATTGGCTTCGCCTATTTTTGTTTTAGAATCTTTCAGCAACTCGGACACGCTGGGAATCGCAATTGTCCCTATTAATGTGATTATTGCAACGACGATCAGCAACTCCAGCAAAGTAAATCCTCTTTCTTCAACAATCATTTCAACCACCTCCTGCCGTCTAGAATAAACTATACATGTTGAACATAGGGAGAACTATCGAAATCACTGAAAACCCGATAATCAGAGACATCAAAGTCAGTGCAACCGGCTCTGCCAATGACAAAAACCTGATTTGCAAGATTTCTACTTCGTTATCATAAAAATCGGCGGTTTTAAACAACATTTCTTCCAGCTTCCCCGATTCTATGCCGACCTGCAGCATTCTCAACATCAAGGGCGGAAAGCTGGAACCCCGGAGAGAATCCGCCAGGTTTTTCCCCATCCTGAGGTTTTCCCGGGCTCTCTGCAAATCCCTTTTAAAAACCTGGTTGTTCTGAGTATTCTCAGCTACTTCAATGGCCTTTACCAGGGGTATACCGCTGGAAATAAGGATAGCCAGAACCCTGCAGAGCATAGCCGAAGTGCTCTTTTTCTGTAAAGGTCCTAAAACAGGCATCGAAAGCCGGAACTTATCGATTGCATAGGCCTTCTCGGGGTCCCGTTTAAGCTTATAATGACCCAATAAGAGAAGGAAAAACGCGGGTAACGAATAAAGCACATATCGCCCTATGTTAGTACTGACAGCCATAAAGATTCTCGTTATGACAGGGAGATATATACCCGATTGCTCGAACATATGAGAATATACGGGCAATATATTATTCGCAGTGAAATAAAAGACAGCCAGGGCCACCACACCAAGAATCGCCGGGTAAGTCATTGAGGTTTTCAGTCTTTCCCGGTATTTTGCCATGGTTTCAAAATGCACGGCCAGCTTTTTCAGGATGTCTTCCAGACAACCTGCTATTTCTCCTGTTTCAACCGTATAGATTAAAATTTCCGGGAAGATCCCCGGTTGATTTCTGAAGGCTTCCGACAGCGTAAAACCTCGCTTTAAATCCCTGATCACCCTGCGCAAAGCTCTTGTTAATCCCGCATGGGAGTTCTGCTGGCACAGCACTGAAAGACATTCTACCACAGGCATACCGACTTCTACCATACCAGCCAGTTGACGGCAAAAAACCGCCAATTCCCTATATCCCTTTTTGAGTATAAAATCTCTGTAAAGAAAAAATAAAGTGTAAAGCGGGTCTTTCCTGATGGTCACAGGGAAAAATCCCTTATTTTTCAACAAGTCGGCCACATCTTTTGCATTTTGAGCTTCGTGAATTCCCTGTATTACTTCTCCGGCAAAATTTATACCGCGGTAATAAAAAACAGCCAATTTAAGCAGGCACCTCTTTTTAATCGGAAAATATAACCTTAATTATTTCGTGAGGGGTAGTTATACCCTTTATGACAAGTTTTACAGCGCTTTCCTTCATATTCTTAAAACCCAACCTCGAAGAAACCTTGAATAGTTGTTCGGCAGTGGCTCCCTTGATAATTAGTTCCCGGTGTTCCTGGGATATGAGAAGTATTTCGGCCACAACAGTGCGCCCTCTAAACCCCGATTTGTTGCAAAAATTGCAGCCTCTCCCTCGATAAAGTCTCGTCGGGCTTTGAATGCCTAGAGCTATAAGGTCTCTATCTTCCGGCGGGTACTCTTCTTTACAATACGGGCATATTTTCCTGACCAGTCTCTGGGATACTACACCTACTAGGCTGGAAGCCACAAGATAGGGGTCTATGCCCATATCCAGCAATCTTGTGATGGATCCCACCGCATCACCAGTATGCAATGTTGAAAAGACCAGGTGGCCCGTAAGCGCAGCCCTTACGGCTATTTCCGCCGTTTCTCTATCTCTTATCTCGCCTACCATTATCACGTTCGGATCCTGCCTCAAAACGGAGCGAAGACCTGCGGCAAAAGTAATTCCCGCCTTGGGATTTATCTGCAACTGGTTAATACCGTCCAACACATATTCTACCGGATCTTCCAGTGTCACAATGTTTTTCGACGATGTATTAATGGAATTCAACATTGAGTAAAGAGTGGTTGTTTTGCCGCTACCAGTGGGTCCCGTAACCAGGATCATGCCGCAAGGAAATTTGAGCATTTTAGAAATCAAAGCAAGCTCCCGCTCGTCAAAACCCAGGTGCTTTAACTCGAGGTGCATGCGGTGGCGATTAAAAATTCTCAAAACAACCTTTTCTCCATGAATCGTCGGCATTGTTGACACCCTTATGTCAACAATCGAATCGTTTACAGCAAGTTCGATGCGGCCGTCTTGCGCGACCCTTTTTTGAGCTATGTCCATACCAGCCATTATTTTAATCCTCGTAATTACCGAAGCGAGAAGTTTTTTGGGCCATTTTATAACTTCGAACAGCTCTCCGTCAATGCGGTATCTTACCCTTATACTGTCATCCTGAGGTTCTATATGAATATCGCTCGCACCTTCGTTGACCGCCCTGAATAGGACGGTATTTACAAGCTTTATTATTGGGGCGCTCTCTTCATCGTAAAAAGTTTCATAAAGCGGTTTTTCATAGACTTCACTTCCTATTTCCCGCAAAACCTCTTCTATAGAGTCTTTTGCCGAGTAATATATATCTATAGCCCTTTCTATTTGCCCTGTTGAAGCTATAGCCACCTGAATGTCCATCCCTGTTATTACTCTTACATCGTTTACAGCAAAAACATCCAGCGGATTACTAAAGGCTACCATAAGTACGCCGTCTTTTTGTTTTACCGGGAAAACGCCGTACTTCCTGGCCAGGCTTTCGGGTAAAAATTTAACGACCTGCGGATCGATATCATACACGTTTAAATCCACGTGAGGGATTCCCAGTTGATATTCCAGAGCTTCCAAAAGCATTTTTTCCTTGACGATACCCATATCCACCAGGATTTCTCCGATCAGTTTCCCGGTTTTTCTCTGTACGTCCAGCGCTTTTTCCAGCTGAGATTTCGTTATGATATTTTGTTCCAGTAATATATCGCCCAATCTCTTTTCCACAGCCTCATCATCGCCATACTTTAATTGAAGAAAAAATTTTCTGTATAATAATATTCAACAAATTATTCCAATTTCCTGCATGTAAGGACAATTATTTAACAAAAAAAGCGCCTTCTAAAACTTTTTTAGAAGGCCTTTTCTTTCCATCAAATTGATTAATTTCCGCTCCAGTAGGCGAATTATCTTTGTCCAGAAGAACTCTCTGTCACTTATAGGTCTTACCAGTATAACCATCATTCCCAGGCGCTTGGCCCCAAGAACGTCGGTAAAAAGCTGGTCGCCTACAAAAGCCGTTTCTTTTACCGATGTGCCAGTAATCTCCATTCCTTTTAAAAAGACTCTTTTGCCGGGCTTGAACGCACCGGTTACCGCAGGTATCCCTAGCTTTTCGGAGCAGGTCTTTATCCGGTGAGCCCTATTATTCGACACAATACAGAACTTAAAACCTTCCTCCCTTCCGCGCCGGATCCACTCAATCAACTGGTCATCAATTTCACATGAGTTCCAGGGCAAAAGCGTATTGTCCAGGTCGATCAATATGGCCTTTATGCTCTTTTGTTTCAAATACTCAAAATCTATTTGAAATATATCCTTTACATAAAAGTCCGGCAATAGAAATTTCCACATACTTGCCTCCAGTTGGAAAAAAATAAAACCCATGTTGTACATTATAGCATATATAATTGATTAGCTGCAGCCTTCGGGAAACAATTCGTCGAACAGTTTCTTTATTGCCCTTTTCTCTATTCTAGACACATACGACCTCGAAATCCCCAGTAATTTGGCTATTTCTCTTTGCGTCCTGGCCCTCCCGTCGGAAAGGCCGTATCTTAATTCTATTACTTTTTTTTCGCGCCCCTTCAAAACCGTACTTATCTTATCGTAAAGTTTCTTTTGCTGAAACTTATTCGATATTTCGTCGATTATGGCGTCAGAATCGGTTCCCAAAATATCCATAAGGGATATCTCATTACCTTCCTTATCCACTCCTATAGGATCCTGCAGGAAAACCTCCGCTTTAACTTTTTTTGTAGTACGAAGATTCATTAATATTTCGTTTTCTATACAGCGAGCCGCATAGGTAGCAAGGCGGTTCCCCTTGGTCCTATTAAAGGTTGTTATGGCTTTTATTAATCCTATAGTCCCGATGGATATCAGGTCGTCCATGTCTTCACCGGTATTGGCAAATTTCTTTACTATGTGAGCCACTAGCCTCAGGTTTCTTTCTATCAGTATGTTTCTTGCCTCCTCATCGCCCTTCCTGTAAAGCTCCAGGTATTTTTCCTCCTCTTCAGGCGTCAGTGGCTGCGGGAAAGTAGTATTGTTGGTGATATATCCCATCCATGTGAGCAGCTCTTTAAAAAACAAAAAGCCCAAAGTCACCAGTACCGACAAAGCGCTTTCCATTTAATCCCCTCCCCGTGCGTACCTATAGTATATGACCGGGGGCTAAAATATGTGCATGTTCTACCTACCTGTCAGGTAATAAATTTCTTCGACTATTTTTCTGAAAACCGGAGCAGCCTTCAAGGGCCCCGACTGCCCTTTTTCTACAAAGACGGTTACGATGTAGCGCGGGTGTTCTGCGGGAAAATACCCCACAAACCATGCGTGATTACTCCCGTCTCCGAGTTCAGCGGTTCCGGTTTTACCCGCTACCTTCACAGGGGCCTTCGAGGGCACCGACAGCGTACCGCTTCCGTAGCTGGTTACAGCTTTCAAAGCTTCCTTTAATTTCTTGGTGGTATCTGCGGAAATAACTCTTCCTGCATAACGGGTTTCAGAAAAATCAGACGATACGGTCAAGCCCGAGGAGTCTACTACATTTTTTACTAATAAGGGCTTTATTTTTATACCGTCATTCACTATAATCAGCAGCATCTGAGCGGCCTGTAACGGTGTAACTTGAAGATTTCCCTGCCCTATTGACAGATTCCCCAGGTCTTCGCGGTAGACGTCACGGGTAGCCGGGATAAATCCCGCCTTTTCTTCGCTAAGATCTCTTAATACCCTCTCTCCTAAGCCGAATTTTCCGGCATACTCTAGAACCTTTTCTTTGCCTAATCTCATGCCAAGCTCGATAAATACTGAATTGCACGAATGTGCCAAGGCGTCTTTCAGTGTTATCCGGCCATGTCCGCCTTTTTCGTAACTAGAACACTTGATAGTATTACCACCAACCCGGATAGCTCCGGAGCAGTAAAATTCCTCGTCAAGATCGGCGACTTTTTCTTCAAGAGCTGCAGCGAGAACGATAATTTTAAAGATTGAACCCGGTATATATGCTTCAACTGCACGGTTTATTAGGGGCGCATCCTTTTCATTTAGGTAAGCGTCAAGGTTGCACTGCTTATAATTGGGTCTGCTGGCCATTGCCAGTATCTCCCCCGTATCGGCGTCCATTACCACAACCGCTCCTCTTTGAATTTCCGCGTCCATGACTTTTTCTACAGCTGACTGTATTTCCCTGTCAATCGTCAGCCATACGCCCCAGTTTACGGTAAGTGAATTTTCTTTTGAAGCGCCGGGTATCGGCTGTCCAAGACCGTCGTATATTATACCCGTTCTTGTTCTGCCTCCGTTCAGAAATTTGTCGAAAGTTTTCTCAATTCCAGTCTGCCCCCTATAACCTACCACATGGGTTGCAAGGGCATTTTGACCGTAGCGCATTTCCTTCTGGTAAACGAAAACCCCCGGAGTCCTGCCAACCAGGTTTTTTATCACCGCCATATTATACGAGGATAACCTTACGCTTTGCGGTTTATCCGGGTTTTCGAGCGAAAGTATATTATTTTTCTTCAAATATTCAATTTCGCTGTCTTTTAACCAGCGCGGCGAGATCAATGCGTAATTTACTTGATGAGAATCCAGAAGGGATCGACCGTTTCTATCAAAAATCCCTCCTCTGATCTCCTCCTGGGAAAGCCCTTGCCACTGGCTAAGCGCTCGCTTGTAAAAATAAGGATGTGACAGAACCTGGATGTCAAAAAGACGCACGACCATTAAGATAATTAAAAAAAATACAAGGGCGAAAAAATAATGCAACCTTTCGCCTTTGCCCACAAATATCACCCTGGGGTAGGTTTTCCATTTTTAGTTTAAATTATGCCAAACGAAACCACGGGATTCGACACTTTTAAATATATATCTGCTTGGTACGTCTTTTTTGACCATAGAATTAGTGAACACATTATTACTAGGCTTATCTAGCACGGCTATTTTTACTTTTCGCCTTCAGATGTTCCTCGTAAGTTCTGCTGAAAGTGTGGGTGCCATCGCCGTTAGCTACAAAGTATAGATAATCAACCGGAGCCGGATTTAAAGCGGCCTTTATGGAATCTATTCCCGGAGCCGAAATCGGCCCCGGCGGCAGTCCGGCATTAATATACGTGTTGTAAGGGGATTGTATTTTTAGATCCTCCAGCGTGAGCACCTCTTTATGCTCTTTTAAAGCGTATTCAACCGTGGCACATGACTGAAGTGGTATACCTTTTTTCAACCTATTGAGAAATACTGCGGCGATTATTGGCTTTTCCGTATTCAGTTTTGCCTCTTTTTCGATTATCGATGCCAGGGTAATCACCTGATATGTACTTAATCCCAGATCCTTTTCCCGTTTGAGAAATTCATCGCTATTAAAATATACATCATAAAACCTCTTCAGCATGGAATCCACGTAATAGCTGGCTGGACTATTTTTAGCCAGGTAATAAGTGTCGGGATATAAAAAACCTTCTAGAGTAGCCCCGGGCGGTAAGATTTTCAGAAAAGGGTATTTATCCCGAAAATTTGATGGAACGGCCGATTTCAAAAATTCTTCTTTGGTGGTGAGTTTTCGAGCTTCGAATATCTCCGCAATCTTTTCAATGGTTATTCCCTCGGGAATTGTCACCTTTTCAAACGCCACTTCTCCCTTTACAAGTTTACGGACAATATCCTGCAAAGACATGGCCGGGCTCAACTCGTAAATACCGCTCTTAAACTTCGTATCCAGGCCGTTGACCTTGACGTAAATATAAAAAGCCAGCGAATTTCTTATTAATCCCCGATTTTCTAGGTTTCTCGCCACAGCCTTCGCAGTCATCCCCTTTTCCACGTCAAAAGATACACTGCCTTTTTCTCCGGGCTTCACAGGTGTCAGCATCGTCCGGTACCACAAAGCTCCATAAAAGATCGCTAGAAAAAGAGGTACTAAAAGCAGGATTTTTTTCCAGCGGTTGAGTTTCTGATTAAGCCGGCTGTCTTTAAAATTCTGCCACAGAGCTTTTAAATTCAACACAGGACCCCCACTTTCACTCGGTTTTATCAAAGTATCTCATAAGGCCTGTCCTCCTGATAAAAAACAACAGCGGTATTCCCAGTAAACCCACGGCAATGAACTCCCCCAGTCCGATATAGGCCGCAGTGATGGTATAAGGCATTCCGTACAACAGGCTAAGATAGTAGGATACTCCCAGCGCATTAAGTACGATGGGCGGTATAGCTCCCAGAAAGGGATTAGGCATCCTGCTCGTTAAGTATGCCGCCAATAGCGTTATGAAGCTCCCGCCATATACATCCCATGGGCCCAAACCCCCGAGCAGGTTGGCCAGGAAGCAGCCAACGAAAAGCCCGGGTACGGCTGATCTTTCAATGAGAGGTAGAAGAGTCAGAACCTCGGAAACTCGCACCTGCACCGGACCGTAACTTATTGGCTTTAAAAGGTAAGTTAATACGGCATAAAGACCCGCTATAATCGCCGCTCTAATGATATACCTGACCGATTTCATTTTCATCCCTTCCCCTCTTTTTTATGCTAAGATGGCATTTTATTAATTACGGGTACCAGCAGCGGTAGCAGTAGAATCGACATCCAACTTTGCCCTCTCAAGGTTTTTGTTAAAATTTCATTTTTAGTTTATCGCTAAGAACACCCGACGTCAACTCAATCTTGATTCTACCAGTAGATCCAGCCTTTACAAATGAAATTTTTTATTATATAATCGGCATTGAAAATAAAACTAGATTATCTTATACGTTAAAGGGGAGTAGCCGAAAGATAAAGCCATCATCACGGTAATCTATTGCGATTACCTGGCTTTATCCTCCAGGTTTATATTTCCGGAGGGCAAGACCTTTGACTTAATTCCTCTTTGGGAATTTCGTCAAAGGTCATTTTTATCTCCCTGGGTATCCGGGAGGTGACGGGAACAAAAATTTAATTGATAAATAGCGGTAAAAATAAAATAATAAATCTAGGTATAATTAGGGAGGGTCGATGTTGGAGGATAAAAGGTGGTACGCCCTACATCCGGGGGATGTTGCCGAAATTCTTAGGACTCATTTGTCAAAGGGACTTTCATCCGAAGTTGCCCATCAAAGGCTTAAGGACCACGGCTACAACGAGCTCGTAGGTAAAAGAGGGCCGACTTTGTTTGAAATGTTTTTGGGTCAATTCAAGGACTTCCTGGTAATAATACTGATCATCGCCAGCCTGGTATCCATGCTGGTAGGCGAAGTAATCGATTCGGCTGTAATTATACTGATAGTAATTTTAAACGCGGTACTAGGTGTAATACAGGAACATAAGGCGAGTAAGGCCCTAGATGCGTTGAAGAAGATGGCGGCTCCTGAGGCCCGGGTTATTAGAAACGGCACGGTCCAGGTTATCCCTGCTCGTGAACTGGTCCCCGGAGATATAGTTCTGCTGGAAGCCGGAAACTACGTGCCGGCAGACCTGCGACTGGTGGAAAGTGTGAATCTGAAAATAGACGAATCTGCGCTTACCGGGGAATCGGTGCCTGTTGAAAAAAACGCCGATATAGTGTTCGGCGAGGAGATGCCGCTAGGAGACAGAACCAATTCCGCTTTTATGGGCACTGTCGTTACTTACGGCAGGGGCAAAGGCATCGTAGTATCGACGGGCATGAAGACTGAAATAGGTATGATAGCCGAAATGCTCGAGTCTTACCAGGATGAAGTCACGCCTCTTCAGAAAAAATTGGAAGAAACGGGGAAAGTACTCGGAATCGCCAGCCTCGTTATATGCGGTGTTGTCTTTTTATTGGGGCTTTTAAGAGGCATCCAGTTTTTAGAGATGTTCATGACTGCTGTAAGCCTTGCGGTAGCGGCTATACCGGAAGGCCTCCCTGCAATAGTAACAATAGTCCTGGCCCTCGGCCTGCAGCGCATGGTAAAGCGGAATGCGATCATTAAAAAACTGCACGCTGTGGAGACCCTTGGAAGTACTACGGTTATTTGCTCCGATAAAACAGGTACCCTCACCCAGAACCAGATGACTGCAACAAAGATTTTTACGAACGACCGATTTTTTTCTATTACCGGCGAAGGTTACAGGCCTTACGGGGAATTTTACCTTGATGGTTCCAGAATCGACCCGAAATCCGATACATGCCTGGAACTGCTCTTAAAGATCGGGGCCCTGTGTAACGATGCCAGGTTGGAGGAGAGCGGAAAAGAACAGGAAGATCATAAATCCTGGAGAATTCTCGGTGATCCCACCGAGGGAGCTCTTGTAGTTGCTGCTGCTAAAGCCGGAATATTCATCGAGGACCTAGAGAAAACACAGCCCCGCCTTAACGAGATTCCCTTTGATTCTGATAGAAAACTCATGACTACAATTCATCCTTTTGACGGAAAATATATGGCATTTACAAAAGGGGCGCCGGATGTCCTTTTAAGTCTTTCAAGTTATATTTACAAAGCCGGCCGGGAGGTACCTTTAACACAGGAGGACAGAGAAGCAATTATTGCGGCCAATAAAGCCATGGCGTCGCAGGCTCTCAGGGTGCTCGCCCTGGCTTACAGGCCCCTTGATACCCTGCCTGAGGAACCGAAAGCGGAAGATATTGAAAAAGATTTCGTAATCCTCGGCTTGATAGGCATGATTGACCCTCCGCGACCTGAAGCCATAGAAGCGATAAAGGTATGTAAACAGGCAGGTATAAGGCCTGTAATGATTACCGGCGATCACAGAGACACTGCGGTAGCCATAGCAAAGGATCTAGGACTAATTGAGAACGAGTCAAGTGTACTGACAGGCGCCGAATTGGACTCCATGAGCGACGACGATCTGTTCCAAAAATCCAAGGAAGTATCGGTTTACGCCAGAGTATCACCAATCCATAAGCTCAGAATAGTAGAAGCCATAAAAAATAACGGCCATATCGTTGCAATGACCGGGGACGGTGTCAACGACGCGCCAGCCCTGAAGAAGGCTGATATAGGCGTGGCTATGGGCATTACCGGCACTGATGTCGCTAAAGAAACCGCCGATATGATCCTGGTCGACGACAATTTTGCCAGCATAGTTTCTGCAGTGGAAGAAGGCAGGGTTATTTACTCCAATATACGTAAATTCATATTCTTCCTGCTCTCGTGTAACATCGCAGAGATCCTCATTATCTTCATCTCCATGCTGGCGGGATTGCCCATACCGCTGAAGCCCATTCAGCTTTTGTGGATAAACGTGCTCACAGACGCATTCCCGGCTCTGGCTCTTGGTATGGAAAAGAAAGAACCGGATATTATGCAGCGGCCGCCCAGGAGACCGGAAGAACCCATAATAGACAGCCGTATGCGGTGGCAAATTACGATACAGAGCATTTTCATGACCGTTTCTATAATCGGAGTATTTGTTTTTGCTTTGAAATATGGCGGTAGTATCGAAAAGGCAAGGACTTTTGCCTTTGCTACGCTGATTTTCAGTGAACTTTTACGGGCTTACTCTTCCCGTTCCGAAACCCATTCAGTATTCAAAATCGGATTTTTTACCAACCGTTTTATGCTCTGGGGCACATTTATCTCGCTGATCCTGCTGCTGGCTGTAATCTATGTGCCGTTCTTGAGGGCTATCTTCGACACGACTTACCTATCTTTTTACGAAATGGATATCGTCGTAATATTCGGTTTGATACCCTTCGCCGCTGCGGAGATAAGCAAAATATTATTGAGAAAATGATAATAGAGTAGGAGGGGGCGGCTAACCCCCGTCCTCTCACACCACCGGACATGCGGGTCCGCATCCGGCGGTTCACCAAGCTTGACGAAGAGTTTGGTAGCGTTCGGTTAAGCTCAGCAGGCCCTGGGTTTGCCAGTAGGCGTTGCCCAGGGCTCTATTCATTGGCCCGTGGGCCATCCGCCACGGCCCTTTACGAGCGTTGGCGAGTTCATTTACTGCCCACTCTGGTAGCCCCAGTGCACGCAGCTCGCGGTATCTTGTCCGTACCCGCTTCCACTGCTTCCAGAGGCACATACGCAGCCTCCTCCGCATCCAGCCTTCCAGGTCCTTGAATACGCTGGGTGTTTCCGCTAGGG
>NZ_VNHO01000020.1 GCF_008124715.1 Thermosediminibacter litoriperuensis | reverse complement strand
AATTAAAGTTTTAAGCAGAAAAAACGTTTATTTAATTTTCTATATTTATTTCGCTACTAACTAAAAAAATCCTTCTAAAACAGTGTTAATTCTGACTTTAAGCGTAATTAGCCTTTGTCGTCGACCTCCGGGGGTTTTTGCATCACCGGAGGTCGACGACATTTTTTATAGAAATATTTCCTCTCCGCCCTTTTTTCTCCCAAGCATTTCTCGCTCGGAATATTTAATCGTCCTTAATATGTAAAAAATAACCGAATCTTCATCTTCCACTATTGCTCTTTTCAGTTCCAGTTTTAATTTTTTATACGCCAATTCCGTTATTTCTCCTTCAAAGACCGAATTCTGAACCCAGGTAAGATATTTTCGGCAGATTTTTAACACCTTTGCCACTCTTTTTTCGCCCACGTCATATACAAGTATTATAAACATGCAAATTCTTATGCCTCCAGATTACCAGCCGGCTACAAAGGCGCTGTATTCTTGTTCACCCATGAGATGCTTTTCCAATTTATATAGCTCGAGCCTTATAAGCCTTCTATATGAAACGTTTTTACCAATTTGCCTATGCTTGAAAGTGGTTGATAGTTTTTCTTCCAGTTCTTTTATAAACTCCCTTTTGGCTTTTTCTTTAATAATCAACCCTTCAGAATCTTGCTCAAAATCGTCTTTGGTTATCACCTTTCTGCCGATAAGGGTAAGTATTACCCTGTCGACTATAATCGGCTTGAAAATCTCTGCAACATCGAGGTTCAGGGTAAACCTCCTGAAATTGGTAGCATGGAGAAAACCGATGCGAGGGTCCAGGTGTGTTTTATATATTTCACTAAGCGTAACCGTATAAATCATTGCATTTCCAAAACTTATAAGGGAATTTAAATTATTCTTCGGTGGCCTTGTAGTCCTTTTGTAAAACTTAAAGTCTTGATTTTCTAATATTTTATCAAACGAAGAATAATAACATTCCCTGATATTGCCCTCTATAGCCATGAGTTCATCAATTTCATTAAAATCATCCATTCTGCCTTCAAGTTCGCGGATCCTTTCATCGATTTGAGCTAGATCTTTTCCGCGATTTATGTAATACCTTATAACCTGTAATATATTTTTTACCGCACCTCTCACAAATTCCCGTGCTATTGCCATCCTTTTTCCTTTATCCAGATAGTATTCGGCCTGCTTCAAAATCATATAGCCTGAATTAAGAAACTCCCTCGGATAAAAGGAGCCCACATAGTAGTCATAATGGTTAAAAAAATGAATTATTATTTGGTTCTGGGATGCAAATTCCAAGAATCTCTTGTTTATGTCTACTTCTCCGAAAATATAGATTTCACTGGTATTTTCGACGGGTATATAGTTTTTTCGGTCTTCGGTTTCAAGGTAAAGGGTATTGTCTTTTCTTTTAAGTTCTCCGCTTGAAAAAATATAAATCGCTTTTTTCATACGACGAAAAGCTCCTTGAAAGCATATTGATATGTAAATTAAAAATGAAAAATCAAGCCCAGCAGAATTCTTTATATGCACAATTACTACACCATCTTATCTTTTGAGGCTTTGGAGGTACTGGTTCATACATCAACCTCAGTATACGGACCATGGCATTTTCCACTTCTACCGTTAGTTGCTCGTCTAAAACAATCTGTTCCTTTCGTTTTTCCTCGATATATCTTAGTTCTCCCTTTGCCTCTATTCCAAGCTTTCTTAGCTCATAAAGGTAAAAAGCAAGTTGCATCCTCGCACTTTGTTCTGCTTTTTTGCTCTTTTTTATTTCCGCAACGACAATCTGTCCATCTCGGGTCCCCAGAACATCTACTTTCCCACCGTGAAAACTTATTTCCTTCCGCTCTCTTGCGTAACTTTCTTGATGTAAAAACCGCCCAATCGCCACATTTTCATCATCTTCATCAGGATTTATATTATGGGACATAAGCCATACCTGACGGGGACATATAAAGTAATACCATACTAGTGTTCCGGTAATGTTAATCTCTTTGCCTGACACTTTTAATCCTTCCCTTAGTAGCATACAAGGATAATAATCTTCAATACATCCGAAATTCCGTACTATCTTCAGAAAGAGCCATCCCCGTATCTTCGCTATAAATTCTATCATCCACCAGACTGCCTATAAAGGCGCCTTCGGGTATTGTTACAATGGAATCAGCTTTTTTGACACTTACGCACACGCAGAACTGCTCGATCAACGCCATGAAGAGTTTTTTATCCCGAAAGGACAAACTCTTCCAGAATCCCTTTTCAAGGTAGCGCTGATATATATCCGAAACCCCGGATATGCCGAAATATTTCATAGCGCGCTGAATTATTTCGGGGATGTCCGGACCACCGGAGCCTTTAAATACTCGTGGCACAAATACCATCACTTTAGGGTAATCGCCTTCAAAGGGTTCGATTTCTTCTAGCTTGGACCATTGCCCCATAGCTGCTTCATATATCAGCCGCATTTTCCCGGTTGGTGGGTTTCTTTTGAAAGCTTCCCTGTAAAAGTTTTCTATAATCTCCCTGGAATCCTTTTCCGAAAATTCCCCACAGCTTCTAAGCTGTTCATCTGTCACTTCCCTGAATATAGGATTTCTGTAAACATACTTTCTTGGGTCCTCACCGTCATCCCTTACAAAATCCACAACCAATACTTCAGCCGGATCCCCTTCCCCATGCCGGTTGCCGCGTCCCGCGGCTTGAATTACTGAAGGTATAACAGGACGCGCTCTTATTACACACCGAAAACTCAAATCTACACCCGCTTCAAGAATCTGAGTGCAGACTACTATACATTTTTTTCCTCTCCTTAATGAATCCTTTATTCTTGAGATCCATGCGGATTTGTGAAGGGGAGTCATACATCCCGTCAGGTTAAAAATATCTATTCCGGTTATATTTTCAAAGTTCCCCCGTAAGATGAGGTCTTTCACCGCCATGTAAACCCTGGCTGCATCAGCGACAGTATTTAAGATTACCGCTACGGAACCTTTTTCCATTAACTTTTTTACAGCCAGCTCTGCAAGAGTCTGGACATCCCATTTATCCTCCAAAGTTTTTACAATATAACGCGAAGTTAAAGAATCTCCCCTTGAAAGACAGATATATTCTTCGCTGAGATAATCAGAGGCGTACGGAAGTGTCGCCGTGCATAAAATCGACTGAAAATGCAATCGTTTCGCAGCCGCTTCGAGAGTCTTCAAGAAGGCAGCCCATGCTTTCGGTTCAATAATTTGAGGTTCGTCGATTATTACAAAGGCATTCTCTAGAGCCTGTATCCTAACCGTGTGCTGTGCCCTTATCGGGAATAGCGCCAGGAAAAACTGGTTGAAGGTAGTAGTTACGATTTTGGATTGCCATGAATCAATAAGGAAGGCTCCATCTTCCTCTGATCTCAGGTGCTCGTAATCCATTTCGAGAAATGATAGATGATGATGTTCAATTATATCGGGTATACCCGTAGCTTCTCTGATGGCATTGGTGGCCTGAGACAAAATTGATATATAAGGAGCAACGTAGATTACACGGCTGCACCTGCCCGAAGCCACGGCCTCCAGGGCTATCCTCAGGGCGGTGAGCGTTTTTCCAAGTCCGGTAGCAAGCTCCAGTGAATAAATTAACCTATCGTGGAAAGTCCTGTAAGTCTCCATTGCTTTCTTTTGATGATCGTTTCTCAGTTTTACAATTCGTAAAGTCTCCGGCGCAGCATTTTTTTGCAGGCGACTGCATTCCTCCGCAAGATTATTTATAGCCACTCTGGCTTCTTCCGGATGGAAAAAAGCAAAATCTAAGCCCGCAGCATGAAACCTGTCAGCTGAAATCATGGCCGACGTCCGATCCCTTATTATTAAGCCGGCTGCTGCAGAGTCCCGATCCGCACTGTTATCAATATAACGTTGGGCATACCCGAGAGCTTTATCTGCAACTACAGCCCATCTTCTATCTATCCCTTGAAGCCTATCCACAAAACTACGAGATGTAAGTGTTATTTCAGGGAAAAATCCCCTCACAAAATCGAAAAATCCGTCAAGGTCTACAGTTTCATAGGAATGAACCCCTTCGACAGACAAAAGGGCCTCTTCCCACGGTGGCCATGCCGGGTCAATATTTTTGATTGAACCGTGATGCCCTGCAATATCCAGGGTGAGTTGCGTAATCAGATACTCCCTGAACCGCCTGGGCAAATCTTTAGTCACCAGCTGTTCGCTGCAAACGAAAAATATCAGGCTTCCTAGAGGAGAGTGGCTGCCGCCCGAGACAGCCACTCTTCCTTCTTCCTTAGATAAGATATACATTTGCCATCGTCTTGCAGCCTTACCGGCATCATGGCAGAGGCCCGCCAGGAATCTCATCCTACTTTCATCGTCTCCTTTGGGATCGCCTATAAATTTTGCAACCGCAAGGAGATGGTCGGTAAGAAGATTGGGATTCCCGTCCCCGGACTTCGGTCGAGCGACGCACTCCCTGAAAGGAATCACCACAGGCAAATCACTCCATCTTCAACTTTCAGAATGCGATAATTGACCAAACCAGTACAGCCTCTTGTTTTAAATTTTATCGGCCTGCCGGACTCTTCAATGATAAAGTTAAGAGTCCCTTTAAAATTCCTGTCGCAGTCAACTGAGTAGCGAGCTCCCCTCATGGGTATATATCTTTCTCCGCTTTCGGGGAGCAAACTTTCAACCAGATCCGCAGGAACTACCGTAATTGCGGTGAGGATATCTCCTGGTACCGGCGATATCTCTTCAGCCTCGATGACACCCGTAAACCTTGGGAACGTCAGGCAAAAAGCAGATCCCAGGTAAGTATGAAAAACACTGCGTTTTTCCCTGACCATTTCTGTGAGCGTTTCAAAATGATATCCCGCATAATATACGCGGTAGTGGGGGTTTACAATTAGCTGGATCGATGTGGGTCGGTTGAATGAGTCTCCGCCGTCACCCATCCAGCCCTTCCCAAGCATAGACATTTCCTGGGCTACAGTGCGAACAGGCTTGAGAATGGAATATCCCATCCAGTTTTCGCCATCCAGTTCACGTTTCCCCAGAATAGATGCGATCAGGCCGTAAAGCACGGTCCTTGTCATGGCAGGATACGTGGGGTGCGTTACTATTCCATCAGGTCTGCGGAAATGTGCGAGATCGCCGCGCAATTCGAAGACAAGCAGTTTCAAATTTTCTCACCTGCCCTTAGCTTTACATCCCGGAGTGCCGCTACCATATCTTTTCGCAGGTTCCAGGAAGTTCACAGCTGATCGTCAGGGCAGGGTTCACCCAGTACCGTATCCTTTCAATCTTATTGCCGAACTCTCCCTCCGGGTCCAGCACTTCTGCCAGACGGTCCACGTTTAACCTCACTTGCTCCAGGGATGTGGGAGGATTGCCTCCCAGCCATGCTTCTCGCCCGGGCTCCAGGGAGATGTAATCTTCCAGGTATCCTATGCGGAAGAAAGGATCGGAATACTCAACGTGAAGCAAGAAGCACGGCTGCTGTATTCCTCTACCCCTGGCCTGCCTGTGCAGCGTGCCCTTCCATAGCGCCTCCAGCAGCAGTTCTATATCATCCCGGGTCGCGCCAGTCTCCCTAGCGATACTTTCATTTATGACTCCTGGCATACAAAATACCGCAAATGGAACTATATATGTGGTCCAGATGGAACCCTGCTCTTTGCTTGCATCCTCCGAAGGAATTACTACGGTTCCCTGCACGTATCGAGTTTCAACGGGATGAAGGGAATGAGCCCAGCCAAACTGAACCGGCCCTGTCTGGTTGAAGCTTTCTCCTCCCACACTATAAACGGCACCGAACACCCTGACATCGAAAGCTGCTGACATAAGGGCCTGCTTTTTATCAGAAATATCTTCACCAGAAACATCTGCGATAATCTTCCTCGCGAGTTCTTTCCTGTCCCGAAGTTTACCGTTTTCTCCTTTTTCCTGCCGAACAAAGACATGATACTTTTTATCCGGGCCTCCATCTAGAAAACGATGCAGGATATAATCCCTGACATCCCGTTTGATACTGACATCGCTCAATGATATTCTGCCGTCATCTTCTCCGAATATCCTTCTGGCATCGCTGTCGTTAAGGGGATCACGGTTGGGGATTCCGTCCTTTACGCTCTTTACAAACAGTATTTCTCCGGTCCTTGCGATTTCAGGCATAAAACATCACTCCTTTTTAGTTTTTTTCAGATGTTTTCGCCGAAAGTGCGTATCCGCTCCAAAACGAGGCTATAAATAAATCCTTTTCGGCTTTAATCCGGTCCCGAAGCTGGTTATAGGCCAGCATGGTAACGGCATTCTTTTTGCTGAGTTCCGGTTCCATGTAAATGTCTAAGTTTTTGGCATATTCCTCCAGCCTGGCCAGCCCCCTGCTCCATATCACATCCGGTGAGAGGCTGCTGCCGAAAACCATAACCCGGTGTTTTATAAAATCTTTTGCTTTCACCGCATAATATCTCCTGCTGAACTCCTGTATTACATACCCCGCTGCAAATCCAACTTTTTCAACAGTATCCAAAACCATATCCTCTGCCGGTGTTTCCACTACCAATTTCCTTAGTCCTTTCCAGTCGCTCAATTCACACATACCCCCTTCTATGCCCAAAGTTGAATGGTATATTGATAAAAAACTAGCAAAACCATGAAAGAAAAGCACCTCGCCAAATATCTTCCATTGAGAATCGGGCCAGGTTCTGCTTAGGGCGGACATTCTGTGTCCGCAGCCGGCTATAAAGCTTCCATGATCCAGCTTCTTTCCGGTCATTACTTTCTCCAGTGTTTGCCACATATAACCCGGGCCGTAGGCGTTGGCGAGAAGCCATGGAATAGAACCGTACCGGCTTCTAATTTGCCCGTAATGCTCCTCGTTTTTACTGCCGTGAAGTTCTTCCGACAACTCGGCAACCGACATAGCTGTGCTTTTTGCAACATCGTCCAGTTTTATTAAGATAGAAGGAAGCACATCTTCCATCGTGGCCCTCAGGTGCACATCGCCCTTACTCCTGTCGCCGGAATAATATACGATGTAAAGCCTCATAGCATCTTGAAGCCCCTCCTCGGATATCAGGCTTTCGAAGCCGACCACTGACTGAATATCTCTTACCCTTCTCCCCGCGGCATGCTCTCTTGATACCATCAACGAGATTTCTTCCCCTAAAAATTCCATATCTTCTTCGGAAAGGGTGATTTCCACCGGGGCGGGATATGCGCATCCTGTTACTTTAACCGACGCGGTCCCCGCTTTTTTATTATCCCTTCCGCCGGGGCTGTCAACCGGAGCGAACAGCTCTTTTGTAAGCCATCCCGGAATATCTTTTTCCATGCTCCTGAAAGCACTTGCCCCGTAGGTCAAAGCTTTATAGCAATCTTGGCAAAGGCCGCCGGTTTTTTCTGCCAGGTTCAACTCTTTTTTTGCGGTCACCTGAGGAAGCGGGCAGCTCCAGGTAGGGAGAAAAAGCGGCCACGATTTGTTATAAAGCGAAACGAGTTTATCAATTTTTCCGCACGTCACACATATTCCATTATCAATCTGTCCAGATTCCGCACCTTCAGTAAGCTTTGCCCTCCAGAGCCTGTCCAGGATTTTGGTAAGGTCGGCGTAAACAGCCATGCCCGGATAGGCGAAACTGTCGGTGACTTTGAATTCTACCCTTTCATCTATCCTTGCTCCGGAAGGTTTTAGCCGGTAGGGAGAGTCTTCATCGACTATGCATATTGCTATCAAGGCTTGTAATTTCCCCTTATCGGAAATATTTGTTTCACGCACTCTGCTTGATATGCTTTCAGCACATATCTTCAACTCATCTTCGGTTAAAGATGGATCTTCCGTTCTGGCAAGCCTACCTTTCAGGAAGCTGGCAACTTTATCGGCATTTCCGGAGAATTCCCTGAAGTCTCCATCATACACTATGTATACGGGAACCGGGTAATAGCCCTGCGGTTTTCTCGGATTGCCTCCCTGGGGAAGAAAGAAAGGGGTGCCGATAGCCCTTTCGAAATCGGGCCTAAAAATGCTCTTTTTTGATTTTTTTCCTCCGGCATCCTCAAAATCCCCCCAGCATACAGGCGGGCTGCAAACTATCTTCGGCTCCAGACTGCGGTACACCTCTACGATGTAAATCCTTTGAAGAAAACCTCCTGCCAGCGGATCACCCAGGCCAGAAAGCTCTTTTATTATTGTCCGTGGCGAATGAGAATAACTCATTAAAACTTTGCCGAGTCTAATGAGGCTATCTACTAACATTTCCCACTTTCACCCTTTTTTAATAAATATTGATTCGCATCAAATTCTATCTTGCTGATTCCCACCCCCTGTAATCTCCAGGCAGCCAAACCCAGCACTGTTTTTGGCCCCCAGGCCCCAGTCCAGGGCGAGCTTAAGGTATCTGGCAGGGCCGGAAATCATAAGGCGGCCGCTATATCCTTTAATTAAACTGTTTTTGTATTTAACTATATTAGTTTTGGGATCCCCTTTAAATTCTATATTCACTTCAAAATCCTGATTTTCTTCCCATCCCAGAGCGCGGGCTTTCCGAACCAGGTTATCCCGGCAGAGAGATGCGAATTCGGAATCCTTCGGAGAAAAATAACAAGTGTATTTTGATCCATCGAACTTCAACATCGTCGAATACACAGTTATAGGAGAAAGAGTCCTTACCAAAATGCTGCTACCGCTGACCTTCGGATCTATTATTTCCACCTTCGATACCGGAAAAGAAGATTTTCCCAGGATTATCTCGCCCCTTTTCAAAAGCCCCGTTAAAAGGCTCTGACAAATTTCCGGAATAGGCGAGGTTACCACCAGGGACGCACCTTTAGGAAAGTAAATAACACCGCTTTTGCTATCTAATTTGTATTCTCCCATTAAACGGCTGAAACATATTGGTTTTAATCTTCGCTTCTCAAGTACCAGTCCCTTATCGTGCATCCATGTCCCCAGCTCGTCGTCAAGCAGGGAGTACAATGCTGTCTGCAGGTAATAGGGGTAATATATACTGGTTCCAAGTGTGACGGGCTCGAAATAAATACGGACTCTCATAATTTGCCTCCCTAGCTGAACAAAAAAATGTTTGTTTCTATGATGCTAAAATTCTATAAAATTCTCTAAAATCCTTCCATATTAATAAAAAATATTTCGACAAATTTTGACTAAAAAAATCACTGCCCTATTTCAAAAGCAGTGATTTTAACCTATTCTCCATTATCATATTCAGTTCACCGAAGTCCTCCTGTCTTACCCTCCCCTTTTTTTCCATAGGAACACATTCCCCCACCCTTACTTCAATCCTGCCCCTGCGGGGTATGTAAGTGCCCACGGGCAGTACGTCCCGGGTGCCGGTCACCGCCACGGGCAGCACCGGGGCGCCGGACTTCAGGGCAAGGTAGGCCCAGCCGGACTTGAAGGGGCGCAGGTTTCCGTCGGGGCTTACGCCCCCCTCGGGAAAGAAAGCGATCACCCCTCCGTTTTCCAGGATTCGAAGTGCCTTCTTGAAGGAGGCAAAGTCACCCTTTTCGCTTTTTACCGGAATAGCGCCGGCCATTGACAGGAGGATATTCAATACGGGTATCCTGAAAAGGTAGGCCGCTGCAAGGAAGTTTATCTTTCGGGGCATGCACGCCATGAGCACCGGCGGGTCCAGGATGCTCTGGTGGTTGGAGACAATTATAAGAGGCCCTTTTTTCGGCACATTGGAAAGGCCCTTCACCTTCACCCCGCCCGTAAAGTAAAAGAAAATTCGGAGGATGAGTTTCGCCGGCAGGTAAAACACCGTTTCACCCGCTTTCTCAAAATTATTGTGCAAAAAATGTCAGCATATATCAGACGCTTCGAGGGGCCTCAACGTTAACCCGTGTACTTATGCACCGTCACGTAGATCCTGCCTTTTTTGCTGCTGCCGCCGATCTCGACCACTCTGGCCCTGCCCAGGCGGGCGGCGGAGATGACGTCGCCCTCCTTTACTTCGGCGGAAGGGTCTTTCACCGTCTTAAAGTTCAGCCTCACGTTTTCGCCTTTTATATAAGGGGCCATTTTTGACCTGGATATTCCGAAAGCAAGGCTGGCTATGGCGTCAAGGCGCAGGGAGGCTACCGTCCCCTTTATTTCCTTATACGACCTCTCAACGGCGGCCACTTCTTTCAGCGAGATTTCCTCAACGGCGACGGGCACGTTACCCACCCTGGAGAGGTTGAGCCCGATGTACTCCGCCACCTCTTCTTTTACTATTATATCGGCTCCGGTCTTTGTAACGATTATATCGCCGACCTTATCTCTGGAAATGCCGAGTCCCAGCACTGCACCGAGATAATCCCGGTGGCCCGGGTGCTCGTCCGGATCCCTGGGGGTCACCCTAATGGCCCTTATTGGGACAAAGAAGGGCTCATCCTTCAGATATTCGGGAAAAGCCACCAGCACCTTTCTCTCCGCCTCCCCGTGGCCACCCTCAAAATAATAACCGGCTCCGGGGAAATTTCTGGCCACCGCTTCGGCAATCTGCTGCTCGGCAGGGTCCAGGAAGTTGCCCGCCCGTTTTTCTCCGTTTTTGATGGCTATATTGAATATATCCCTAATTTTAGCCTCAATTATTTTTTCGCTGCCGGAATCCATATTAACCCTCCATCGCTGTATAAAAATATCGCCTCTCTTAATAATATCAAAAAATTCACGGGCGGGGTATACATACATTCACCGCACTGTTTTTTCAAAGCTATGGGAAAAGGTTCAGTCCAAAAGCTGTTCCGGATTCAGTAAAAATCCCCGGCTTTGCCGGGGTTGTTGATTTAAACCTTCCGTGCGACCTTGCCGGTGGCCATTACCAGGCCGTAAAGTATACCCGTCACCACCGCATTGATGGCCGCAGTAGGCAGCACTACAGTAGTGAACAGCACCGGGAAAGCCGCAGGAAGGGTACCCGTCACCATCATGGCTACCAGCAGGAAAACCGTGCCGCTGAGGCTGGTACCCGCAAGGCTGATCAGGGGAACAAAGATTCGCGGGCTGACGCCCCGGCCGTGCCTGATCAGCAGCGCCACCACCTGGGCGGTTATTATTTGATCGGCGATGTTCGGCACCTGGCCTCCTGGGAAGCTGGTAGTGAGCGCCGCAAAGATACCCCCCACCATCCCGGCCAAAAGCGCATTTTTAGGGGCCGGGTTTATGAAAAGCGCCACGAAGAGCATAGCCAGCAGGAAATTCGGCTTCATACCCGCCACTAAAGGCGGCGTTATCTGGTGGAGTACAAGGCCTATGGCCATAAAGAGGGAAGTAAGGACCATGTCTCTGAGTTTCATTGGTAAATTCCTCCTTTGCCTTTAAATTCAGACTTATATCAAATTCAAGACCCCATCGTGTCGAGAACCAGAAGGCGACCACCCCCTTGGATCAGAAAAGATATAAAAAAAGAGCATCCGTCCATGCGGGACGGATGCTCTCCGCGGTGCCACCCGAATTAGCCTGCACAGGTGATAAAAAAAGCATTTCACCCCAAGGGATGAAATGCTTTTTCGCCACCCGGTATACAGAGGCTCTCTCATAAGGGTACGGCATAAAATGCGATACCCCGTCCTTTTATTAACGGAGGACCTTCCGGGCACGGCTACTTGATATGTCTTTCGCCGCGCCTTCTCCGGGGCCCATTCACCGAACCTTCCGGTACCGCGCTCCCACCGCCGGCGGCTCTCTTTGACCTTCCGGTACGGCTACTCTTCCCCGTCATCGAATTTAACCCTGCTATACTTTTTATTAATATATATATCAATTCAAAGGTAAATTTGCAACTGCCTTATATAAAAAAATTATAAAGACAAACTCATTCCCCCCTGCCGGAAGTTCCGCAGCTGCCGCAGAAACCATAGACTATAAATTCGTGCTCCGTGGGGGAAAAACCCTTTTTGGCAAGCTCCTTTTCTACCGAACTCATCGGGCAGTAATCTATAGCCATCGACCTGCCGCACCCTTTACATACGAGGTGGTGGTGATGACCTTCCTCCCGGTGCAACCCGTATAGCGACACCCCGGTATCGACCATCAAGCCGCACAGGATGCCCTTGCGGCTCATCAGGTCCAGGTTCCTGTATATGGTGGAAAAGTTTACGCCGGGAATTATCTGCTTCACTTTATCGAATATGTCCCTGGCGCTGAGCATACAGTTGCAGTCTTTAAGCACCTTCACTATGGCCTTTCTCTGGTCCGTAACCTTCAGGCCCCTCTGTTTCAGCAGATTCTCTAGTTCCATCCCTTCCTGACCCCCTTTTTAAGCAAAAGAACCATAAATAGCACCGAAGAAGCGATGAGGACGATGGTGCCTCCGGGCGCCAGGTCCAGGTAAAAGGAAATGTAGAGCCCGGCAACCACCGAGAAAATCGCCACCGCATTCGATATGAAAAAGGCCGACCTGAAGCTCCTTGCCAGCTGGAGGCTCACGGCGGCGGGTATGACTATGAGAGCCGATACCAGCAGGGTACCCACCACCCTCACCGACAGGGCCACCGTCAGTGCCGTAATTACCGAAAAGTAGGCGTTTACGGCCTTCACCGGTATGCCCGAAAGGCGGGCCGTATCTTCGTCGAAGGTGACGGCAAAGAGCTCCCGTCGGAGGAGGATGATGGAAGCTATCACGAAAAGTCCCAGCGTTGATATAACCTTTATATCTCCCGGCGTAACCGCCATCAGGCTGCCGAAGAGGTACGAGAAGAGGTCCGCATTGAAGGATTTGCCGAGGCTTATCAACACCACCGCAGTGCCCATGCCCGCCGACATCACCACCGCTATGGCGACTTCGGCGTATCTTTTAAAGGCGGCCCTCATGACCTCGATGAGCAGTGCGGCCAGGACGGAGAACAGCAGGGCGCCGTAAAAGGGGTAGAACCCGAAGAGCATACCGGCGGCTACTCCGGCCAGGGAGGCGTGAGACAGGCTGTCGCCCACAATCGACATGCGCCTGAGCACCACGAACACCCCGATGGTGGAGGTCAGGACGGCGGCGGCCACCCCCGCGATAAACGCCCTGACCATGAAGGAATACGCAAATATCTCCATATATACCTTCTCCCCTGACGCCGGTTTAGCGGCGCTTCCTTTTTATCCTGTAGCCCATCACTTCGGCTATATGGTCTTCGGTAATATCCTTTATGTTTTCGTGCACGCCAACCTTCCTGCAGCCCACACACCCAATCTTGGTGGCTCTGCCGTAGGCCATACCTATATCGTGGGTTATCATGACCACCGTCAGGCCGTGATGTTTATTCAGATTCTCCAGGAGGCTGTAAAATTCCTCCTGGGATTCCGGGTCTATTCCAGCGGTGGGTTCATCCAGAAAAAGGGCTTCGGGTTTTTTTACGAGGCTTCTGGCCAGGAACACCTTCTGTCTCTGTCCCCCGGAAAGCTCCCCGATGAGCCTGCGGGCCAGGTGCTCGATGCCGACTGTTGCCATGGCCTCCCTTACAGCCTTATCCCTCTCTTGCCCCTTTAAAAACTTCATATACCCGCCGTAAAGCCCCGACGCCACCGTTTCCGTCACTGTAGCGGGAAAGGCGATGTTAACCTGCCCTCCCTGCTGGGGCACGTAGCCGACTCTATGCCACTGCCTGAAATTCCGGACATCCTCGCCGAAAAGCCTTACCGCACCTCTGTCAGGAGTCAGGAGTCCCAGCATGATCTTCATAAGGGTGGACTTGGCGGCACCGTTGGGGCCTATGAGGGCCATAAAATCGCCCCTGTCCACCCTGAAGCTCACCCCTTCCAGCACCGGCGGGCCGTTATAGGAAAAGGTAACCTCCTGCAGCTCCACCACTGGAATCTCAAACTTTTTTTCCTCTTTCACTTTCTACACCTGCCCTCTATTCCGCCAGGGCTTTTTTCAGGTTTTCCAGGTTCTTTTCCATGACGGAAAAGTAGTCTTCGCCGGCTTTCATTTCGTCTTCCGTCAAGCTCTCGATGGGGTTTAGGACCAGAATCCCGGCTCCGACCTCCCGGGCCAGGGTTTCGGCCAATTTAGAACCGGCGGCGGTCTCAAGAAAAATATACTTTATATCCTTTTCCCGGCAGATCCGGGCAAGTTCGGCAAGTTTTTTAAAAGAAGGCTCTTGCTGGGGTGAAAGCCCGCTGATGGCGATTTGATTGAGCTCATATCGCCGGGCCAGGTACCCGAAGGCGTCGTGGTTCACCACGAAATCGCGCCTTTTCACACCCGAAAGAGCCTCCCGGTATTTTTTATCCAGATCGTCAAGTCGGTTTTTCAGCACCTCGAGGTTTTGCCTGTAATAGGCGACGTTTTTCCCGTCGGCGGCAATCAGAGCTTCTGCTATCCTTTCGGCGAGTATTTTTGAAACAATTGGATCGAGCCAGACGTGGGGATCCAAGCTATGGTCATGATCCTGGTCCCGGGCCTCGTCATTTTCATGATTTTCGGCCTTTTCCCGGCCTTCGTCACCGAGAACCCCTTCGGCGGCCGCAACTGCAACACCCTTCCCGGCCAGCTGTTTTGCAAGTTTTTCAGCCCAGGGGTCCATAGGCCCTCCGAGATATACGAATACGTCCGCTTCGTAAATATCCGCTACCGTCCTGGGAGAGGGCTCAAAGTCGTGGGCTTCCACCCCGGCCGGGGTTACGTTCACCACCTCGGCCCTGTCTCCGGCGATCTTCGAAGCGAAGTCGTAAAGGGGGTAAACGGTGGTATAGACCCTGATTTTCCCCCGCACCTGGGGCGCCGCCGGGGTATAGGTCCTGGAAGAACAGGCTGAAAGTACAAAGACTGTCACCATCACCAGCAAAAAGGCTGCGGTAACCCTTTTACTCTTCAAAAAAGGCACCTCCTGAAAATTATAAATGCAAATTATTTGCAACTGAATCTCCAATACTTATTATACCCCCAAGGCATTTTCTGTCAACCTGAAAAAAAAATAACCGCCCCTCGTCGAAGGGCGGATAAAGCGCTCCATTATATGCCGAGTTCGGCGATTATTTCCTTTTTCGGCCTGAAGCCGATCATCTTCTTGGCCGGCTGGCCGTCTTTAAAGAGTATGAGCGTCGGAATGCTCATGACGCCGTAGGCTCCCGCGCTGTTCGGATTTTCGTCCACATTCAGTTTTCCTACTTTGATCTTGCCCTCGTATTCGGTTGCCAGCTCATCGATTACGGGTGCCATCATGCGGCAGGGGCCGCACCAGGGCGCCCAGAAGTCCACGAGCACCGGCACGTCGGATTTTAGGACTTCCTGTTCAAAATTATCGTCGGTCAGAGTAAGGGGTTTCATCGTTATTCCTCCTTTTTAAAATTCATAAAGACAGGCCTTTATTTTATTATTTCCGCCTTATGCGATGCGCATTTAGTTTATTTTGACTGCATGATGTGGATATACTATAATGGAATTATAGCATTTTTAATAAATAATAAGGGAGAAATTATATGATCGACGGGAAACTCATCCGGAACTTCCGGCGAAAAAGGAATATGTCCCTCCAGGAACTGGCCCGGCGGGCGGAGCTCTCGGTCTCCTACCTGAGCGAGATAGAGCGGGGGAAAAAACAGCCCTCCCTGGAGGCCATCGAAAAGTTGGCCACCGCCCTGAATATATCGAAAAACGCGCTCTTTGAGCCGGAGCCCACCGAAAACCGCAGCAGCAGGTCTATAGGCGACAGGATAGCCCTCCTTCGCCAGGAGAAGGGGATTTCGCTCTCGGAACTGGCCGGGAAGGCGGGCATTTCGGCGACGTACCTGTGCCAGATCGAAAAGGGCAACGCCCTGCCGTCGCTGTCGACCCTCAAGGCCATAGCCGGGGCCCTGGGTATGAACGCCCAGGACCTCATGGCAGCCACTTCCCACGTGGGCTATAAGATAAAGAAGATTCGCCAGGAGCGCGGCCTCACCCAGGCGGAGCTGGCAAGGAAGGCGGGAGTTTCCACCGGCCTCATAGGCCAGATAGAAAGCGGCAGGGTTGAACCTTCGATAAAAACCCTGGAAAAAATCGCCCGGGCCCTTTCGCTCTCGCCCTGTTATTTCGTCGGCGATGACGACGAAATAACATCGCTTTTAAGACCCATGAACCCGGAACTGAAGCGGCTTTTTGCAGACCCTAAAGTGAGGTCCTTCCTGGAGATGGTGGCAGACTGCACCCCGCAAGAGTTTAGCTTTATCATGAAGTTTATACAGCTTTACAAGGAACACCGCAGTGCCGATTAATACGGTGAAGCCACAGCCAGGTTCTTGAACATCCCGAAACCGGAAAGGTAAATCCTGAGGCCCTTTTGCGTATCGACAAAGGGGCTTATATATACTTTTATTCCGTCGACTTCCTGAACCTGGTACTCGTTCTTGTCCGCCGGAGCGCCTACATACACGGCAGGCATGTACCTGCAGCCCGCTCATCCGCCGCCGTAGCGCTCAAGTTTGACGGTTATGGCGTCGCTGTTTTTCTCCCGAATAAAATTCTTTGCCTTCTCATCTATTTCTATTTGAATCATAACATTCACCTCCACTGCTGATTTTATTATATTAAAATATTTTTTCGCTGTCAATGAGTACAAGTTGTTTTTCTATTAAGATTCTGTAAAAAACTCGAATCCGTTATGGAGTTAATATTTATCTATAACTATTCCCAAGGTTGCTGCTTTAATATAATTTTTGTCCCTCAATAGCTTCATAGAAGCGGTATCGCCCGTAACCACCACTCCTATAACTCTAATATTTTCTTTTGTAATTTCTCCTTTATCATTGCTCAACCTTTCGTAGAGCCTCCGGAATTGCAGCTGATAACGGCTTTTTCGTTTTAGACCAGAATTAATTGCACTGATAAAGGAAAGGCGGGGGTCTTCTTCCGTTGTTCCGTCGGAATTAACCCCTTTCATTCCGTAGACCTGATTGGCAAACAAAATTCTCTCACCGTTTTTTTGCCCGTTCAAACCTTCTTCATTATAAGTATTCACCCAGTACCAAACCGGTTTTACTTCACCGGGGAGCATTGCCTGCACTTCTTCGAGGCTGTAATCCCGGTCAAAGGAAAGTGCCATTTCAATGTAATAATTGAAAGGTTAATGGGATCGTTAGTTTATTAGATGATAAGAGAGCACATATTACTCATGCATAATACGTGCTCTCCCCTATTTTAAACGGCTTTTTTATAATTCAGTTCTTGATAAGGTTTGCTTTTATAATATCTCTCAACGGGCTTTCTTCCGGGATACCGCATACTCTGCTCAAAACCGCATCTATCCCTTGCTCCCTTATCATTCGCTGCAGCTCCCTTGCTTCGGCGTCTTCCTCATAATCGAACCTCAGGGCTGCGGCTATCCCCCGCGCCAGATTCACCGGCTTTACACCGAGTTCCAGAACTCTGACCGCCGGGAAAACCAACCGGTCCTTCGGCCCCAGTTTTCTCACCGGGTTGCGCCCCACCCGCACCACCGGGTCTTTCAGCGCCGGGTTTAAAAAGCGCTGCAGTGCCTTTTCTATATACGCTCGGTGTTCTTCTTCGCCAAAACCGAAACGCGCCCTGAGGTAAACGCCCGACTCGGCCATGGCCCCTTTAACCGTTCCCAGTATTTCCGGATTCTGCAGAGCCTCGCGGATGGTTGCGCAGCCCTTTTCGTAACCCAGGTAGGCCGCTACGGCGTGGCCGGTGTTCAGGGTGTAAATCTTTCTCTCCACATAGGCCTGTAGATTTTCTACCGCCTTCATGCCCGGAATTTCCGGAACTGTGCCCTTAAACCCGCCGGTGTCGACAACCCATTCGAAGTAGGGCTCTACGGTTACGTCGAGGGGGTCCGTCCCTTCCTGCGGAGGCACGATCCTGTCCACGGCGGCGTCGGGAAAACCCATCGTCTTCTCCGCCTTCTCCCTCTCGCCGGCGGAAAGATGTTCCATGACCCTTTCTTTCAGGAATGTGGACGCTCCTACCATATTTTCGCAGGCGATCACGTTCAGCGGGTCCGTAGAATACCGCAACCTACGGGATATACCCGCAGCTATCAGGGGGGCGATGGAGCCCAGGACGCCGGGTCCGACGGCGGTCGTCACTATATGGGCCCCGGCCACCGCCCCGGCCACCTTTTCTTCCTCCGTCGAAAGAATCCCGGATACTCCTTCGACCCTGTGAACCTTTGCATCTTCGCCCCCTTCCACCACCCGGTAAAACCCTTTTTCATTAAGAGCTTCGACGAGTCCGGCGTTAATATCCACAAACACCACCCGGTATCCAGCCCGCGAAAGCAGGAATCCTATGAAGCCGCGGCCAATGTTGCCCGCACCGAAATGGACTGCTGTCTTCATTTTCCGAACCCCTCCGTCAGCAGCCGGAGAACTTCCCTGGGGTCTTTACTTTCCACGAGTTTCTTAACCCTCTTTTCGTCTTCGCAGGCCGAGGCTATATTCGCCAGTATATCCAGGTGCTCGTCGCCCTTTGCCGCAATACCTATGACGATATACGCTTTATTGCCGTCTCCGAAGTCGACTCCTTCGGGGAACTGGGCTACGGCGATCCCGCTTTTTTTAATCTTTTCTTTGGCGGCGCCGACTCCGTGAGGGATGGCGATGCCGTTGCCTATATAGGTCGTCAGCAGGTCTTCCCTCTGCTTCATGGCGTCAATATAAGAGGGGTCCACCCGCCCCTCCTTGACCAGCAGGCCGCCCACTATTTCTATGGCCTCGTATTTATCCCGAGCCCGGGCGCCAACAACTATGGCGCTTTCTGTCAGTATATCGTCCTTTTTTTCGCTTTCTCGGCTTTTTTTGAACCAGTTAAATGCCACGTTAAGACCTCCCGTCTACTTTAAAATCCGGAGCAGTGCCTTTATTACATCACCGCTGGAACCATCTTTGAGAATCCCCGCCAGGGTCCGGTCTTCCACCAGCCCCGCGCTTATGCGCCCCATTACTTCTATTTCCCCGGCAGATGGTTCCTGGGGCAGGAGCATTACCAGGCACGCCCTCACCTCTTCGGTATCTCCATCCATATTTCTCATTTTTAGCGGTTCTTTCAGGCGGAACAGCCCCAGAAAGGGTTTTTCCACTCCGCCGGTCCTGGCGTGAAGCACCGAGAGCCCCAGGCCGGGGACCGCAGTCCCGGCGTTTACCTCCCTGGAATGAAGGTCCTTTTTTACCCGGCCGGCAGAAGTTATACCCGGTTTTCTTTCGATTTTTTCCACGACGGCGTCCAGCAGTTCTTCCAGATCGCCGGCACCGACTTCTTCTATCGCGAAATCCTCCAGGATCTCAAATACCAGTTCCCGCCTTTCTTCCGGCTTTCCGCGGCCGGCAACCACCCCGTCGTTTTCCCGCTCCTTCAGCCTTCTCTCCTTGAAGTGAGCCCTGATATTTTCCACATCCTCGTCGTTTAACAGCGGCGATACTAGCAACACCGGAGGTTCAGCCACTTCCAGGGGCACCGTGGAAATCACCGCTTCGGCCGCGGGGTGTTTTTCGAGGGACTTTTCCAGGTCCAGAACCGATACTACGTCGAGTATTTCCAATTCCGGCAGTTCTTTTTTTATGCGGCTGGCCAGCATCCTGGCACTGCCTATGCCGCTGGGGCAGACCAGTACGACCCCGGCCCTTTCTTTACCCCTTCCCCGCTCCAGAGCGGCTCCTATGTGCATGGCGATGTAGCCTATCTCCGATTCGGGCACCGGGACGCGGAACCTTTTCTCCAGCAGCCGGGCGGCCCGTCTCGCCACCTGCATGAGCCGCGGGTAGGTCTCTTTTATCTGGGAGAGCAACGGGTTTCTGATTTCCATCCCCAGCTTCAACCTTACCAGGGCGGGCTTCAGGTGCAGAGCCAAATCTTCCAGAACCCTGCCGTCTTCCAGAAGGTCCCTTTTCAGCTCGCGTCCCGCTTCTTTCAAAATTTCCCGCGCCGCTCCGGCAACCTCGCGATGATCCAGCACGAATAATTCGTGTAAGTTATCTCCCATCCGGAGCTTGGCCCCTAAAAGGTGCATGGTGATGTAGCCCAGTTCCCCTTCCGGAATGCTTATCCCGAAGGCAGACTCCAGTTTGGAACCGAGCCGGGCGGCCAGTTCGAATTCTTTAGTTTTTTTCAGATTTGCCAGGAAGGCTTCATCCATGGATATGGTCTCGCCGCTTTTCAACCTCTCCAGGGCAAGGGCTATGTGAACCAGCAGGCCGGCGTAGGCACTGTCGGCCAGGTGTATACCGCTTTCTTCGATCGCCTCCTTCAAGGCATGTTCTATCCCCTCCACCAGGTTCCTGTCTATAAGCCCGAGAAGCCTGTTTTTGACCTGGGCCGTCACGCCGCCGGGTATTATCCCGCCCCGGAGATTATCCCTTATGAGCCTGACCAGCTGGGTCTCATCGAAGTTCTCGTAAAAAAGGTCCGTTACCAGGGCTCTGATGTTCTTCTCCTGCCCTTCTATCCATACCCCGAGCCCCGGCCGGCGCAGGAGCTTTATGCCGTACCGCGAAAGGATTTCTTCTATTCTGTCTAAATCGTTGCTGACCGTGGCTTCCGTCACGTCGAATTCCCTGGCGAAGGTGTACAGCTTCCTGGGGCCCTTCTGCTCCAGGAGGGACAGTATAATAAGCTGCTGCCTTTCACCGGGGGTCATCTCGACCTTTTTCGAAGGCCGCTCCAACAGCCATCCCAGTTTTTCCATAGATTCACTGCGGCCTTCGAGGCTGATACCGATTCCCGCCTTTCTCTCCAGGGTTATACCGAGGGACTTCAGCTTTTCGGAAAGCCCCGGTAAGTCTCTGAGGATCGTTCGCCTGCTTACTCCTAGAAGGGAGGCGAGCCTTTCGGCGGTGGTCGGTCCTTCAAGCAGTATCTTCAGGATTTCCCTTTCCCGTCTCGTAAGATCCACCGGCATCACCACTTTAAAAAATGAGAGTAACAGCTGCCGCCGTTACTCCTTATTATTTCCTTTTACGTTATTTTTTCAACCTTTGCACTATCTCATCATAGACCGGGTTGTTCACAAAGGCTTCGATGGATATATGCTCCGCGTCCGGCGCTTTGGCCTTTGCCCGCGAGGTGAGTTCCCGGTGGGAGATGACTATATCGGCGTCACCGGGAATTTCGTTGATGGCCGCGTGCACCACCTCTACGTCAAGGGCGGCCTCCCGGATCTTTCCCCTGAGAACCGAAGCGCCCATGGCCGAAGATCCCATGCCGCCGTCGCAGGCAAACACTATCTTCCTGACCGCCGTCCGCTTTTGAACAGCGCCGGCGGCCTGACCGCCTTTAAGCTGGTTCACCATCTGCTGGGCGGCCTGGAAATCCTCTTCTTCCTGGGCGAACCGCCTCAGTAGCACCGAAGACACCAGGAAGGATACTACGGCGGACAGGGTAATACCGGCCAGCACCGGGAAGAGGCCTCCCCTCGGCGCCATGGCGATTTCGGCGAAGATGCTGCCCGGCGATGGGGTTGCCACCAGGCCGGCGCCGAGAATCGTAAAGGTGAATACGCCGGTGGCACCGCCCAGGATAACCGCAACGATTAGTACCGGGTTCATTAGCACGTACGGGAAGTAGATCTCGTGAATTCCTCCGAAGAAGTGGATTATTATTGCGCCCGGCGCCGACTGCTTCGCCATACCTCTGCCCACCAGCCAGTAGGCTAATAGTACCCCCAGTCCCGGGCCGGGGTTCGTCTCCAGCAGGAAGAAAATGGATTTTCCCTTTTCTGCAACCTGGGCCACACCCAGCGGCGCCAGGATGCCGTGATTTATAGCGTTGTTAAGGAACAGTATCTTGCCCGGCTCGATGAATATCGACGCCAGGGGCAAAAGGCCCGCGCTGACTATGGCCTGTACTCCGGCGGCCAGGACCCTGTTGAGCCCCAGAACCACCGGCCCTATTGCCACGTATGCCAGCAGGGTAACTATCATACCTATGATTCCGGCGGAAAAGTTATTTACGAGCATCTCGAAACCGGCCGGGATCTTATCCTGGACGGCTTCGTCGAACTTCTTTATGACGTAACCTCCCAGAGGACCCATTATCATGGCGCCCATAAACATGGGTATATCAGCACCCACCACTACGCCCATGGTAGCCACGGCTCCCACGACGCCGCCCCTTACGCCGTGAACCATCCTGCCGCCGGTGTAACCTATGAGCAGGGGCAGGAGGTATACTATCATGGGACCAACGAGCTTGCCCAGGTGTTCGTTAGGAACCCACCCGGTGGGGATGAAGAAGGCGGTAATTAAACCCCAGGCTATAAAGGCGCCTATGTTGGGCATAACCATACCGCTCAAAAATCTCCCGAAGGCCTGAATTTTAGCCCTCATAATCTGTGACCTCCTTGATCTTAAATTTTGTCACCATGAATTAGTGACTTTATTTTATTAATTTCTTATATTTTCTGATTTTATTATACAGGCCTTTGTCAGGTCGCTCAAGGAAAAGATATTAAGTTTTGCGCTTAACTTCCGGTGACAAATATTAAAATAAAAGCGCATTTAGCCCCTTCATGGGCCCGGCGAAATAGTTTTTCCGCTCTTATTATGTCTTTAAGAAAATGCCGGCGGATTTTTTAACCCGCCGGCCCTGGATTTCGTTCAGGCTGCAGCCTCCAGTTTTTCGAATTTTATATCAGCCTTGTTTAGATATGCGACACCTATGGCGCTGTCGGCGCCGGCGTAGTAGACATAGATGTCGTCGCCCTTGACCGCATGGCCGCAGCTGAATACCACGTTGGGCACGTAGCCCTCTTTTTCCCAGGAGAGCTCCGGCTCCATTACGGGTTCCTCCTGCCTTGCTATGACCTTTGCCGGATTCTTCAGGTCCAGAAGTGCCGCTCCGAGCCTGTAAGTGTTCTTTGAGTCGGCGGCGTGGTATATTAAAAACCAGCCGTCCTGGGTCTTGATCGGCGGTCCCGCAATACCCACCCTGGCGCTCTGCCAGGTGCCCTCAACGGGTTCCAGAATAGGAGTGTGGTCATGCCATTCCTTCAGGTCCTCCGAGAAGGCTATCCATATATTCGGGTACCTGCGGTGAAGCAGGACGAACTTTCCGTTTATTTTTTCGGGGAATAAAGAAGCGTTCTTGTTGGGTTCGTCGAGAACTACCCCGTGCTTTTCCCACTTTATAAGGTTCTTGGAAGTGGCAAGGCATATGCGCCAGTCGCCGTCAAACCTTCCGCCGAACCCCACGTACATCATATAGTAAGTGTCGCCGATTTTGACAACTCTGGGGTCCTCGCAGCCCCTCTGTTCCTGGGGCTGGTCGTTGGTGATTATGGGTTCCCTGAGCCTGTTGAAGTTTAAACCGTCGGAGCTCACCGCGTAACCCAGCCTGGAAATGTAACGGCCGTACCTCTCGTGGGGGCCTATATTGGACGCCCTGTAAATGATGTGAAAGAGGCCGTTGTCGTAGACGGCGGCACAGTTGAATACTGCGGCCCTTTCCCATTCGCTCTCCTCAGCATTGCCCCTTTTAGGTTCCAAAATCGGTTTTTCGGTAAGTCTCTCCAGTTTTATCATGGATCCTCTCCCTCAAAGTGATTTTTCAGTAATTATTATAACAGGGGTCATTAGCAAAGACCATGGAATTACATTCCTGTCCCGGCAATGAGTCCTGCACTACCTGAAAGAAAAAATAGAGCCTTCAAGCTCTATTTTTTCTTAAGTTCCTCTATTTCGTTTTGCAGCCTGGTTATGGCCTCTTTCAGGCCGCTCAATTCGCCGGAAAGTCTCGCCAGCCCCTGCTCCTCGGGGGTCACTCCGCGGTAAGCCTGACCTAAACCGGGCGTTACAAGGTCCACCCTCTTAAGGGGACGAACCCTTATGTCTTCCATAGCGTCCGTTCATCTTTCCGCCACAGCCCTGGCCCGTCGAGCCATATTTCTGAACCGGGGAAAAACCCCGTAAGCCAGCGCCGCAGCCCCTACGCCTAAGAAAAAAGACCGCAGTTTCGTCAAAAGCATTACCTCCCCGTGTGCCGTATTTGTTTCCCTCATGTTTTAATCTGCCCCGATCGGTACTCTTATATGCTGATAATTTCGATTTCGCGGTAAAACACGGCAGGATTTACGCCTCGAAGCCGTTATACCGGTTCATGGCCTCCTGCACCCCGTGCCGCACTATCGTGAGGGCGGCTTCCACCGCGGCACCGATAACGGTTTCGATCTTCTTCCTCTCCCCCGGCTCGAACCTGCCCAGCACGTGGTCCACCACGTCACCCGGCGGCCTTCCTATGCCTATCCTTATTCGCGGGAAGCCGTCGGAGGCGATGAGATATATTATGGATTCCATCCCTTTATGGCCGCCCGAGCTGCCGCTCCCCCGGATCCTCAGCCTCCCCACCGGCAGATCCATGTCGTCGTAGATCACCACCAGATTCTCGGGAGGAATTTTATAGAACTTCATGGCTTCTATGACGCTCTGGCCGGAAAGGTTCATATAGGTCATGGGCTTTAAAAGCAGCAGCTTTTCCCCTTCGTAAACCCCTTCACCGAAAAGACCTTTGAATTTGATCCTGTCAACTTTTATCCCCAGCTCTGCCGCCAGGCGGTCCAGCACCATAAAACCCACGTTATGACGGGTTTCCTCGTATTCGCTGCCCGGATTCCCCAGCCCGACTATGAGAAACACATTTTCACCTCCAGTAAAAGAAAAGCGCAACATGCGTTGCGCCGAAATTATTCTTCCTCTTTCTTCTCCTTGCCCTTTGCCACTACTTCGGGCTCGGCAGTCTCGCCGGCGGTGGTCTCGAGCTCTTCCCCGGTAGCCGGAGCCAGCACAGTGACCACCACTTCTTCCGGATCATCAATAACCGTTATTTTATCGCTCAGCTTGATGTCCTTCACCATGAGCACATCGCCGATCTGGAGGTGAGATATGTCCACCTCGATGTGCTCCGGGATATCGGCCGGAAGGGCTTCTATGGTCAACTCGTGCAGCTGATGCTGCAGCACTCCGCCAGCCTTGACTCCCTCGGGTTCGCCCTTGAGCACTATAGGCAGGTCCACCTCAATTTTGTCGGTCATGGATACCCTGTAGAAATCCACGTGGTTGATGGCGCCTTTCAGGTTATCCCTCTGAATTTCCCTGATAATTACCGTGTGTTTTTCTCCACCCAACATCAGATCGATAAGTACGCCTTCTCCGTGGGTCTTGAATAACTTCTGTAATTCCTTGGCATCCACGGCGACGGTCCTGTTCTCTATGTTCTTACCGTAAATTACGGCGGGCACTTTTCCGTTTCTCCGAAGTTCGTTCAGAACGCCCTTCCCGGCGAGTTTTCTTTCTTCAGCTGTAAGAGTAACCTGAGCCAACTTTGTCTCCTCCTTTCTAAAATTACGGATATAAGTATAACCTTTTTATCGCCACAAATCAATATCAATCGAAAAGAGTGCTCACCGACTGGTGCAGGTGAATGCGTCTTATGGCTTCGGCGAAAAGCGTCGCCACCGACAGTACTTTTATTTTCTCTATTTTCTGGTGGTCCCTGAGCGGTATAGTGTTGGTCACCACCACTTCCTTAATCGGCGATGCGTTGAGCCTTTCGATGGCCGGACCGGAGAGCACCGGGTGGGTACAGCAGGCGTATACCTCTTTAGCCCCCTGGTCCAGCAGCGCCTGGGCCCCCAGGGTGATGGTCCCCGCCGTATCTATCATATCGTCTATCATTATGACGGTTTTATCCTTGACCTTTCCTATGATGTTCATGATCTCGGCCTTATTGGGCTCGGGCCTGCGCTTGTCTATTATCGCGATGGACGCCCCTATCCTGTTGGCGAATTCCCTGGCTCTAGTCACGCCGCCCAGGTCAGGGGATACCACTACCGCTTCTGCTATTTCCTTTTTCCTAAAATAATCGGCCAGGATCGGCACAGCCATCAGGTGATCTACCGGGAAATTGAAAAATCCCTGAATCTGTCCGGCGTGCAGATCCATAGTCAGCACCCTGTGGGCTCCCGCGGCGGAAATCAGGTCCGCCACCAGCTTGGCCGTAATGGGATCGCGGGCCCGGATCTTTCTGTCCTGGCGGGCATAGCCGTAATAGGGTATGACGGCGGTAATGCGCCAGGCCGAAGCCCTCTTGAGGGCGTCTATCATTATGAGGAGCTCCATTAAGTGGTCGTTAACCGGATAACACAGGGGCTGGACCAGGAAAACGTCGGCCCCCCTGACGCTTTCGTTTATCTTGACCTGGATCTCCCCGTCACTGAAAGTGTTTACGACAGCGTCCCCAACCATAATCCCCAGGTTCTGGGCAATCTCCCGGGCAAGCTCGGGATTAGCATTGCCCGTAAAAATCTCAAGCCTGTTTTCCATCGGTTTTATCTCCTCCTTCATGTTCTCTTCGCCTTTTTTCCGCCCATCCCGGCTTATTCACCTGCCGCTCCCGGGCAATGGCAAGGGCTCCCCTCTCCACGTCCATGTTGATCGTGGAACCGGCGGCCACATAGGAACCCGCCCCTATGGTGACCGGGGCTATGAGGTTCGAATTGCATCCTACGAAGGCGTCGTCCTCAACCACCGTCCGGTGTTTTTTGTATCCATCGTAATTTACGAAAATCACTCCGGCGCCGATGTTGACCCTGCGGCCTATATCGGCGTCGCCCACGTAAGCGAGATGGGGTATCTTTGAGCCCTCGCCGACCCTACTGTTTTTAATCTCGACGAAGTCCCCTATCCTGGCACCCGCCATTACATGGGAACCGGGCCGCAGGTTGGCAAAAGGCCCGATCTTTACACCGTTCTCGATGACGCTCTCCTGAACGTGGCACATGGTTATTTCCACGCCGTTGCCGATTTTGGAGTCAATTATGCGGCTTGTACCAACTATCGTGCAGCCCTCGCCTATTCGGGTTGCACCTTCCAGGAAGACGCCCGGGTATATCACCGTATCCTTTCCTATCTCTACTCCGGCGTCGACCACGCAGGTCTCGGGATTCAAAAATGTTACGCCCTGCGCCATCAGGCGGTGAATTATCCTCCTCTGCATAATGGCCTGGGCGGCCGATAGCTGAATCCTGTCGTTGATGCCCTGGACCTCATCGGTATCCTGCACCTCGAAAGCCAGCACCTTTTCCTTCCCGGCGTTTAATATTTCTACTACATCTGTTAGATAGTATTCTCCCTGCCTGTTGTTATTATTTACCTGGTCCAGCGCAGCAAAGGCCTTTTCCCCCTGAAAGAAGTAAATCCCCGAGTTTATCTCGTTGATGGCCTTTTCTTCCGGGGAGGCGTCCTTTTCCTCCCTTATCGCCAAAACCTCAAGGCCCTTCCTTATTATCCGGCCGTACCCGGTAGGATCTTTTATCCTCGCCGTCATAACTGTGGCGGCCGCCCCGTTTTTCCGGTGAAATTCGGCCATAGCCCTGAGGCTCTCGCTCTTCACCAGGGGCATATCCCCGTAGAGCACCAAAATGGCGTCTTCGCCCTTTACAGCCTTTTCCGCCTGTTTCAGGGCATGGCCGGTACCCTTTTGTTCGGCCTGCAGCACGAATTCCACGTTTTCCCCTTCAAAAGCCCTTTTAACCTCGTCGGAACCCCTTCCCACGACCACAACTATCCTTTTTGCACCGGCGCCCCTGGCGGCCGAAATCACGTGTCCCAGCATGGGAATCCCGCAGATTTTATGAAGCACCTTCGGGGTGTTTGATTTCATTCGCGTACCTTCACCGGCAGCGAGAATAACCGCTGTAAAATCCATAGCTTGCTACCCCCCATATTTTAACATAAAACAGGCCGGAACCTTACTCATATTTCGACATTTTTTTATCGAAATCCTCTTTAAAAAGAAAAATATAGGACAGAGTCTGCCCTATATTTACTCGCAACCCTCACCGTTGTATTGCTTCAGTACGGCGTCCTGGATCTTGGCCCTCGCGGCCGAATTTATCGGGTGAGCCACATCCCTGAACTGCCCGTTTGGAGTTCTTCGGCTCGGCATGGCTATGAAAAGGCCTTTCTCTCCTTCTATTATCCGTATGTCGTGAACCACAAATTCGTCGTCAAAAGTTACCGATACTATGGCCTTCATCCTGCCCTCATTCTCGACCCTTCTTATGCGGACATCGGTGACCTCCAAGACCTTGAACCTCCCCGGTTTTATATTTTTATAAAAGTTCTATAAAAAAATCTAAATTCCTTCTTTTTGTATAGGGATTTTGACAGGTTTCAGGCTAACCTCTCCTCGTTCGGCGTCGATCTTTTCGAGCACCATCAGGGAGGTATATTTTTTTACAAGTTTTTCTTCCGGGTAGGCTGTAGCCACCAGCACCGCCACCCCGACCACTTCGGCCCCGAACTCCCGCACCAGCTCGCTCATGCCCCGGGCGGTACCTCCGCCCTTCATGAAATCGTCGACGATGAGCACCCGGGCCTTCTCTGATAGGCCCCGGGTCGGAAGCGCCATATTCTGGATCCTCCGGCTGGAGCCGGATATGTAGCTTATGTTCACCGACGGTCCTTCGGTAACCCTGCTGTCCCGGCGCGCCACCACCAGGGGCACGCCCAGGGCTCTGGCGGTCATAAGGGCAAGGGGTATACCCTTTGTCTCAACGGTGAGGACGCAGGTCGGCTCCGCATCCACAAAAAGCTGTGCGAAAATCTCGCCGATTTTGGAAGAATACTCGGGGGAAAATATCACGTCGGTCATGTAAAGGTATCCGCCGGGGATTATCCTGGACCTGTCTGAAAGGATATTGCTAAGCTCCGCCAGGAACCTTTCGATCACTTCCACCGGCCTTTTTATCCTGAACCTCACTCCTCCCGCCGCCCCGGGGATGGTCTCCAGCGTGCCCTCACCAGCTTCGTGAAAAGCATCCTTGATTATGTTCAGGTCCTCGCTGATGGAGGATTTGGCCGCATCGTATTTGTCTCCGAAATACTTAAGGGTGAAAATCCTGTTGGGGTTGTCGCTCAGGAATTTGGATAGAAGTACCAGCCTTTTGCTGCGCCTCATTGAAAAACCTCCCGGCCGAGTACTTTCCGGGCCAGCTCCAGATCGCTCTCCTTGTCGACGTCGCTTCCTATCTCGGGGAAACTGCTTATTACCGCGCGGGCCTTGATCCCGAAGATCTCGTGAACCCTTTCTTCGATTTCCGGTATGGTGAGCTGTCCCAGCATAAACTTCAGGACTATAGAAAAGCCCAGGATGCCGGCCAATTTCCAGGGATTTTTTCTATAGGCGAAGAACTCCCCGACTCTTTTTATACACCGCTTCGCGCTGCCCGCCCTGACCAGCACCACGTTGCCACCGGTAAAGGTGCCTTCCCTGACCCTGACGTAGGTTCTCTTTACACCGGGGTACTTCCTTTCCGTGTCCTCTCTGCGAATTATAGGGTAGCAGAAATCGGCGTCTAGGTCTTTTGCTTTTTTCACAAAATCATCTATAGCCTCGGCGGTTACCATGGGTATGTCGCAGGTCAGTATGAGGATTTCTTCATCATCGGTAAAAAGCTCCAAGCCCAGCTCTATGTTCTCGACGATGGAATCCGATTCCTCGACGACAACCACATCTTTCACGGTCTTCAACGAGCCGAGCTTTTCCTGCGGGCCCACTATGACGATTTTTTCGATGTAGTCCAGTTTCTTCAGCGCATCCAGGATGTAGAGAATCATCTCCCGGCCGTTGATCTTAACCAGGGCCTTGGCGCCTTCGGATTCTTTGAGCTTTTCGCTACCCCCGCTTCCGGCCAGAATCAAGGCCTTCAGCATGATAACTCCTCCTCAAAGTCCATCTGCTTTCTCAGCATGTTCATCACATTATTCTCCACCTTTTCTATGTGCTCCTCGGCCAGTTTTTTCGCCAGCTCCACGTTCCTGTCGGTTATGGCTTCCACTATCTTTTTATGCTCCTCCAGCAGGCTCCTGACCCTGGCCCTGTTGGCAAAGGACTGGGTCCTGAACCGGTCTATCTGCTCCTTCAGGTTGTTTATAATCTGCACCAGCCTGTCGTTCCTGGTGGCCTTGAACAGGATCTGATGGAATTCGGCGTCTTTTCTGATGGCCGTTTCCACGTCATCGTTTTCCGCTGCTTCGGTGATTTCCACCAGTATTCTCTCCAGACTCTCTATTTCCTCGTCGGTTATGCGTTCCGCCGCTAAGGCCGCAGCCAGGCCTTCAAGGCTCTGCCTTATCTCGAAGACATCGGCGGCATCCTTGAGGGAAAGTCCCGCCACATAAGCTCCCTTCCTGGGGATCATCACCACCAGGCCTTCCAGCTCCAGCTTGCGTATGGCTTCCCGCACCGGCGTGCGCGAAACACCCATCTCTTCGGCCAGCTGGACTTCCATCAGTCTTTCCCCGGGCTTTAACTCCCCGGTAATTATAGCCTCCCTCAGGGCTTCGAATACTATCTCCCTTAAAGGCTTGTAGTTATCCAGTTTTATGGACTTAAGCTTTCCCGCCAAGTTTCTCCCTCCTAATCCACCTGGGTTATGAAGATCCTGCACCCCGGCGGTACCGACACGGCAGCCCTCTCGGCATCCCGCCGGTTTTCAAAAATGCCATATACAGTAGGCCCGCTGCCCGACATAAGGCTTCCCAGGGCTCCTCTTTCCACGAGCCAGGCCTTGATTATCTCGAGCTCCGGGTGCTGAGCAAAGGTGACCTCTTCCAGCACGTTGCACAGCCCCTGGGATATCCCGTCCACATCCCCCTTTTCAATGCTCTTTATAACGGCCTCCGTATCGGGCCTTTTTTTAATAGATTTAATATTCAGTCTACTGTATACCTCTTTTGTCGAAACCGCAAAAGGAGGTTTCACCAAAAGCAGGCTCATAGGCGGGACGGGTGGAAGGGGGGTGAGCTGTTCCCCCTTCCCGCGGGCCAGAGCCGTACCTCCCATTGAACAGAAGGGTACGTCGGCCCCAATCCTCTCGCCCAGCCGCATGAGGGCTTCCTTCGACAGCCTCAGCCCGAAGAGTTCGTTCAATCCTTCCAGCACTGCCGCCGCGTCGGCGCTTCCGCCTGCCAGACCCGCGGCGATGGGAATCTCCTTAAAGAGCTTTATCTCAACCCCGGCGTCCAGGCCGAACTCGTCCATCATCAATTTCGCGGCCTTGAAGGCAAGGTTATCTTCGCCGTCGGGAAGTTCCCGGCAGCTGTTTACTATTCTTATATCCCTTCCGGGAAGGAGTGTGATTACGATGCGGTCCTTCAGGGATATGGTCTGCATTATCATTTCGACCTCATGGTAGCCGTCGGGCCTTTTGTAAAGCACGTCAAGAGTAAGATTGATCTTAGCCCTGGCCTCCAGTTCTACCTTATCCAAATCTCTCCCTCTCTCCCAAAAGCCGAATCTAATTATATATTTCGCATAAAATACTAAAATCCTGCTCCGTTACGAAAAATAATTAGACTATTCTCGCGGCCGCAGGCGTTTTCCTGCGGCGCCTTAAAGCTTCCCGGATCGCCTTCATCGCGCTGTCATAGTGCTCGTAAAATATCACTATGAGGTCGCCTTCCTGGGCGTTTTCCAGAGCAAAGGCTATAGCCTCTTCTTCCTTTAAGATAACATCAATCTGATCTTTTTTCAATCCGGCACTTAGAGCCCCCTCCAGAAGCAGCGCCGCCACCTCGCCGGGTTTCCTGCCCCGGAGGTCTTCGTCCTCTTTAATTATAATCCGCTGGAAGCCCTTGCCCGCCACCTGGCCCAGCTTAACGATAGCATCGTCCCGCCGGTCCCCGGGGCTGGCTATCACACCCACCATACGCGCCGGGTTCATGGCCCTGGCGGTGCCTATAACGGCTTCAAGGGCCGCCGGGTTATGGCCGTAGTCCAGAATTATCCTTACGCCGCCGTCGGAGATGATGTTCATGCGACCGGGATTCGTGCTTTCGTCGCACCGGAAATCGGAAAGAGCCCGGCATATGGTTTCACCGGGCACATCCAGCGCCCATCCTGCGGCCGCGGCGGCCAGCGCATTCTGGACGTTATGCCTGGCTCTACCGTTCATGGCGGCGGGTATGTCGGCCACCTTCATCAGGGGAACAGCCTCCTCGCCTTCATGGAAAATTATAACACCTTCTTTTACGTAGACGCCACGGCCGCCTTCAGCCATGTGCTTTCTGAGCACCAGATTATCCTCCTGCAGGCTGAAGAAGATAACCCTGCTACGGACCCGCTTTTTCACCTCCACCGACGTAATATCGTCGGCGTTCAGCACGGCGTACCCTTCGGGTTTCACCTGTTCCGCCACCAGGGATTTGACGAACATCAGGTCCTCCAGTGTGTTGACGCCGTCCTGTCCCAGGTGGTCGCCAGTTATATTGGTAATTATGCCCACATCGGCGGTCTCGTAGGCAAGCCCTCCTCGGATGAGACCCCCTCTGGCCACTTCCAGGACCGCGGCTTCAACGGAAGGATCGAGCAGCACCATTTTTCCGCTTTCAGGGCCGCTGCAGTCGCCCTTTTTTATGCACATCCCCCCGACGTAAACCCCATCGGTGCACGTCATGCCGACTTTTAGGCCGTGAGCCGACAGAATGCGGGCCACCATCCTCACAGTGGTGGTCTTGCCGTTGGTGCCGGTAACCGCCACCAGCGGGAACCTCCGGGGCTCCTGCGGGAAGAGCATGTCGACTATCGCTTTGGCCGCAGGTCTTGGTTTACCCATGGAGGGGTAAAGGTGCATTCTTATGCCCGGCGCCGCATTGACTTCTATAACGGCGCCGCCGCTTTCTCCGATCGGTATTGATATGTCTTCGGTGGTGATGTCTATACCGGCTACATCCAGGCCCACCATGGCTGCGGCCCTCTCGGCCGTCAGCCTGTTTTCCGGGCACACCAGGTCCGTCACGTCCACAGCGGTACCGCCGGTGCTCAGGTTCCCGTTTTCCCTGAGAAACACGACCTCGCCTTTCCCAGGTACCGTATCCAGCGTATAGCCCCGGCGGGCCAGGACCCTCAGGACGACAGGGTCAACTTTTATTTTTGTCAGGGGCTTTTCGTGTTTTTCACCCCTCATGGGGTCCCGGTTGACTTCCTCTATCAGGTCTCTTATGCTGCGGATACCGTCGCCCACGACGTGGGCCGGTATCCTTTCAGCAGCACATACAAATCTTCCACCCACTACCAACACTCTGTAATGCCTGCCTCTGATGTACCTCTCCACGATTATTCTGGGGCTGTACCCGGCTGCCAGGCGGAAGGCTTCGGCAACTTCGGCGTCGCTCTTTAAGTTCAGGCTCACCCCCATGCCCTGATTGCCGTCCACGGGCTTGACCACCACCGGAAATCCCAGCTCTTTTGCAGCCCGGATGGCCTCTTCCTCGGTACATACCACGGTACCTTCCGGCACGGGAATACCGGCCAGGGTAAGCATCTTTTTGGTGAGGGTCTTGTTGCAGGCTATATCCACCGCAACGCAGCTGGTTTCACCGGTTATTGTAGCTTCCACCCTTTTCTGGTGAGCTCCGTACCCCAGGATGAGCAGACTGCCGTCCCCCACCCTGGTGACGGGTATGCCGCGGCTCCTTGCTTCCCTTTCAATGGCAGCGGTACTGGGCCCCAGTTCCATCTCGGCGGAATAGCGCGCAATCCTTTCGAGTTCCCCTTCCAGGTTGATATCGCACCCCCGGACCAGGGCATCCACCAGTCTGACCGCAAGCCTACCGGCTTCAAGAGCCGCGAACTTGCCCGTATAACCGAAGACTATGCTGTAGGTGGTTTTCTCCAACCTGCGCGCCCGCCCGAACTTTACGTCCTGCCCCAGCAGGTTCAAAAGCTCCAGGGCCACGTGCTCTATTACATGGGGAATATAGGTGCCTTCTTCAAGTCTTATCAGAAATCCGCCGGGCTCCTCGAAGCAGCAGTGATGTGCAGCCAGCCCGGGCAGTTTTTCCAGAAGCCTCCGGTTGAACCCCTGTATATCCCTGGTGGGTATGTCCTCGAATTCGCCCACATCCACCAGCATTCTTATCACCGGCTTCGGGCTGTAAATATTGGGCCCCTCTAAAGCCCTTATATCCACAATGTCCATTCATTTTCCTCCTTCAGAAATTTGACGGAACCTCTTAAAAATATACTATCCATTTCCGGAGCGTATATACGCCGCGGTTACTTCATCCTTCAGCGGCTTTCTGTTTTTCATGTCGAATCCGAAGCCCGGCGAAAGTATGTGGATTCTGGCGTTGAACATTGCCAGAGGTTCGCCCGATCCGAGCTCGGACACATTGGTGAAATCCACGATACTGCCGTCTACTACGGTTACAGTGTTGGAACCTATGACCTGGAATTTCCCATCAGGGCTCACAAGTATTGCCGTGTCCTCGTCTATACCCACCCCCAGGATGTACGGGTTCTGGGCCACTGCCAGCAAAAGCCGGGCCATCCTGCCCCGCTGCGCGAAATGCTGGTCCACCACCACCTCTTCCAGAAGCCCCAGCCCCGGTGCCATGCTGACCGTACTGCCCTTTGGCGCCTGATCTCCGCTGCCCCCTATTATCATTGTGTCGCTCATGGCCGAGGCTCCGGCGCTGGTTCCGGCAACTACAACGCCCTCCCGGTATGCCCTGTGCAGGGCGATATAGACCCTGGTTCCTCCGAGGAGGCTCGTTATGCGCAGCTGGTCACCGCCGGTAAAAAAAATGCCTGTGGAATTGAGAATTCGGTCTGCGATCTCCTCCCTGTCGGCCTCTCTCCGGCTTTCTATGTTGAGGGTCTGCACGTCATGGACCCCCAGTTCGGAAAAAATCTCAACGTAGTCAGCCCCCACCCGTTGAGGATCCTGGGCCGCAGCCGTAATCACGGTGAGACGGGCATCCCTTCCACCGGAAATTTCTATAAATTTTTTTAGTATTTTACGCTCTCCGCGCCGGTCTTCAGCCCCTCCTATGACCATCAAAAATCCCTTTACTTTTTCCCCCAAAAACATCACCTCAGAGTTATTATCCCCTGAAAAGCGCAAAAATAAAAAATCCCGCGCCAGCGCGGGAAAATCCCATCAATACATCCTTCTGGGGATGATGAGCCGCTGACCCGGATAAATTAGGTCTGGGTTTTCCAGGTTATTGGCCCTAATGATGGCCTCCAGGGTCACATTGTAGCGCTTTGCGATCTTCCACAGAGTATCCCCCTTCTGGACGATGTATATGGTCATCGCGGGATAATCCTTTTTATCCTTTTCCTCCTTTTTTTCTTTTTCCTCTTCTTTTTCGATTTGCTTTACATCCACTACCACGTCCAGCTGGACCATCTTGGTGACCTTGGCGAACAGCCTTAAAACCACCCTTACCTCGAACCTGCGGTCATCATTCGGTTCGACTCTTGAAGAAACGTGCTCCACATCTACGTCGAAGTCCAGCATCATGTCTTCTTTAGCCCCGGGGATCTCCACAAAAATGGTAAACGGCGCCTCGTTTTCCACGAAGTGCAGCGGCTGCTGCGGGAAGTGGTGCGGCACCGATGCCACATACAGTGTTTCCAGCTTCAGAACACCGTCAACTACTACCTTGTCATCAATGATGCGGGCTTCGGTGACCTTGGCTTTCGCATTGGTCTTGAAGATCTGTTCTATCGGCGGTTTTTCCAGGGGCACTTTGAAAGTCTCTTTTACCACGATCTGGTTGTCGTCTTCTCCTATGACCTGATCCACCTTCACGCGGGTTTTCTTGACGTCCAGCATCTCCGACGGACTGAAGAGGTCCTCCACCACTTCTATTATCTTGGGCTCGAGCACCTTGGCTTTTATGTCCAGGACAGCCTCGACAGTCACAGTTCTGTCGTCCTTTTTGCGGGCCCTTATGTGCTCCACCCGCACTTTAACAAGCTTGGACATGTCTTCCCGGCAACCGTGGACCTCCACAAACTCGGTGAACGGGATTTCGGCCTCCATGAAATGAACCGGCTGCTCGGGCTTGTCGCAGTGTACTTCCGCCACGTAAAGTATGCTGACTTCCAGCACGCCCTCGATTATTATCTTGCCGTCAAGGATCTTGACTTCGGTTGTCCTGGCCTTGCCCTCGACCTTTATAATCTCCAGGATATCGGGCTTTTTATCGGGGACCGAAACGTCGCTCTTGACGATCTTCTGGGCTCTGGCTTCTCCTACCACGTTGTCTACCCTTATGGTCTTCCTGAGAACCTGCAGGTCGGCGGGGCCTGTTGCGTCCACCACTATCTCGATCTGCACCCTCTGGGTGACCTTTACGAAGAATTCCACGATTATCCGCACTTCTATTTCTCTGGGTCTATGCTCGTTGCAGGAGAATTGCACGTGCTCCACCCTGGCTTTGACACGGACGTCCATGTTTTTCCTGGCGCCGGGTATTTTCACGAAAAAGCTGAAGTCCACCGTGCCTTCTACGAAGTGGACCGGTTGGGCACCCGAGGGCACGCAGCCCACGTACAGGGCCTCGACGTCGATAGTTCCTTCCACCATTACCTTACCGTCGAGAATGTTTATCTCCAGGGTTTCGGTGTTGACTTCCGCCTCAACTGACAGCACGCGCTCGATATCGGGTTTCCCGGGCGGGAGTACTATGACGCCGTCAACGACGGTCTGGGCCCTGTCTTCCCCTACCACCTGGTCCACTTTAACCAGTTCCTTGGTCAACTTAACTCCCATCAGGTTTTTCCCCCTTTCATAAAAATAACAAAAATTTCTTATATTTCCTATACTACTTCTAATAATATATATGTATGGCTTAACAAATATGTTACAACAAAAAACAAAGACAGGTATCATTCGACACCCGTCTCAAAAAATCCGGCACGCACAGGGGAGAGGCGTTTATACTTCGGGCGTGCCGGTACCGTTGTTGGCTTTATCATCCGGAACCGGCCCCACCGGTGCCCCCTGGTCGGGTTTTTTGTCTTCCGGTTGTTCGGGTTTCTGGCCTTCCTGTTGCTCGGATTTTTCGCCTTCCGGCTGTTCGAGTTGCGGGCTTTGCGGCTGTTCGGGTTGCTGCCCTTCCGGCTGTTTCGGTTTCTGCGGTTCCGGAACTCCGACCGGCTCTTCTTGGCCCGGTGCCGGTTTTTCGGGCTCCTTTTTCTTCTCCTGCGGCTCCTTGATGCAGCCTTTTTTGTTGATGAAGAGCTTTCTCAGGAAAAAGTAGAAGACGACAATTACAACTCCAAGCGCCGCCGCAAATCCAAGTAATACCATGAGAATCCCCCTCTTTTATACTATGCGGATTTCCCGGAAGCGTTACTGAAATTCCCGAAGGTCACGCTCCGGTAATAACAGTATATTAATTCAGGTCAAAAAATGACAAAAATAAAACCCGCGGAAAATTCCGCGGGTCCAGACTGTCGACAAAGTAACTGTCGACAGTCTTTTTTTGCAAAAGCTAGTACAAAAATCATCAGCTTTTTAGTAAAATTAAAGAAGATACAAA
>NZ_VNHO01000019.1 GCF_008124715.1 Thermosediminibacter litoriperuensis | reverse complement strand
CTAACTTACGAACTTCAGCCTTCATGATTGAAAAACCCAACATCATTCGGGTTTCCAAAAAATGTGTCGCATTTAATATTGCATTTTACGATTTAATAAAGTTGCGTATGGAACTGGAGAAAATTCTTGACATTAAGGTTGATATAAATACCTATGAAGCCATCGCTCCATTATTAAGAAAAGAGATTAAAGAAGAAATGCTGGTGATAATTTGAAAAATGATGCCATATTTATTCACCAAAGCCCATCCTGTATGGATTCGGGCCTTATTTTATATAAAGAAGGTGGCAATTTGAAAATAAAAGTCATTCCCGAAGACTTCATCGTAAAAGAGCTGGTGAACATAAAATATGCGGCGGGGGGCCGCTACCGGATATACCTTCTGGAGAAAAGGCACTGGAACACCATGGACGCCCTGAAGTTCATTTCCCGGGAAAACAAAGTCCCGCTTTCGAAAATAGGTTCCGGCGGCAGGAAGGACCGGCACGCCCTGACATACCAGTACATCTCGGTCCCCCGGGAATACGAGCTTCAGTTCGAAAGGCCCAACGTGAGGTTGCAGTTCGTGGGATTCGCCGGCGACTTCGTATCTCCGGCCGTGCTGGAAGGCAATTACTTCGAGATAACCCTGCGCAGGATAGAGCCCGGCAGGGTGGATGAGATCCGGTCGAGGCTTTCGGAAGTGGAAGCCTTCGGGTACCCGAACTTTTTCGACGACCAGCGCTTCGGCAGCGTGGAAGACCCGGAAGAATTTATTGCCGAGAGGATAATAAAAAAGCACTACAATGGGGCGTTGAAACTTTACTTTACCACAATACACCCCGAGGATAAGCGAGAGGAAAAAGAGAGGAAGCGGAAAATAGCCGGGCTCTGGGGCAGGTGGGAGGAGATACTGCCGCTCTGCCGGACTCCGGTGGAAAAGGACATAGTCAAAATCCTGCAGGAGGGGCAGAGCAAAAAGCACCTGGCGGCGGCCCTGAACGCCATTCCCAAGGAAGAGCTTTCCATGTTCTTTTCCGCCTACCAGAGCTTCCTATGGAACAAGACCCTGGAAAAGCTGCTGCCCCTCTTTGCCGGTGAGCTCTTTACGGTGAAAGGTAAGATCATGGACTACACCTTCTACAGGGCCCTCCCGCCCGGGAAATTAAAAGCCTTAAGAAAACTGGAAATACCTACGGTGTCTTCCCGGATACCCGACGCTGCCCCGGAAGTGAAAAAAGCGCTGGAGGAAGTTCTGGCGGAGCGGGGGGTTAAGCCTTCGGATTTCAACCTGAAAAAGATAAGGAAATCCTTTTTCAAGTCCTTCATGAGGCCGGCAATAGTTTTCCCGCAGGGACTTTACTCGAGCCCCTTCGAGGTAGACGACCTGTACCCGGGCTACAGGAAGGTGAAGATAAAGTTCACCCTGCCTCCGGGTTCCTTTGCCACCATGATGATAAAATCCCTGGGGATATAGTTTTGTATTGATGGAAAATTATGATATTATGTGATATTATAAGTATAAAACGATTAGAGCAAGTGGGGGGACTTTTAGTGAAGATAAAAAAAGCCGTCATACCCGCCGCGGGCCTCGGCACCCGGTTTCTCCCGGCCACCAAGGCCCAGCCCAAAGAAATGCTGCCCATAGTGGATAAGCCCACCATCCAGTACATAGTAGAAGAGGCGGTGGCCTCGGGTATCGAGGAAATCCTCATAATCACCGGCAGAAATAAGCGGGCCATCGAAGACCATTTCGACAAGTCGGTGGAACTGGAACTGGAGCTGAAGAAAAAAGGAAACGGGGAACTGCTGAGGGTGGTCGAGGACATATCCAACATGGTGGATATCCACTATGTCCGCCAGAAGGAGCCCCGGGGCCTGGGTCACGCCATCTACTGCGCCAGGACCTTCGTGGGCGACGAGCCCTTCGCCGTCATGCTGGGCGACGACGTGATGTATTCGAAGGAGCCGGTGCTGAAACAGATGATGGACATCTACGAGAGATACAACTGCTCCATCCTGGGAGTCCAGCAGGTTTGCGAAGACGACGTGAGCAAGTACGGGATTGTAGACGGGGCCTTTATCGAGGACCGCATCTACAAGGTCAACAACCTGATTGAAAAGCCGAGAAAACAGGAAGCCCCCTCCCGCATGGCGATACTGGGGAGGTACATCATAACCCCCCGCATTTTTGAAATCCTTGAGCACACGAAGCCCGGGGCCGGAGGCGAGATCCAGCTCACCGATGCGCTGAAAGAGCTCTTGAACTACGAGGTGATTTACGCCTACAATTTTGAAGGGAAAAGATACGATGTAGGGGACAAGCTGGGATATCTCGTGGCCACCGTGGAATTCGCCCTGAGGAGGGAGGAGCTCCGGGATGAGTTTAAAAAATACCTTCTCGGCCTGCTGGCAGAGGATTTGGCCGGATACAGCGAAGCGGCCGCAGGAAATAGTACAGGGGAATAAGGTGAATGATAAATACGGCTAAACAGCAAAAAAAAGCTGCATTAAAGCAGCCTTATAGCTGCATTAAAGCAGCTTTTTCATTTTTCTAAGACGCTTCTTCCTTGAGCATATTCACCAGCATGCTGGCTGAAAGGTTCTGGAATTCCGGAGTCTTCATGAGTCCGAGGAACATCGGCAGCCACGTATTGGCCATGGCGGCCATTTGATTGATACCGTCAGCATTCTCGACTTCGCCGCTGATTTTTGCCCGGGCTTTTTCCACGATCTGGGCCATGGTTTCTACAGCCGACTTGGTTAAGTCTAGGGAATTCGAAACTTTTTCCAGCGCGTTCTCCAAATCGCCGTTCTTAATAGCGCGGCGCAGTGCTTTTTTCAGGGCTGCCGAGGGACTCCTGCCTCTCAACTCTTCTTCAACGCCGGATTCGGTCCCGCCGCCGGCGGAAATATTATCCAGTTCCTTTTTTATCAGATCCTTACGGGCTTCTATTTCTTCCAAAACCTTTTCCAGTTCTTCCCTGGTCATAAAATCCCTCCTTTCCGGTGCTTTTCACCCCATATAATATGCACAATCACCAAAGATTGCCCCCGAGAATAAAGTATTATTAGAAATTTAAAGGGGGGGTTGAAGTGATTCCATATGTTTTACTTTATTGCAGCCTGCTGTTGGGTACAGCAGGAGCCGTACGAAAAAAGAAAAGCCGAAAAAAATACAAGATCGTGGGCTTTAAACCCGGCGTCGAAGTTTTAGAAACCAGGAATATTCTCGAAAGTTACGGAATAAAGATTAAAAAGCAGCTGCCGCTGGTAGATGCCTGTTTGTGCGAAGTACGTCCTTCTGCCGTTAACCTACAAAAATTAAGCGAAGATCCGATAATAGATTTTATCGAGGATGATTATATAGCAACTATTCAGGGTGTGCCCACCGGGAAAGTTTTCATCAGAAGACAGAGGCAGGAGATACCCTGGGGCGTAAAGAAGGTAGCCGCCCAATCCGCGTGGAACGCCTGCAGAGGAGAAGGCGTGAGGGTAGGTATAATAGACACCGGAATAGACCTTTCCCACCCGGATTTGAAGGACAATATTAAGGATGTGTGCGGTGTACTGGACTGCAAAAATATAATCGACGATAACGGCCACGGTACCCATGTGGCAGGGACCATAGCCGCGCTGGATAACGATATAGGTGTCGTGGGCGTTGCGCCCAACGTGGAAATCTATGCGGTAAAGGCCTTTGACAAGAACGGCCGCGGCAGTATTTCAACCATAGTGGAAGCTTTGAACTGGTGCCTGGAGAAGAAGGTACATGTAGTAAACATGAGTTTCGGGGTGAAGAACAGGAGCTTCGCCCTCAGGCGGGCCATCGAAAAACTTCACAAAAATAACGTCGTTCTGGTAGCTGCAGCGGGAAACATGGGCAAGGAAGATTCAGTATTGTACCCTGCCAAGTACCCCGAGGTTATCGCCGTGGCGGCTTCAAATAGAAACGACGAGCCGGCGAACTTTTCCAGCAGCGGGCCGGAAGTGGATATAATAGCGCCGGGAGTCGACATACCTTCAACGCACAAAAACGGGGGTTATAAACTGATGAGCGGTACATCCATGGCCACTCCCCACGTGACCGGTGCAGCAGCCCTGGTGCTGTCCTTAACCAGGATGAGCGCCGAAGACGTAAAGTCGGTGCTTATGAATACCGCGAGAGACCTGGGCCTTCCGAAAGAAAAACAGGGAGCGGGCCTATTGGACGTCTCGAAAGCGGTATCGAATATAAAAAAATTAGGGAGGCATGAGCCGTGAGCAAATTTGAGGAAATCAGAAAAGAAATCGAAAAATCCGGCAAAACCCCCGAAGCCCTGGGCCAGATCTTTTCCAAGTTCGGCCTCACACCGGATAACCCGGAATTTGCAAAAGAACTGATGCGGGAGGCCGGCATAAACGTAGATCTGACCCCGGAGAAAGCCGCCGAAACCGTGAAAAAAATGACCGAGAACATCCCGCCGGAACTTAAAAAACAGATGGCTGAATTAATGCTGGAGGTTTCGAAATATATCCCCGCCGGGCCAATGCCCGAGGACGTTAAGAATTTTCTGGAGAGCTGGAAGAAGGCTCCCGAAGGAAAATAATGCAAAGCCCTGGAATACCGGGGCTTTATTTATTTGCACAGCCAAGATACTCTTTAAAATCAGCGGAAGAAAAAAATTTTTCCAGAAAGGAGGAAAATGATTTTTTGTGTAGAACAAAAAATAATGTTTTTACAATTCGCTTACCGGCATCATAAAGCCAAAAGCCCTTTCAATGATTTATGCCAACATATACAGTTAAGGAGGAAAACCATGGAAGAAGAAATAAGCTTACGGGAACTCATCGAGGTACTTATACGCGGCAGGTGGCTTATAGCCGGCATAACCCTTGTCGCCGTGCTTGTGAGCGGAATACTCAGCTTTTTTGTAATCCCACCCACATATGAAGCAAAGACCACGCTGATGGTATCGCCGCTGACACCTAAAAACCAGCCGCAACCCCAAGACAGCGCCTATAATACGCTTTTAAATTTCCTCTCACAGTTTCCCCAGATGACTCTGGAGACCTACAGGGTTCAGGCGACCAACCCGCACATACTGAACCAGGTTATTAAAGAACTCAACCTGGACCCGGAAAAATACAGCCTCAATTCCCTCAAGGAGTCCATAAATGTAGAAGCCATTAAAGACACGAACCTGATAAGTATAACCGTAAAAGATACAGACCCGGATATGGCCGCAAAAATTGCAAATACCCTGGCCCCGAAGTTTGTGGACTTCCTCTCGAACGCTTTAAAGGAGCAGATGGGCAAAACCGCCGTCTTTCTAAAAAATCAGATGCTGGAAGAGCAGAAAAACCTGGATCAGGCGACCGAAGAACTTAAGAACTTCATGGCCCAGCCCCAGAGCGTCACCGAGCTGCAGCAGGACATAGAGGCCAAACTGCAGCTCCTCACCGAATTCAAGACCGAACTCTTAAAGCTGGAGGTCCGGGAAAAGGCTGTCAGATCGTCTCTAGAAAGCATTAAAGACCGGCTTGCCAGCGAACCCCGCTACCTGGAGGTAAAAAAATCCATTATTGAAGATCCGGCGATGATGGGGATAGCCACCGGCAAAACGGGGCCTTCTTCGGACTTGACGGGCCTTACCTTAAAGAGCCAGGAGATAAACCAGACTTACGACGTCCTGAGCCAGAAGGCGGCGGAACTTGAAGCCGAACTGGCGGGCATCGTTTCGCAAAAAACAGCCATATTGAATTCCATAAAAAAGACCCAGGCGGAGCTGGAAAGCCTGCAGGCCGATTTTGCGGAAAAGCAGACCGAGTACAACCGCCTCCAGCAGCAGTACAACATCGCGCTGGAGACTTACAATACTTTTCTCCAAAAATATCAGGAAGCCCGCATCACCACTTCCAGCAAGATCGGCGACGCAAACATAATGATCGTATCCCCGGCCCTGGTGCCTGAAAATCCGGTGGCGCCGAAGAAGATGCTGAACATAGCCCTGGCCGCCGTGCTGGGCGTAATGATTGGAATCTTTACGGCGTTCTTTGCCGATTACTGGAAGAAATCGGGTATGACGGAAAGCTCGGTACAAACATTGAAATGAAGATTTAACTACCCCTTCCTCATGGAAGGGATTTTTTTATGCCTATCTAAAGCAAACAGTAATTATTCGAATCGACCTGGAGGTATACCCGGGGCAGGAGGTGTTCCTATCCCCAGAGATACCTGAACTGCTCGATGAAGGCAGGCTGGTAACCCTGTTCGACGGAGGAAAGTATCTCCTCGTCGAACTGCCCATGATGAGCATACCCCAGTATGCTTTACATATAATCCATTCAATCCACCTCCGGGGAGTAAGGGTGATCCTGGCCCACCCGGAGAGGAACCGCGAAATAGCCGCCGACATTAACAAGCTCCACGATATTGTAAGAATTGGCGCACTGGTGCAGGTGAATTCCCTGAGCCTCATGGGCGTATTCGGAAGTAACTCCCAGCGAGCGGGGGAGAAAATAATGCGAGCCGGGCTAGCTCACATTATCGCCACCGACTGTCACACAGCCCGCTCCAGGGCTCCCAGGATGAAAAAAGCCCTGGCCGCGCTTAACGATAAGACCGCATCCATTTTCACGGAAGAAAATCCCCGATTGATTATGGAAGGAAAGGCGATAGAAGTGCCCTTCGGCGGCTATAAGTCGGGCCGTTTCGGCATCGTAAAAAAGCTGGCGCTGTTTTTCAGCAGCTTCAGGGTTGTTGGGGAAAAGGAGGTATAGGATGGGTTTTAAAAAATCGCTCATTGCGGCAGTCTTGTTAATTTTCTTGTTATTTCTTTCCTCGAGTTTCAACAGATCCACCGCAATTGAACTGGACGAAGGATTGATCGATCTCGCCTTTGAAAAGTTAAAGAATCTTGACCCCGCCGATAAATCCGACGCTATATACCTGCTGGAGATTTTTTTTAAAAGCGAGCAGGGCCTTGAAGATCTGAAAGATTCTCTACCGGACGTAATGGCTCTGGTGTTGGGGGAGAACTATCAGGATCTGCTCTCAAAGTACGGTCTCAGCCTTGGACGGCTGAAGTCTGACATAGACGACCTTAAAAAATGGAGTAAAGAGGACAGGCTAAAGCTCCTGGACCTCATCGAAAAGAGCGACAAAGAGGGCGTCAAGGCTCTGATTAAAAAGTACGAGGGCGGGGATGACGCAGCACCCGGTGGCGGCGGCATCCCGAGAGAACCGGTTCAAAACCAGCCGGTATTTCCAGAAATATCGATTAAATTCAGTGATGTAGAGAATCACTGGGCCAGGACTTATATCGAATATATAGCATCTAAAGGCATAATAAAGGGAAAGGCCCAAGGAATGTTTGCTCCTGAAGACAGGGTAACCAGAGCCGAATTTACGGCAATGCTGGTCAGGCTGCTTAAGCTTGAAGACAAGGAAACCGTCCAAAATCTACCATTTACTGATGTTCTGCCTGACGATTGGTTTTACAGCACCGTAAGAGCAGCGTACAACTCGGGCCTTGCTAGGGGCACGGGAGATGAATTCAACCCCAACAGCCTTATCACCAGGCAGGAAATGGCCGTTCTCGTCACCCGCGCCGCATCGATTGTGAACAAATCGGCTTTTGTAGACAGCGTGGAAGTAGAGAAAATCCTGTCCGCCTACAAAGACCGGGATAGGATATCCGAATGGGCCAAGACGGAAATCGCAGTTGCCGTGAAACTTGGGCTGATCCGCGGGGTAGGCACCGATATCCTGGCGCCGGGTGAGACCGCCACTCGCGCCCAGGCGGCAACTGTGATATATAACCTTTATAGACTTATATATGAATGATAAAGAACTTTGAACGAGAAGGGGGGATATGGGGGCGGTAGTTGATCAATTTGTATATATTTCATCATCTTTGAGGGGAAAGGGGGCTTTGATTTTTTTATGAGAGACTTAATTAGAAAGGCGATATCTATAACCCTGGTTTTGATGATGCTCTTTGCGGCAATTCCTGCATGGGCCGAATCGGGGGATTTGACCGATGATCAGATTAACAGCCTAGCTTTCTCTGTTTTTCTGCAGGGCAAGCTGGCAGGACTGAGTCTGACGGAAATAGAAAAATTAATCGACCTCATTGAGAAAATTGACCAAAAAGATATTATCGTAGATAAATTATTCGGAACCACTCTCGACTCCAGGCTTAATGGATACGGAATTACTCGCGATTCCGTGATGGATTTCACCAAAAGCTTAAGAGAGGACAAATTTCAAGATAAATCCTGGAAAGAATGGGCAAAAGAAATCGCCAGAAAGGTAAAAGAGCCTGGGATCAACACCTTGACTCAGGACCAGATTGACTGGATTAAACACCTGGACAACGACATTTTTGATAAGAGCTTCCCACAATTAACGACCCTTATCAACACAAAATTCAACAATAAATTCGATTTTATAAGATTTAACCGTCAGGTCTTCGAAAAAGTAATGACAAAAAATGTTGTCATCTCCTATAAGGGAGGCATATTTTCCGTCAGCTTCAAGGACAGCCTGAAAGATGACCTTAACCTCTACCTCAGCGGCCAGCCGGAGGAAGTTTCCGGTTATTTCAAAGATGATCAAAAAATAGTTCCGCTCGACTCCAATGAAATAGCAGCATTGAAAAGTATAATAAATGATATTTTAACTGCCTTCAACGATAGCGGATTTACCACCGACGAAAAGGGCCTGCTGGCAAAAGCCCTGGAAAGCTTCGGATTTAAGGTTGAGAGGGACACCACAACCCCGCCTGAACCTGGGGATGACGGCGGTAGTGGCGGCGGCGGCACCGGCGGTGGCGGTGGTGGCGGCGGAGGCGCTGCACCCAGCGAGCCCGAAATCGAAATCCCCAAAGATCAGAGCAAGCCGGTGGCAGTCGTCGTACCCGCCGGTGCGGTTAAAGTTACCGTGGCTGACGGCAAAGCAGTTGTAACCTTCGATGAAAAGGCCGTCAGCGACCTGCTGAAGCTCCTCGATGAAGCGGTGAAAAAGGCCGAAGGCAGGAAGCTGGCCCTTGTGATAGACCTCGCAGACAGTGAAAAAATAGGTGATAACGCGATAGTCGAACTCCCCGCGGACCTTGCGGCAAAAGCCTTCGAAAAAGGCGCAACCATTACTATAAATCTCAAGAAAGTGGGTATAGACCTGCCCGCAGGCTCCGTGGAAACAAAAGATATTAAAACCCTGAAGATAATCATCGAAGCAAAGGACGCAAAAGATGCGCTGAAGAACATTAAAGGCATAGAAAAAATGAGGCCGGTAGGTTCCGCCGTGGATGTCAGTGTTCTTGCGGGAGATAACCCGGCGTCCTTCATGAAGAAGGTAACCCTGCGCTTCTCTATAAAAGGCCTCACCACCAATATCGACAAGCTGGGAATCTACTTCATTAACGATAAAGAGGGTAAAGCTGAATTTGCCGGAGGCAAAGTAGACAGAGCCGGCGGTGAAATAAGAGCGAATCTTGCCCACCTCAGCGCCTATACGCTTATGGAATACGACGTAACCTTCGATGACATAAAGCAGCACTGGGCCAGAAACTACATCGAGTCCATGGCGGCAAAACACGTCGTTCACGGCCGCACAGCGGCGAAATTCGTGCCCGATGACAGCGTGACCAGGGCTGAATTTGCCAAGCTCGTAGTAGGCGCCCTTGAACTGGACCTTGTCAAATACAAAGGTTCCTTCGAGGACGTAGCTTCCGACGCCTGGTATGCCGACTATATACAGACCGCTTATGAAAACGGCCTGATTACCGGTCGGGTCGAAGGCAAGGTATTTGACCCCAATGCTAAGATAACCAGGCAGGAGATAATGGCTATCGTTGGAAGGGCTCTTGCCAAGAAACCCTCGAAAGATGCCGGTGAGCTGCTCGCTCCGTTCAAGGACGCGGCAAAGATAGCCGGTTACGCTGAAGAACACGCCGCGCTTCTGGTGGAAATGGGCATCGTCAGCGGCTATCCCGACGGCACCATAAGGCCCGAAGCTTATACTTCCAGAGCTGAAGCAGTCAAGCTCATCTACGGGCTTTACAACAACTGATAACAGCCGGGGGTACTCGCTGAGTACCCCCGGATTATAAAAATCAGGAGAAAAACGATGAAGAAAGAAAAAAGAAAAATATCGCGAAGAGCAATAATAATCACTCTGTCATTATTATTGGCCTTAATAATATCAGCTCACTACATTCTTGTAAATAAGGCTTTTGACCTGGTCTTCCCGGACTATCCCGGAAAGGTATCCGAAAGCGGGAGAGAAGATCAACCTCCGGATACAGACATAAAACCCCCTGATATGCCCGGGTCACCGGAGGTAGATATTCACGAAACAGGACCTGAAGAAGGACAAACATCCCCGATTACACCGGCGAAATCCGAGAAATCTAAAAAACCTTCCGGCAGCACCCCGGGGAAGACCACAGAGGACATATCGATTGATGAAATTTCCAAGAATATAAGCTTTTCCGATAAGAGGCGGATACTGAGGCTGGTGGCCGGCCGGCTCACCGGCAATGATATAAAATACCTTCTCGGGCTTTTAAAGGGTGGATTAACGGAGAGCGAAAAAGAGGAAGCCGTTAAACTGGCTTTCAGCAGGTTTACCCCTGAAGAGATAGAAGAGATAAGGGCTTTATATAAAAAATATAAACATCTTGCTGAATGAAAGCGGGGGCAGAACTGGTGGAAGATATAAACGCTTTCGAAGAGGAAATTTCGTTGAAAGAGATTATTGATGTATTGAAAAAACGGTTCAAAATAATCGGTATTATTATTATCGTTTTTCTTGCCGTAACGGCCGTATATACCTTTTATATGAAAAAACCCGTCTACGAATCGTATACCACCATAATGGTGGGAAAACCCGTGCAAAGGACCCCGGACTCGAGCGCATCGGTTACTTATCAGGAGCTTCAGACTAACCGCCTGCTGGTATCTACCTACGGCGAAATCGCCAAAAGCCGCTCAACGCTGGAAGAAGTAATAAAAAGACTTAATTTGAATACCTCCCACGAGAAGCTGAAGTCCCAGGTCAAAGTGAACCCGGTGAAAAATACCGAGATAATAGAAATTAGGGTATCGGACCACAATCCTGTTATGGCTGCCACTATAGCCAACGCGGTCGCTGAAAGTTTTTCAAGGCAGGTTATAAGGATAATGAACGTGGAAAACGTCCAGGTGATCGACGAAGCTATTCCCATATACCGGAAGGTAGAGCCCAGGCCGGCGTTGAATTTATCGCTTTCAGTTATTCTCGGCTCGATGGTAGGGGTTTTTTGCGCTTTTATAATGGAGTTTACGGACACTTCCATTAAGTCACCGGAAGATGTGGCGAAATACCTAGGTCTGCCGGTAATAGGCACGATACCGTATGTTGAAGAAAGAGAGGTAGCTTGATGGAGGAAAAAAGCATGGGATTATTTATCATGACCGACCCCAAGTCGATAGTATCGGAAGCCTTCAGAGTGCTCAGAACGAATCTGCATTTTTCCGGCATAGACAGGCCTTTAAGGAAAGTGATGATAACCAGCAGTATCCCCGGGGAAGGAAAAAGCACCATAGTTTCAAACCTGGCGGTTTGTATCGCCAACACCGGGAGCAAGGTACTGCTCGTGGATGCCGACCTCAGGAGGCCGCAAATTTATAAATTTTTCTTACTGGAAAATTATAAAGGCCTATCCAACCTTCTTGCCGAAGATCTTCCGCTGGATACGGTGGTAAATACCACAAAAGTGGAGAACCTCCACGTCATCACCAGCGGGCCGGTACCTCCCAATCCGGCCGAAGTGCTGGGTTCGGCCAAAATGAAAAAATTTCTGGACGAAGTGGCTTCGGTCTATGATATGGTCCTCATCGACGCGCCCCCGGTAAACAGCGTGGCCGACGCATCGATCCTGTCGGCTCTGGTGGACGGAGTAATTCTCGTGGTGGAAGAGAGTTCAACAGAAAGGGAAGCCGCTATCGCAGCCAAACAGCAGCTGGAAAAGGTAAATGCGCGGATTCTGGGGGTGGTGCTTAATAAGGTCAAACAGAAGGACGGAGGATACTATTATTACTATTACTACTACGGTGAAGACAACAAAAGGGTGAAAAAAAGGAAGTAACCGCCGGAGGAAAGGTAAATTTATACCAAATAGCAGGAAATTGTCCCTTTTTGTAGAATAAGAGTAACTGTAGAAAAAAATGGCATACGAATCAAAACTGGGCGGTGAAGAATTTGGAGAAAAGTAAAAAGCACAAAAAAGAGCAAAAAATACCGGAGGCAAAAAAACAGGCAGCTTTCCATTACATAATATACGCAGGCCTTCTTATACTCCTCTTTTACCCCCCCTACTTCAGGGGACTATTTTTCGACAGGGAACTTCTGCCGACTCATATATATAGCGGGATTCTCTTCCTGGCATGGATGATATACAGGACCGCCGTCCTGAAGGAAACAGGATTCTTCCGGTCACCCGCCGACTACGCGGCTTTAGCCGTCGTCGGGGCGTACTTCCTCTCCATCTTTGCAGCGGTAAACCTGCGCTACGCCGTGGGCGAACTTTTGAAGTACATAAACTACTTCATCGTATACTACCTCGTCTCGGACATAGCCAGGAACGAAAGGGACAAAAGGATCATCCTCTGGACCCTGGTGCTTTCCGCCGCGGGTGTCGCCTTAGCAGGCATCGGCGCGGCGGCGGGCACGGTAAAATACCCCGGAGCCTTCGTGGGCAGCAGGATCAACTCGACGCTTCAGTACCCCAACACCCTGGCGGCATACCTCACCGCCGCCCTAATGCTGGGGCTGGGGCTTCAGGCGGTATGCGAAAGGCGCTGGCAGAGGGCCGTCCTTTCGGCGATAAATTATACTCTGTTTCTCGCGTTCCTCTTTACCCTTTCCAGGGCCGCCTGGCTTATGTTCCCGGTGTTTTACCTGATCCTTATCATAAGTATCCCCGGAGCTTACAGGATGAAGGTGCTGGGATACTCCCTGCAGGTCTTTTTTGCTGGCATAATAGTCTCGCCAGGCTTCGGTTCCGGGATCTCCGGAGGGGAAGGTGCTAAGGTCTGGCTATGGTACCTGGTGGGGCTCATCCTTGCCCCGGCAGTATTTTATATATTCGACAAACTCAGCGAACGCTTTGCCGTGCGCATAAAACCAGCTACGTTGCTTTCCGTTTTCGTAATCCTGACATTAATTGCAGGTACCGGTGCATACATAGCTCTTACCACCGAAAAGCCCTTGACCTTATCCCATAGCCCTGACGAGCCTGAAAGCTGGAAGACCTCGTGGTACACCGTTGACAACGTAAAGCCGGATACCGATTATGTACTGAAGGTCATGGTGACAGCTACACCAGGACAGGAGGAAGGCAAATGGGGCGGGGCGGTTCAGATAATGAGTATAGATAAGAATAATAAAGCGACCGTCATTAAAAGTGAGTATTTCAACGAAGCTCTGGAGCAGCAATTAATAGAAGTTCCCTTTAAAACGCGAACGGATACGACAAAGCTCCAGATAGGCTTCAGCAACCGATTCCCAGGCACTTCCGCCGTCTATAGCGATGCAAAGATATTCCAGGCCGCCGCCAGAGCCACTAGCCAGAAAATAATACTGGCATATAAGTACATCCCCGAGGCTATCGCACAGAGATTATCAAGCATAAGTTTCGGCGAGCACAGCTTTCAGGGAAGGCTCAGCTTTTACCGCGACGCCCTTAAGATAATAAAGGAACATCCCGTTATCGGCATCGGCGGGGGCGGCTGGAAGTCGGCGTACTTTGCTTATCAGTCGTACCGCTACTTCACCACTGAAGTGCACAGTTTTTTCTTGCAGCTCATGGTGGAGACGGGTATAACCGGCTTATTGGCCTTCCTGGCAGTACCGGTGCTGATTATCAGGAATGTGATTGTAAATAAAGCGGACGATCAGGGATTGGGTGCCCTGAATTATGCCGCCCTTTCATCCGCTGCAGCGATCCTCGGACACAGCGCCGTGGACTTCAACCTGTCTCTTGCAGCCGTTGCGATTTATCTCTGGGCATTGTTCGGCCTTGCAGCCGCGGACGGCATGGCGGCAGTCCCGGTGGTTAAGCGGAGGCAACTGGCATCCGGATCTTACGCGGTATGGGCCGCAGGTGGGCTTACGCTGCTTTTCATCCTGGGGTCGGCGACGCTTTTCGCCGGTTACAGCTACGGCCAGAAGGCCGTCCGGGCCCTTCAGAGCGGCGACCTGGCGGGGGCTAAGGAAGCCTTTGAAAGAGCATCGGAGTATGACCCGCTTACCGTTTCCTTCAAAGCAGACCTTTCTCAGATTTACGATATAATAGGCGAGCAGGGAAAGAATAAAGAGTTTAAAGAAAAGGCCATCAAACTCCGTGAAGAAGCAGCCGCCATGGAGCCCTATAATGCGAAAATGAAAGGCCTGCTTGCCGCAACCTACTTAAGAGAAGGCAGGCTGGAAGAGGGTCTGTCTCTGCTGGAAGAGGCGGCAAGACTTAATCCATACAACATAACCGTATGGGAGGCTTTAGTGGAAGGATACGAAAAAGTAGCGGAATTTCATATAGCAAAGAATGAGGTTAGCAGGGCAAAAGAGTTGCTCGGCAAAAGCCTTGCAATTCCCGAAAGGATAATCGATTTTAACCGGAAGTCGCCCCAGAACGACCCGGGGGTCGTAAAACTTCAGGCTACGAAAGACTTGATGCTATACCTGACAAAGGCGGAAAAACTTCTGGAAAGCCCAAACCTCGAAATCGTGGGAAAACTGAAAGACCTGGTCTTTGCGGCTAATTTTGGGATAGACCTGGATGAAGACGGCCAGCCCGACCTGTGGAGAGTTTATGGTGAAGGGGAGGTAAAGGTAAATCCCGGCAGGTACAGCAGGATGAAACTGGCCGGAGAATCAACAGTGACTTTAAATCTAATCGAAGGGATATACCTGGAGCCGGACGAATTTTATAAGATAGAGCTGGAAGCGGATATCCTTAAGGGAGGGTATAGGGTAGATATAATTGCTGACAATAAAGTAATATTCAACTCAGGCTCCGAATTATCCGAGTTCATCGCGCCCGGTGAAATCGAAGGGAAGGATATAAGGATAAGGGTTATCATTTTACCTAAAAGTGACATCATGTTTGGAAGAATTTTATTGTATAAAAATAGTGACCCTGACACCTTCAATATAAGCCCTGAAAGAAATCGAGAGAAGCGGTAGGATATGAGTTAACGCCACACCATATTGCCCGGGAAAACATCCATAAAGACGGGTTTCGTAGAGAAAAAAATAAATACAATGAATTTAATTGATTTATATTTTTGGGTGGTATACGATGAATATATTATTTATCACAGTGGTGGACATTGAATCAGTTACCCAGCGAGGTATATACACTGATCTCATGCGAGAATTCAGAGATAGAGGCCAAAATGTATATATTATATGTCCGCGTGAGCGCCGTTACGGGAAACCCACTGAATATATTGAAGACCATGGGATTCATGTATTAAAAGTTCGGACTGGTAATATAAAACAAACAAATCCTATTGAAAAAGGAATTTCAACTATTCTTATCGAGAGTCAATTTAAAAATGCTATAAAAAAATATTTTAAAGATATACGTTTTGATCTAGTTTTATACTCCACTCCACCTATAACTTTTGAAAAAGTAGTTAGATTTGTCAAAGCAAGGGATAAATGTCATACTTACCTCCTGTTAAAAGATATCTTCCCTCAAAATGCTGTTGATTTAGGTATGATTAGAAAGGGAAGTTTACTGTGGAGATATTTTCGCAATAAAGAAAAACGCCTCTATGATATATCTGATTTTATAGGGTGCATGTCTAGTGCTAATGTGGAATATTTATTAAAGCATAATCCAGAAATAAATCCACAAAAGGTTGAGGTCTCTCCTAATTGTATTAAACCACGGCCGTTGCTACATATTAATAAGTCAAATAAGGAATTTCGAGATAAATATGGCATACCGAATGATGCTGTTGTTTTTATCTATGGAGGCAATCTCGGAAAGCCACAGGGAATTGATTTTCTTTTAGAGGTATTAGATTATATAAAAAATAAAGAAAATTTCTTTTTTCTTATAGTAGGTTCCGGGACAGAATACGGTCGCATTGAAACCCACCTTAAACAGAATAAACACAAAAATGTAAAGTTATTAAGTTTCCTGCCAAAAGATAGTTATGATAAAATTCTTGAAAGTTGCGATGTAGGCCTTATTTTCCTTGATCAACGCTTCACAATACCGAATATTCCCTCAAGATTGACGTCATATATGGAAGCAGCGTTGCCAATCGCCGCTGCAACTGATGTTAATACAGATTTGAAAGATATATTAATTGAATCCGGATGTGGACTGTGGGCAAAAAGTGGAGATATTAAAGGATTTATTAACATAATAGAAAGATTAGCATCGGATAAATCGCTTCGCATTCAGATGGGACTTAATGGACGGGCTTATCTTGAAAAATATTATACCGTTTCAAAACAATACGACATAATAATGTCCCATTTTAAATAATTTAGGAGTTGATGAAAAATGTTCAAGGATAAAGTTCTCCTCATTACTGGAGGGACAGGCTCTTTTGGCAATGCGGTACTTAAAAGATTTTTGAATACAGATATAGGAGAAATACGAATATTTTCTCGTGATGAAAAAAAGCAGGACGATATGCGTAAAGAACTGAAAAACAGCAAGGTTAAATTTTTTATTGGTGATGTGCGGCAATATGATAGCATCGCCGCAGCAATGAATGGAGTTGACTATGTTTTTCATGCTGCTGCTCTAAAGCAAGTACCTTCCTGTGAATTTTTTCCTATGGAAGCTGTAAAAACAAATATATTGGGCACAGAAAATGTATTAAATGCTGCAATCGCATATGGAGTAAAAAAGGTTATATGCCTTTCAACGGATAAAGCAGTCTATCCCATCAATGCCATGGGCATATCAAAAGCTATGATGGAAAAGATTATGGTTGCAAAATCAAGAACCGTCGATCCAGATAAAACAACAATTTGCGGTACACGCTATGGTAATGTGATGGCTTCTCGAGGTTCGGTCATACCCCTATTTGTTCAGCAAATAAAATCAGGACAACCCTTAACTGTGACAGATCCGAATATGACCCGCTTTATGATGTCCTTAGATGAAGCGGTGGAATTGGTACTATTTACGTTTAAATTTGGCAGGCAGGGTGATATTTTCGTTCAAAAAGCTCCGGCATGTACGATAGGTGATCTTGCTCAAGCCATAAAAGAAATTTTTAACGCTGATAATGAAATAAAGATAATCGGTACCCGTCATGGTGAAAAATTGTATGAAACATTGCTGACTCGTGAAGAAATGGTCCGTGCCGAAGATCTTGGCAAATATTATAGAATTCCAGCTGATAACAGAGATTTAAATTATGATAAATATTTCGTTAAAGGCAGTGAAGAAATAAGCTATGGTTGTGAATATACTTCGCATAATACTGAACGACTAAATGTAGAACAAGTGAAAGAAAAATTATTAAGCCTTGATTTTATTAAACGTGAGCTTGAAGACTGGAGGCTATATTATGAGAACAGTGCTTATTACCGGCGCAGACGGGTTTATAGGTAAAAATCTTGTTACATCATTAGAACAAAATAAGGATTTAAAAATTTTAACATACAATCGCAACAATACAATTGAAGAATTGGAGCAATTAATAAAAAAGTCGGATTTCATTTTTCATCTGGCAGGGGTAAATCGCCCGCAGGATTTATCAGAATATGACTCCGGTAATCGTGGTTTCACAGAGCATCTTTTAAATTTACTGGATAAACAAAATCGGAAAATTCCGGTATTATTTTCATCATCCATACAGGCGACATTGAACAATCCGTATGGTATCAGTAAGTTGGCCGCTGAACAGGCACTGCTGAGTTGGTCAAAAAATAATGGGATAAATATTTATATTTATAGACTACCTAATGTATTTGGTAAATGGTGCCACCCTAATTATAATTCTGTCGTCGCAACCTTCTGCTACAACATCGCGCGGGGGCTTCCTATTAATATAAATGACCCATCTAAAGAATTGACATTGGTCTATATTGACGATGTGGTATCGGAGTTTATTAATGCATTAAATGGTAATCCGCATATGGATGAAGACGGCTATTGTATAATTCCCCGTACTTTCAAGATAACACTCCAGGAATTGGCGGATAAGCTGTTTGAATTTGCCCAAAGCCGAAAATCTTTAATAATGCCGGATTTTGAAGACGATTTTACACGTTTTCTTTACGCTACATACGTTTCATACTTACCGGAAGACGATTTTGGCTACGAGCTTGATATGAAATCCGATAACAGGGGATGGTTGGCAGAGTTTATAAAATCCAGGCATTTTGGCCAGATATTTATCTCAAAAACTAAACCCGGTATTACACGGGGGAATCATTGGCATCATACTAAAGTGGAAAAATTCCTTGTAATTCAAGGTGAGGCCTTAATAAAATTCCGTCAGATACGGGGGGATAATGTAATTGAGTACCGTGTTTCCGGCGACAATCTAAAAGTCCTGGATATCCCGGCAGGTTATACCCATTCCATAACCAACATTGGAGATACCGATTTAATCACCATATTCTGGGCGGATGAAATTTTTGAACCAGATAAGCCCGATACTTACTATATGGAGGTCTGAATAAGTGGATAAACTCAAGGTTATGACTGTTGTTGGCACAAGACCCGAAATAATCAGACTTTCGGAAGTTATAAAAGCTTGCGACAGATATTTCAATCATATTCTTGTCCACACAGGACAGAACTGGGATTATACTTTAAATCAGGTTTTTTTTGAGGAACTGGGCCTTCGTGAACCAGATTATTATTTGAATGCGGCTGGCAAACATCTTGGTGAAACTATAGGCAATATTATTGCAAAATCCTATGAAGTTATGGAAAAGGAAAAACCTGATGCACTCCTTATCCTCGGTGATACAAACAGCGCCCTCTGTGCCATTTCCGCGAAAAGGCTGAAAATCCCTATATTCCATATGGAAGCAGGTAACCGCTGCTTTGATCAGAACGTGCCTGAAGAAATAAACCGGAAAATAGTTGACCATATCAGTGATATAAATCTTCCATACACGGAACACAGCAGACGCTATTTACTTTCGGAAGGTATCCGTAAGGAACATATTTTCGTCACCGGCTCCCCCATGACGGAAGTTTTGCGTAAAAATATGGATAAAATTCAGCAGAGCAAAATATTAGAAGAACTCGGTCTTGAACCTGGTAAATATATAGTAGTTTCAGCCCACCGTGAAGAAAATATTGATAATGAAAAAAACTTTTTCTCATTGATGAATGCTTTAAACAGTATAGCCGAAAAATATCAGATGCCTGTAGTTTATTCTACACACCCACGGAGCTGGAAACAAATAGAAAACAGATGCTTTAAATTCCATCCGATGATAAGAAAATTAAAGCCTTTTGGCTTTTTTGACTACAATAAATTACAGTTAAATTCATTTTGTGTATTATCTGACAGCGGCACCCTTTCTGAAGAATCGGCTATATTGGGTTTTCCGGCCGTATTAATAAGGACATCGACGGAACGTCCAGAAGTACTGGACAAAGGCACTATTATAATTGGTGGCATTTCAGAGCGAGATATTATTCAGGCCATTAATCTTTGCCGGGAAATGTGGGAAAATAGAGAGAAAACTGTTCTTGCATCGGATTACGAAGATGACAATGTTTCGGTTAAAGTGGTAAAACTGATACAAAGTTACACAAAAATAGTGGATAAATTTGTGTGGAGGAAATAATTTTCAATAACCAACAGCTTTGAGCATTTGAGCAAATAAAAAATAAAGGAAATGATAATTTATGTTTTTCGCGATAAAGAGCCCTTTTGTGTCTCGTTCGAACCCTGTAAAAAAACGATAGGAAAAATGGTTTTTTCTTTTTAAATAGTTAGGAAGAATACCCATAATCATAAATGAGATAAAAAATATTTTTATTGATAATGCGGAGTGAAATTGAATATGATTAATAACATGTGCAAAAGCTTTAAAACGCCATTTATAATTAATATTTCAACTTTGAGTGGTATCTTTAAATATTTGCCCATTATTATTGTGATGAGCTATCTACTAATGACAATAATATTTTTTACTTTTGGACCGAACGAATGGCCTATTAAAAACCCTGTTAAGTTATATACATTTCTATTTTTCGCTAATACCTCGTTGCTCATTGGATACATTTTAGGTACTAAAAAAAGAAAATTAGTTTATCGTTGCAAATCTTTTCGGCCGCTGTTTCGTTTTTCATTATTAGTCTATTTCCTCTTTCTTCCTATTACATCATATGCGAGAACTGGAAACGTTATCCCTGATGTTCTAAATGCAATTACTAACTTTGGGAAAGCATATTATGAGTCAAAAAAGGTGGCATGGCCAGAATATTTACGAATGATGGTCAGTCCTGCATTAATAGCATGTGTTCCGTTAGGGATTTACAAATGGGATCAGCTTAGAAGATTAGAAAAAATTCTATTACTATTTTCAATTATTTATTATATTTCCATTGACATTTCTCGTGGTAAAAATAAGAGTTTAGCTGATTACCTAATTATATTTACTATGATCTTAATGCTTAAAAAAATAAAGCTATTTATTGATAAAACCGGTTCTTATGTTTTCCATCTCAATAAAAGAATGTTGAGAATTCTAATCATGTATTTCATAATTATAAGCTTACTTGGATGGGTTTTTTTTAATTATTTTACTATGGTAATATCCTCGCGGACGTATTCACTCTATAATAGTTTCACTGGTAATACTATTCAAATAGATAATGTATTATTAGCTCCGTTTAAAACTGAGCTTCAGAAATATGGTGCTGCTAAATTAATGGCTTATTTGAGCCAGGGATATTATGGATTGTCGCTTGCCCTAGACAAACCGTTTCACTTTTCGTATGGCATCGGGTATTCACTGTTTCTCCTTGAGAATGCAGAGGAGATATTGGGACTTAGTAATGTAAAAAAATTGACATATTCATACAAGCTTTACGATGATAATTGGCCAACAGGGAGAGTATGGTCAAGTTTTTATGTTTGGCCAGCATCTGATATAACGTTTTTCGGAGTTATTTTACTGATGTTTATCATAGGATTTATTTATGCTACAGTATGGCTAGAAAGTCTTTTGAGTAATGATCATATATCATTGATTATATTTTCTTTGCTAAATATATTACTTTTTTATATTCCTGCAAACAACCAATTATTTCAAGAGGGAGAAACATTTTTTGGTTCTTGGTTCTGGTTCTTGTACTGGTTTTTGCGACGCATATATTTCACAAAAAAACATGGGGTTAATGCTAAATATAATAATGTTATTACTGGTTAAATAATGAAGAAGGAGTTTGCAAAAATGAAGATTCTTTTTATCGGTTGCATTTGTGAAGAGAAATTTTTTTATAATCTTGTGTGGAATTCCAAAACTATAAAACCTTCAATTGCGGGGCAACGATTTGAGCGTATGATAGTTGAAGGTATAAGTAGTGAGAGCGAGATAGAACTATTATCTTACATACCCGTTAGTACATATCCACATTACCCCCATATTATTTGCTTTAGGAAGGCAGAGCTTATTTATAAAGGTATACCAGTCAGGTATATTCCTTTCTTGAATCTGCCTTGTCTTAAGCAAATAACGATTCTGCTCTATACGTTTTGGTTTGTGTTAAGGTGGCTTATTGCAAACCATAGAATAAAAGAGAAGATTATTTTTTTGAACGTAATATATCCCCCTACGGCTTTACCATCTTTATTATTAGGAAGACTTTTGGGATGCCGTGTAGTAACACTTGTACCGGACATTTCATCTTTTCGATTTGATTATTCTCCGACTACTGGTATATTTAAAAAGTATTTAATGCTGTTTTTTAAGCGAATTTCCGAATGGTTAGATAGGAGGTTTGATGGATATGTGTTATTGACAGATTATATGAAGAACATTGTTAATCCTAGGAATAAACCATATGTTGTTGTTGAGGGCATGGTCGAAGATCATTTAAGGGGTCTTAAAAATGATATTTCTCAAAAACATGTTCCTCCAGCAATTATGTATGCTGGTAGCCTTCGTGCGAGATACGGTATTTCTAAACTTATTAAAGCTTTTAGTCAAATGCCGATACGTGAATGCGAACTGTGGATATTTGGTTCGGGAGACTATGTGGATACAATTCGACGAGTAGCAGAGGAGGATAAGAGGATCAAATATTTTGGTACAGTAACACATGCGGAAGTAATAGAATATGAAACTCGCGCGACGCTGCTAGTCAACCCACGGCCCTCAGACGAAGAATTTACTAAATATTCCTTCCCTTCTAAGACACTCGAATACATGGCGTCCGGTACACCTTTGCTAACCACTCCACTTCCAGGAATTCCGTCAGAATATAAGGAATACATATATACGTTTGAAGATGAATCTGTAGAAGGTATGTCTAAGAGGATGACAGATATTTTATCGATACCACTCGAAGAATTGCATAAATTCGGGCAACGCGCACGGTGGTTTGTGATGGAAAATAAGAACCACTTAGTACAATCTAAAAAAATCTTATATTTTTTAGAACAATTGTTATCAAATACAAATAAATAAATAACCATTAACGCGAAAAAGAAAAAATAACGCTTAATGAAATTAGGTGTATGGAATTAAGGTTTCAAGCCGAGTATCGGTATTATTCACGCATTTTTCACTTATTCAAGTTGGGAAAATCCTTCAGATTTTTCTTCTTCGGATTTTTTTAGAAAGGATTTTATAATGATTCATTATTCGGTTAAACTGAAGATATTAGTTCCAATAAATGTAACATCGCCGAATTTTGTAAATAGAAATGATATAACTACATTATTTATGACCTCAACCGTATAACTATATTTTTACCATTGCGGTCTAAAAGCAAAGATTAAAATGATGCTTGTGATTACTTAAAACGAGGTCGATACATTGTGTTTTAAAATTTTATGATGGACTTGCCCTATATTGGAGGTTTTTTATGAAAAAGATACTAATTTTTACTGGATATTATCTACCTGGATATAAAGCAGGAGGACCCATTCGGTCAATAGCAAATATGGTTGAAGAATTAAGAAACGATTATGAATTTTATATTATTACATCTGATCGTGATTTATGTGATAAAACTTCTTATAACAATGTAAATATGGAAACATGGAATAAAATAGAAAATGCTTATACTTATTATTTAACACCAGAAAATCAATCTTTAGAGAAAATAGCACAGTTAATGAATTCAATAGATTATAATTTGTTGTATTTAAATAGTTGTTTTTCGTTGAAATTTACTATTTATCCTTTGTTATGTATAAAATTTAAATTAGCTAAATCAGTACCTGTAATAATTGCTCCACGGGGAGAATTTTCAAAAGGAGCATTGCAGATCAAAAAATACAAGAAAAAAATTTTTTTAGCAGTGTCAAAAATACTTGGATTATATAAAAATTGTATATGGCAAGCAACTAGCATTACTGAAAAACAAGATATAAAAAGAATATTTGGGGAAAATATAAAATTATTTTTGGCTCCAAATATAAGTTACAATAACAAAAATTTAATTTATAGTAAATGTATTGAAAAAGAAAAAGGCAATTTAAGAATAATATTTGTATCGCGGATAACTAGAAAGAAAAATTTAATCATGGCTCTCAAAATTATTAGAAATCTTACAGGGAATATTTCATTTGATATTTTTGGACCAATTGAAGATGAGTTATACTGGAATGAATGTCAAAAATTAATAAACATAATGCCAAATAATATTAAAGTAAATTATTGTGGTGCAGTAAAACATGATAAAATCATATCTTTAATGAACAATTATCATATTTTTCTTTTCCCTACTTTGGGAGAAAACTTTGGGCATGTAATCATTGAGGCTTTATTAGGGGGGTGTCCTGTAATTATTAGTGATAGAACACCTTGGAGAAAGTTACATGAAAACGGAGCAGGTTATGAGATATCATTAGATCGTATAGATTTATTTACAAATACTATTCAGAAATTTGTAGATATGGATGAAAATGAATATAACAATTATTCAAGAAGAGCTTATGAATACGGAAGAAAAATAATAGAGGAGACTAGAGCAGTCCAACAACATAAATTAATGTTTGATTCTGTGCTTAAATAATTTTTAATAAAATAATCAATTATTAATAAATGTCTGAAAGGATGCGCTTCTTATGAAGATATCTATTTTTGGTACAGGATATGTTGGATTAATTTCAGGTTTATGTTTTGCAGATTTTGGTTTAGATGTCATTTGTGTAGATGTAGATAAAGTAAAGATTACTAAACTTTCAAAAGGGATTTGTCCTATATATGAGATGGGTGCAGATATTTTACTGGAACGCAATGTAAAAAATAATAAAATATATTTTACTACTGATGGAGCGCAAGCTATAAAAGATTCTGAGGTGATATTTATTGCAGTTGGGACTCCGCCAACCTTGGACGGTGAAGTTGACCTTACAGCTGTCTTTCAGGTGGCCGAACTAGTAGGCAAATATATCAATGGATACAAAGTAGTAGTAGATAAGAGTACTGTGCCAGTTGGAACTGGGCAAAAGGTTAAGGAAATTATAAAGAACGAAATGGAGAAACGAGGCGTAAAATATGAATTTGATGTAGTATCAAATCCTGAATTTTTGCGTGAAGGAAGGGCCGTATATGATTTTACTCATCCCGATAGAATTGTCCTTGGAGTGGAAAGTAAGAAAGCTGAAGAAATAATGAAAAAAATTTACAAGCCTCTTTATTTAAAGGAAACTCCATTTGTGATTACTAATATTGAGACTGCAGAAATGATAAAATATGCTTCAAATGCTTTTTTGGCAACAAAAATTGCATTTATAAATGAAATTGCTAATTTATGTGAAAAAGTTGGAGCAAATGTTAAACAGGTAGCTTATGCGATGGGTAAAGATAGCAGGATAGGTTCTAAGTTTTTACATGCAGGGCCGGGGTATGGTGGAAGTTGTTTCCCAAAAGATACTATGGCTTTGAAAAAAATAGGTGAAAAATATGGATGTGAGCTTTCTATTGTTTCTGCTACAATAAAAGCCAATGAACGGCAGAAGTTATTGATGGTCGAAAAAATTAAAAAAGAATTTACAACATTGAGAAGTAAAAAAATAGCTATTTTAGGAATATCATTTAAGCCTGAAACTGATGATATTAGAGAATCTCCTGCTATTACAATCATAGAAAATCTTCTAAAACTAGGTGCAAATGTTAAAGCATATGATCCTAAGGCTCTTGACAATGCAAAAAGATTTTTTTCTCATATGATTGGTAATGGTTTGACTTTTTGCAACAATGCCCTCGAGGCAATAAAAGATTCGGATGCATTAGTAATTGTAACCGAATGGTATGAATTTAGAAATATGGATTTATATGAGGTGAAAAACCTTTTAAAAGGAAATTTATTTTTTGATTTAAGAAATATTTACAGTAAGGACGAGGTCGAAAGATTCGGTTTAAAATATATCGGTGTTGGAACATGATTTTAAGATATTATTGTATGCTTCGATTGTACCATTTTATATATGCTAGACCACGCATACCATCATTAAAATTGTTTATTACATAATAAAATGGACAGAGTGGCAAAAAAAATTTTCTAATTTTGAACTCAAACATCCCCAAATTTACAAAGGTTATTGTAGGCAACCCTAAAAAAACCTTTATCATTGTAATTAGCACTAACTAACCGACACCTTCCGGGGGTTTAAACAGTACTATGGTTCTGAGGTGTGTTCTATTTTCCTGTACTCTACTGTCCCTAAATACGCCAACAACCGTGTCCTGGTAAAGATAACAGCACATGAAGTCATACCCAAGATGAAAGTCACCGGGAAACCGTGCGCTACGAGTGGCTTACGGAGATTATAAGCAGGAAAGCATGGACTGGCTACCCTACCTGCCCCAGCTTTCATGTTTTCCAGAGCACTTAATATTCGGGAACTATAGCATACTGCCGTGTTCCACTTCGGGAATACCTTGACGGCTGCAATAAAGGTGAGCGCGGTAAAATATTCAAGGCTTTAGCTGAACTTTGTGTCAAAAGCAGTTTTGAATAGACCGTGAACACCGTAGCCAGGGATCTCCTTTAACGTGGTGCAGGATTTAGACAGCCCCATAGCCATCATAACAGGGTAACGGGTATAATCCCGGAGTTAGAGCTGACAAAACTTCCTGAAGGACTTCCCGAATTAACTGCATTCCGCTTCAACGCTGAGGAATACGACCATATTTTTTTGTTTATTGCATAATTAAAATGGACAGAGTTGCAAAATAAAATCTCCAATTTTGCAACTCAAAAATCCCCAAATTTGCAAAGGTCATCGCAGGCACCCTTAAAAACATTTACCCTTGTTAGGGACAACTTAACTGCAAGGGAGGAATGAAGGATGCTCACAATGACCCATATTGATAATATCAGAAAAGCGTTCTTTATGAAAGGGCAAAATATCAGCGAGATAGCCCGGGAGTTCCAAAAAGACCGAAAAACTATACGCAAGTATATCTATCAAGAGGACTGGAACACCAGGGTTAAAGTTGAAGAAGTTAAACATACCTTCCCAAAACTCGACCCTTTCAAGGCGGATATAGACCAATGGCTTGTCGCAAAAAGCAGAGGCATACCGCCAAAAGGATTTATGACAGGCTCTGTGAAAAATACCAAGATAAGTTTAACTGTTCTTACCGCACCGTAGCAGGCTACGTAAAAAAGAATTGTACCAGGACAACTCATGCCGTCTGCCGCTGGAACATATCCCGGGTGAAGCGCAGGTGGATTTCGGTGAGGCAGACTTTTAGGCCCAACTTACTTATCGTGAATGTTACACCGAAGATAGGATGCTTAGAGAATATATGGAACTGTACATTGAGTTGTGTCATAAAAACAGATAATTAATATTTAGCATATTGGTTTATTTCAAATTATGAAAAGATATTACGGTGGAGAGATATTATGAAAATCCGTGAAGCAATGTCAAAGGATATTTATGAAATAGTAAAGGTACATCAGGATGCGTTTAAAGGGTTTTTAATGACTCTTTTGGGACCAAAATTTTTAATGTCTTACTATCAACTAGTATTTGAATACTCTAAAAGAATCTTTTATGTAATTATTGATGAACAAAACAAAGTTAGAGGGTTTGTAGCCGGTTTTCTTGAACCCAGCCAGTTTTATAACCTACTCCGGAAAAGAAAATGGAAATTAGCATTGGCAGCATTGTTTCATTTAGTTTTTCATCCTTCACTTTGGCTACGTGTATATAGTAGTTTAAATAGAGCTGTGAACTTGGCAAACAGCGAATGTGATTTTGATATAGCGGAATTAGCTTCAATAGCTGTAGATCCCAAAATATCTGGACAGGGTTTGGGAAAGGAATTGGTTTTCTCTTTTTTAAATAAAGCACGTAAAATGGGTGCTAGAAGAGTTTATCTTAACACCGATGCGCTTAATAATGATAAAGTAAATGCTTTTTATCAGAAAATCGGGTTTAAGTTAGCACATAAATTTACTGTTGCAAATAAGCGTTTAATGAATGAGTATGTATATTTTTTAAATTAAGTATAAATATTTCATAAATTATTAATTTCGTGGAATAAGGGGGTCTTGTCTTTGCGTAATACCTTTCTTCCTTTTTCACCTCCTGTTATAGGAGAAGAAGAAATTGATGAAGTAGTTGATACTTTAAAATCTAGCTGGATAACTACTGGACCAAAGACTAGAAAATTTGAGGAAGAATTTAAGACTTATATTGGTGCTAAAGAAGCACTAGCATTAAATTCATGTACTGCTGCTCTTCATGTGGCACTAGTGACTCAGGGAATTGGCAGCGGTGATGAAGTAATAACTACTCCCTTGACTTTCACAGCAACGGTAAATGTAATTGAGCATGTTGGCGCTAAACCTGTATTAGTTGATGTTGAAGAAGAAACTCTGAATATCGATCCTGAAAAAATAGAAAAAGCCATTACTCCAAAGACTAAGGCCATTATGGCGGTGCATTATTCGGGTCATCCTGCCGAAATGGACAAGATAAATGAAATAGCTAATAAATATAATCTTCATGTTATAGAAGATGCAGCTCATGCATTGCCGGCAAAATATAAAGGCCGGTACATAGGTTCGGGAGATAATTTAACCGCATTCAGTTTTTATGCTACAAAAAATCTAACAACTGCTGAAGGAGGGATGTTAACAGGGCCTGATGATTTAATTGAAAAAGCAAGAATAATAAGTCTACATGGGATGAGTCGAGATGCTTGGAAAAGGTACTCGAAAGAAGGTAGCTGGTATTATGAAGTAGTTTTACCAGGATTTAAGTATAATATGACTGATATTCAGGCCTCTCTTGGTTTGCACCAATTAAACAAACTGGCAGTTTTTCAAAAGCGCAGATACGAAATTGTTGAAAAGTATAATTCTGCTTTTAAAGATATTGATTGCCTTGAAATACCTTCTGCAAAAAAAGAAGTTGAACATGCATGGCATCTTTATGTTTTTCGCTTGAGGTTAGAAATGCTAAAAATTGACCGTAATCGTTTTATTGAAGAGCTGAAAAATCGCAATATAGGTACCTCTGTTCATTTCATACCAATACATATACATCCGTATTATAAGAACAAGTATGGTTTTAAAGAAAATGACTTTCCCGTAGCTTATAATAATTATTTGAGGATGATCTCTTTACCCTTAAATCCTGGCCTCTCGGATCAGGATGTGGCGGATGTTATTGAGGCCGTGTTAGATGTTATCCGCCTGTATAAAAAATGAGGTGGAGCAAAAGACTATTTGATATCTTTTGGTCTTTCATAGGGTTAATACTATTAGTACCTTTGTTTATCATTGTAGCTTTCTTAATAAAAATAGAGGATGGAGGTCCTGTATTTTTTAGACAAGAACGGATAGGATTTAACGGTAAAAAATTTAAAATATGGAAATTTAGAACTATGGTTTTTGATGCAGAAAAAAAAGGTGAGCAGATAACAGTATCTAATGATCCGAGAATAACGAAAATTGGAAGATTACTGAGAAAGTACAAAATCGACGAGTTACCTCAGTTGATAAATGTGTTAATAGGTGATATGAGTTTGGTAGGTCCAAGGCCGGAGGTAGAAAGGTATGTAAAACTGTATAATGAAGATCAGAAAAAAGTGTTGAATTTTGTGCCGGGTATAACGGATCCTGCTTCTCTTACTTTCAGAAATGAAAATGAGCTATTAAGTTTAGAAAAAGACCCGGAACAATTTTATATAAAAGAGATTATGCCAATGAAAATAATGATGAACTTGGATTATCTTCAAAAAGCCAATCTTTGGTCAGACTTTATAATAATTATAAAAACGATAATTGCACCTATTATTGATTGTTTAAATAAAAGTCTTGTTAAAGGTCAACATGCAAGTATTAATAAAAAATCGGATTATTTTAATGTTTAACACTTTTATTTTATGCAGGAAACTATTTCTTTATGGAGAAAATAATTACATATTTGATATTACAAGGAAGAGATGGGGGCGTAATGTTGTCGTTAACAGCTTTTAAGAGGCAACATTTAACACACAAGTTTTTACTGTTCTTAATTGATATACTTATAATAAATATAGCTTGTTTGTTTTCTTTTTATATAAGATTTGATGGGGAAATACCTGCACTCTATACTATAAGATTTCTCCAGTCTAGACCTGCTTTGACGGTTATAAATATAATTACATTTATGATTTTTAATTTATACAATCGTATCTGGAGATTTGCAAGTATTGGAGAACTTTTGTCCATTATTTCAGCAACAACTGTCGGTACTATGGCTGTTTTATTATATACATTCATGATGAATATTACATTTCCTCGCAGTGTTTATATTATATATTGGCTTTTACTCACAGGATTTATTGGAGTTTTCAGACTAGCTTTGAGGGTATTGAGAGATTTTGCAGGCTCTATCAGGAATAAAAACGGTAAAAAGCGAGTACTCATAATCGGTGCGGGACATGCCGGCTCTTTGGTAATAAGGGAATTCAAGCAGAATCCGGATCTTGAAATGGTCCCCGTTGGAGTCATCGATGACGACAGGTCGAAACACGGTTTGAGTATATATGGCGTCAGAATCCTGGGTGGCAGGGAAAAGATACCGGATGTGGTAGATGCGAAAAAAGTTGATGAAATTATCATAGCTATGCCGTCGGTTGATAGAAGGGAAGTAAAAAAAATCGCCGATATTTGTTCCGCCACCAAATGTAAGGTAAAAATTGTCCCCGGCATATACGAGCTGTTAAACGGAAAGGTCGATGTGAAGAAGATAAGGGATATAAAAATAGAGGACCTGCTCGGGAGAGAGCCGGTAAGAATAAATATGGAAGCTGCGGCAAAATATCTGAAAGATAAGGTGGTAATGGTAACAGGTGCAGGGGGTTCCATAGGCTCGGAACTTGTAAGGCAGGTATCTAGATTTGAGCCGCGGCTGTTGCTGCTTTTTGACATAAGCGAAAATAACATATTTGATCTCGAACATCAGCTAAAAACATATTTTCCAAAACAGATGTACATACCGATTATAGGGAGCATCAGGGATTCGTCAAAAGTTGAGGCCGTCATGGAAAAATACAGACCCAATGTGGTGTTCCATGCGGCAGCTCATAAACACGTGCCTTTGATGGAGCAGAATCCGGTGGAGGCCATAAAAAACAACGTATTCGGCACGCTGAATGTGGCCGAGGCCGCTCAAAAATACAAAGTTGAAAGGTTTATATTGATATCCACCGACAAAGCCGTAAATCCCCAGAACGTAATGGGGGCCTCCAAACGGGTGGCTGAAATAATTATCCAGATGATGGCAAAAAGCGGCGATACCCGTTTTGCAGCTGTAAGATTCGGAAACGTCCTCGGAAGTGCGGGAAGCGTGATCCCGCTTTTCAAGAAGCAGATAGAGGCGGGCGGGCCCGTTACGGTTACACACCCGGAAGTGACCCGCTACTTCATGACGATACCAGAAGCCGTACAGCTTGTAATTCAGGCGGGAGCCATGGCCGAAGGCGGAGAGATCTTCGTGCTCGACATGGGCGAACCTGTGAAAATCCTCGACCTGGCGACAGAGATGATAAAACTTAGCGGCTTTGAACCCGGCAAGGACATAAAAATAGAATTTATAGGCCTGAGGTCCGGTGAGAAACTGCACGAAGAGCTGTTCTACGATAAGGAAGACATAACAAGAACTGAATTTGAAAAGATTTACCTTGCAAAAACCAGCAGCAGCTTTTTAGAGTTTAAAAAGGAGCTCGAGAGTCTGAAAAATATATTTTTGTCTTCAGAGCCGGAGATGAAGAAACTAATTTCAGGATTTGAAGAGAAGTTTTTTATGAATGAAAATAAGAAAGTAACATTGTTATAAAACTAATTAACAGCGGTAAGAGAATATGGCGTAAGCCAGCAGTTATTGATATAAACAAACGATATAATATTGATCCCAAAGAAACGATACCTATAAAAGAACGCATAAAATTTGACATAACAAACTAGTACCTGCTGGCTTTGCAGCACAAGTAGGCAAGAAACACGAAAACGAAGAGCAACGGAAATGGGCAGAACACTTTATCCTTAGCATTCTCCGTCCAAAGTACAGTGATTAATAATTGTTACGATAAAGAGCACCCAAAAACATACAGAAAAGGGGGATAACCATGATTAATGTTTCGGCCCTGCGGCATGAGAAAGAACGAGTTTATCTCGCCATTTGTATGATTGTAGGAGGACTTGTCTGGCTTGCCTTAATTTGGGTTGCCTGGGCGTTATTAATTCTGGTGGCTCTCGTGTCGTGGGGTGTTGGCCAGTATTTTAAAGCGTTTATCTACGGCAACGCCGTCAGGGTGAGCCAGGAGCAATTTAGAGAAATAGACCAAATAGTTAAAGAACTGGCAAGAGAACTAAACCTTTTTAGAGTTCCTGATGTTTTCGTTTTGAGCGGCCAGGGAGCGCCGAATGCGCTGGCCATTAGGTTTTTAACCGGCAGATACATTTTGCTTTCTGGTGAAGTGGTTGACTTGAGCCTGAAAAGAGATGCGTACGCTGAATTAAGGATGATTATCGGCCACGAGCTGGCTCACCATGCGCTGGGGCATATAAGTATCTGGAGAAACTTCCTGCTACTCCCCGCCAGAATAATCCCCTTCCTCGGGGCTGCTTACAGCCGGGCCTGCGAGTTAAGTGCTGATCGGGTAGGCATGGTTCTAGCCAGGGATTGCAAAGCCGCCAGAAGAGCCCTTCTGGCCTTGACCGTAGGCAGCGAAGCCCTGGCTGCAAAGCTTGACCCGCAGGCTTTTATCGAGCAGGAAAAGTACGTACCACCAATCATGGGCTTTATCTACGAACTCTTTGCTTCTCACCCCAGAATGACTGTAAGGATTATTCAACTTAAAAAGTACGAGGAACAGAGCCTTTTGTTAAGGCGGACACCAGCTGCTACGCTCCTGGAAGAGGCTGCACGGGAATCAGAAAGAAGTGTTCAGGAAGCAGTGGAGTACATAAGGGAAATTGCTGTCGCTGGGCAGACTCCGTGCTGTTCCTCTTGCGGCCAACAGGTTTTACTTGGTAACCGGTTCTGCCCTAATTGCGGCCAGAAATTGTAAGGAGCTCTAAAGTTGGAGGGCGTCCTTGAGAGGACTGTGACCACGCTGAGTTGATTGCGGAGGATTACTCAGAAGGCGGGCGCACCCTTTTCATACCGGGCGCTTATGAGCTGGGAAAAGCGGTGTTTGTCTACAATTTTAGCCGCGCAAAAAAGCGCGGCTGTTTTTTATCCGGTTTGAACGAAAGTTCTAGGTTCATGGGGTTTATTCGTTTTTACCCCTTTCCTCTACTTCCTCGTTTATAATTTTTATTATTTTAATAATCCGATTGACAGAATCAGGGCTTAATTTTTCGGTTTCTTTGATAAGTAGTTGGAGATCTTCGCGTTGAGATATTGCGCTGGAATAAATAACAAATATCTGTAAGGTTAAGATACCATCGTTTCGACCGAGACCTTTAACCCTAAAGATTCAAGCTTTTTCAAAGACTGGCGGATGACCAAGTGGCGCCTTTTTTCTTCGTAAAAATTCGGACCCAATTCAATATAAGGTTGCTTACGCTTGAGAATATGATAAACTATAGTTAGGATGCTGTGAGCCACCGCAACAGCTGCCCGGTTCGATCCTCTTCGGGCAGCGATGCGGTGGTATTGACTTGCGAGAAAAGTATCTTTTCTCTGGAGGCGGCTCGGGCAGCTTCTACAAGTGCACTTCGCAACTTCTTGTTTCCCTTTCGAGTCCTGGCGGACTTTTGTTTACCGGCGCTTTCATTCTGACCTGGACACAGCCCCGCCTATGAACACAAATGAGCGGCGGAATCAATATGTCTCAACTGTATTTCCAGCATCTTTCTCTGGTGATAATTAATAAATCCTTTTAAAGCGCGCTTTAGATCTTCCTTTTTATTCTTTAACTTACCATGAGAAAGCTCTGCTAGGATTTCGGGGTCTTCTTCTCCGCTAATAAGCGCTTCCAGTATAGCACGGCTGGACATGCCGTTAATATCGGAGACCACCGAAGACAGCTTGATATTGGCTCCTTCGAGCACTTTCTGAATGCGGTTAAGCTCCCTTGAGCGCTCTTCAACAAGGCTGTGCCTGTAACGGACAAGTTCGCGAAGCTCCCTTTGCTCTCTGTCGGGAACGAAGCTGCCTTTTAAAAGGCCGTGACGGAGTAGACTTGCTATCCATTCGGCGTCTTTAACATCAGTTTTTCGACCGGGCACATTTTTAATATGCTTTGCATTGACAAGTAGAATCTTCAGATTCTCAAGCTCCAGCAGGTTGTAGATAGGCTTCTACTATATTGGTGAAGATAAAACTTTGATTTTGCCTTACGAAGACAGTTATGTCGTCCATCGGTTGAGTAAGAAACGTGATGGCGAGGATGAGGCCGGTGAAGTGGATAAACATATATTTTTCTTTGATGATGAATTTAAGTACGAAGAGCTTTCAAGAAAATCAGATATTATAAATGCAATAAGGAACAAGAACTATCAGCAGAAAAGAATATACATTCTGCTGAGTTGAAAGAAGATATAGAAAAAATATTAAAGGGAGTGCGGGGATAAAATGTACGAAAACATTTACAGCATCTTGAAATTGATGTCTAGTGTGAATTTGATTTATGGGAGAAAAAAATTCCAAAAAATTGTCCAGATCCTTCAAACCTTTGGTTTCCCTTTTGAACAAAGATTTGTATTTCATCTGTTCGGACCTTATTCTCAAGAATTGCAGAACGATATAGACATGATGGTTGAAGATGGCTTACTAATAGAAAATACTTCTTCTAGTGGAGCTTATATTTATTTGATTAACAAAGAAAAAGCGGAAAAAGTGATCAGTTACCTAGAGAATAATAAAATGGTAAGTACTGTTTTTCCCGAGAAAGGCAGCCTTATTAGAGAACTTAATGAACAGGAACCATCTTTTTTGGAACTCATCAGCACAAATATTTATTTAAATGAGATGGGTTATAACAACGAAGAGATTCGGGAGAAAATAAGGGAACTGAAACCTCATTTATTTGACAGATATGATGAAGCTGTAAATTTTATAGAAAAACTGGAAAAGAAATATAAAAAAACCGGTTGAATTTAGTATCGCAATTTGTAATGCTTATCCTCTAGGCGTCTTATGCCTGATGAAAATTTCTATACCTGCTGGAATATAGAGAAACAAATGAAGAAAATAGCCCGCTCAAAAGCGGGCTTTGTAATGCAAAAACCCTGGGGGTCTATGCCTTGACCATGAGCTCCAGGCTCGGCTGTTTCTCAGACAGGGCCTTATATAATAAAATTTTTAGATTAAAACTTATTGAGGAGGAAGATCAACCGTGACAAGAGCAATAATAGGTCCGGGTAAATATGTTCAGGGAAACCGGGTTTTAAAACATATTAAAGAACATACCATAAAGCTGGGGCGTTCTTTTTTCATAATCGCCAGCGAAAATGGCATTAAAAGGACAAAGCCCGTGATAGAGGCAAGTTTTGCTGGGGAAAAGGTTGATCTGGTATTTGAACCCTTCAGGGGTGAATGTTCGGAAAATGAAATAAACAGGCTTAAGGAACTCGCCGAAAAAAATAACTCGGAAGTGATAGTGGGAATCGGAGGCGGAAAAGTTCTTGATACCGCTAAAGCAATAGCCTATTTTTTAGAGCTGCCCGTTGTGATAGTTCCCACTATAGCATCCACTGACACGCCCTGCAGTGCACTTTCGGTTATATATACGGATGAAGGCGTTTTCAGCAAATACCTGATTTTACCGCGAAATCCCAACGTTGTTCTTGTGGATACCGGAATCATCGCCAAGGCTCCGGCGAGATTGCTGGTATCGGGAATGGGTGACGCCCTCGCTACGTATTTTGAGGCAAGAGCTTGCGCAAGGTCAAATGCTGCAACTCTGGCCGGCGGTAGGAGCACTAAGGCGGCGATGGCTCTTGCTGAACTCTGCTACAGGACTTTACTGGAAGATGGCCTCAAGGCGAAAATCGCTGTGGAGAGCAAAGCCTGCACCGGTGCCGTAGAGAACGTTGTCGAGGCGAATACATATTTGAGCGGCATAGGTTTCGAGAGCGGAGGACTGGCTGCCGCCCATGCCATCCATAACGGCTTTACGGTTCTCGAAGAATGCCACCACATGTACCACGGCGAAAAAGTGGCCTTCGGGACTGTAACCCAGTTAGTGCTCGAAAATAGTCCTATGGAAGAACTGGAGGAAGTGATCGGCTTCTGCCTGGAAGTGGGCCTGCCCGTCACTCTGGAGGATCTTGGTATTAAGGAAGTGAAGGAAGAGGACATAAGGAAGGTGGCGGAAGCCTCCTGCGCTGAAGGTGAGACCATCCACAACATGCCGTTTAAGGTGACGCCGGAGGATGTATACAACGCCATATTGGGCGCCGACGCTCTGGGCAGAGAGCTGAAAGAAGATTGAAAAATTTTTTCACTGCTTTATTTACCTCTAATCAACTGTGTCCTGTTTGCGGAAGCGTACTAGGCAACCAAGGCACCAAAGCCCAGGTTACCCAAACCGAAGGAGGTTCTCAGAATCCCACGGCCGAGCAGAGTAAATGTTAAGCAGCCCGCTTTCTAGGGGTTTTAAATTTTCCCGCCGGCCGTCGGTTCTTCCATTTCCCATGTAAGAAAGCAAAATTGCAAGAAAAATATCATAATTCCCCCTGACTCAGAATAAAAATATTAAATAATTTCAATAATTTTAATGTAGACAAGACAGGGGGAATTATGATAACATGAAAATAAATATATTGGGTTTAAAGGAATATTTTGAAGGAATTGGCATTTCATACTTATGGGGAGATGCCGCTATGACGTTGCGAAGAGATCTTTTGAATATAAATTTTAAGTTTAACTACGAGAGCGTTAATTTGGATAATAACAAATTCTCGATTTACAGTGATGTGACTGAGGTTCCTGCCAACTATTTGGTTATTCGAGAATTTTACGATTTTTTGGTAAAAGAGTTGGAGGAATTGGAAGGAAAAGTAGAAGCGAGTACCGAGCTTGCTGAAAATGAGTCGATTCTTACCAGAATAAATTACTTTAGAAATAACTTTAATTTTTATCATTTTTATAGAGAGCACCTGGAAAGCCTCGTGGTTGCTTTGAATGAATCATCAATGAAAAAACTTATAAAAATACTGGAACTAATGAAAGAGGAATATATTTTAATTAAAGAAATGGGTGTGGATGGCGATGCTTTAAATGAAGCTTTAGATTGGATTGAAGATAGTTTCTTCTTCCTACGAAGATGCGTCGAGAAAATCGCCTCGAACCAAGAAATGCTCAATATGAAGTTGCGTTATAATGACTTTCAAGAAGATTTTTGTGTGATTGACCCTTATTCCTATGCAGCATAAATAGGGGTGTCTTTGTTGGAAAGAGAAAAATACAATAGTTTCGTTAAACATGTCGAATTAAATAAAATTGTCCTTTACAAATTGGATTCCCAATTTAATTATGAATTATTGGGAAGAGAGTCGGGGCAAGTTTTAGTGGATTTCAAACCTTCGTTTAACTTGAAAAGAAAAGAAGAAAATAAATTTTTAGCGGAAGCTCGGTTCAGTGTATCGGTCAAAGTAGAAGAGAGTAATGAGGAACTTATAAAAATAAATGCATCGTTTTTGCTATTTTATAGTTTAAAAGAAAAATGCGACGATGACATTTTAGAAGAATTCATAAAAAGAAATGTACCCCTTAATGCATGGCCTTACGGCAGAGAACTAATAAGCTCTATGACGTCACGGATGGGATTGCCTGCGCTTAATATAGGTTTGTACAAAGTATATTAGCTTGATATCTTGGATGGGGTTTTCATGTATTGGGGATTTCAAGGTAAAGATATGCAGGAAGGCACCTTAAGAAACCGACCAATATATAAATTGGCTAATTTTTTGATGTTATGGCCTGATTTTTTTTATTTTACGGTTGATATACTTATAAGTTGCAAGTCAAAAAACCAGAGTAAAATAAGATACGATTTACAAAGAATTAAAAAGAGGTTAGAGATTTTAATTACTACGGATAATTCAATAAAAGAGGAGCAGGCAAACGAATTTTATAATTTTTTTTGCGAGTACTGCCAAAATGAAGAAGCTTCCAGCGGTGACTTGCTTAATTTTATTGTCTATAAAGTGGGGCCTTATAAGCTTAATGGGGACGGCATTAATAGAAAAAGAGAATGCAAAATTGCATTGAAAGGGAATATTTTGACTGATAAAAATTTCGACGTGGTATTTTATAGATTTTATCAAAACGATTTCGTTCAGGCAGAACTTATAGAATGCAAGATAGATCTTAAGGCTTTCGTTCACAGTCCTCCTTCGGATATAAATTCTTTTTCCCGAAAGGCTGACGAAAAACTGAAGGCAATGCGACTGATCAAGGAAAAAGAGAGGGAAAAAGATTCTTTAAGATTTTATTTTGCCACTTGCAGAAAAAATGTTATAAGCTGCCAACAAATGATTAATGATAGGGGATATGATTTTGTTGCTATAATAAACGGGGATGAGTTGTACGAAATGGTAAAACGATATAAGCAGCAATTGATTTAAAATTACCTAAAAAAAGAGCGCGAGGGGGTAGTATCCCCCTCAATTCATTGTCTGTAAATTTTTTCGCCAGCCGCCAGCTTGCGGTGTGTTCGTTGAACATAGCCTGCAGGCGGTTGAAAAGTTCTTCTCTTTCTTTTGTTTTATAGTCGGGATCGTTTTATTTATACTGGTGTTGGCTGAGCGGTTCACACATGACTAGAAAGATATTTGTAATGGCTTCCTGATTGAATACATCATAACAATTTAGTCTTTGTTTCAGGTGTCCCTAAAAGTATTGGTTATTGTAAAATCCAGTAGTTCGTATTTATCTGTAAAATGTGCATCAAATGTTGCCCGGTTAACTGTTGCCTTCTCCGCGATATCTCGTACTGTTATATCTTTGAAGTCTTTTTCACGAATTCATGAAATGAAAGAGTCCTGAAGAAGTTGTCTTGTACGAATCACTCGCGGGTCATTTTTTTGTGTGGCCATATATATGTGTCACCGCCGGTGTAAATTTTTCAGGAGCAACGAAAAGGAATTGACCCACCCCCTGGCGAAATATCCCTCTGATACCAGCCAAAAGATCGGAGGGAAATAAGTGCTAGGGAGTGGATCTATTATCATGTTACACGAATTAAGAGCAATGGGCAAGAGCATTCGTGCAATTGCACGAGAAACAGGCCGTTCAAGGAATACGGTAAGAAAATACTTAAGGGCAGAGGGCATTCCCGAAAGGAAGCCGCATCCCAAAAGAGGATCAAAGCTCGATCCATACAAAGATACCATTCAAGAGCTCATAAATCTTGGTATATTCAATTGCGAAGTTATCTACGAAAGAATCAAAGAAGAAGGCTATACCGGCG
>NZ_VNHO01000018.1 GCF_008124715.1 Thermosediminibacter litoriperuensis | reverse complement strand
AGACACACCCAATGGGGTAAAGAACTATACAAAATGCGCGGCCAGACCATCGAGCGGGTATTTGCCGATGCGAAGGAAAAGCATGGCATGCGCTATACAAATCTACGAGGCTTGAGGAAAGTCGGACATTACCTCACGCTTCTTTTCGCATGCATGAATTTAAAAAAGCTGGCTTTATGGAAGAAAAGACGGGGAACGTTTCCGCCAACAGTCCCCGCTTTACATTCGTTTTTCTTAAAAATTTTCTTCGCCTTCAACAAAAAGCCGCTTTTAGGATGCATAACCTAAAAGCGGCTTTGTCTACAAGCTGTAAAGCCCTCAAAGGAGGGCTTTAGTTTTAACTGCGGTTATTCACTTTCACTCCAAGGTAGGATTCCTTTACACCCGGGTCGTTGATGAGGTCGGCAGCTCTGCCGCTTTTCACTACCCTGCCCTGTTCCAGCATATATGCTGAGTCGGCGGTGGAAAGGGCTTTGTAAGCGTTCTGCTCCACCAGCAGGATGGTCTTGCCCAGGTTCTTTATATCTTTGATCACCCGAAATATGGTCTCCACCATTATGGGCGCCAGGCCCAGCGAAGGCTCGTCGAGGAGGATCAGCTCGGGGTTGCTCATCAGCCCCCTGCCTATGGCCAGCATCTGCTGCTCTCCGCCGGAAAGGGTCCCCGCCATCTGCTTTTCCCTTTCCTTCAGGCGCGGGAAGAGTTCGTACACCTTTTCCAGGTCACGCTTTATCCCTTCTTTATCACTCCTCAGGTAGGCTCCCAACATAAGGTTGTCCTTCACCGTAAGGTTCGCGAAGATCAGTCTTCCCTCGGGAACCTGCACTATGCCCCTCTTGACGATGAGGTGTGGCAACCTGGGCAGCGGTTTTCCCTTGAAAAATATGCTTCCTTCCCTGTACCTCACGATTCCCGAAACGGCGTTTAAAAGCGTGGATTTGCCCGCGCCGTTGGCGCCTATTATCGTAACTATTTCCCCTTCGCTCACCGATATGCCGACGCCTTTAAGGGCGTGTATGCCGCCGTAATAAGCGTGAAGGTTCTTGATTTCAAGCACCCGGCATCCCCCCTTCGCCCAGATACGCCTCAATGACCAACGGATCCTGCTGAATCTTTTCGGGAGGCCCTTCGGCCAGTTTTTTGCCGAAATTCAGCACAATTATGTTATCACAGATGCCCATTATCAGGTCCATGTGGTGCTCTATGACGAGTATGGTGCATCCGAACTCATCCCTTATCCGGCGGATTAAATTCATCAGCTGCCGCGTCTCATCGGGGTTCATGCCCGCGGCGGGCTCGTCGAGCAAAAGGAGTTTAGGCTTCAGCGCCAGGGCTCTGGCGATTTCCAGCCTCCGCTGGAGCCCGTAGGGGAGAGAATTGGCCACCTTATCCTTCCACCCGGAGAGCTCCATAAGCTCCAGGAGCCGGCCGGCGAATTCTTTTAGCTCCCTCTCCTGCCGCCTGAATTTTTTCAGCCTCAGAGCCGCGTCAAATATGCCGTAGTCGGCGTTGTGATGGCAGGCGGTCAGCACGTTTTGGTAAACCGTAAGGTTTTTAAAGAGCCTTATGTTCTGGAAGGTCCTGGTTATTCCCATTCCGGCTATTACGTGGGGCTCTTTGTCATGGATCGGGACATTTTGAAAATATATGGCGCCTCTCGTGACCTTGTAAATTCCCGTTATGAGGTTGAATATAGTTGTCTTCCCGGCCCCGTTGGGCCCTATAAGTCCCGATATTGAGCCTTCGTTGACGGTAAAATTCACATCTTTCACGGCGGTAAGGCCACCGAAAGTCTTGGTTAGGTTTTCAAGCCTCAAGAGCTCCATCTTATACCTCCCCGCTTCGGGCGGTCTTTCGATTTCTGCCCGGTATTCCTAAAATTCCGGCTATGCCTTTTAGTGTTATCTCCTTACCGCCCATCAGGCCCTGGGGCCTCGCTATCATGATAAATATAACGGCGGCGCCGTAAATCACGAACCTCCATACCGCAAAGGACCTCAGCATTTCGGGCAGCACCGTTAAAATAAAGGCCGCCAGTACGCTTCCGGAAATGCTGCCGATGCCCCCGAAGATGACCATTATGGTGTACTCGGTGGACTTCTGAAGGCCGAACAGCTTGGGCTGAAGGAAGGTGAGGTAATACCCCAGAAGCCCTCCGGCAATCCCCGCGTATACGGCACTGATAAAAAGGGAAATAACCTTATACCTGTAAGTGTCTATTCCGATGACCTTCGCCGCCAGCTCCTCTTCCCTGACGGCTATCATCGAGCGCCCGTGCCTGGAATTTATTAAAAACATTAAAAATAATATTCCGACGATGTTAAATATTGTTACCGTCACCAGGTCCACCTTCAGCGGTATCCCCGGCCAGCCCCTGGCACCTCCGAAGACCTGCACGTTGTCCAGCACAAGGCGTATGGCCTCCCCGAATCCCAGAGTAGCGATGCAGAAATAGTCGCCCTTCAGTTTCAGAGTCAGCCTGCCTATGAAAAGGCTCACCAGGCCGGCGACCAGGCCACCTGCAACTACGGAAACTGCAAAGGGGAGACCCATCCTTTCGCCGAAATATACGGCGGAGTAGGCACCGATCGCCATAAAGCCCGCGTGTCCGAAGGAAAACAGTCCTGTAAATCCGGTAAGGAGGGAAAGACCCAGGACGGCGATGATGTTTATTCCGGCAAGGATCAGTACACCTTCTATATAAAACCAGTTCAATGCTATCCCTCCTTATGCCTTGTCCTCGACGGATTTACCCATGAGGCCCATGGGTTTGAACACCAGGATCAGTATGAGCAGGCTGAAGGATATCAGGTCCCTGTACTGGGACATGATGTAACCCGACACCATCGTCTCCACTATCCCCAGGATGAAGGAACCTATAACCGCTCCGGGAAGGCTGCCCAGGCCTCCGAAAACGGCCGCGATAAAGGATTTTATCGTTATAAATCCGATCTGGGGGTACACCGTGTACTTCATACCGAAGAGCACGCCGGCAATACCCGCCAGGAATCCGCCGAGTCCGAAGACCGTGAGAATAACTGAATCCGTATTTATGCCCATAAGGGCGCTGGCCCTGGGGTTGAAGGCCGTGGCCTGGATTGCCTTGCCCAGTTTGGTACACTCTATAAAATAAACCAGGGCTATAAGGCTAACGGCAGAAATGAGGAACATCATCATATCGAGCCGGCCCACGTAAATCCCGCCCAGGCTGAAGGGTTCCGCCGGAAAGATCTGCGGGTAGGTTCTGAAAGTGGGGCCGATGGTGGCAATAACGAAGTTCTCTATAAACATGGAAGCTCCCATAGCGGAAATCATGAAGTACAAAAACGGAGCGTTTCTCGCCCTCAAGGGCTTGTAAGCCATCCGTTCCACGAGCACGGCAACGAGCATGGAACATATTCCAGCCCCAATGAACGCCACCCAGAACGGCATTTTAAATAGGGTTATGAAGAAAAAGCCGAAATACGCCCCCAGCATTATGACGCCCCCGTGGGCGAAATTGCTGAAGTTCATTATACTGTAGACCAGGGAATAGCCCACAGCCATGAGGGCGTATACGCTCCCAATAGAAAAGCCGTTAATCAGCTGCTGCAGAATCTGGTTCATAAAATCTCCCCTTATTAATGGAGGGTTCTGCGCATTTTAAGCGCAGAACCCGGATTTGAGTCTTTAATCCGTCACGGCGTACTTCTGCTGGAACTTGTACTTGCCGCCTTCGATCTTAATAATGGCTGCTTCCTTACCTTCAGGATTGTGGGTATCCTTACCTATTTTAATCTTACCGGTAATGCCCTCTATATCGACGGTCTCCAGGGCATCCCTTATGGCTACCGGATCGAAGCTGTTGGCGCGTTTTACAGCGTCGACCAGCACCATGAAAGCGTCATGGGCGAGATACCCGTTCAGCTCCGGCATCTTGCCGTACTTAGCGTTATACCTTTGCTTGAAGTCCTGGACCTCGGGGTCGTCGAAATCCAGGTGATTTACGAAATAGCTGCCCTCAACCGCATCGCCGGCCATCTCCAGCAGAGTATCCGAAGGCCAGCCGTCGCCGCCCATCAGCACGCTCTTTATGCCGAGGTCCCTGGCCTGCTTTGCACTGAGAGCTGCTTCCTTGAAGTAATAGGGCATGAAAATGACTTCGGGGTTCGTGGCCTTTATCTTGGCAAGCTGCGGCCTGAAATCGGTATCCCCGCTTTTGAAGGCTTCTTTGGCGACTATCTGGCCGCCCTTTTCCTCGAAAGTCTTTATGAAGAACTCGGCAAGACCCTGGGAGTACTCGTCAGCTACATCATACAGTACGGCCGCTTTCCGGAATCCCAGCACGTCAAAAGCGTAGCCTGCTGCCACGGCGCCCTGGTAGGGATCTATAAAGCATACCCGGAAATTGAAGGGTTTGACCTTCCCGTCCATAACGGTTACCTTCGGGTTGGTGGCAACCGTGGCTATGTCGGGTACCTTCATCTCTTCAAGGGTTCCCGATATGGCCATAGCTGAACTGCTGGCATTGGGACCTATGATAGCTACAACCTTATCCTGCGAGACCAGCCTTTTTACCGCATTTACGGCTTCCGTAGCGTCGCCGCGGGTGTCATAACCCACTATATGGATTTTTTTACCGAGCAGACCGCCGGAAGCGTTAAGCTCCCCTGCGAGCAACTCCAGGGTATTGAGCTCGCTCTGACCCCATACAGCCGTGTCACCGGTGAGTGAACCGATCCATCCGATCTTCACCACATCACCTCCGGCCGGCCCCTGGCCCTGGTTACTGCACCCGGCGGCAAATACGGTTGCTGTCAGGAGAAGTACAAGAAAAATTATTAACCTTTTCTGCACTGTCGCACCTCCAATAATATTGTTAAATGTTAAAAAATTTATATTTATACCCCGTCTTCCCCCTCCTTCGTTCCGGCAATTAATCGCCTTTGTATAAATATAAATAAATATTAATATTTATGTTTCTGTTTGATTCCGTTAAAGGTGCGTTACTAATATATTATAAATGCATCGCCCCTTACAGTCAACGAAATGTCAATTTTCTGCTAAATGTATTTTGTACACAAAAAGAGCCCTTGCGGGCTCTGTATAAATTTACATTTCTTTTTCCTTCGCAAAACTACGTTGGAGCAAAAAGATTACCGTCAAACCGATCGCCCCTCCCAGCAGGGCTGTGAAAAGCTGGGGGAGCGTAAACGCCTGAACGACCGGCGCGGGCACCCTGATGCCGAACCAATTAAGGATGTATACAACCGAAATCGAAAGCCACGCGTATTTCGCCACGGCGGCCAGCGGTACCCCTATCATGGCGTTCTTTTGGGAAGAATAAAGCCAGACGTATAGGGCGTTGCCCGCCATTATGAAGGGAACCATGGGCGGGAACTTCAGTATGCCCACTAAAAGCGCGATAACGGGAGTCAAAAGACCTATGGTTATACCCGAAAACACGCCCACGGCACCGGATGCGATCACCAGCATGGCGTTCACCAGCGAGCCGGTTATGAGCTGCGGCATCTTGAGGTACTGCACCATAAGAGTCACCGCCAGCAGAAGAGCCGTCCTGGTTAAAAATTTAGTGTCGAATTTCATAAAAATTCCCCCTTCGCTTCAGGTTTTCCCTCACGTCAGGATAGATAGTCCTCACTTTTTAATCTTACATCATTTTGACAGATATTTCTAACAGCCTAAAGACCAGAACCTTTAGGGCCGGTATTTGGGCAAGGAACTAGGCCTATTTTATCGTATACGTTTTTCAAGGTCTCCTGGGCGAGTTCGTTGGCTCTGGATGCTCCATTTTTCATGACTTTTTCCATGTAGTCTTTATTGGCCATCAGCTCGTCGTATTTCTCCCGTATAGGCCTGAGCCTGTCGATCACCGCTTCCGCCACAGCTTTTTTAAAGTAGCCGTAACCCTTTCCCTCAAACTCCCTCTCGATTTCTTTAAAAGACCTGCTGGTCACGGCGGCGTATATGTTCATGAGGTTGCTTATACCGGGTTTTCTCTCTACATCGTATCTTACCTCGGCTTCCGAGTCGGTGACGGCCCTCTTGAACTTTTTCATTATCACATCGGGAGGGTCCAGCACCAGAATATAGCTGTTCTCGTTTTCATCGCTTTTGGACATCTTTTTGGTGGGTTCCTGGAGGCTCATTATCCTGGCGCCGACTTTGGGGATATAGGCCTCGGGTATTTTAAAAATTTCTCCGTATAAATTGTTGAACCTGATTGCTATATCTCTGGTCAGTTCTACGTGCTGTTTCTGGTCTTCGCCCACAGGCACCAGGTCCGTCTGGAAAAGCAGTATGTCGGCGGCCATGAGCACCGGGTAGGTAAAAAGGCCGGCATTTATATTGTCCCGGTGTTTTTTAGCCTTTTCCTTAAACTGGGTCATCCTGCTCAGTTCGCCCATATAGGTGTAACAGTTCAGAATCCATGCAAGTTCCGCGTGGGCGCTGACGTGGGATTGAAAGTACACCACGTTTTTTTCGGGGTCCAGGCCGCAGGCCAGGTACTGGGCCAGGAAAGAATAACCCCTTTCCCGGAATACCTGCGGGTCTTGCCTTACGGTCAGCGCGTGAAGGTCCACGATACAGTATATACAGTCGTATTTATCCTGAAACTCCACCCAGTTTTTTATCGCTCCCAAAAAGTTTCCCAGGGTAACGGAACCGGAAGGCTGGGCACCGCTGAAAATTCTCTTTTTACCGCTCATCTTTACTTCCCATCCCATCCAATGCGTATTTTTATTTATTTTACATCGGAAAGACATATTATACAAGTGCATCCATATAAAGCCACCACTACTTTATTCTCTTACCCCATCTTTTCCATCCACAATCCCCCTGTTTATGGCTTCCCAGAGGTACAGCGACGCCGCCGTCCTGTAGGGCTTCCACCGCTGGCTGCATTCGATGAGAAATTTTTTATCGGGCCAATCGGAAAGCCCATAAAGCCATTTCACGGCCTTCTGAAGCCCCAGGTCCGCAACCGAAAAAACATCGGGCCTTCCCAGGGAAAATATAAGAAACATTTCGGCGGTCCACCGCCCGATCCCCTTTACCCGAACCAGGGCGTCGATCACCTTTTCATCGGTCATGGAGTCAATTTTATTAAGATCCAGAATCCCGGATAAAACCTTTTCCGACAGGTCTTTAATATATTCTATTTTTTTCTTCGACAATCCGGCACTCCTCAGTTCATCTTCTTTTAAACTCAGAATTCTGCCGGGCGTCACCTCGCCGCACAGTTCCTGCAGCCTTCTCCAGATAGTATCCGCGGCCTTCATGGAAAGCTGCTGCCCTACTATGGACTGGACCAGCGACTGGAAATATTCTTCTTCAAGTTCCAGTGAATAATCACCGATCAACTGCACAAGATAAGCCATTTTTTCGTCGGCTTTCGAAAGGGCTTTTAAAGCCGGGTCATCCTTTTTGAATCTTAAAATCTTTTTGTGTGGAATCATTTTTTACTCCTTTCATACTGCTCGGGCCACTCGATATCGTCGCCTAGCTGTTTTGCAGCGTTTAAAGGCCAGTAGGGGTTTCTAAGAAGCTCCCTGCCCAGGTATACCATGTCAGCCCTCTCGTTTTGAAGAATTTCTTCGGCCATTTCGGCCACCGTAATGAGCCCGCCGGCTATTACGGGGAGTCCTGTCACTTTTCTTATGGTCTCCGCAAACCTTACCTGGTATCCGGGGTAGGCGTTTATTTTCGCCGGTACCACCGCCCCGGAGCTGACATCGATTATATCCACTCCTTCACCCTTTACCAGGTTTATGATGTCCGCTAAATCTATATCATGATTCCCGCCCTCCGCATAGTCCTCGGCGGAAACCCTCACCATAAGCGGTTTTTCCTCGGGCCACACTTCCCTTACCGCTTTTATAACTTCTTTGAGAAATCTTGCCCTGTTTTCAATGCTTCCTCCGTATTCGTCGGTTCGCCTGTTGGTAAGCGGGGAGAGATATTCACTTATAAGATAGCCGTGGGCCCCGTGAATCTCTATGAGATCGAACCCGGCTCTGTACGCCCTCAGGGCGGCGGCTTTAAATGCACTTACCACCTCTTTTATGTCCTCTTCAGTCATCTCCCGGGGCACGCCGTAGGTTTCGTCAAAGGCTATGGGGCTCGGGGCTATCAGATCTTCGCCCGGCGCGCTGCACTTTCTTCCGGCATGAGCAAGCTGTATGCCTATCTTTGCTCCGTATTTTTTAACTTCGGCCGCTATCTTCGCGAGCCCTTCTATATGCGAGTCGTTCCATATGCCGAGATCCCTTGCGGATATCCTTCCTCTTCTTTCAACGGCGGTGGCCTCCATGATGATCAAGCCGACCCCGCCGATGGCCCTGGTGGCGTAGTGAATCAAATGCCAGGAGTTTGGAAAGCCCCTATCATCGGAGCTGTACATGCACATCGGCGGCATGACGATCCTGTTTCTCACTTCCATGTCTTTTATTTTTATTTTGGAAAAAAGTCTGGACATAAAATCCCCCTCCTTTTTTGGAAGTTCATCAATGGCTGCCGAGCAGGCCATTTTTCCGGACGAGCCTTGCAAAATACGAGAACACCAGAAGGCCGGCTGTAAGGTAAACCAAAGATGTAAAAGCCAGCATGAACCACAGCTCTGAGGGTACGGATAGCCCCACCATGCTCAACCTCGCGATATGCATGCCCTGGGTAATGGGAAGGCTTCGGGAAATCCAGCCCAGGATTTCCGGTATTGCTTCCGGAGGATACAGCATTCCCGAAATGAAGAATATCAGGGTCTGGAATACGGTCACAGCTCTGTTAACCCTCTTGACGTAAAGGGCAAATCCCGCAAATATGTAGCCGAGCCCGTACATCCCGACGAGGGTCAGCAGCAGTGCGACCAGTTTTTAACCGGCCGGCCGCCGATGAAAATTTCCCCGGAGTCCTGAAGGGTGATGCCGTTGATGATCTTTATCAGAGTGGTTTTGCCGGACCCGTTAGGCCCTAAAAGCCCCACCACCTCACCTTCCATCACCTCCAGGGAGACACCGGCGAGAGCCGTAACGGGCGGATTCTTATAAGTTTTGGTAATGTTGCATACTTTGAGCATCCTCCTCCCCCTCCGTTTAAACGTTTTATTTTACCTCCCTGTAACGGTTCCCCAGGGGTATTATCGACAGACCCTCAAAGGGATTCCGTTTTAACTCCGTAAGCAGGTGTAAGTTCGGTTATCAGTACCCCTGCCAGTATAAGCGCAAAGCCGGCCAGGGCCCTGAACGTTACGGGTTCACCCCAGAAGAGGAAGGAAAACACAGCGGCAAATACCGCCTCCTGGCACATGATGACCGCCGCGTGGGTCGAGGTGGTGTATTTCTGCGCAACGTTTTGGACGAGAAAAGCGCCTGCGGTGCAGCATATAACGGCATAGAGTATCGCAATCCACATTGATAAATCCAGCGTTACGGGCATGGGCTCGGTAACGGCGCCTACAAGGAGCGACAGGATTCCGGTTATACCCGTCTCGAGGATTGCAAGGTTAATTGGATTGCCCTGTCTGGCGTAGTATTCGATGGCCACTATCTGCATGGCAAAAAACAAGGCGCAGAGCAGCGTAAGAAAATCCCCTATATTTATCCTGAACCCGCCTTCCAGAGAAATGACACCCAGCCCGGCAAAAGTGACGGCGGCCCCCAGCACCTGGTACCAGCCGGGGAACTTTTTATTTACAAAGTACGCCAGAAACGGGACCATTACTACATTGCTTCCCGTTATGAAGCCGGACTTGGCCGGGGTGGTATATATCAACCCCACCATCTGGGTTGCAAAGCCGAGAAAGAGGAAAAGTCCTATGATACTCCCTCCGATTATATCCCTATTATCCACTTTTTTTATATTTTCGTTGAAGACAGCTGCAAGGACGAGAAAAGCCAGCAAAAACCTCACGGCAAGGTACATGAAAGGCGTTATCCTCTCAAGGGCGTTTTTCATTACGACAAAGTTGAGCCCCCAGGCCATGGCAGTCAGGAGCAGAGCCCCGTCCGCCAGAAGGCTCTTTTTGATCCTCATTTTTTGCTACCCCCCGGTATCCTGACACTTCTTTTTATATGCATCTACCGCAGACCTTTCAGGTACTGCAGAATTATGTCTCTGGCAATAGGGCCGGCGTTCCTGCCGCCGGAACCCGCGTTTTCCACCACAACCGCCACTGCTATCTTCGGGTCGTGCGCCGGAGCAAACCCTACGAACCAGGCATGGGGTTTGCCGTGAGGGTTTTCGGCACTGCCGGTCTTACCGGCTACCGGTATGCCCTGAATTTTCGCAGGGGTACCCGTCCCGTTTTCCACCACATCTACCATATATTCCCTTATTTTATTCGCCGTTACCCCGTCGATTACCTGTTTCGTAAAGCCCGTCTTTTGAAAATTTTTTACGTACCCTAGAGGAGTAACAGCCTTATGGACGATATACGGCTGTACCATCTTGCCGCCGTTGGCCACCGTGGAAGTTACCAGGGCCATCTGAAGCGGGGTCGCCAGGAGGCGGCCCTGGCCTATGGAATCCTCGGCCAGCTCTACATCGTCGCTCATAAGTGAAAACCCGGGGAATCTGCTCACGGTGACCGGCAGCTCAAAGGGAATTCTTGAATTGAACCCGAACTCCTGGGCTTTGGCAAAAAGCCTTTCTTTTCCCAGTTCAAGTCCTATTTTCACGAAAACCGAGTTGCTGGAGTGCCTGAAGGCCTTCTTAACGTCGTAATTGCCCGGTTCCATACCTTCGTAATCCCTTATGACTCTGCCGTTGACCTTCACGTATCCCGGCGTCTCGTAAGTCTTTTTCTCTATATCCGGTATGCCTTCCAGGGCCGCGGCCAGGGTCACTATTTTAAAGGACGAACCGGGAGGATACAATCCCTGGATGGCCCTGTTGAGCAGGGGGCTTGCCTCGTCCTTAGACAATGCTTCCCACTGCTGTTCGGCAAGACCGGGATTGTAACCCGGCGAGCTCACCATGGCCAGAACCGCGCCAGTATTCGGGTCCAGGGCCACCAGAGCCCCCCGCCTTCCCCGGAAAAGCTCGTACGCCTTTTTCTGAAGGTCGGAGTCTATTGTCAGGTAAACGTCGTTGCCCTTTGAAACTCCCAGAACCTTCTGGCGCAACACCAGCATGGGGTCCTGCTGGGAAATTCCTAAAAGTTCCCCGTTCAGCACTTCTTCCAGCCCGGCCCTCCCCAGCTTTCTGCTGGAATACCCGAGCAGCGGACCGAAAGCCGGGCCCTGGGGGTAAACCCGCCTTTTCACACCATTTTCCTCAACCGTAGCGGCGAGGACTCTTCCCTTAATGTCATACACGGTGCCCCTGGTGATGCTCTCCTCCTGTTCCCAGAGCCTCCGGTTATAAGAGCTTTCTATGAGCTTTTGCCGCTCGTAAACCTGGAAATAGGTGAGGTATCCTAAAAGGCACAGGAAGAGCCCGCAGAACACCGCAAATATCAGCTTGATGTTTCTATGCAGTTTCTCCATCGGTCTCTCCTTCCCTTGCCTGAAGCCACAGACCGTTCAGAATGCCCAGGGATGTAAAGCTCATAACCATAGAACTCCCCCCGTAGCTCATAAAAGGCAATGTAACACCGGTTACCGGTATCAGCTTTATAACACCGCCTATTATGGTAAATATCTGCATCCCGAACATTACCGTGTGCCCCAGGGCTATCAGAGCCGGGTAGCTATCTTTCAACCTGAGGGCTATCCTTATGCCCCTGTACACCAAAAGGAAATACATGAGGATGACGGCGGCGGCCCCGAGAAATCCAAACTCCTCCGTAAAGGCGGAAAAGATAAAGTCCGTCGCCACCGCCGGGATGAAGTCCGGCCGCCCCAGGCCCAGCCCGGTGCCGAAATAGCCGCCTTCCGCTATGGCAAAAAGGGACTGGGCGATCTGATAACCCCTGCCCGGAACATCCTGCCACGGGTTTAACCAGGCTTCAATCCTGACCCTGACGTGGTCGAAAAGGTTGTAGCTCAGAACACCCATGATTCCGGCGGCAAACAGCCCGGCCGCCGTCACATCCAGCCTGGAAGTAGCGGCGAAAATCACGGCCAGGGCCGTTAAGTAAAAAAGCATCGCCCCGCCCAGGTCCCTGGATAAAACCAGAAGACCGACAGCAGCCAGGATTTCGGCCGCGAGCCTGGGGAAATGATTTATTTTGTTTTGTTTCACAACACCGGCCAGATAAAACACGAAGGTGATCTTTGCAAGTTCCGAGGGCTGAAAAGTAAAGCCGCCGAAAGCCAGCCAGTTCCTGGCTCCCCCCTTTTCCACTCCGAACAAAAGGGGTAGTAAAAGCAGCGCTGTAGTAATGCCCCATAAGTAAACGGGGTTCAGTTCGAGCCTGACGAAATACCTTGTAAGAATGCTGCTCAAAATAAAAAATCCGACGCCAAGGGCGAAAAAGGCGACCTGTCTTTTAAAAAGTTCTATGTTGATCCTGCAGAGCATTATGAGGCCCAGCTCCACCAGAAATCCCGCCAGAATGAACAGAAATTTGTCCGAACTGGGGAAAATCCAGCCGGTGAAAAAATAACCGATGAATACTATGCTTAAAAATGTTACGGCACCGTAAAAGGGCACCGGCGATAGGGGCTTTCTGTAGATGGAGAGGAGTAAAAAAGATATAAAACCCACCAGAGCCATCGCGCTCAGCGCCCTGTTATAAGTCGCTTCCACTTTCGAGTCCACGGGCCTCCCTCCTTAAAAAGGTGAAGTTCCTGCCGCCCATCGTTATAACGTCCTTTTCTCTTAAAGCCACCGCCCTTTTTATACGCTTTCCGTTTAAAAATGTGCCGTTGGTGCTTTTAAGATCCTGTATAACCATCCTTCTGCCCTTTTTAAAGATCATGGCGTGCTTGCTGGAAAGATAAGGGTCGTTTATCACTATGTCGGAATCCCCGGCACGACCTATTGTAGTTACAGGCCGGAGGGGATATTCCCTGCCATCGTCGCTTCTGAGGTAATAACCGGTATCCCCTGACGTATTTTTTTCTTCACTCAAGTCAAGCACCATCAACTTTAAAAAATTATATAAAAAATAATATATTAGCCCGATTAATAGAAATTTCAAAATTTGAGCCAGTAGCTCATACACTAAAAACCACCTCTAGTATATTATAACACAATTGAAAAGCGGGCAATCTCATGTGGATAAAAATAACAGCATAAAAAAACCCCGCGGTTACACCGCAGGATTTTCCACCTTGAGGATTTTGGCAATCAGCACGGCCGTAAAGGTATTGAATAGGTTCGGGTTAAGAAACGGCCTGTAAAGCCCCGTTTTTACCAGTGTAGCTATTAGTCCGTCCATCTCTTCAAAACTGTGCTTTTTCCATACGCCCGCCGCCATAGCTTCAATCGTGAGCCTTGGAGACAGCAGCCGGCGGAGATTTTTCTCGTAGTCCGCCCCGCCGGAAGAAAGGCTCCTGGCGGCTTCCATGCCGCTGAGCACAGCCATGTCGATACCGCCGCCGTGCAGAGGGGAAGTGAGACCGGCGGCATCACCTACCAGCAATATATTGTCGTAGACCAGCCGCGGGGCCATCCTGATCGGGCAGATGCCTCCCAGTTCTCTGGTTATACCGTATGCCGAAAGTCCTTCCCTTTCCAGCACCTCGCGCAGCCGCTTCCACAGCGGCAAGGGCTCTCCGCCAAAGCTGCCCACCCCGACGTTGGCCGTCTGCCTGCCTTTGGGAAATATCCAGTAATATCCGTAGAGCCCCGGCAGCAGACCCACTTTCAGGTTATTCCCCAGGTAGGAAAAATCCCCCTCCAGGACGTACTGCACGGTCCTGCCGCAGTTTTGCTTGTAAAAGTCAGCAAATCCGTAAGCCCTGGAAGTAACCGGAGGCGCGCCGCTGGCGTCTATTACGTAGTCGTAATCCATCCTCAGCCCATCCAGATCTTTCGGAGAAACCGGGCTGTTTTCCTCAATGACCACACCCTTTTCCCTGGCAATGCGGGCCAGGTCTTCCTGCCATTCCCTCCTGTCAATCATCCACAGGTTCAGATCTTCGACGTCGATTTCGTAGGTGGCCACTGCTCTCACAATGAGCTTCTCTACCTTGAATCTCACGCCCGCGCCGGGCTTTCCCAATTTTTTCAGCACGTCAAAGAAACCTTCGGCGCACCGGATATCTTCGCCTATCCGGCCCTTCTCGAGGAGCCTTACGTCATGGCCCATGGATGCGGCCTCAGCAGCCGCTGTAAGGCCGCCGGGGCCCCCTCCTATCACCAGAACCCTTGCCAACGCTATCCCACCTTTACATCAAGGTGATGTTCACAAAGGTCCCTCCTACAGCCACCTGTCAATACGCTGTTTCACTTCCAGGACGTCTTTAAACAGGTCTCCCATCTTTTCCAGCCTGCCGGGCATGTTCTTGATGTTGAACATAGAAGGCCTGACCCCGCCTTCAAGTTCATCCCATGTAACCGGCGCCGAAACGGGCGCTCCCGCTATAGGCCTGGGGCTGTAAGGCGCGATCAGCGTTTTGCCCTTTATGTTTTGCAGGTAGTCGAGGTACACCTTGCCCCTGCGCTTTTTTATGCTTCTCTCGGTAGTGGCTTTCTCCGGAAAAGTCCTTTCCAGGACCCTGCAGAAGAATTCGGCAAAAACCCTGACCTCCCGGTAGGTGTACCTAGGCTCTATCGGTACGTATACCTGAATGCCGGTGGCGCCGGAAGTTTTGGGGAATCCCGTAAGCCCCTCAATCTCCAGCAGTTTTTTCAACGCCAGCGCCAGTTGCCGGGCATCTTCGAAATCGGTGTTTTCCATAGGGTCCAGGTCGAACACCACGAAGTCCGGGTATTCTATGGTCCCCACTCTGGAAAGCCAGGGGTGCATCTCAAGACTTGCTTGATTCGCGGCCCAGAGCAGGCTTTTCATATCGTCGATAAGTGCGTAGCGCACAACCTTCCTCCTGCCTCCGGCAAAACTTTCCTCGTCGTAGGTCCTGAGCCACTCGGGAGCGTAATCGGGAATATTTTTCTGGTAAAAAGCCTTGCCGTATATGCCGTCGGGGTACCGGGTGAAAACCATGGGGCGATCCTTGAGGTGGGGCAGCACGTAGGGAGCTATGCGGACATAGTAATCTATGAAATTAGCCTTTGTTATATTGTCCTCGGGCCACATCACTTTTGAAAGGTTGGTCAGCGCAAGTTTTTCGTTTTCTACTATGACAACAGGCAAGAATGCCACACCTACCCGATTATATTATTATATTCAGCTCTTATCCTGAATTTTCCTCCAATGAAAAAATATTTTTTAAACGGGCAGAATATGTACGGTGATGTAAAATGATAAAGCCCGGGATACCCTTCATACCCATGGAGCCGCTGCCTCACCCGAAGCCCTTCGACGACGAAAAATACGGCTTCCAGATAAAGTGGGACGGCACCAGGATAGTAGCCCACTTAAGCGGCGGCGTTGAGCTTTTCAACAGGAAAATGAAAAGGCGCACCGTCCAGTACCCGGAGGTGGCCGGCGCGCTATCGGATGCCCTCGGGGGCACCGAAGCGGTACTGGATGGAGAGATGATAACTTTGATCGGCGGAAAGCCCAACTTCCAACAGTTGATGAGGCGGGACTGGGCCACCGACACGGGCACCATAAACTACCTGGCCTCAAGGATACCGGTCACCTACGTGGTTTTCGATATCCTTTACTTGAAGGGAAAGAGCATCATCGACCTGCCCTTTTCCCGGCGGTACGACATATTAAAGTCCACCCTGAGGTCCTCGGACCCGGTGGTGGTAACCGATACATTCCCAGGCCGGGGAATCGCCCTTTTTGAGATCGCCAGGGAGAGGGGCCTTGAAGGTATAGTAGCCAAAAAGCTGGACAGCGTTTACGAAATCGGAAAAAAGAGCGACAAATGGCTTAAAATCAAAAACCGCCGCGTGATAACCGCCCTGGTGGGCGGCTTTCTGGCCGAAGGGAAACACGTGCGCTCCCTGTTTCTGGGCCAGCTCGTCGAGGGTGACCTCATTTATGTCGGCAGGGCATCCAGCGGTCTTGATGCCGGCACGAGCAGGGTTCTGTACGATTTTCTTTCAAAATCAGCAAAGGAGTCATGCCCCTTTGCCAACCCGCCGCACATCGGAAGGAGGGAAAAGCCCGTATGGGTCCGGCCTTCCGTCGCTGTGGAAGTGGAATTCTCCGATTACACCGAAGAGGGCTGCCTCAGGCATCCGGTCATAAGGCGGGTGGAATTGGGATCATGAGGTGGCCCTCTTTCTTCTGCCGCGGCCGGTAGCTTCCTTCTTGCCCTCCTTTTCCTTTTCCACCATGGCGAGGCTCGCCTTGAGGGCTTCCATGAGGTCCACCACCTTCTCCTCCCTGGGAGCGGGAATCCTGATCTCCTGGCCTTCGACCTTGGCCCTTATTATGTCGAGCAGGGCCTTCCTGTACTCGTCGGTGTATTTTTCGGGCTTGAATTCGGCGGCCAGGGAGTTTATGAGCTGCACCGCCATTTTAATCTCGTTCTCGTGGAGCTTTATGTCCGGCGAGACCGGTATTTCCCCGGCATCCCTCACCTCGTCGGGGTAGAACATGGTCTCCATCACCAGGCGGTTTTCGCCGTAAGGTCTGAGGCACGCCAGGCTCTGTTTCGCCCTTATCATCACTTTTGCTATGGCGATTTTCCCGGTTTCCTTCAAGGCTTTTAAAAGCAGCAGGTAAGCCTTCTGCCCGGTTTCTTCGGGTCCAAGAAAGTAGGAGTGGTCAAAATAAATGGGATCTATTTCCGACAGGTCTACAAAATCTATGATGTCTATAGTACGGGTTGTCTCGTCGGGTATGGCCTCCAGGTCTTTGTCTTCGATTATCACGAACCTTCCCTTTTCGTATTCGTAACCCCGGGCTATCTCATCATCCTCGACTTTCCGGTTGCACGCCGGGCATACCTTTTCGTAGCGTATAGGAGTGCCGCATTCTCTATGGATCTGCCGGAAGCTCACGTTCTTTCGCTCGGTAGCGGCGTACATCTTTACCGGCACGTTTACCAGGCCGAAGCTGATGGAGCCCCTCCACAGAGCGCGCACCGGCATCACCTCCTGTACTAATATCTCTCATTTAGAAATTGATTATCCCTGGAAATCCTTCCAGTAACATATAGTAATATCGCATGTTTTTCGGGAAAAAATAAGAATACCTGCCGATGGTTAGCGAGGTACCGTATCCCAATGGGTATCGATAGTTAGCCGTCGGCAGGCTTTTTTTGATTCTAGGTATGTGGTATAATTCTGATAACGATTTTTATGCGGGCCGGCATTATTTACGGCACAGCAGCCGGCAAGATACCGCCCGAACTGTTAGCTTCCATAAAAAGGAGAATACCTATGAAGATCACCTTTTTTATAGACTTCGACGGGACTATAACCAAAAAGGACACATGCGTAGCGATGACTCAGGCCTTCGCCAGGGGTAACTGGGAAGAGATAGAGCTCCGGTGGCAGAGGGGGGAAATTTCCACCGAAGAGTGCGCCAGGGAAACGTTTAAACTTTTTGACGCAAGCGAAGAAGATCTCAGGAATTTTTTGATTGAAAACATGGAGGTTGATGATTACTTCATACCTTTTTTAGAATTCTGCCGGAAAAGGGGACATGACATTTACATACTAAGCGACGGGTACGATTTTAATATAAAAACAATATTAAAAAAATACGGGATCAAGGATATTCCTTATTTTTCCAACAAACTCATAATCGACGGCCGGAAATTCGATATTGAATGCCAGCACTCTTCCGGGTGGTGCCCGCAGTGCGGCACCTGCAAGGCCGAACTCATCGACAAATTAAAGCCGAGAGACGGGATTTCGGTTTATATAGGCGACGGCTATTCGGATGTATGTGCGGCAAAAAAAGCGGATGTCATTTTTGCAAAAGGGGTTCTGCTTTCCCACTGCCGCAAAAATGACATCCCCGCCATCGCTTATAAAGATTTTTCCGATATAGTAGACTGGGCCCGCTCCGCCGACAGCCCTGTCAAGCCACGTCAAAATCCTCTATAGTCTTCCACCTGTTGCACCTGTCTCCCCAGCGCGCAATTACCTTCCCTTCCATTTTTATGTTTACCACCTCGCAGTGGTTGGAACAGCCCTGACATTCGAAACTGTCCGCGGTGAACTCTATATCGCTGGCCTGAAAGCCCCTGAATTTCGTGTTTTTCACCCCCGCATCTCTGGCCAGCAAGGCGGCGCCGAGGGCCCCCATGACGTGATGGTATTTGGGGACGTATACCTCCATCCCCAGCGCTTCCTCGAAGGCGGCCTTCATGCCGATATTCGCCGCCACCCCGCCCTGGAATACTACCCGGGGCAGTATTTCCTTGCCTTTGCCCACGTTGTTCAGATAGTTCCTGACCAGGGCCTGACACAGCCCCCTTATTATATCCTCAATTTTGTAACCCAGCTGCTGCTTATGGATCATGTCTGATTCAGCAAATACCGCACATCTCCCCGCAATGCGCACCGGATTTTTCGACCTGAGGGCGTATGCGCCGAATTCTTCAATGGGTATCCCCAGCCTGTTGGCCTGCTGGTCCAGGAACGACCCAGTACCGGCGGCGCAGACGGTGTTCATGGCAAAGTCGGTTACGACGCCGTCCCTCAGAATTATTATTTTTGAATCCTGGCCGCCTATCTCTATCACCGTTCGCACGTCGGGAACTTCCTTCTGGGCGGCGATCGCATGGGCGGTTATCTCGTTTTTTACAATGTCGGCGCCCGCTATCACCGCTGCCAGCTGTCGGCCGCTGCCGGTGGTGCCTACACCTCTAATATCCCACTTTCCATTACTTCTGGAATTAAGCAACCGCAGCCCTTCCTGGACCGCCTTTATGGGCTGGCCCTGGGTGCGGATGTAAACCGCATCCTCCACGTCACCATTTTCGTCAAGAATGATCAGGTTTGTGCTGACGGATCCCACGTCAATACCCAGGTAATGTGCCATATACTACATCTCCTTTTCTCTTCTTTCGCTTGGCTGCCAGTAGGTCTACAAAGGCTTCCACGCGGGTCCTCAATCCTTCCTTGCCCGTCTGCTCGTCCAGGGTTACCGGCAGAAACCCTATATCGTATTCGGCGCAGACCTTGGGCAGTATGCTCTTGGCCACGATTTCGGGGATGCAGGTAAAAGGCGAAAGTTGTATCACCCCGTCAAATCCCCTTTTTGCAAAGAGTATGGCGTTTCCCACCGATTCCCGCCCGTGGCCGCCGCACATTTCCTTGAAGTATGGAGCAGCCAGTTTTTTCACATCCCTTTCACCTGGCATTCTAAAAAGGTCCATAACGGCGTTGTAGAAAGTGTAAGATGCCAGAAACATGGATCTTTCCGCATAAACCCCCAGATCTCCCAGCATCTCTTCTATTTCCAGGTTGGCCGCCGGTTCGATGACCACGTATATTTCCCCTACGATGCCTATTTTTATGGGATCTACGTCTTTTTTTTCGATTTTTTCATAGAGAAGCTCGATCTCCCTTTCGATTTCCACAAGATCGCGGTAATTCTGCGCCTTTGCTATCAGTTCAGCGCACTTTTTATACGTCCTGGTGGTTTCCCCTTTTTTAACTTCTAAAGGTCTTATCTTATGAGAGAGTTTTTCCGCCTTATCCAGCAGCTGAAGCTCTTTCCATACAAAGCGGCCCAGCCTGAAGTAATCGGCGATGGACAGCTTCCGGTTTACCAGTTTTTTTATACTGGCGACCAGGTCCCTCAGATGCCTGCCGGGAGGTTCCAGGGTTATCATCTCGAATTCGTAGCCCAGGCTCTTCAATATCTTCTCGTGAAGGGTAGTGTAGAGTCCTGCCCTGCAGGGCCCCACACCTCCGGTGGAAACCAGGGTGTCGGCTCCTGCTTCCAGGGCCTCGATATAGGTGCCCAGTACTATCTTGAAGGGCAGGCACGCGAACTCCGGTGCATATTTGGTGCCCAGGCTCAGCGTTTCCTCAGTAGGCCGTTTGGGCAGCACCACATCGTTGCCCAGTGCCTTCATGAGCTTTTGAAAGGTTATAGTGGCATTCCCTACGTAAGGAAAGGACACTTTTCTCATAACATAGCCGCCTCTTTTACCTTTCTTTTTCTCCTCAACATATCTACAAAGGCTTCCAGCCTGGTGTTAAGGCCTTCCTGCCCGGTGTGCTCGTCGAGGGCGATGGTCAGGTAGGGTATGTTCCTGTCCCTGGCCTCCAGTTCCATTATTTTGTCCACTATAAAGTCAGGGCCGCAGCCGAAAGCGGTTACGTGAATGATGCCGTCGACGCAGCCGGTCTCCAAGAAATGAAAAGCGGTCCGCAAGACGCTGTTGCTGAAGGTCCAAAAAAGCGTCTTTTTAAGCTTCCCCGCGTATTTCTGCTTTACCTTTTCCGGCACCATCTCGGGAGTAATCACATAAGTTCCCATGCCTATCAGCTTCTTTATAAGGTCCAGGCTCAGGTACGGGTCATAGAGCATATACGGGTAACCGACGACCCCCAGTTTGATATCGGCGCTTTTTTTCTGGGTCAGTACGCCCAGGGGCGGAATACCTCCCTGCAGGAACTGGTGTGTGTAGTTTTTCAAACTCATGAGGGCTTTTAGGTAAGCGTTGTAAGCCGTAAAGAACCCCTTCCGGAATTTTCTGCCTACCCTGAGGCAGGTTAAAAAAAGCTCCCTTTTTCTCTTTCCGATATCTATTCTAACTTCCAGCATATTATTCAGGTTTGTTATCGAGCAGGCGACCATGTCGGGCAGTCCCAGAAATTTAGGGCAGAAGGTGGCTTCCCGGTTCACACTCACCAGCCTCGGGACGAAGACGTAATCCACCCGACCCAGCAGATTCCTGACGTGTCCGTGAAAAAGTTTTATGGGCACGCAGGCGTCCGCCACGGCGTCTTCAACGCCGGCATCCATTATCTCTTTCGACGTGGGGTCCGAGACGACCACTTCCAGGCCCAGTTTTTCAAAAAAAGTGTTTACGAAAGGATAGTAAGCGTAGTAGGCCAGGGCTCTCGGTATGCCGATTTTCAATTCAGGTCTCTCCTCGTATGAAAAATTGAATAATATATAATTCAACGACCGGCAGAAAATTCCTTCCGGTATATCCTCTGCCCAATTGTTAAATATTGATGAGTGGAACAATGATTTCTACAAAAGTTATAGCGGCCGTTGATATAAAATATTAACGGGAGCGGGAAGATATTCGCACAAAATAGTATATTCAGCCGGGTTTGCAATTGCTAATTAAGAGCCCGCATCTTAAAGATGCGGGCTCTCAATTATCTTACATATTACCTCGCTATACCGGTCTCCCTCATTTTCCGGGCAAAGGCCCTCTCGACGACATCGGTCGGACCCATGCACCTGAACGCGGGTCCCCCGGCGGACACGGCCAATTTCGCCCTGCCACCTTCGAAATTAAAACCTTCCCTGTATAGCACCGGCGTGCCGAAGGCATCTTTCGTCCCCGCAGGCCAGAATATGCCGCACCTCGTTAATGCCGGCTTTTTTATTCCCCGGTACTCGGGTATCTGCCGTGAGATCGCATCCAGCGCCTCCTCCGGCGATTTGAAGCTGAAAGCACATCCGGTGGCGCTGGCCAGGTCCTGTATCACCTGCCAGTTCTCGCGGCCCGTAACGGCCGGCAGGGCCCTCTCAAACCACTGCACCCTGCGCTCGGCACTGGTGTAGGAGCCCCGGGACTCGGAAAAGGCCGCTGCCGGCAACACTACATCCGCCAGGCGGGCAGTGTCGGTGAGGAACAGGTCCTGGACCGCCAGGAATTCCAGTTTCTCCAGTATGCCGGTTACGGCGGCGTCAGAACCGGCCGGATCTTCACCGAAAATAAACGCTCCTTTTATCCTGCCCTGTTCGATGAGCTTCAGAATCTCTCCGGCGTCCGCCGTCACTCCCATGTCCACGAGGCCCTGGGCGTTGCTCTTCGCCCTGAGCATAATGATACCGTTGCGGGGCCTTCCAATGTGGCCCGTTACGACGGCTATGGAAGCTATAAGCCTTTCGGCGTCGCGAGTAAGCCTCTCGTGGTCGAAAACAACCATGGCGTTCCTAGCCCGGCCGTAGAGGCGCGCTATTTCCCTGATATCGTCGGGCACCGCAGTGTCGGCCAGGGAGGCCTTCAGTTCCTCGAACCCCTCGGCTCTTGCCGCACCGGATGTAAAGCCTTCCTCAATAAGACCCTTCAGCAGGGCTTTAAGGAAGTCCACGCTGTTTTCCGGCCTTACTACTCTGTGGGCCCACTCGTCGGTGATGGAAGGTTCGGGGTTTATGACGACCAGTTGAGTCCCCCTCTTCAACGCCTCTCTTATCTTCAACCCCGCTACGGCGTAATCCTCCATCACCCGACATCCGATCAGCAGCAACAGATCGGTGGAAGTCAGCTCTTCCAGCGAATTGGTGGACGCATCGCAGCCCAGGATATCCTTCAGGCCGCCGGGGGAATTGCCGAAGGAAGCCACATGGGGTGTACCCAGACCCTTTCTTGCAAACTCCACCGCCATAAAAATCTCCTCGTTGGTGAGCCCGGGCGATACGAATACCGCCAGACTTTCCCCGCCGTTCATAGCCCTGATCCCTTGGGCCTTCCTGCCGGCATAGAGCAGGGCTTCTTCCCAGGCAGTCTCAGCAAATTTCCCGTTCTCCCTAACCAGCGGTGATGTCAGCCTTTCTCCGGCGGTAATCGCGCTGAACCCGAAGCGACCCTTCACGCACAGGTGTCCGGCGTCCACAGGGCTCTCCCTGTCGGGAAGCGCTCTCAGAATCATATCTCCCCTTATATCCAGCTTTATGCTGCAGCCGACGCCGCAGAAGGAGCATACCGTATGCTTTTTCTCCGTTGCCACCGGCACGGGCTTTGCCACCGGCGGCTTTTCCTGCAGTGCTCCCGTGGGGCATACGGCCACGCACTGGCCGCAGGATATACAGGAACTGTCCTTTAAGGGCAGCTCGAACTCGGGCCTTATAACCGTGTCGAACCCCCTGTTCACAAATCCCAGGGCGGTAATACCAATGACCTCGTCGCACACCCTCACGCACAGCCCGCACAGGATGCACTTATTAGGATCTCTTACGATAAACGGATGATCTTCCCGGTATTCGTACCTGTTTACTTCACCTTCGAGCTTTTCGGGGTTTACTCCGTACTCGTTGGCGTATTTTATGAGTTTACACTCGAAGAAGTCCTTGCAGCCGCACTCCAGGCAGCGCATGGCTTCTTTCTTTGCGTCTTCCTCGCTGTAGCCCAGTACGAATTCCCTGAAGTTGGTCTTCCTCTCTTCGGGAGACATGTGAGGCATGGGGGCCCGGGGAATCCTTTCCCTGTCGGCGAAATCGGCTTCGGTCAGGTCATCGCGCTTCACTACATAGGGCTCCCTGTACGGGATGACGTTTCCTTCCAGATGGCTCATAATCACTTCCGCGGCTTTCTTGCCGTCGGCCACGGCCTCGATGGCTATCCCGGGGCCTTCGTTGACGGCGTCGCCGCCGGCGAATACCCCCGGTATACTGGTGGCAAACGTGCCTTCGTCGGCGGAAATGGTCCTCTTTCTGGTGAGGTCGACGCCTTCCAGGCCTTCGGGGTTTACCTCCTGCCCTATTGCAGCTATAACCGTATCAACCTCCAGTATCTCCTCCTCGCCGGGGATAGGTTCCGGCTTTCTCCTGCCGGTGGCGTCGGGTTCTCCCAGCCTCATCTTCTGCAGCCTCACAGCGGCAACCCTGCCGTCCCTGCCCATGATCTCTATCGGGGCCACGAGGAAGACAAACTTCACGCCCTCTTCCTCGGCCTCTTTTATTTCAACTTCGTTGGCAGGCATCTCGTTTCTCGTGCGTCTGTACAGCACGTACACTTCTTCGGCCCCCAGGCGAACCGCAGTGCGGCATGCGTCCATGGCGGTGTTGCCGCCGCCCACCACCGCGACCCTGCGGCCCATATTCACCGGCTCGCCCTTTGCCACAGCCCTTAAAAAGTCGATGCCTCCCATTACGCCGTCCAGATCCTCGCCGGGACAGCCTATCCTGGAGCTCCTCCACGCGCCGATTGCTAGAAATACAGCATCAAAGCTGGACCTCAGGTAGTCTGAAGTCACGTCCCTGCCTACTCTGCAGCCGGTTATAAACTCGACGCCCATTTTCTTGATCAGGTCTATTTCCCTGTCCAACACCTCTTTAGGAAGGCGGTACTGGGGTATGCCGTATCTCAGCATGCCGCCGGGTTTTTCCATAGCTTCGTAGACCACAACCCTGTGGCCTTCTTTTGCAAGGTAGTACGCGGCGCTCAGCCCTGCCGGGCCGCCGCCGACCACCGCCACGGATTTGCCGGTCGGGGGCTTTATTTCAGGCATATAGGGATATTCCGACGCCAGGTCCACATCACCCACGAACCTTTTGAGCCAGGCGATGGCGATGGGCTCCTCCACCAGCCGCCTCCTGCAGGCATCCTCGCACGGGTGTGGACAGATCCTCCCTATGCTTGCGGGAAGCGGCAGCTGTTCCTTAATCAGCTTAACGGCCTCGCGGTACTGGCCGTTGGCTATGAGCCCCACGTATCCCTGACAGTCGGTATGGGCGGGACACGCCTGGCGGCAGGGCGGGCGGCAGTCGCCGGTGTGGTTGGACAGCAGGAGTTCCAGGGCCACTTTTCTGGATGCCCGTACTTTCTTCGTATCGGTGTAGACCACCATACCGTTGGAAATCTCGGTGGCGCAGGCCCGGAGCAGCTTGGGAGCGCCCTCGACCTCCACCAGGCACAGACCGCAGGAACCGTATATCTTAACTCTCTCGTCGTAGCACAGGGTGGGAATGTCTATCCCGTTTTCCCTGGCAACTTCGAGGATGGTCTGCCCTTTTAACCCTCTGACTTCGCGTCCGTTTATATTCAGCCTTATTTCCTCCATGTTTCCCCCTCCATTATCTTTATTCTACTGCGACCGCGCCGAAGCGGCAGACCTCTAGACACGTACCGCACTTGGTGCAGTTTTCCCGGATGATCTCGTAAGGCTGCCCCTTCGAACCCCTTATAGTGTTTACCGGACACTTGCGCGCGCAGAGGCCGCAGCTCCTGCATTTTTCTGCATCTATCCTGTAAGCGATGAGGGCCTTACACTGTTTCGCCGGGCACTTTTTATCCTTTATATGCGCCTCGTACTCGTCTCTGAAGTACCTGAGGGTGGTGAGTACGGGGTTAGGTGCCGTCTGGCCGAGGCCGCACAGAGAGCCTCCTTTCACGTTCACGGCCAGCTCCTCCAGCAGCTCCAGATCCGACTCCTCACCCCTGCCCTCGCAAATCCTTTCCAGGATCTCCAGCATCCTCTTGGTGCCGAGGCGGCAGTGGGTGCACTTACCGCAGGACTCCTTCCGAGTGAAATCCAGGAAAAATCTTGCCATATCCACCATACAGGTGGTCTCGTCCATAACTATCATACCGCCCGAGCCCATAATGGCTCCGGTCTTCACGATAGACTCGTAGTCCACCGGGGTGTCCAGCAGGGACTCGGGTATGCAGCCGCCCGACGGCCCGCCCAGCTGGACGGCTTTTATCTTCTTATCGTTCTTTATCCCGCCGCCTATCTTGAAGATGACATCTTTCAGCGATAAGCCCATGGGCACTTCCACAAGGCCGCCCTTTTTCACCTTGCCCGCCAGGGCAAACACCTTCGTGCCCTTGCTCTTTTCGGTCCCTATGGCCGCAAAGGCTTTGCCGCCCTTCAGTATAATCCACGGTACGTTGGCGAAGGTCTCCACGTTGTTGATATTGGTGGGTTTGCCCATATACCCCTTCTGGGCGGGGAACGGCGGTTTAAGCCTGGGCATTCCCCTTTCTCCTTCCAGCGACGCGATGAGGGCGGTTTCCTCGCCGCACACGAAGGCCCCCGCCCCGGCCTTTATTTTTACGTCGAAACAAAAGCCGGCGCCCATTATATCTTTGCCGAGGAAGCCCTTTTGTCGGGCCTGCTCAATGGCTATTTCAAGTCTCTTTATGGCGAGCGGGTATTCAGCCCTGACATAGATAAACCCCTGTTCCGCCCCGATAGCATAGCCGGCGATGGCCATGCCTTCCAGCACCGAGTGGGGGTCGCCCTCCAGCACGCTCCTGTCCATGAAGGCTCCCGGGTCCCCTTCGTCGGCGTTGCACACCACATACTTGGGAGACCCCTGGGCGCTCCTGGCAGCGTTCCACTTGAACCAGGTGGGGAAGCCGGCGCCGCCCCTGCCCCGGAGGCCTGATATCTTCATTTCTTCGATGACCTGCTCCGGAGTCATCTCCTTAAGCACTTTTTCCAGGGCTCTGTAGCCATCCCTTTCGATGTACTCGTCTATCGATTCGGGGTCAATCACCCCGCAGTTCCTCAATGCGATTCTCATCTGGCCGTCGATGTAAGACCGGTCATCCTCCGCGATTGTGTACTCGCTCAGCACCTTTCCTTTTTCGATGTGATTGTCGAAAATTTCCTTTACAATTTCCGGAGTTACCCTGACGTAAGTGGTCCTGTTGCCCTCGTCGTCTACTACGTCGATAATGGGCTCCAGGTAGCACATCCCAATACATCCGGCCTTTTGTACATCAACAGAAATCCCCCTGCTTCTCACTTCGTCCTGGATAGCCTCTAGTACCTTGTTTCCCCCTGCGGCTATTCCGCAGCTTCCAAGGCCAACGACTACTTTCACTTTCTACACCTCCAGTTTTTATTTCCCCGTCTCTCGTCTATAGATATCCCTTATCACGTCCCTGGCCTTATCGGGCGTGAGTTTGCCGTACGCTTCCCCGTCGATCATCATGACCGGGGCCAGACTGCAGCAACCCAGGCACGCTACGTTTTGAAGGGTAAAAAGCCCGTCGGCGGTAGTCTCCCCATCCTTTATATTCAGTTCATCGCACAGGGCGCTGGTTATTAGTTCCGCCCCGTTAACGTGGCAGGCCGTGCCATGGCAGACCATTATGAGGTGTTTGCCTACGGGCTTTAACCTGAACTGGGCATAAAAGGTGGCCACTCCGAACACTTTGGCGGGTTTTACACCGATTTCCCTGGCGATATGGTATAGGGCCCTTCTGGGCAGATACCCGTATACATCCTGGGCTTTCTGCAGCACAGTGATCAGGCTGCCGGGAATACCGCGGTACTCCTTCAAAACCGGCTCCAAAACCGCAAGGTCCACCTCTTCATCGGGAAAATTTTTTTCTATTCCGTGTTCTTCACCGATGCAGCAAAACATCTAATTTTCACCCTTTCATTTTAATTACTGATCTATAAGAATTATAACACAATATACAACATAAAAAATAATCTTTAACCAATCGTGTGGTTATTTTATGATATTGTGTAAAAAGACCCTCTATGTCAAGATAGAATATAAACTTTTTTGATAAAAACATAAAATGAACCTTTTTATGTAAATGATGGTAAATTCATTCTAAGCTTATTCTTTACTTAAAAAGCAATGCTTTAAAAGACTGTAACTTTCAAGCAGCTAAACCATGCTTTGTCCTGGCTGCAAGAAAAATTGCCTCATCATAAGGTTTAAAGTTTTTCCACATTGCTAAGATAATTCTTACCCAAATATTAGCTAAAGCCCGGATGGCTTCATGGTGAGACTTGCCTTCGGAACGCTTTTTATCGTAATATTCACGAGGCCAAACAACCCACCGTACTTTTTGATAAGCAAATTGGTGCATAGCATTGCGGAAAGGTTTGACACAAGATTTTCGCTGTTTAGCGAAGCTGTATTTGCCGCTTTGGTAAAGCACGGGGGAAGTTCCAGCCACTGCTTGGACTACAGAAGCATGCAGAAAGCGTTCTCTATCGTCTCACCACTCCGCCAGCAGTCTTGGAGCCAGCCGCGAACCCGCTCCAGGCAAACTGGCGAATAACTTGCTGTCGAAGTGGAGATTAAAAAGGCGCTCTATCTCCCTGTCATACTCTTTGATTTGCTCGAGGAGCGGTTCGAGCTGAGAAAGTATAGCCAGCATCAGGCGGGCTTTAGTTCTGGTAACTACAGGACTTGCTTTCAGCTGAGGAGAATGTAGCTTTTGATAGATTGTTATAGCTGTCTGATTAGGTTTTGGGTGTTTATGAGATTTTAAGAAAGCCGCCAATTCCAGTACAGAAGCTTGTTGTGCTGCTTCCAATGTAGGGTAGAGCTTTAAGAAATCCAGAGCAACGGGCAAAGTTGGCCTGGAAAAAAGCTCGAGGGCTACGGGGAAATATTCTTTCAAGCAAGAAATCAAGCGGTTGGTTAAGCGAGTAGATTCCCGAATTAAAGTATCCTGGTCACGAGTTAAAGCTTTTAGCTCCTGAATCAGCTCGGAGTCTGGCTCAAGTTTGCGCAAGCGGTTAATATCCGTTGTGCCCAATTCTGCCAAGATACGAGCATCCAGGGGGTCGCTTTTGGAGCCGGAAGGCTTACGGCGACGATCAAAGGCCTTGGGATTAACAGGATATACGGCAAACCCGGCTTCCAGCAAGAATTGGATTAGAAGTCCATGCTTGGTTTCTATGATACAGGCTATTGACTGAGGGTTTTGAACTAATTTAAGTAGTTTTTTCTTTAGATATTCTAAGCCTTCTCTGGTATGAGGTATAGTGAAATTAGCCTTTTCATACCCTTGGGAGTCAATGATGAATACGCGATGTTGAGTATCAGCCCAATCAATGCCTACGTAAAGCAATTTCAAAGCCTCCTTGATTTAGAGATTAAGACTACAGCCTTGCGGTCAGCCTTATCTAACAGCGGTGCTCGAAGCACGACCCCTCTATCTACCGTGACTGGCCATAGCATTATTTCGGGAAAGACGACTCTTTTTAAAGCAGTCGAACTGACCGGGAGTTTATGGTCTTTCCCCAAAAAAAATTCGTTTTCTAATTTTAATTTACGATAGCATGAAGGATTCTTCCTTCTTGCTATAAATTACTTTAACAGATAAGGGAGTTTTAAAAAAGGGTTGAGCCACCCTCACACCTCCGGTTAGAATTAAATTGAACAAACCCAAAAACCTAACTGGAGGGATGAGAAATGGCCCAATATAATATTACCATTGATTCTGAAATTTGCACCACCTCTTTTTAAAAAGAGCTAAAGATGAAGGGGAAAACCTATATTTTAAATAAAAAGGGCTCATTCAAACCTCTTTGTTCCAGCTACTCAACTATTACAACCGGTTTTATAAGGTCGCTTTGTTTTTCTTTCATCATCAAAAGAGCTTTTTCTATATTGTCAAAGCCGCGGAATATATGGGTTGCCATCTTGCCAGGATCTATTCTGTTGTATCTTACTAAGTCGATAAGCTTTTCCATTCTCAATCGACCGCCCGGACAAAGGCCACCCTTTATAAATTTATGAGCCATTCCGCATCCCCAATCCAGCCTGCCAACAGGCAATATCTCTCCTTCACCGAAATAATTCACGTTGGCGACTGTTCCCCCCGGCTTTACCATCTTTACAGCCTGTGAGAGGGCTTCGGTCTTGGCGCCGGCAATGATGACTGCATCGACGCCTTTGTTGCCGGTGAGTTTCATTATTTGCTCTACAATGTCGCCGTGTTTATAATTTACTATGTCCGTGGCCCCGTAATACTTGGCAGCTTCGACCAATGCTGGCCTGCTGCCTACGGCAATAATCCTAGCTGCACCCCGTAACCTTGCCCCGGCTACTGCCATGAGTCCCACAGGGCCGATACCTATAACTGCCACCGTATCGCCGAGCCCAATTTCTGCGAGTTCAACCCCGTGGAATCCGGTTGTCATCATATCGGGAATCATAACAGCCTTTTCTAATGGTATTTCTTCAGGGAGGTGAGCCAGGTTCATATCGGCATCGTTTACATGAAAATATTCAGCAAAGACTCCGTCTTTTATATTTGAGAACTTCCAACCGTTAAGCATACCGCCCGAGTGCTGGTGGAATCCCCGTTGGACATCTAGGGTCCTCCAGTCGGGCGTAATAGCCGGTACAACCACCCGGTCGCCGGGCTTAAAGTCCCTGACCTCGGAGCCCACTTCCACCACTTCACCTACGGCTTCATGGCCCAAAATCATGTTATGTCTTTCGCCGATAGCTCCTTCGAACACAGTGTGAATATCAGAAGTACATGGCGCTACTGCCAGCGGCCTTACGATGGCATCATAAGGGCCGGCTTTTGGTTTCTCTTTTTCTATCCATCCAATATGACCGATTTTAAGCATTGCAAACCCCTTCATATAAAAACACCCTTTCTTGTAATATTATAAAAACAACGGAAAGCAAACCGTTAAACTTTAGTCTTAGCCTCTCACTCCCTTCCATTGCTGGTGGTCCATCCTTTTAATATGTAATATTCAAAAATTTCTTTAAAATATTATCTTATTGCTTCTTTTCTACAAATTTTTTTACTAATTTTTCTATTCATAAATCAAACTCCCTGTCGACATCCTTGATTATTCCAAAATCGTTTACATGAAACTGTTTCACTTGGTGACGGTGCTTTCTTATAACTTCCCGAGCTCCATTATCTTCCGGAAATCTCTATAAATTCATTCTTAAATTTTGTGGATATTATCGGAGGATGGACCATTTTCCCCTTTAAAACATTAGGTTTGGGGGCAAAGTGACATTTTCGTACAATAATTAAATACGTTTTGGCCCATTTTTAGATAACATTTTTAAAAGAATTGACATATTCTACAACCAATCTATTTTTCCTTCTTAAAGTAAAGCCTTTTCGCGGTAACGTCGACCCTTAAAACGTTGAGGGCCGTCATGTGTTCCACCTGCTTGGCCACTTCCGCCTGCACCTTTTCCAGCAGCGGCACGAGCGGCACCCCGTACTCCACCGAAAGCTCCAGCACGATCGCCACGCCCGTCCCGTGGTTTTCGATTATCGCCCTGCCCCCCGGGCCTACGCCTCCGACGCTTCGGGCGGAGTAAAGGGCTATCTGGCTGACGACCGTGTCGGCTATGGTGTACCGTCCCAGATAGCTGTAATTGGGCCTGACTACCGACTTTTCCGTTATGATCTCCTGTTTTCCGCGCCGGTAGAAGATCTTAAGCGGATCCAGCAGGTAACCCGAAAAATATTTTTTTATTTCCAGTGTAGGTACAGGGATAACGTGTTTGCCATCCAATTTCCTAATCCGCTGGGCTCTTTCTATCTCCTTCGGGGTGGACACATCCTCTATGTGCACCACCGTTTCCGGCGCGGGCAGTTCCAGAGCCCTGCATATGGCGCGGACCATTTTTTCCGAAGTGCCGATTACCAGGACCTTACCGGCATTGACCTCGGCCAGCTTGTCCCTCACTTCCCTGGCGTGGGCCGGATCCTGAAAGATAGCACGCCGGATTGCACCGATCATGGTCTCCTCCCTTTTGGCCGAAAATCCGGCCACCACCCGGTTGCCGTGTATCAAAAGCCCGTCGTCGATTATAAGCTCTGCACCGTACTGCCTGGCTACTATGTGGGCCTTGTGGCTTTTGCCGGTGCCGCTTTTACCCACGAGAGCGATTACTTTCAAACTATCAACTCCTGAACGAAATATGCTCATAGTTTTATACTACCATAACAATACGTGACTATAAAGATGTAATGGTACCAATATTCTTTAAGTTTTCTTCAGTTTCGCAGAGTTTGTTAATTTTTTATCATAATTTGTATTCACACAAAAACCCCCGGGAGCGGATGCTCACAGGGGTCGATTCCGGAAAAGATTATTTCGCTGCTATGAAACTATCGTTCACCGCCTGCCAGAAGGAAGGTGTGGTATACCCAAGCCTCCATACGGCTATGCCTTTAAGCCCTTTCTTTATAGCCAGCCTGGACTTAGCATCTACGGATTCCCGGCTCTCCATCCATATCTGATAGGTCTTGCCTTTTTCATCGGTAAAGCTGCCGTAGGCCATCAGGGAAGCACTATCTATGGTCAGCTTCAGGCCGTGCTTCTGAGTAAGCTCGTCCAGGAACCATATTTTGCTGTAAGTCATCCCGTTTTTTGCTTCCAGCACGGTGTATTTTTCGCTCCCCGACCAGGCATAACCGTAGTAACCTATCCCCAGCACTATCTTTCCGGCGGGTATCCTGGCCAGAGCGTAGTCCACGATCTCTTCCACCCAGTCTATCCCTGCCTGGGGTCCCGGGGAAGCCGGGTTTTTGTCGTAGGCCATCAGCACCACGTAATCGCTGTATTTGCCCAGAGTCTCGTAGTCGTAGCCCGGCCACCAGTCCTTCTTCTCGGTCTTGGCTGGCAACGACAGGCTCAGAGTCTTTTTCTTCGATTTTAGGGTTGTGTAAAGCTGCTTTATGAATTCGTTGTAATTTTCTTTATCCTCCAGTCTGAGATACTCGAAGTCAATGTTGACCCCGTCGTAATTTTCCTTCTCCACTTCCGCTATGATCTGGCTGACCAGCGCACTCCTTTTTTCTGCAGTGGCCAGAGCCTGCTGCAGCCGGGCCCGGTCGCTTTCGAACACCAGGGCGTGGACCTTCACTCCCCTTTCTCTGGCGGTCCGGAGGACGGAGTCGTACCCTTCGGGTTTCATTATCCACCGGGAGTTGTCACGGCTTGTCAGGTTACAATTGCTGTCCAAGGTGTACCATTTGGCAGCTATTGAAGACAGCTTGTCCACATTGTTCATGAAGTCGTCGTAGGACTGTGAATAATAATACCCCAGTATGTATTTGCTCAGCTTGTCAGCTGTCTTTATAAACACCGTATTCTGCTTGCCGTCCCAGTGCACAGCCGCCCCGAAAGCCTCGCTGTAAAACCGGAGCGGTACCAGGGTGCGCCCCTGTATCAGCATAGCCGGCACATCCAGCTTAACGGGTTTCTCATTTACGTAAGCGGTCGAACTCCCCACCCTGAGGACCACCCGGGTTTCACCCCTGTGAGCGGTGACCGTTTTTGTCCTGCCGTCCCAGTGAACGCCAGCGCCCAAATTTTCACTTAAAAGCCTGAAAGGGACCAGAACCCGGTTGTTCTTCAAGACGGGTGTAACATCGAATTTCAAATCCTGGCCGTTCAGCATAACTCTGATGGAAGCCGCCGCACTGGCGGGCAAAGGTGTGATAATCGTTAACATGATCGCAACTAGTAAAACGGATACGGCAAACCTGCGTTTCAACATCTCTTTATTGTAAACCCCCCTTTTTTCAGTCTAACAGCACCATCCCCGTCCAGATCACCTTTCCCGGAGTAAAGGCCATCTCCAGACCGGCGTTTTTGCAGGTCTTAAAAACGTCTATCCCCATGGCTTCCATGGGCGGCCTTGCCCTATCTCTTTTCACGCAGGAAGCGCTGGGATTTTTCACTATAGAACATTCCGCACACAGCCTGCAGGGGCCTCCTGTCAGGCCCGCCGCAAAGGCAAACCCTAACGAAAAAGCTCGTTTTTCCGTCCGGTACACGGCATCGTGTAAAAGCAGGGCAAGTCTGGTCGCCTCCTGATCCGCACCTTCCCCTTCTGCAGAACCCTGCACCTGGAGGAGCAGAGCCATAATGTAATTCGAAAGCACTTTTTGGAATTCGTCGACGCCGGGTACATGAGGAGGGCACATAAATCTCTTTCCGTATTCCCTGCAGCCCGAATGACTGCACTGGAACCTCACCCGCTCGTCCACCACCACATCGCGGACAGCGATCAGTTTGGCTTCAGAGACGCCCTCGCAGCTCAGGGCAAATTCCAGGAGTTTTTCGGCATCTTTGAATTTTCTCAATAGATCCATAGCTCACCTCGCGAGGATAAACCTTTCCCACCTTAAATAATACCAGACATGTTATCCACAGTCTACCCTGTTACAAAAATGTAATATTCGTTATTGTTTTATGCGCCCCCGTATGTTATAATTAAATGCGTGAAGTCACCTTTAGTGGAGGTGGCTTAAAAAGCGAAAATAAACTTTCAGCGTGCGCCTATAGCTCAGGGGATAGAGCACCGGCCTCCGGAGCCGGGTTTTGCGGGGGTTCGAATCCTCCTAGGCGCACCATTATTTTTTTAAGCGAAGGCGGCTACAGCCGCTCTGATTTAATTTAACAAATAGAGCTGGAGGGGGTTTTACATATGAGTTTTACACAGGATCTTTTGAGCTGGACTCATGAACAAAAGTGCCAGAAAGCAGTGGAATCTCTGAAAAAGAGGGGTTTTACCGCCGTCTACTGCAAGACAAAACAGGAGGCCGTCGATTATATAATTAAAGAAGCAGGGGAGGCCTCCACTATAGGTTTCGGCGGTTCCATGTCGGTGACAGACTTAAAAATAGCCGACACCTTGAGGGAAATGGGGAAAGAATTACTCATTCACGGAGCACCCGGCCTTTCCCCGGAAGAAAGACTGGCTGTAATGCGCCGGCAGCTTACCTGCGACCTTTTTTTGACGGGCACTAACGCTCTCACCCTGACGGGTTGTCTTGTCAACACCGATGGTACCGGCAACCGCGCTGCTTCCATGTTTTTCGGTCCTAAAAAGGTTATCGTTGTGGCCGGCCGCAACAAGTTAGTCAGCGACACGGAGGAAGCACTGAGGCGCATCAAGATGTATGCCGCCCCTACCAATGCAAAACGCCTCCAGTGCGAAACACCGTGCGCCAGGACCGGCTTTTGCGCGGACTGCGATTCTCCAGACCGCATTTGCCGCATCACCACCATCCTTGAGCGCAAGCCAAGACTCACCGACATCCACGTGCTGGTGGTAAACGAGGACCTGGGATTTTAACGGCGGCTCAATACCATCCCCGCCTGTATCCACCGTAGCCGTAACCGCCGGTGGATTTATACATGTAATAGGCGAAAGCCACCACGAAGGGCGTGATGAGCTGGGTTAGGGTGAAAAAACCTATGCCCCAACGGTCGTTCACGTAATGGACCAGGAAAAGAGGATTGTCCCTTACCGTCTCTTCGATGAGAGCTCTGAGTATTTGATGGTACCATATAAAGGACCAGAACTGGTATCCGGGCGGCAAATTTTTGGTCTGGAGGTACAGGAATCTTATTAAAAGCACCAGGCCGATAAACGAGCCGATGAGCTGCGCCGGCCACCTGCCGAAGGAAAATTCGGTCATGCGGCCCAGAACCTCCTGGTTGAAGATATTCCCTATCCTGACTATTATATAACCGAAGGAAAGCCCCAGCACCGTCCAGTCGGCTATGATGTTGGGATTAACGCCGTGCCTTCGGCAGTAGGGCCATCCTGCGAGAAACCCGCCGAGAAGGGCGCCGTGCCAGGAAAGTCCCCCTTCCCATATCTTTACCACCTGAACCGGATCCTTTAGAAACCATTCGGGATAATTGGTGAGCACGAACATAAGGCGTGCTCCTATAACCCCTGATATTATGACGATCATTGCCAGGTTCAGAAGGAAATCCTCGTCCAGGCGCAGCTTCCTGCCCATAGTGTAAAGGTAATATGAACCCACCAGAAACGAAACAGCCATGAATATTCCGTACCAGTGAACCGCGATGGAGCCTATTTTAAAAGCATACGGGCTTACGTCGATCAGCATAATTTCAGATTATCCTCCTTTTATTTTCCTGCGGCGCTGCAGGTTTATTTTTATTTTATCACCAAAACCGTCTTCTTGTATATAGATTTAAGCTGGAGCAAATCCTAATTTTAGGAGCAAAATGAAAGGGGTTTTTTTTATGGATTTTCAGCGTGCGCAGGAAATCCTGAATTCATCCGATACTTACGAGGTTTTTTATAAGGGAAAGCTGGTCTGGATTAAAGGGCTCAAGCCCGAGGATAACACCGCTGACGTAGAAATCCTCAGCGAAAAAATTCGAACCAGCGTTCCCGTGGAGGAGCTGACAGAAGGCGAGAATTTACATTAAACGGGAGGTGATATATTGATCAGCTGCGAGGTATCCATTTATCCCCTGGAGACACAGAACTCCGATCAGGTCGTAAATCAGGCACTGGCGTCCATTAAGGATATGGGCGTCACCTGCCAGGTGGGAACCATAAGCACATATATAACCGGGTCCCCCGAGAAAGTATGGGAGTGTATACGCACCCTCTACGACACGGCTTCCACCCGGGCAAAAGAGCTGTCCATGGTGGTAACCATTTCGAACTCTCAGAAATCCTAAAAGTAAAAGCCGGCCTCGCTAAAGGCCGGTTTTTTAATTCAGCTTACGGTCATCTCGACCCTCTTTAAAATTTTCTCAATCCTTTCCTTTTCGGTAAGTACCCTGTTTTCCTCGGGGTCATAGGCGTAAAGGGCTCCGTCCACCAGCCTGGTGACCAGTTTGCCGCAGGCCGCCGGGTTGCCCTTCAGGTGCGGTGCGTCCAGGATGCCCAATTCGATAGCTCTTGCAATGGTATCCGGATCGGTCCAGGGATCTTCCACCCCCGAATTAAGCTGTTTTATGGCTTCCAGAGTGATCATGGCCTCTTCTATGAGCTGCTTTTTGCGCTCCTGAACCACCGGATCGTTTACCATGTCCGGAAGGCCCAGGAAGGCATTGCGTATAACGCCGCGCACTATCCTGCAGCTCTCGATTATGTCTTCGGCGGTGGCTGCATGATGGGCCTCGCAGAAACCAACTACGTGGTATATGTGAGGCTTTATCGCCATAGCAAGATACGCTGACGACGCCAGCTGCCCTTTCGCCTGGGCCAGATCCCCCGGGAAGCTGGCAAGGCCCGCCCTTGCCTGACGGTAAACCCTGAAGTTTTCATCCTGCAGCGATTCTATCAGCTCGATCTTTGCCAGCATCTTGGCCAGGTCCATCCGCGGCGAAAGGGACGGCGGCACGTTGAACATGTACTGGGCAATGTAGTGCTTTACACCCATCTTTTTGGCATTGTATGCTGCCAGAAAGGCGGTGGCGACGCCTACGGTATCGTGGGCGTCCCTGAGGCTCCAGTGGTGGGATTCGTTCACTTCCACCGGAATGCCCCTTTCTCCGTGCCACTTCATCACCTGCTGGTTTTCCCTTATTGAATCCCTGAGAGGTCTGGGCCCCCGCTTATCCAGCACGTTGTACCAGCAGAGCGGCACGGCGCACCAGGCGTTTTTTATGGTATCCTGCAGCATTTCGGCGAACTCTATCAGATGGCTGGTACCGCTGTAGCAGCGAAGCAGCGGGTAATTTCCGCGGCGGGAGGCCCGGTAAAGCGAAAGGAAGTCCTCCCTGGAACGGACCGGCACACCCCCGGCTCCATCGAGCCTCCGGTCCATTTTGTCCTGCTCGAAGAAGTACTCCTGGGCGTTCTGGTCCGGTGCTATGGAAATCACGTCAAGTACTTTTGCCTCCGCGACCTTTTCGATGGCCTCTATCGTCGCCTCCAATGAAGGCAAGCCCAGGTGGTGTCTCAGGATCGGGTAAGGGTACTTGGATTCAATGCGCGATATCAGGTCCGCGGGGTAAGTCTCCTCGGCGGAACGCCTGTAACCCTTAAGGAATCCGATAACCTCGTCTATATCCTCCAGGCCGTTGAAAATCTTCGTGAAAATGCCGCTTTCTTCCGCAACCTTCGCTGTGGGTTCAGTGCCTCCGAAAATCCACTTAATCCCCGAATCAAGACCATTGGCTTTAATTTTTTCCTTCAGTTCCTTCAGCACTTCCCTCAGGGGCTCCGGGGTAAGCCGGTAACCTACACCCACGTAATCGGGCATTCTTTCCTTAACCGCAGCGATTAATTCATCTATGGAAACGGCCGCACCTAAAAACTCGACCTCATATCCTTCCCGTTCGGCCAGTGAGAGGAAGTTCATAACACCCGCCACGTGTACGCAGCTGCCGATGGTCGCCCCAAGAATCCTTTTCATTACGCCACCACCTCCTCTTCAGGACGCTTAATCTCGAGGTAACCGTTTTGGACAAATTCGTGGATTTCCGCCGGGCTCAGGCCCGCCAACCCGAGCTTGTCGACGGTCCTGCCCTGTTCCCAGAAATTCACTCCGGTCATCATATTGGCAAGGCGAATTATCGTATCTATAGCCGGGGTCTCGATGCCCAGATTTTTGGCCAGTGATGAAATGGGAACTAGGCTAAAGGGCACGTCTTCGTAAATGTACCGGGTTTTAAGATCCTTCGGCGCCGTAAGGCCCTTGTACGCGGGGTTGTTCTGTATGGCTTCGTATATGGAGTTCCCGCAGGCGCCGTAGGAATCCTCCAACCACTGCATAGCCGATATCGCCTTTACACCCAGAACTCTTGCTACCTTCATTCTTTCGGCATCGAGCCTTTCCAGCATCTGACCTATACTGGGGGTTATTCCCTCCAGGTAATACTCAAAGGTCTGGCCCCTTTCTATATGTCCGCTGTTCAGCAGCGTAGGAGCAGGGTGGAATATCGCACCGAAATTGTTGAGGCTGGTCTCCATAACGTCCCTGGCGGGTTTGAACTGCGGATATGCGGCCGATAAAAGCCTTATGACCAGCTCCGTCTTCTCCGCCGGAATAGCCGCCAGCTTGACTTCGTTCTTCACGCTGAATATCCTGGCACTGGTGGGACCCGTAGCCCTGCAGGCGTATATGAAAGTCTGCGCCTCGGCAACTATCACATTTTTCGTGCACCCTGACTTTCGCAGCGTCTCGTAAACTTCCAGCGCTCCGCAGGTACGGCCGGGGTTTAACACGATAATCTGATTGTCCTTAATGTAAGGCGCCATCTGCTCCGCCAGCTCCCTATGGGCAGTGGCGGGAGTGGTTACCATTATGATATCCGAGCCCTCTATAGTTTCTCTTATATCGGTAGTGACCATGGAAAGCTTGCCCTCGCCTTCCACGGCGCCGGTCAAATGTATTTTCGGGTCTTTTATCAGGTCCTTTATCTTTTCTTCGGACCTGTTGTAAAGGTTAACCGTAAAGCCCATCAACCCCAAATATCCTGCCATGGCAAGGCCGCCGTTACCCGCCCCTATTACGGTGTAACGCACCTCTTCCGGCCCCTTTATCATCGATATTCCCCCTTTCTTTCGGCTTTTAAGGCAAAATAAAAGCTATGGAGGACCATAGCTTTGATCGGGCAAATAATACCCTCATGCTACAAACCTCCTCTTTCCACGCTTACGAGGTTAGCTGACGGGTTCGGGTTGAAGAGGTAACCCTACTCCTCATAATAGGGTTTTATTCCCTATTATGAAGGAGATTCACCCCAAAAGTTGGGTCCCCCGCTTCTTTCTATGGGGTAGGCCATAGAAAGAACTCAGCGTTCAAGATTATAGCATCCTTTTTTATTGTGCAAAATATTATATCAAATGTAGATTCCCGTGTCAACCGGTTTGCATAATATATGTAATATATATTGAATCAATCTTTGAGGTTATTAAGGTTGATGTGATTCGGATAGGGAATTCCAGAGGCTTTATATATAGCTCAAGGCTGGCCTGGAAGTAAGATTTCTTATGGCTAAAGACAGGCCATTACCTGCCGTATTCAAAGATTCTTACATGATGTCCCAATGTAAAGCCATATTTATCCCTGCAACGTCCCATCCCCCTCGCCTAACGCGGGACGCTTATTATGCTCTTATATAATGCGGCATTTCAAACGGAATCTCTATGGAAAATTCAACGAATCCTGCATAATTGTTATTTTCATCGTACCAGGGCGTTTGATAGATTAATTTTTTTATGCCATTTTTTTCGATCGTATAGCAGTTTTTGGTTTGGGTTTCAAGCATGTATTTTAATTTACTCCTGGCCGGTTCGGGGTGGCAATCCAGAACGTTCCTGCCGATGAGTCCAGCGCCGCCGTCTTTTTCGAACGTCTTGCAGGCTTTCTCATTCATGTAGAGTATTTTCCCCTCTGCGTCACATATGGTAACGGCAACGGGGAGCTTTTGGGCCCAATTTTTTTCCATATTTAACCCCTCTCTTCGCCGATTTCCTTTCAAGTGAGATACTATTATATATTCTTTTTTTATCTTATAAATTCCTCCAGTACTTTCCGGTAAATATTGTCCGCTATCTTTGTCCCTTCCTCCAGCATCTTTCGGGCTCTCGCCTCAATTTCGGCCGCAAATCCGGCGTCCTTGATGCCGTTAAGGTTTATCTTCACATTGAGCCATGCGCCCTGGAGAGCAGTTTTGAGGCATAATGCACCGACTCCCAGGTCGCTAACGGCGGAGGTATTTGAGTTGCCAAGGGCTTTATTGTGAAGCTCTAAGGCAAACATGCACATTTCCATTACTGTAAACGGCACCAGTGTGGCCTCTTTTAAAGCTTTCTGCATGGCTTCACTTCTTGCTGCTTTTTGTTCTTCCGTATCTTTCGGCATCTTAAAGACTTCGGCCACCCTGTTAAAGGCCCCCGTATCCTTATCAATCATCGAAATCAGCGAATCCTGAAGCTCTTTCCCTTCCTTCAAAATTTCCAGCATGAGGGGTTCTTTGTCTTTATATTTTTCCTTTCCCAGAGTAAGATTTGCCACCATGGAAGAAAGTGCGCTTCCCACGGCTCCCACGAGGGCTGACGCTGAGCCGCCCCCAGGGGCCGGTTCTTTTGATGCCAGTATAGATACAAAGTCTTTGATGTTGAACTCAGATAAAGTCATGTCTATCTGCCCCTTTTTAAAAGCTAAATATTTAATTCAAGCACCTGTTTTCTATCAAAGTTTTCCAACCGCAGGTAAAAATCGGCCACATCCAGCAAAGCCTGTACCGGCACCAGACCGACGATTTCGCTTCCTATTACGTTTACCCCGTATCTCGCGGCTTCGGATTTTACCGTTTCAAAAACCCTGAATAGTGGCGTGCCGGTGTAGTTTAACATATTTATTGTTACCTGCGCCACATTCCTTCCTTCGATCATGACGCCCATAGCCCGCACATATTTATAACCGCCCTTCGCTTCCCTTATGCTGTTGGCAATTTTTTTGGCGATTTTCACATCATCAGTATCGAGATTTATATTATACGCTATGAGGAACTGCCTTGCACCAACAACCGTAGCACCAGCGGTAAGGTGCATGCGCGGCGGACCGTAGTCGGGTCTTCTCTCGGGTTTCGTAATTTCCTGCTTTAATCCTTCATATTCTCCTTTTCTTATATTCGGCAGGCTTTTCCTCTCGGGAATTTTAGCTGCTTCCTCATACATATAGACGGGGATTCCCAGCTTTTCAGCAATTTCCTGCCCTAGTTCGTTCGCCAGTTCCACACATTCTTCCATGGTTACATTGCTAACGGGTATAAAAGGTATCACGTCGGTAGCGCCGATGCGCGGATGTTCGCCTTTATGTTTTTCCATATCTATCAGTTCCGCTGCTTTTGCGCACAGGGCAAAAGCAGCCTTTTTTACTGCTTCCGGCTCGCCGACAAAAGTGATGACCGTTCTGTTGTGGCTTTCATCAGGGTTGACATCCAGAAGTTTCACCCCTTCCACTTTCCGGACTTCGTCAACAATCGTTTCAATAACTTCCGTCCTTCTGCCCTCGCTGATATTCGGAACACACTCGACTATTTTTTTCAACTTGCACACTCCTTTTTTTCAAATTTTAACTATTTAATAAAATAATTTATAAACCACACAATATTGGGGATTCCCACAAGGTCAATAAGCACCGCTCCGCACAGGGGAACAATCAAAAACGCCTTTCGCGAAACCACCCCGTATCTCTCCGATACGGCATTCATGTTGGCTATGGCATTCGGGGTGGCTCCCAGGCCGTGACCTACTAAACCGGCACATATAACGGCGGCATCGTAATCTCTGCCGAGCAAGGGAAACATGAAGTAAATGGAGTACGCCAATATAAATATGGTCTGCACCACTAGTATAATAATAAGCGGCAATGCCAGAGAAGCCAGTTCCCATATCTTCAACGACATCATGGCCATCGATAGAAATAACCCGAGAGATACATCCGCGATAAGGTTAACGGATTCGTCATGAACCTTTACAAATTTAACCGAATCATTGATATTTCTGAATACGACCGCTACAAACATGGCGGTGATATAACCCGGAAGTACAAAACCCGTGGCGGTTTTAATATATCCGGCTATTAATTCTCCGAGGACCATGATAACAAGCAATAATCCCATCATATAAAGCATGCTGTTGCTGGTGACAAGGGATCTTTCTTTACCCGTCTCCTGCGTAATAACCTCTTCGTATAACGGGGTTTCTCTTTCATCGGTCTTTATCTCCAGGCGATTTTTCTCTATAAGCCATTTCGCCACCGGTCCGCCTAGGAGGCCCCCTGAAATCAAACCATAAGTCGCCGAGGCGACAGCGACAACAAACGCACCCTGAACACCCATCTGTTCAGCTGTTGGGCCGAAAGCCGACGCAGCCCCCATGCCGCCTTCCAGTGAAACCGCTCCGGCCATAACGCCCAGAACCGGATGGATTCCGGTCAGCATCGCTGTAGCGGCGCCCACCACATTTTGCATTATTGCCAGTACCCAGCATCCCACCAGATATACAAGCAGCAATCTCCCGCCTTTTTTTATAAGCCCCAGGCTGCCTCCAAGACCCACGGTAGTAAAAAACGCTATCATTAAAGGCATCTGTAATGTCGTATCCAGATTAAAAGCCATTATATCTAATTCCTTAAAAAGCCACGCCAGTAGCGAAAAACTAAAACCTCCTATTACCGGAGCGGGTATGCAGAATCTAGTGAAGAAAGGAAAAATCTTTCGGATCCAATTTCCATAAATCAATAAAAGAACTGCAACGGCCAGAGTACCCACCAGACTTAATTTTAGCGTCAGAAGACCTTCAACTATCTCAAAACTCATGTTCTCTCACCCTTCTTATCAGGCATTTTCATGTCCTAACAATATTTTAAATATATATCCGGTTCATAACATTTGTCCTCCCCTCCATCCATCACAAATTTACATTCAAACTTTAACATATAGTAAAAGCAAATCTCATACCAAATAGAGTAGGAGGGGGCGGCTAACCCCCGTCCTCTCACACCACCGGACATGCGGGTCCGCATCCGGCGGTTCACCAAGCTTGACGAAGAGTTTGGTAGCGTTCGGTTAAGCTCAGCAGGCCCTGGGTTTGCCAGTAGGCGTTGCCCAGGGCTCTATTCATTGGCCCGTGGGCCATCCGCCACGGCCCTTTACGAGCGTTGGCGAGTTCATTTACTGCCCACTCTGGTAGCCCCAGTGCACGCAGCTCGCGGTATCTTGTCCGTACCCGCTTCCACTGCTTCCAGAGGCACATACGCAGCCTCCTCCGCATCCAGCCTTCCAGGTCCTTGAAT
>NZ_VNHO01000017.1 GCF_008124715.1 Thermosediminibacter litoriperuensis | reverse complement strand
TCTTTGATTCTTTCGTAGATGACTTCGCAATTGAATATACCAAGATTTATGAGCTCTTGAATGGTGTCTTTGTATGGATCGAGCTTTGATCCTCTTTTGGGATGCGGCTTCCTTTCGGGAATGCCCTCTGCCCTTAAGTATTTTCTTACCGTATTCCTTGAACGGCCTGTTTCTCGTGCAATTGCACGGATGCTCTTGCCCATTGCTCTTAATTCGTGTAACATGATAATAGATCCACTCCCCAGCACTTATTTCCCTCCGATCTTTTGGCTGGTATCAGAGGGATATTTCGCCAGGGGGTGGGTCAATTCCTTTTCGTTGCTCCTGGGTCAATTATACACCGGCGGTGACACTTTCCCCTTTTTCCTTAATCCTAACTATGTGTAATCAAAATAAACTCCCCTCATCTTTCAAATAAACTCCTTTCACAAATACCCCTCAAACCCTTTAAAAATCGTTAGTGTATTCTATTCTATTATTTCCATTTATACCCTTACCCTTATTCCCTTCATCCTTTTTCCCTTAAAATTCCATAACTGGCAGTTGAAAAAGAAAAAAAGTCCTTTTGGAAAATAAAAAACATGGCCTACAGGACATTCCTTTGCCCTAATAAACCATGTTTCCTGAAACAACTTGCAAAATTTGCCTACAGTTCCCTGCGGCCTTCCAGCGCTTTGGCCAGGGTTATCTCGTCGGCGTAGTCCAGGTCTCCCCCCATCGGGATACCGTAGGCTATGCGCGTCACCTTCAATCCCAGGGGTTTGAGGAGCCTGGCGATGTAAAGGGCCGTGGCTTCGCCCTCCACGTCGGGGTTTGTGGCGATGACGACTTCCTTCACGCCGGAAGACACCCGCGACAGCAGTTCCTTTATCCTGATATCATCGGGGCCTATGCCCTCCAGCGGCGAAATCACCCCGTGCAGCACGTGATAGAGCCCCTTATAATCCCTGGTCTTCTCTATGGCGACCACATCCTTGGGTTCCTCCACCACCATAATGGTGCTCCTGTCCCGGTGGGACGCGCTGCATATGCTGCACGGGTCCACGTCGGTGAAGTTGCCGCATACGGAACAGTATACGATGGATTCCCGGGCGCCGGCTATAGCCTGAACAAGTCTTACCGCCCTGTCCGCAGGCATTTTCAGGATGTGAAAGGCCAGTCGCTGGGCTGTCTTGGGGCCTATGCCGGGGAGGCGGGACAATTCTTCGATGAGCCGTGCGATCGGTTCCGCGTAATACCCCATCTCAATCCTTCCTTAAAACAGCCCCGGTATGTTCAATCCGCCGGTGATCTTGCTCATTTCCTCGGTCACCATCTCCTCGGCCTTTTGCAGTGCTTCGTTGACGGCAGCAAGAATGAGGTCTTCCAGCATTTCCACGTCGTCGGGGTCAACGGCCTCCGGCTGGATCTTAATTTCCATAAGCTCCTTCTTGCCGTTGGCTACCGCTTTTACCACACCGCCGCCCGCGGTGGCTTCCACGGTCTTCTGCTTCAGTTCCTCCTGAAGCTTCACCATGTCTTCCTGCATTTTCTGCACCTGCTTCATGAGCTTGTTCATATTGCCCATGCCGCCGAAGTTTTTCATGAAAACCGACCTCCAATCCAATTAATTATCTTCCAGTTCAACGATGTCCTCACCGAATAACTCGACAGCGCTCCTGATGAACTCCTCATCGGAGACGTCTTGGGAATCCCGGCTCGCAGCCGCCTCCACCTTTTTAAACCCCTTTACGGCAATCTGCATGCCCGTTATATTTTTTATCGCTTCTTCTATTATATTCTTTTGCTTTTCTACTAAAGCTTTCTGGCCGTCGAATCCCTCGAAGGAAAGGAACAAGTTGCCCTTTTGAAGTTCCACGGGCTCGATCCGGCAGGCCTCCATGACGTTAACCAGGGCCATCTTCCCCTTCCTTGCCAGTTCCTCCAGGACCCGGGGCCATTTCTCCTTCAATTCCAGCAGTTCTTTCCCGGGGCCTTCGCGCCGGACCTCCCCGCCTTCCGGGGGCGGGGCGGCAACCGTTTCGGACATCACTCCGAGAGATTTTTCGGACCTGATTGGCGCACCTCCGGGTGCAGGACTTCCGGTCTCGGAGCCGCCGGACGCACCACCGGCGTCAGGGTCTTGAGCTTCACAGGCGGCGGGTCTGCGGGAAAGCCCCTCCAGCCTTTTTTCCAGCTCTTCAACCCTTTCCTCCAGGGCCTTTATCCTGCCTGATGTCCCCGTTTCGCCGGTCCAGAGCTCCGGCATAGCCAGCTTTACCATTGCGGCTTCCAGCGCGGTGCGGGGCTGGGACGCCCACCGGACGTCGTTGGAGGCCGCTTTTAAAAGGTCCAGTATGTGAAGAATTTCTTCGCGGGAATAGCTTTTTGCGAGGGCCTCAAGCTCCCTGTACTCCTCGTCGGTCACATCCACCAAGTTCCTGCCGGCACCAATGGACACCATGAGCAAATTTCTGTAAAACCCCATCAGGTCGTCGGTGAAGCGCAAAAGGTCCTTCCCCAGACCCATAACTTCCTCGATGATGTCGAGAATCCTGCCGGGAGCCCTCTGCCTGACCGCCCGCGAAACCTCGAAGAGCAGGTCGTCGCCCACCGCTCCGAAGAGCGAAAGGGCATCCCGGTAGGTAAGCTTATCGCCGCCGAAAGCCAGGGCTTTGTCCAGCAGGCTCAAAGCGTCCCGCATGGACCCCTGGGAACTCCTGGCTATCAGGGCGAGAGCTTTTTCTTCAGCCTCGACGCCGTTTTCCGCCGAAATTCTCTTCAGGTGGGCCACCAGTTCTCGGGTCTGGACCCTCCTGAAATCAAACCTCATGCAGCGGGAAAGGATGGTGGAGGGGAGCTTGTTGGGTTCGGTGGTGGCGAGAATAAAAACCACGTGCTCCGGCGGCTCCTCCAGGGTTTTCAGAAGGGCGTTGAAGGCTTCGGTGGTGAGCATGTGCACCTCGTCGATTATGTATACCCTGTACCGCCCTTCGGAGGGAGGGAAATTCACCCTTTCCCTGAGAGTGCGTATGTCGTCTATGCCCCGGTTTGAAGCCGCATCCATCTCGATAACGTCTATCATGCCGCCTTCGTTGATGGCCTGGCAGTTGCTGCACCGGTTGCAGGGGGTGTCGGTGGGGCCCTGTTCGCAGTTCAGGGCTTTTGCGAAAACCCTCGCGGTGCTGGTCTTGCCGGTGCCCCTCATGCCGCAAAAAAGATAAGCGTGACCAATCCTTCCGGTTCTGATCTGGTTTTTTAAAGTCCTTACAATGGCTTCCTGACCCACGATCTCATCGAAATCCCTGGGCCTGTACCTCCTGTATAGGGCCACGTACGCCATGGGATCTCCCCCACGATTTCCTTATATATTTTAAAGGCCGCCGGAAAGTTCCGGCGGCTGAAAATTTTGGCCGTGCACCCTCCGTCGATTTTTCCCTCCGGGCGTTACCATGATAGTTAGCTCCGACCAGGCTGCCCCGCGGCACATGGAAGGGCTTCCTTACCGTTGCTTCCTCCCGGACCTGGCGGGGTTCAGAAGTTTCCATTGCGCGGGACCCGGCCCTCCTCGCCACTTGTCATGGCCGGACCCCACAGGGAGAAAACCTCGGGAGGGAATTCGACCCCACTACAGCGGTTTGTGGGTACAGGGCACCGCTACCTCCCCGTCTAGCACGGCCAAATTTTTCTGCAGATATAAAAATGGCGGAGAGAGCGGGATTCGAACCCGCGAGACGAGGATTTTCCCCGTCTACTCGATTTCCAGTCGAGCGCCTTCGACCACTCAGCCATCTCTCCACGCTTTTTTTCTGGCGGAGAGAGTGAGATTCGAACTCACGAGGCGGGATTACCGCCTACTCGCTTTCGAGGCGAGCGCCTTCGACCTCTCGGCCATCTCTCCACCAAGTTATGATCTTTTTTGCCTGAAAAACTCCTTCAGCAAAATGCCGCATTCTTCGGCCAGCACACCGGAAACTACTTCCGGGTGGTGGTTGAATCTTTCGACGCTGAAAAGGTCCACCACACTGCCCGCAGCCCCGGCTTTCGGGTCCTGCGCGCCGAACACCACCCTATCGAGCCTGGCCAGGATAATGGCCCCGGCGCACATGGGGCACGGCTCCAGCGTAACGTAAAGGCTGCATCCCGTGAGCCTCCAGGTGCCCATGGCATCGCACGCGGCCCTTATCGCCAGTACCTCCGCGTGAGCGGTGGCGTCCCGGCTTCCCTCTCTGAGGTTATGGGCCCGGGCAATTATGCGGCCATCGTACGCGATTACCGCCCCGATGGGCACTTCGTCTTCCTCAAAGGCCTTCCGTGCTTCCTTCAGGGCTTCGCGCATGAAGTATTCGTGGTCTTTTTCCTGCATTATTTTAATCCCTTTTAAAAAGAATGGTGCGCCCGGGAGGACTCGAACCCCCGGCACGCGGTTTAGGAAACCGCTGCTCTTTCCTCCTGAGCTACGGGCGCATATGATAAGTCTCTGGTGCGCCTGGCAGGAGTCGAACCCACAGCCTTCTGATCCGTAGTCAGACGCTCTATCCATTTGAGCTACAGGCGCACGTATGGCGGAGAGAGCGGGATTCGAACCCGCGATACGGATTTTAGGTCCGTATAGTCGCTTAGCAGGCGACCGCCTTCGACCTTCTCGGCCATCTCTCCCCGGGAATTCTGGCAGAGGGGGAGGGATTCGAACCCCCGGCCCTTTTGGGGCACTGGTTTTCAAGACCAGCTCCTTAAACCACTCGGACACCCCTCCGTCCGATGGCAATTCAAAGTATAGCATATTGAAGGTCTATTGTCAACCGGAAGAGACACAATGTACCTATTCCGTTGCAAGACTTATTTATGGTAGAGAAAGCCTTTTGCGGTGTATTCGGTCGTACAAAACATCTACGCTGAAATTGATTATTTTTATTGAACTCACAGGCTAATATAGTATAATATATGGCAGGAGGAATTTCAAATGCATTTATTTCAATTTTCGCTCGATGACCGCAACCTTTTTCTAATTTCGATCGGTGTGTTCATCGCCCAGATAGCCTTTTCATCTATTACCCCCTTTCTCCCGTCGCTCCTTATTGAATTGGGCCTGGAATCTAACATATCCTTCTGGTCGAGCCTCATATTTTCCATACATGCGGTGACTTTCGGAATCATGGCCCCCGTATGGGGCGCTATCTCGGACCGTTACGGCAAGAAGCCGATGATGGCCCGGGCTGGCCTCGGTATGGGGGTAGTGTATTTTCTAATGGCCGCATCCAAGAACCACATCCAGCTCCTGATGCTCAGAGCTTTGAACGGCGCTCTGTCGGGATACATACCGGCGGCGATAACCCTGGTGGCTTCCACCAGCAGCCCGGACAGGCTCAGCCATAACCTGGGAATGGTCAACGCCGCATCCGCCGTAGGGGCCATTACGGGACCGATGATCGGAGGTCTGACCGCAAAGCTCTTCGGAGTGAGGGGCAGCCTTGCCTTCACCGGGTTTCTGCTTACCATCGCCGGGGTGCTGCCCTACGTCACCAGGATAAAAGAAGCGCCCCGCTCAAAAAAAGCGGAGGACTCGATCAAAGACAGCATCATCAAGACTTTCAAAAACCGGCAGCTCACCCTGGTGTTCATGACCGGGCTTTTGACTCAGGCCGCCCTTATGGCCATACTTCCGACGCTGAGCCTGGTCATGAGAAAGATGGCCCCGGAGAATGCGGAGCTTTATACCGGCATGGTGTTCTCTATTATAGGGATTTCGACGGCCATCGCTTCGCCCTTTATCGGAAAAATGACGGGCATCCCTCTCACATCCCTTTACCGCTGGTCTCTCGCAGGCAGCTCTCTTTTAACCGCCCTGCAGGGGCTGGCCGGTTCGGTGGCGTCTTTATTGATCTTGAGGTTTATATTCGGGTTTTTCAACGCAGCCATGACCATCTCGGGAAACGTGCTCATAGCGAAGGTCGGCGGCAGGGGCAGGCAGGGGAGTTCCTTCGGAGTCTACAACGGAATAATGTCCATCGGCCTCGTATTCGGGTCAACCCTTGGCGGCATAATGGGCGATCGTTTTGGACTGGCCTATTCGTTTTTCGGAAGCGCGTGCCTCTTTCTTGCCGCATACCTGCTTTCATTCTTCGTCAAGGAACCTGTCCGCGAGGATTCGGGCGCCGTTTAAAGGTCCTCTTTGCCTTCCTGACCCCAGGAAATTACCTTTATATACGTCCCCTCTTCGCCGGTTAAGACTTCCACGGTCACCGAAAGCTTTTCCCTTGCCCGGCCCGCCGCACCCTGTGACGTTATCTCCAGCCTGCCGGGGTTTACCTCTTCCACCGATACCTCAAAAGACCCGTCTCCCAGGTCTCCGGCTCCTTTGGGCCTGTGATCCGGGTCTTTTTTCAAGGCGGCGAGGGTTTTCTGGATTCCCGCTTCCGCCAGGTAATATGCTATCGCGCTATCCCTGAAATACGCGGTTTTTTTGAGTTCGGCGGTCATCATGTCCAGAATGGCAACGCCCAGCAGGAGCAGCACTGCGACTGCAAATACAACCGTAATAAGGGCGAGGCCCGCTTCACGGCCGCTTTTAGGCAGAACTTTATTCGACACTTGCCTCACAAACCTTTCATGAAACATTCAATAATAAAATACCACCGGTTAAACTTCGTTTCAAGAAAATTTTTGTTATAATAGGATTATGAGAAGAGGGATGGTTTATGAGTGAAAAAATAATCTTCGAAGACTATATAAAACAATTACAAAAAGATTCTTTTAAAATATACAGCCTGATGGAATCCGAACGGACCCGCGGGAAAAAAGTTAAGCGAAAACCCCGCGATCCCGAGGAAACCTTCGTCCTTTTTCTACTCGATTATAAAAGATGGCAGAGGGCGTTAGAGACCGGTGCCATTAGCGAAATCGCCCCGAGGAGGTACAGATTAGATTGGATGAAAAACTTTTGAAGCAGCACTTAAAGTCTATTGCAGATGAACACAACAGTTTGAAAAAAGCATTAAAAATTACGGCAATTATAACTGAGGCCCTGAAAACCAAAAATATCAAGCCTATCCTTGTTGGTGGCAGGGCACTAGAATTTTATACTCTTGGAGGTTATGCGACAAAAGATATCGATCTAGTAATAAGAGGGAGAGAGCACGCAAAAGAAGTATTTGAAAAGCTGGGATTTACCAGAAGGACAGGAGAAAGGCATTGGTACAATGAAGAGATCGATCTGGCTATTGAAGTTCCCGATGAATACCTTGCAGGATCAACAGAAAAAGTTATCACAGTCGAAGTAGATAATATGGAAGCTTATATAATCGGTATCGAAGATTTGATAATTGACAGGTTATTGGCGGCAAAATTTTGGCATAGCACCGATGATGAAGAGTGGGCGATAAAAATTATGGCATTGCACTTTAAAAAGATTGATTTTGATTATTTAAAAGAAGAAGCTCATAAAAACCAGGTTGCAGATATATTAACTTCCGTTATCGATAAAAGCAAGAAATTAATAGAAAAATTATAGATTAACCCTTTTATAGCTCCTTTACCATTATCAGCCAATCTCCCTGAAGGTCCCTGGTTTTTCCGGCCGGTTTGAAGCCGTACTTTTCGTAGATCCTCACGGCCGGAGCGTTGTCGGGCCTTACCTCCAGCTTGACCCTCCTGACACCAAGAGAAGCCATGTATTTTAAACCCGCCTCCAGCAGCTTTTTCCCAATCCCCCGGCCGTGGTGCTCGGGGGCGACGGCTATGGAGAGCAGCTGGGCGGAGGGCCTGGTAGTGACCTCGAACTTCATGTAACACAGCTTATTCTTCACCACTCTGTATATCGTCGATAAACCCACACCGTATATCCCGCCGATGGCCTTTAAGAATATCTTGAAGAGAAATCCGGAAAAGATTGCCCTCAGCCAGAGCCTTTTTATGTCGTCGGCCATAACTATATAGCCGCAGACCTCGTTGCCGTCGACGGCCACCATGAACCCACCGTTGAAGGTATCCCGCAGAAGCATAAAAAAGTCGCGAAACGCCCTTTTAACGGCAGAGTTCAAAGGCGTGAAAAACATTATGCTCCTGCTGAACGCCGCGCAGAATATGTCCACCACGGCCTCAATGTGTTTGATCTCCGCCGCTATTATTTTCATCAACCTGCTCCTCCGTCCTCATCAATTCCGCCAGAAAGATCATCTGGTCCACAGTCACGAATTCGTAACCCCGGGCCCTCAGCTCATCGATTACAACCGGAAGGGCCATGACGGTGCTCGTCCTGTCACCGCCTTTAAAGGTCACCAGGTCCCCGCTGTCGTGAAACAGAATTATCGACCCCGGCTTCACCCGGTTGACCACATAGGAAACTATATTGTTGGGCGGCAGCTCAGCCCAATCCATAGCGGACACGTCCCACAGCACCATCGTGTACCGCTCTTCCTTCAAAAACTTCCTGGCGTAGGCCGAATAGACGCCCCTGGGCGGCCTGAAAAGTGTAGCCCTTACGCCGGTCGCCTTTTTTATGGCTTCTTCGGCTTTTTTTATCTCCTCCCGGGTTGCCCTAGCAGAAAGCGGTATGAGGCTCCGGTGGGAATAGGTGTGGTTGCCTATGGAATGCCCCTCCTTCACTATTCTTCTGGCGATCTCGGGGTACTGTTCCGCATTCTTTCCGATCAGAAAAAAGGTGGCAGGGACGCCCTTTTCTTTTAATATGTCTAATATCTGGAGAGTGTATACGGGGTCCGGGCCGTCGTCGAAGGTGATGGCCACATATTTAAACTGCCACGGTCCATGCCGGATTATATCCCTCTGCACGCCGAAACCCTTGTATACGTATTTGTTAAAATAAAACAGCAACAGTAAAAAGAGCAGCAGGGAAGCGAAGGCCGCTCGGGTAAAAATGGCAGGTTTCAGCCGTTTTTCAAAGGCAGGCGGCCAGAACTGCACGGCCAGGCTGCCGAATATTAGAAGCGATATTATTATATAAGAATCGCTCCTGAAAAATTTTAAGGCTAAAACAGGGATTAAAAAGGAAGTGGCGAAAACCGCACTGTCATAATCGTTAAAGAGAAATTTTAGGAGCAGGAAGAAAAACAGTATGATAAGCCCGAAAGGCGGCGACATGAAGGTGATCACTCCAAGCGCCAGGGCCTCCGTAGTATCCCCGTTGAATTTATAAAAAAGCGGCCGGGTGTGGCCTATCAGCACCCCACCCGAGGCGAGAAGATAGGAAACCCCGGAGGGGAGGTACATACCAGCCAGCCACATGGTGAGATATCCTTTTGAAAAATCCAGAATATGGCCCACTGGGCGGTCCTTTATCACGAAAAAACTACCGATGAAGTATGAGATTATACCCGAAAGCCAGAGCTGCGCCATAAAATCTTCCCCTTTTTGTATTTATATGTTTTTCCCTCAGCGCATGCTCCGCTCTTTGCTGAGTTAAAATTATGCAGCGCCCACAATATTCTAACAAACGGGTCTTTCTTAAGTCAATGTGCGGGGATACACTTATAAATTCTTACTTATTTCTTGTAATAGAATTTTATTAAGGAGTTTTCAATAGCAACCAAAAGGAAGTGACAAAATGCCATCGGACCTGATTCAAATTGACAGGGGTAAGTTGGAAGTCTTTATAGCAGAAAAGCTCGGCCAATTCACCGAAATTGCGGGGGTATATCTTTTTGGCTCTGCACTTGATAAGATGAGGACTGACAGCGACATAGATTTGGGTATAATACTGGTACCCGGTGCGGTAAGCTCCGTAAAGGAGCTCTTTTTATCGTCGCAGGGCTTCCACGGGCGGCACCGAGGCGGCGGTCCACGCCGGATACACGCCGAAAAGCAGGCCGCACCCCAGGGCCACCAGCACCGCGACTTTCACCGCCTCCAGGCTGACGACGGCGGTGAGTCCGTACCGGTTGAATATGCCCACGCCCCATAATCCCGCGGCGGTGCCAGCCGCCGCTCCCATGCCGCTCAGGTAAAGGGCCTCCAGCAGGAACTGCATCAGAAGGTCGGAGCGCTTGGCCCCCAGCGCTCTCCTCACGCCTATCTCGCCGGTCCTCTCGGTTACCGCCACCAGCATTATGTTCATTATGCCGAGGCCTCCTACCAGCAGGGATACCGCAGCTATTCCCCCTAAAAGCAGTGTCATGACCCTGTTGGCCTTATCGGCCTCTTCTACCAGCGTATTGAGATTGGTAATTGTAATTATGTCCTTGCCAAGTTCCAGGCCCGGCGTGCTGTCTTTCCCGGGGGTTTCGGGGGCCGGAGCGGGCTTGGGTTCCACCGGTTTTCCCGTTCCGGGCCCTTCGCCGGGCGTTTCTCCCTGCTTCTGCTCCCCGCCGGTGGGAACCGGGGCTTTGTTGTCAAGCCCCAGCTTTCTCCTGTAAATTCGCCCCAGCTGGGCTATTGCAAGGTCCGCCGCCTTTGCCGATTCGGCTTTAACCCATATTTCGTCGACCGTCCTTTTCCCAGCTATCTTCATGGCCGTAGTGTACGGTATTATTATTTTATCGTCTATGCCTTCCCCCTGACCTTCGCCTTTTTTCTCCAGCACACCCACGATCCTGAAGGTCTGCCCGTTCAGCGTGACCGTCTGCCCCACGGGACTTCTGCCACCCAACAGGCCCGCACCTATGTTGTAGCCCAGCACGGCTACCGGTGACCGCTGTTCCACATGCCAAGGAGTAAAAAACCTGCCGGATACGAGTTTATGGTCGCGAAGCTGGGGGAAATCGCTGCTCACACCCAGTATATCCACCTGTCCCCTGGCCCTTCGCCACTTCATGACGGCATTAGTCCGGGTCACCGGGGACGCATATCTGAGCCCGGAAACCCTCTCCACCAGCTCCCGGGCCTCTTCGGGCTGAAACTCGGCCTTCGCGTCGTGGGCCTTTATCACGATTACGTTGGAACCCAGGCTCTCAAACTGCCGCACCACGGCCAGGCGCGCCCCCTCACCTATACCCATGAGGCTTATAACCGACGCAACGCCAATGGCCACTCCCAGCATAGTGAGGCCGGAGCGGAGGGGATTGACCGCAACCCCGTGCCACGCCATCTGAGCGCCGAAAATGAACCGCACCCAGAAAGACCGCCACGAATCAAAAAACCTCACCGCCATCCCCCCTCAGTTCCCCTTGTCCTGGGGGCTGCCGCCGTCACCCTGGCCTTCACCGTTCCCCTGCTGGCCGGTCCCGGGCAGGATCTCGTTAGATTTAATCCGCTGCCCCGGCAGTATGTCGGCACTGCTGCCGGTCACCACCAGCCAGCCCTCTTCGAGGCCGCTTTTAATCTCCGCATGGCGATCGTTCATCAGCCCCAGTTCGACGCGCACAATCTTTGTGGTGCCATCGGGCTGCAGCACCTCTACCATGGGCTGGCCGTCCTCCTCGAAAACGGCTTCCACCGGCACGAGCAGCACGTTGCTGGCGCTGCCGGCCTCTATGTACGCCCTGGCCTGCATCCCCGGCCGCAGTTCCGGCGTGCCCTTCACGCTTATGGAAACCTCAAACCGGGTGATGCCGCTCATATCCTTGCCCATGGTGGCGACGTGCATCACTTTACCTTCAAACGTCTTACCCGGCAGGGCGTCCACCGTCACTTTCACGGGAGACCCCTGCTTCACCATGAGCACGTCCACGTCGTCCACCTGGGCCCACATCTGCATATCTTCGGAGTTGTAGATGTGGCCCAACCACTCGCCCATCTGTATGGTCCTGCCGGGCTGGGCGTTTATGCTGGCCACAACACCGTCCATGGGGGATTTGATTTCAAGAAGCTCGTACTGGCCGTAAAGCCGTCTGAGCTTATCCTCAAGCTCGCGGATCTTTTCCAGCTCCTCTTCCAGCATATCGCGCACATCGGAGCCGGTAAGGGAAATTACCGCATCTCCTTTCTTTACCCGGTTCCTGTCCTTGACGTGAACCTTCGTCACCCGGGCTTCAACGGTGCTCGTGATGGTCTCCTCCACGGAGTACCCTTCCACCTGCGCCGGAAATCGCAGCCAGAGAACCGCCGGATCGTCGGGCCGGGTAGTTTCGCCTTTTGCTACTCCTACCTGCGCCGTCATGCCCGGCATCACCAGTCCGGGGTTATCGCCCTCTATCGTCATATAATAGACGTACTGGTACAGCGCATCGCCGCCCTCGCCCCCTCCGCCGCTGCCGGGCGAAGGCTCAACTACCGGCTCGGTATTTATATCCGTGATCCTCCCTTCGATCACTCCCTCAAACTGATTGAACCTCAAAAACGCCTTGCGGCAGTCCTTCGCCATCTCGAATTCCCCGGGGTTCAGCTTCGCCGTAACCTTGAATTTGGAATCGTCGACGACCCGGGCCACTATATCCCCCTGCTTGATCTCCGCACCTTCTTTTACCGTAAGGCCTATTATCCTGCCGTCCTCCGGCGCCCTTAAAGTTATGCCGGTGGATGGGTCCACGCCGTATATCTCATGGGGCTCCACGTTTAATTTGCCGGCCAGCGACTTTTTCGCAGTCTCCAGCTGCTGCTCCAGGGACTCGATCTCCCCCTGGAGGCTTGGAGCCCTGAGTCTGACCAGAAGCTGCCCCGCCTTTACCTCATCCCCTTCCTTCACCAGCACTTCCTCTATTATGTAACTCGCAGGCCCCCCCTGCCCTTCCATATTGTACGGCACCACTATTCCACCGCCCCGGTTGGGGTGGAGCGGGCCGGAAGTTTCCACACCGACGCTTATGTCTCCCCTGATCACCTTTGCCGTGGAGTATACGGGTCCCGTGCTCGTTTCTTCGGGCGGAGGCATAAGGCTTTTAAAGGCGTAAAACCCACCGGCTACCACCGCAGCCACCACGGCAATGACGGCTAAAATTTTTCTGTACACGGTAAAGACCCCTCCTTGCCAGTAAATCATCGATTCCACTATAATAGAACCCCGGTTACGGCGACCAGCCACCGGGCATCCGCCGATTTATATCAACCCACCAGTTCTTCTTCTTTGATCCTCCCGTCCAGGAGCTTCACAATGCGGTGCCCGTAGCGGGCCATGTCCCGGTCATGGGTAACCATTATAATCGTGATGCCCCTTTCCGCGTTAAGCTTCCGGAACAGCTCCATGATCGTCCGGCCCGTTTTTGAATCCAGGGCACCGGTGGGCTCGTCGGCCAGGATGAGCAGCGGTTCCTGGGCCAGGGCTCTCGCAATCGCCACCCTCTGCTGTTCCCCGCCGGAAAGCTCGGAGGGCTTGTGGTGAATCCGGTCTGAAAGCCCTACGGCCTCAAGGGCTTGCCTTACGCGCCTTCTCCTTTCCGCCGCACCAACGCCCCTGTATATGAGGGGAAGCTCCGCGTTTCCCATGGCGTCCAGGCCCGGCAGCAGGTGAAAGCTCTGAAACACGAAACCTATATAACGGTTCCTTATTTCGGAGAGTTTATCGTCGCTTAATCTTTCAACCCTCATGCCGTCGAGTATGTACTCGCCCCCGGAAGGCCTGTCAAGACAGCCTATTATGTTCAGCAGCGTGGACTTCCCCGAGCCCGAAGGGCCCATTATCGTGACGAATTCGCCCTTTCCCACCGCCAGGTCTATATCGCTAAGGGCGTTTATAACCACCCTGCCGTTTCTGTACCACCTGGTTATGCCTCTGAGTTCTATCAGCGGCAAAAAATCACCCCCTTATTAGCCGTTTACTTCCACTCCATTATTTGGATAAAAAAAATAGCCCCGACAACATCCTATCAGATGCCCGGGGCAAAATCAATACAATTTTGATTCTACTGTAAAATCATTATTATTGTAAAACACCTGCCGCCGGCCTATGTTCGACTGCCATTTACCCTGATACCGTTCAGGACAATATCGATGACCATCACCTTTATACTTTCCGGGTCATACTCGTCCTCCTTAAAAAGCTCCCTGAAAAGCACCAGGCGGCATGATTCCAGCAGCATCAAAGCTGGGATTACCGGCATTACGGGCTTTAATTCCCCCGCTTTCATGCCTTCTTCCAGGATATCCTGGACAATCTTCGCGGTGATTATCTTTACATTTACCAGCCATTCATAAAGCTTTTCATCTATCTCTCTGTGATCTTTTATCAGCAGCTTGAAAAAATTCGATGACTCCTGGAAATACCTTATGAGTACGCTCAGGGCGTTGTCCAGCCTTTCGCGGTAGTCTTTACCTTTTGCCGCTGCGGATTTAAAGTCGTCAAGAAAGTTTGAAGTGCAGTACTTTATCACATCGAAAAAAAGATCCTTTTTGCTGCGGAAATATTCATACACCGTTCCCTTCCCGATACCCGCCAGTTCGGCGATTTCCTCCATCTTCGTATCGTGAAAACCCTTCCGGGTAAAAAGCTCCCCGGCGGCCTTGATTATGGACTCGTAGCGCTCCCTCTTCCGGTCAGTACCGATGTCTTCCTTACCCATCTCCCTTCTTTCACCCCTCTTTCAGACCTACCGGTTGACGCTCATGTATACCACATTATCCAGGTTTAACGCGGCCAGGTTATAGGCGTAGATGACCTGGGCCCTCTGAAGCTTCGCCTGTTTTAAGGCTTCCTCCGCCTGCATCAGGTCCACACCTCTTATGAGCCCCGCCTCGTAGCTGAGCTTCGCAAGGCGGTAACTCTCCTCTGCCATTTCTAAAGACCTGTCGAGCACCGGGATGCTGGCCGCCGCCGCTGTGTAATCCAGGTAGGCCTTCCTCACTTCCTGCTCCACGCGGCTAAGGGCCTCTTCATAGTTCAGCTCCGCCTCCTTCAAGGCGTACTCCTTCTCCTTGTATTTGAAAGTATTGGAGGGATAAACCCTTTTTGTCATGTCGAAATCCAGCCGGACCAGTTCCAGCTGCTCCCGGGCCTGAACGAGGTCGATCCTCCTTTCCCTGGCCTGCAAAAGCAGCTCTTCCAGGCTGATTTCCTTATCCGCCGCTTTGAACTCAAGGGCCTCCGAAAGTTCTATTCCTCTTTCCATGTCCACTTTTAAAAGCTTTTTCAGATCTATATACGCTTTTTCCTTCTCGGCCTCCGCCTTTTTAAGCTCGGCTTCGGCCGTAGCTACCTTTACCCTGGCGTCCAGGAGGTCCTTTTTGGCCGCCGATCCGCTTTCGTACAGAGCCTTTGCAATCCTTTCCATTTCCATGGCTCTCTTCAGGCTGTCCCCGGCGATCTGGAGCCTGTCGCGGGCGGCCAGCGCCGCGTAATACGCCGCCTCGACACCGAACCGGATGCTCCTTCCGGTCGCCTCCACCCCGAGCTCTGCCAGCTTCAGCTCCATATCCGCAGCCTTTTTGCCAAGCTCCATCCCATACTCGTAATCGAAATCCTTAAGGTTGGTCCCGTACGCTTCTTCCTTCTCCTCAACCTTCTTTTCCTGATACCGCAGCTCCTTCTTCTTCAGCTCGGCCTTTTCCACTCCCAGCTGCGCAAGCCCCACCGCCGGGTTGTTCTTCAGTGCAAGCTCCACCGCTTCCTCAAGGGACAGGGTTAAAACATCACCGGTATCGGCGCCGGCCGCACCGGATGAAACGGTGAACAGAGCCAATACCAGGATCACCGAGAGAAAACCCGCCGTTTTCCTTAATTTCCTCATTATTTTATTACCTCCCGAATATGCGGATACCGTTCATCCGCAGATTGATCCTGCCTATTATTTTCCCGAAATCCTCGAACAACGTGTATATCACCGGGACCACCACCAGGGTGAGCACCGTTGACACCGTAAGCCCGCCTATGACCGCCGTTGCCAGAGAGGCGCGAAGCTCACCGCCTTCTCCCAGGCCCAGGGACAGCGGGAAAAGCCCCAGTACTGTCGTGAGCGTCGTCATCAGTATGGGCCTGAGCCGGATCGGGCCCGCTTTCAATATAGCCTCTTCCCGGGAAAGTCCCCTCTGCCGCAGCTGGTTTATGAAGTCGATCAGCACTATACCGTTGTTTACGACTATACCGGCCAGCATTATTATCCCAATGAAGGAGGTTATGTTGAGGCTCCTGCCGGTCAGAAGCAGGGATAAAACCACCCCGATCAGGGCCAGCGGCACGGTAAACATAATTATGAAGGGCTGCGACAGGGACTCGAACTGGGCCGCCATAACCATGTATACCAGCAGAACCGCCAGCAGGAACGCCAGAAAGAGGCTTTTAAAGGACTCCATCATCTGCTCCTGCTCTCCACCCATTTCTATGCTGTACCCCTCCGGCAGCCTTAGGGACTTCAGTTTTTCCTGGATATCCCTGTTGACTTCGCCGGAAAATCTGCCGAGGACGCTGCCGGTAACCCTGACGGTCCTCGTCTGGTCTTCCCGCTCGATGGAAATAGGTCCTTCGGCCTTTGTCACCTCGGCTATACCGGAAAGGGGCAGCATTACTCCCGCCGGGCTCGGAATGGTGAGGCTCTTCAGCTTGCCTATATCGTCGATCAGGCTGCTTTCAGCTTTCACCTTTACATCTATTTCATCGCCGCCCATCCTGATCCTGGTGGCGGTACTCCCCTGTACCGCCGTCTTCACGTAGCTGGCCACATAGGCGGAATTCCACCCGTAGAGCGATGCTTTTTCCCTGTCGATCTTTATATTGATCTCCGGGCGCTGCCTGGCGAGGCTGCTTTCAACTTCCCGGGTACCGGGCACCGATTTTACCGCTTCCACGACCTTTTCCGATATGTCTTTCAATGTCTCCAGGTCGTCGCCCTTGATTTTAATGGAAACCGGGTCCTGGTCCCCTCCTAAGAACATCATCGTCTCCATAGCCGAAACGCCGACCTTCACGCCGGGGGTCTTTTCGGCGAACGTTCGGATTTCCTCGGCAACTTCCTCGCTGCTCCTTTTTCTCTCCGCCAGGGGCTGCATCTTTACCAGCATGGTGGCCTCATTGTCTTTTCTCTGATCCGACGTCCCTTCATAACCTACAATGTTCAGCACGCCCTTTACTTCGGGTATGGCTTCTATCTTTTCGTTAAGGTTATCTACCACCCGTTCCAGTTCCTCGATCCTGGTGCCTTCGGGCATCTCGACGCTCATCATAATCATGCCCGAATCGGACCCGGGCAGGAACTCGGTTCCCACCAGCGGTACCAGCGCCATGGTGGCCGCGAAAGCCGCCGCCGCGACGCCCACCACCATCTTCCTGTGGGCCAGAGCCCATTTCAGGGATTTCTGATAAAGGGATAGAACCCTTTCATAGGCCTCATCGAACCTCTGCCCCAGCTTAGCAAGCCATCCCCGGGACGCTCCCTTCACCTCCCTCACCATGAGTCTTGACGAGAGCAGGGGGATCAGCGTGAGAGCCACCACTAGGGACGCCAGCAGCGAAAAGGTAACCGTGAGGGCGAATTCTTTGAAGAGCTGCGCCGTAATACCCTCCACGAACACGATCGGCAGGAACACGGCAACGGTGGTCAGCGTCGACGCCATAACCGCCCTGGTGACCCCATCGGTCCCCGAGACCGCCGCCGTTACAGCATCCCCTCCTTCCTGTCGGTGCCTGAAGATATTCTCCAGTACCACAATGGAGTTATCCACCAGCATTCCGACGCCCAGGGCAAGCCCGCCCAGGGACATCATGTTGAGGGTAAGTTTATTGAAATAGACCAGGATAAAGGTTGTTATTATTGAAATGGGAATCGATACACCGATTATGATTGTAGTCCGCACATTTCTTAAAAATAGGTAAAGTATGAAGACTGCGAGGAACGCACCGGTGGCGGCGTTTTCGACGACGCGGCCTATGGCTTTTTTGATGAAATCCGCCTGGTCGAAAACCACTTCGTAGCCGGTATCCGGAGGCAGCTCCCGCTGTATATCTTTAAGTTCCTTCAGCACCCTTTCAGAGACCTGCACGGTGTTGAAGCCGCTCTGTTTGAAAACCAGAAAACCGATCCCTGGCTTGCGGTTATACCTTGCCAGTATATCTGTCTCTTCGGTATCCTTCACCGTCGCTATGCTGGAAAGCGGCACCGTAACACCGCCGCCTATCGGAACGGGCAGTCCCTCGATCTCGGATATTTCCCTGAATTCGGAAGTGATCCTTATCAGGTATTCCCTCCTGCCGTAGGATATAGAACCTCCGGGGAGATTCAGATTTTCCGCACGAAGAGCATTGACGATGGTATTCATTGAAATCCCGTAATGGGCCAGCCTGTCGGGGTCCACTATTATCTGTATCTCCCTCCTGCTCCCCCCGAAGGCCTGAACCATTCCCACGCCCTCCAGCTTCAGCAGCCTGTTTTTGACCTTATCCTCGGCGATCTTCCTAAGCTCTTTCATGTCCCGGCTGCCATAGAGGGCTATCTCCATGACCGGAATCTGCGAAGCGTCGTATTTATAAATCTGGGGGGAACCGGCTTCCGATGGCAGGGCGTTCTTGATAAGGTCTATCTTCTCCCTGACGTTCAGCACGGCGAAATCCATGTCAGTGCCCCAGTTGAACTCCACCGTTATGCTTGATACACCTTCCAGAGAAGTAGACTTGACGCTTTTGACGTTGTTGACCGTACTTATCACCTGTTCCAGGGGCTTTGTAATCAGGTTTTCTATTTCCTCGGGCCCCGCACCCTCGTATTCGGTTACCACCATCAGCGTGGGAAAGCTTATATTTGGCAAAAGGTCTATGCCAAGCCTGTCGAGGGAAACAGCACCCAGCACCAGCACGATGAGGACGATCATTATCATGGTAACCGGGTGCCTTATCGAAAACTTCGCTAGGCTCATTTCGTCCCCTCCTTGCCGGTCACTTCCACCGGTGTACCGTCGTCCAGATACTCCTGGCCCTCAACCACAACTTCGAGACCTTCCTCCAGACCCTCCTCAATTACCGTAAATCCGTTAACCGTAGGGCCGGTAACGACCTTCACCACTTTTGCCTTCCCGCCTTCCACCAGGTAGACTATTTTATCCCCGCCTTTTGTGAGCACGCATTCCTCGGGAACGGCTATCACTCCGCTGTATGAGGCGACGGCCAGCTTCACCCTGGCGAACATGCCGGGCTTTACGTTTTCGCCGGCTCCGGCTATATTCACTTCAACGGGGTAGGTACCGGTCCTCGGGTCCTTGTAGGGGCTTACGCTGGTCACCGTGCCTTCCAGGTTCACCCCGGCGGCTTCGATGGCAACCTGAACCTTCTGCCCGGTTCTCATGGAATTTATAACATCTTCGCTTACGTTGATCTTAACGACCATATTGCCTGTGTTACCCAAAGTGGCTACGGGTATGCCAGGAGTAAGGAGCTGGCCCACCTTCACGTCTACCGCCCCGACAACGCCGTCGACGGGCGCGGTTATCAGCGTGTTATCGAGGGCGCTCTGCGCGGCGGAAAGCGCGGCCCTGGCCTGCTCCACCTGGGCTTTCGCCGCCGCCACGGTTTCCGGCGCCGACTTATCTTTTGTCATCTCCAGCTGCACCTTGGCAGATTCGTACTGCTCCTTCGCAACTTTGTACTGTAGCTCGATGCTTTCGAATTCGCGCATCGATATAGCTCCGTCCTGATACAGTTTACTCATCCTCTCGTAATTCCGGGCGGCGTCGTTAAAGCTCGCCTGCGCCTGTTTGAACGCCGACTCCAGCCGCTGGACCTCCTGCTCCAGCTGGCTGCTTATTTTATTGTAGTTGGCAAGGGCTGCTTCGTACCCCGCTCTGGCCTGGCTCACCTGTGCCTGCACGTCCTGCTGTTCTAGCTTTACCAGCACCTGGCCGGCCTTTACTTTATCGCCGGCCTTTACCAGAACCGCTTCCACTCTGCCCGAAATCTTGGCGGTAACGGTTACCTGGCCCGCAGCCTCCACCGTACCGGGAAAGGAACGGTACTCCGCCAGATCCCGCGCAGTCACCCGGTCCACCCTCACGGGGACGGGCTTCTGGGCACCGGCGGTCGCCGGCGGCTTCCTGCCGCAGCCCGTAACGACCATTACAAGGATAAGAAAAAGGATCAATGCCGCAAACCCTTTTCTGATCATTTAAACACCCTCCCACAGTTCGACCGACCGGTCGGTCTATAGGGTTAATATTACCATAATTTGTGTCCAATATCAACAGCTCCAAGGATAAACGTCAGGCAGGAATAATAATTAAAGCCACCATTAAATTCTTAAAAACTGTTTCTTTAGATTGTTATCACAAATTTTACATATTTCCATAAACATATTTCGATATAATATTTGTTAAAAAGCAGTTTTACGCGGAGGTGTTCTATGAAGTATAAAAAAATATTAGTCCCCATAACAATTGCCGCCGTCGCCGCAGCATCCTACTTTTTCTTCGCAGGCGGCCGTCAAAAGGCGGCCTCCACCACCCCTGCCCTGACCGCCCGCGTACAGAGGGGCGACCTCACCGTGAGCGTCAAGGCCAGCGGGACGATACAGCCTTACGAGCTTCACGAACTGCTGCCTAGGGGCAGCGGCAAAGTGGTAAAAATTTACGTAAAGGCCGGCGACCGGGTCAATAAGGGCGACCCGCTGCTCGTATTGAGCAACGAGGAAACGGACCTCTCGCTGCGAAAGGCGGAATTAAGCGTAGCCCAGCAGAAAACAACGCTGGAGGAGGCCCTTTTGGCCCTGGAAAAGACCGAGGTCAGGTCGCCCGATAAAGGTCTTGTGAAAGAGATTACCGTGAGGAAGGGCGAATCCGTATCAAAGGGCGCCGTGGTGGCAAGGCTCCAGTTAAGCCCCGGTAAAACCCTGGTCCGGGCCCCCTTTAACGGCTACCAGATAAAGAACATAAAGCCGGGCCAGAAGGCACAGGTGCTTTTTTTGGATTCTCTTTTCACCACCGAAGGAGCCGTAAGGGAAGTGGAGGAAAAGGGCGTCGTACAGCCGAGCGGTGCTGTATTTTACTACGCCACCGTAGAAATTGACGGTGATTACTACATAGAAGGCCAACAAACCCTGGTTGACGTCAGCATCTCTACGGAAAACGGGACCGAGCAGAGCGTCCAAAGCGCCGCCCTGGAGCCGCCGGAACTGGTTGACGTAAAGGCCGAGGCTGCCGGGACGGTTGAAGAAATTTACGTAAAAGAAAATGCGGTCGTCGATGAAGGCGGGAGGTTGCTCTCCTTAAGCTCCGAGGAAGTCAACCGGAATGTGGAAACCGCCCGCCGGTCCCTGGAGCAGGCACAGCTGGACTACCAGCAGAAACTCCTGCAGAAGGAGCAGCTGACATATACGGCCCCCTTCGACGGCACCATCGTCGAAGTGAATGCCAGCGAAGGCGAGGAATTGATCCAGTCGGGCAGCCAGGAAAACCGCAACCCGCTTGTAATAATGGCGGACTATTCTAAAATGAAGGTGGTCGTGTCTGTCGACGAACTGGACGCCATAAGGGTAAAGCCGGGAATGCCGGCAAAGGTCACTTCCGACGCGCTGCCGGGCAGGACCTGGGAAGGCACCGTCGAACACGTAGCCGAAATCGGCACCGTGCAGAACGACGTTTCCACCTTCGACGTCACCGTCGTGACGGAGCCCATTGAAGAGCTCAGGGCCGGCATGACCGTAAGCGTGGAGATAATCATGGAGACAAAAGAGGATACGCTGATGGTACCCGTATCGGCCGTGCGGCAGATAAACGGAAAAAGTTTCGTCGTTCTGGCGGAAAAAGGTCAGTCCTCCCCGCAGAACGGCAATGGCCGTCAGAATTTCAAAGAAGTAAAGACGGGTATCTCCAACAGCGAATACGTCGAAATACTGGAGGGCCTGAACGAGGGCGATTTGGTACTGCTGACATCCGGCACCGGCAGGACGACAGGAACAACCCAGCGCACCCAGATGCGGCCCCCGGGAATGTTCATAGGGCCGTCCGGACCCAGGCGGTAAAAGGAGGATGGCGACAGTGATCGAGCTGATAGGCGTTTCCAAGGTTTACGGAAAGGGAAAAAACCAGGTACCCGTCCTCGATGACATAAACCTTAAAGTAGATGAAGGCGAATTCGTGGCCGTCCTGGGACCTTCCGGGTCCGGAAAGACAACGCTGATGAACATCCTGGGCCTCATCGACACCCCGACCTCGGGCAGCTACATCTTTGAGGGCAAACCCGTCAGCGAATTGAAGGACCGGGAACTGGCGAAGATAAGGAACAGGAAAATAGGCTTTGTATTCCAGAGCTTCAACCTCATACCGGACCTGGACGCCCTGGAAAACGTCGAGCTGCCCCTCATATACGCCGGCGTAAAGCCCGCCGAGAGGCAGACGAGGGCAGCCGAACTTCTTGACCTCGTAGGCCTATCGGACCGGACCCGTCACAGGCCTTCGGAAATGTCCGGCGGCCAGCAGCAGAGAGTGGCCATCGCCCGGGCTCTGGCCGCTGACCCACCCCTCATCCTGGCCGATGAACCCACGGGCAACCTGGACTCCAGATCCGGCGCCGAAGTAATGAACATCCTGGAATCACTAAACGGGTCCGGAAAAACCGTAATACTCATAACCCACGACAGGGAGATCGCTGCCAGGGCCAAGAGAAAAATCGAAATAAGGGACGGAAAAATAGTCCGCGACGAAAGGGTGAAGGATTAAAATGCCTTTTTCCGCTTATATAAAGATGGCCCTAAGGAGCATCACCCGCAAAAAAATGCGTTCCTTCCTCACCATGCTCGGCGTAATCATAGGCGTCGCTTCGGTAATTACCCTGGTATCAATAACTCAGGGCACGGCATCTCAAATAGAAGAGAACATTAAAAGCCTGGGCGCCAACCTCATAGCGGTGAACATTACGGGCCGCGGGCCTGCGAATTCCCTGACATACGAAGAATTCCAGGAGCTTTCGTCCAAAAACCCCTTCATAGATAACGCGGCTCCGGTTTCCACCGCCAGGCTCAAGGCCGTTTACAGGGGCGAGAGTATGGATGTAAACATCACCGGCACCAACGAAGCCTACGCGGCCATAAGGAACCTGATCATAGCCCGGGGAAGGTTTTTTACCACCGACGACGTCAGGCTCAGGCGAAGCGTGGCGGTTATAGGTTCCACCGCGGCTGAAGAACTCTTCGGGAGCACCAACCCCCTGGGCCAGGAAATCCGGGTGAAGAACAGGATCTTCGAGGTAATCGGGGTCCTCGCACCCAAGGGCAACACGATAGGAGGCTCCGAAGACGAAATAATACTGATCCCCATCACCGTGGCCTGCACCCTCACCGGCAGAAGTGGCATAAACCAGATTTACATGCAGGCCGGCTCCCCGGAAGTCGTGCAGCCGGCAATCGACCATTTGACTTCCGAGCTCCTAAAAAAATTCAGAGGGGATGAAGACAGCTTCCGGATATTCGACCAGACCCAGGTGCTTGAGACAGTCCAGCAGACCACCGGCGCCATGTCCGCCATGCTGGGCGGTATAGCCGCCATCTCCCTGCTTGTCGGCGGCATCGGGATAATGAATATAATGCTGGTGTCAATAACGGAGAGAACGAAGGAAATCGGCATCCGCAAGGCCCTGGGAGCCACGAAGCAGGATATACTGCTCCAGTTCCTCATAGAATCCATCATCCTCAGCGGCTCCGGCGGAGTATTCGGGGTGCTTTCGGGTTTCGCCGCCGCCTACGCCCTGAAGAGCGCCCTGGGCATAAGCGTAAAATTCGCGCCCCCCTTCGTAATTCTCGCCTTCAGCTTCTCGCTGCTGGTGGGTGTCTTCTTCGGCCTTTACCCCGCCAGCAGGGCCGCCGGCCTCAACCCCGTAGAGGCTTTGCGGTATGAGTAATAGCAACGCCCGGCGGTTTATACCGCCGGGCGTTTTGCCTCATTTATTAACTTTCACCTTCACTTTTGAGAATTCTGAGTTGCTAATAATTTTACTCATTCTTTTTCTCCTATTCGGTATTATATTTTCTTATGGCAAAATCATCTTCGTTTACGTGTTCTTTACTATAATCCATCCATGGTATTCCTTTGCTCTTCAGTATTTCTATAAAATTTGCAAGGGGCTTACCCGCAAGCTCTGCCGCCTTCTCTAAGGTCACAATTTTTTCTACATAAAAACTAATGGCAAGGGATAACCTTATCTTTCATCAATAGATTTACCAATGCCGACTTTAGATAATATGCTTATAAATTCCTACGTAAGTTGGATATTAGTGTAATTGGGTTCCGATAACATAATTCCACCTCATTATATTAAGCTCTTTCAAACTGAATTTTTAATCCTTTACAGTACCTGTCATTTAAATTCTATTTGTTATTAATATTATATCAATAATTAAAAAAGATAAAAGAGGTTGTAATAATACAGCAGACATAAAAAATAGAACGCCCGGCTGTTTTAGAACCGCCGGGCTTAATATTTAACTCTATACCCTTCGCTTCTGCTTAAGCAGTCTAAAGATCACCGCAGCCGCCTGGTCGCGCCTGGTGAAATCCTTGGACCCGAAGGTACCGTCGGGATTACCTTTAATGAGCCCGTACTTTACGGCAGCAGCAACGTACTTCATGGCCCAGGGCTCGATTTCGCTCTCGTCTTTGAAGGCAAGCAGTGACTCCACCTCTGAGTCGGACATCAGAGCAGCCTCTTTTTCAAGGTTCATGGCTCTGACCAGTACAGCTGCCATCTCCTGGCGAGAGACACCCATCCCGGGGTTGAACAAACCGTTCTGATCACCCCTGATGAAACCGTACCTGTAGGCGGTCTCTGCGCTGTCGCAGAACTAGTGGTTAGCTGACAGTATTGTCATTCAGTTATTTGTCCCCGCTACCTGCCCCATGCAGACTTTCACTGCAAAAGATTAGCCCATACAGTGGAAACAAAAAAGGAAGAGAGAGGATTTTCCTCTCTCTCCTAGCTTTCGACTAATTAACTCTAACTGCTACCACTTTTTCGAGTAGTGTCTCCATATTATCATCGTATACTCTAACTTTAACAAATACAGGATTTTCTCCACTAGTTACTGTAAATATCGCTGTTCCATTTTCATCGAGTGTTGCAAAACTGGTCAATACTTCATTGGTTTCAGCATCATATACTCTTATAGCATAAGCATCTTCAACATTAGCTACAGTTATCTCTAGCTCATCAGTTGTTTCATCAAAGTTAGCTGTAATTGCAGCATCAGTATCTTCTTCCTCTTCTATCGGTTCGCTTATGATGTAGAGTACTGCTATAGATTTGCCGTCAACTACCAGGCCAACGTTCTTTCCGACCTTGACATCGGAAAGGGAAGCTTCATCAATATCTCCGAGTACGTCATCACCAGTTACGTCGTAGATCAGTGTCTTAGCATCAGCTTTGTAAGTTCCGTCAATGTCACCATCGCCATCTTCGTCTACTTTAATATAGCTACCGTCTTTTGCTTTTACGGTTCCATCTACATACTTATAGACATCATCGGAGTTGTCAACCGCTATTGTGTCTTCAGGATTCTCGTATACAACTGTCACTACCGGATCTAACTCATTGTCGCTATTGACGGTGAATACAATTGTCTCACCGAGTTGTACGTCATCCTTGTCAGCTAATACATAGTCCTTTTCTTCGCCATCGTATACCTTAACCGTAGCTTTCCAATCGCCGTCTTCGACGAACTTGTCGAGAACGACGCCCAGTTCTTCATCTTCAGCTATGGTTGTGAAACCAGCCACGAAGACTACTAGTTTTGCATCGTTCTTATCGTCAAAAACTACAATAGCATCAACATCGTCGCCAACTTCTTTTTCCTTAATATCGTCCCATTTTACTATATCCATATCGTCGATTTCATCGATGATAGTGGTGGTCGACGTTACGAAATACTCGTCACTGGCCTCTATCTTGTCATGATCTTCGTCGAAATCCTCTATAACGTCTTCGAATCTAATAGTATAATCGACAAATTCAGCATCTACGTCATACACTACATCACTTACTGTCTTAAAGCCACTATCAGCTTCGTAGAAGCCTAATACATACAGGTCATCTATTTCGCCGTCTTTGTTTAAAGCAAATTTAACTATTACATACTCATCGTCTTCACTATCGCCATCATGATTTGCGGTGTAAGCATACAGATCATCTAAAGAAATTTCAGCAGCATCCTTCGCCTGATCTCCAGCATAGATTCCGCCGTCGATTTCGTAGGACTTGGATTCGCCGTTGGCAAATATTTTCACTACTTCGTTGTAGGTATCAACTTTGGTGAGTACGCCGAAGATGTCGTCGGAAGTCGACTCAACAGCGGAAGTTATGTGCCTTACCTCACCGGCAAGGTCGAGGATAGTGAGAGCAGTTTCGCCCGCCATGTCTGTTACGGCGTCTGCAGTGAAAGCAGCTATATCTTCGTCTTCATTGAGGGAATAAGTAGCTTTATCGGATACGTCATAAGTAGTTCCATTTATCTTGACTTCTTCATCTTTTACCCTTTCAACTTTGCCCTCAACGGTCTTTCTTACGACCAGTATATGATAGACATCATCGTAGTCAGCAACATAAATTACGTCGTTCTTCTCAATGTCATCGAGATCGATCTTCTTGCCGTCAAGGGTTATTACGTACCCATCGTCCGGATCTTCCATGTCGATCTCATCTTCGGTGCCATTCTCATCGAAGTAGGTAATTATCTTATCCTCAACTTTGGTTACTACTCCGGCATCGACTTTGTTCCACTCTTTTACGTTGATGTAGACGATCTCGTCATCCTCAAACACGAAGTTACCATACATTCCTGCTTTCAGATCCTCGAGATCGGCTTTAGCACCGTTGATATAAACTTTCACATCATCGGCAAGGTCAAAAGAGTCGCCGACAAGTTTGAGGTCGATCTCATCGTCGTCATCATCTGCCATATTTTCATCCACGATGTCGACCTTCACATCGTCCATGTTCGGATCGATGAAGAAGATCTCGTCATTGTCATTTACCCATACTGTAGCTTCTACACCCAGCAGGCTTTCGATGTCAATTTCTTCGTTGAGCAGGGTGTAGGTTTTGGTCTTAAGGTCTTCGTCATCGGGGTCAACGGTTACTTCTTTGTCCTTCACGTCAACGGCTGTAATCCTGCCGTCAATTTCTTCGACATCCAGCTTGGACAGGAAGGTCTCGTCGCCCTCTTCATACTGCTTGAGGTCTCCGTAGCCAACCTGCTTCAGGTGCTTTATGGTAAGGGAGTTGTCGATCATCTCGACGACATCGCCGCGAAGCGCCGGAACGTTGGGCACTGCATTAACATCGTCGAATATTCCGAGGTCATCAGCTTTGCCCATTACGCCAGCGGGCCAGGGAGCACCTTCAACTGTTACGCCGTAGTTCATAGCGTAAAGGAGCATTTTTGCCATTTCTGCAAATGTTACGTTAGCATTGGGCCTGAAGGTGCCATCGGGATACCCTTTGATAATACCCTGGCCAACTCCCAGGTTTATGTAGCCAGTTGCCCAGTGAGTAGCAGGTACGTCTTTGAACTGAGTCTGGCCTTTCATGAGGTTGGCAGAACTCTCAAGTCCGGAAATCCTGACGATTAATGTGAGTGCTTCTGCACGGGTGATGGGCTTGTCAAGGTTCAGATTGCCCTTCTCGTCACCCTTCAGTATTCCGAGCGCTTTGGCCCTTACTACCGAAGGCGACGTTTCGGTTGTTGCTGCGAACCCTACGCTCACTGTGCTCAGCACAAATGTGAGAACAAGTAGGGTTACTAAGAGCTTTTTGAATCGCTTCATACCCAAATCCTCCTTATTGTTTTTTATAAATATTTATATTAACAAAGCTTTATAACTTCTTTATATCCCCCCTCTCGAATATATGCAAAGGTTATATTCTTGAGATTATCATACGCCATACCATCCACAGGATGATATTGCGCGCAATTGCCATGTTTATAAAACATTAGAAAACTTTTATCCAAAAATAATGAGCCTTCTCGCTTCTGGTCATCGGATTTGAGTATGAGCCGAGGCTCATTATTCGGTTGTCAATGTTCAAATTCTATTGCTATTATAGCATCAGCCTATTGGAGCGTCAATATAATTGCCAAAATTGTAATATAACTGTAACAATCCGGTAATATTCGCGGTTTTTCTTTGATTTACTTGGATTTGGTGAAAAATAGACACACACCGGTAGATATATATATTCTATATATCTTGGTAAATTCCTCCCTGTACACATAAAATTTTTACCAGAAGTTCCGCATAGCCGGAACGAAAACCGAAAGGGCCATTACGACCAACGCTATAACCAGGGCCGCCACCGCCAGCACGGGGGCGAAGTAGGCCAGGGTCGCCCGGCCGGTGGTGAAACCATGGGTCTCCCTCACCGCAATGATCTGGAGGATCATAACCCAGATCCAGAAGATAAGGCTGAAAAGCGGACTCAGGTTGACTCCCGTCACCCTCACCAGCAAATTGACGGGGGTCATGAACACCCGCGGCAGTGTGGCAAAGGCCAGGGCTGCAAAAAGGGCAGGGCCGGTCTTGAGGGGGCCTATCGCGGCAATCTCACCTTCGGACAGTGCCGTCACTCCCGTGCCCAGAAACTGCGAGGTAAGTTCCAGGACCGCCGTGAATACGAAGTGCATCATGGGGCATATCAGAACTCCAAAAATTACGCCCATGGTTACCAGGGATGGTACCATATTCTGAAGTCCGGGAAAAATATTTTCCATTGTCATGCCGCCGTAAGTTGAAACGGGCATCCTGCCCAGAATGTCCGCGCTGCCCGGAACGGCTGCCAGCGACGGCAGAAGGTGCGAAAGGATCAGCACTATGAGGCCCTGGGCGATTTTCCGCTCGAAGGACACCTTCCGGAGGGCCTCGGCCGGAGAAAAAAGCACGCCGGTGATGTTATCTATGAAATCCCTGAAAAAGCCCTTTTTGTCGAGTTTGGCGGTATTTTTTTCTTCTTCCACGCGTCACACCTCCGTCCGTTTATTTCATTTCCGGAGCCCGGAGAAGGCCGGCGGGATCGATTCCCCAGGGAAGTATTATATTCCGGCTTTCAAAAAGAGCCGATGCTCCGGACAGTAAAATATCCAGGGGGGTTTTTCTGCCGTACTCCTTAATTACCGGCTCGCCCTCGATGCCGGCAAGTTCGGCGGCGATCTTCAGGGCTTCATAAAAATTCCCGAGTTCGTCCACAAGGCCCAGTTCCTTCGCCTGCCTGCCGGTGAATATCCTGCCGTCGGCAAGTTCTTTTACCTGTTCCCGGTCCATGTTCCGGCCTTTCGCCACCACGTCGATAAACTGATTGTAGATGTCGTCCACCATCCCCTGGAATATGGCCCGTTCCTCTTCAGTCATGGGGCGCGTGGGGGAGCCAATGTCCTTGTGTTCGGCGCTTTTTATGACGTTGACCTTGAGCCCCAACTTGTCGTAAAGCCCTTCCACGTTTTGAAATTCCATTATCACTCCTATGCTCCCGGTGATGGTGGCGGGGTTGGCCACGATCTTATCGGCGGCGCTGGCCACCCAGTAGCCGCCCGATGCCGCCACGTCTCCCATGGAGACCACCACCTTCTTGCCGGACTCCTTCACCTTCAGCACCTCTTCGTAGATCTCCTGGGAAGCCGCCGCCGAGCCGCCCGGGCTGTTTATCCTTATTACCAGCGCTTTTATGGAAGGGTCCTGCGCCGCCTCGTGCAGCTGGCGGACTATATGGTCGGTGCCCGACGACAAAAACGTGCCGCCGCTTCCTCCCGCTATGACGCCTTCCAGGTTTATGACTCCCACCATATTTCCCTCCCGGGGGGCAAGACCTTCCCTGCTCCCGGGGCCGAGCGCGAAGGCCGCGATGACAGAGGCTATGACAAGGACTATTAGGGCAATGGTTATTAGACGTTTCATGGTTCTCACTCCTGTTTTTTATTTTCTCCATCGAAAAATTCTTTAGCCCTTTCCGCCATTTCCTTTAAGGATTCCATTACCTTCATGTGGAATTGTTCGGGCTTTAATCCCGTCATGATTTCTATGACGTCGTCGATGGTTTCGGCGGCGTATATGTGAAACCTGCCTTCCTTCACGGCGTCGATGACTTCCCGCTTCAGCATCAGGTTATCCAGATTCCTGGCGGGTATCACCACACCCTGGGTGCCCGTAAGCCCCTTTATCTTGCAGGTGTGGTAAAAACCCTCCACTTTATACGTGACCCCGCCCACCGGCTGCACGTTGCCGTGCTGGTCCAGGGAACCGGTTACGGCGAAATCCTGGCGCACCGGTATGCCGGATATGCTGGAAAGCAGGGCCAAAAGCTCGGCGCAGGTGGCGCTGTCGCCCTCGACGCCGCCGTAATTCTGCTCGAAGGTTATGCTGGCGGAGACCGAAAGGGGCATTTCTCTGGCGTATTTCTCGCCCAGGTAGCCGGCGAGGATCATCACCGCCTTGTCGTGGATTTTGCCCGAGAGCTTCGCCTCCCGCTCGATGTTTATCACCCCTGCGTCCCCCAGGAAGGTCCGGGCGGTGATGCGGGAGGGCTGGCCGAAAACGTAGTCGCCGATGTCTATTACGGACAGGCCGTTCACCTGGCCCACCGCCTGCCCCTCGGTGCTTATTATGATCTCGCCCCGTCTGATCATGGAAAAAAGCTTTTCTTCTATCATGTTGGAGCGGTACACTTTTTCTTCGACGGCCTTATCCACGTGTTTTGCCTCAACCGACTCGGCGCCCTCCATGGCGGCCCAGGCGCCGGCTTCGTAGATTATTTCTGCAATTTCGTTAAACCTGGTAGAGAGCTTTTTCCTGTCTTCGGCCAGGCGGGAGCTGTAGTCGATCACCCTCGCCACAGCGGAAGACTCGAAGGGCAGCAGGTTTTCTTCCCTGCATATGTGGCTGATGAAAGAGGCGTAATGTTTCATATTGACCGGATTTCTTTCCATCTCTATGTCGAAGTCGACTTTTACCTTAAAGAGCTTCCGGAAGTCCTCGTCGTAGTCGTTGAGTATATAGTAGATGAAGGGGCTTCCTATTATTATGACCTTGACGTCCAGAGGTATGGGCTCCGGTTTCAGGGTCACCGTGGGCACGGCGCGGTACTGTTCCCCGATGTTCTCCACCCGGGCTTCGCCGTTTTTGAGGGTGCGCTTTAAAGTATCCCAGGCAAAGGGGTCTTTAAAAAGGTCCTCGGCCTGGAGCACCAGATACCCGCCCCTGGCGCGGTGGACAGCCCCGCTTTTTATCATTGTAAAGTCGGTGACGACGGTGCCGAAAAAGGCCCTTCCCTCGATTTTGCCGAAGAGGTTGTAATAGGTGGGGTTGGTCTCGAAGATCACCGGGGCACCCTTTGTAGCCCTGTTGTCGACGAACAGGTTCACCTTATAGCGGATGAAGAAGTCCTCCCGGGGCACGGCCTGGCCCGTCCCCGTCGAATTTTCCTGGGCTTCCCCCTTTTCCCTGGCATCGGCCCTGATCACAGCCAGGTTTTTGATTATGTCTTCCTTCACGGCCTTCACATAAGCTATTATATTTTCAAACCCCGCGTATTTAGAAGTTATTTCTTCGAAATACGGGTCCACGGCCGTCAGCGCCGTCTTCCTTTCCAGCTCGGAAAGTTCTTCCCTGATCTTTCTATCCAGGGCTCTCATCTTCCGGAGGGTCTCATCAATCCTGCTCTGGAGGGCCCGGCTCTTCTCTTCCAGCTCTTTTCTCTCCTCGCCGGTCAGAGCGTCGTATTCTTCCTGGTTCATGGGCCTGCCGTCCTTGAGCGGAATGGTTATAAAGCCCTGGGGGGTGCGCTGCACGGTGAAGCCGTCGGCTTTAGCCGACTGCTCCAGCTTCTCGAAGAGCTCCACCGACATTTTCTGGTACTTCTCCACCAGCTCCTGCCTCTGGTTTTCGAATTTCTCGTCGTCGAAGACCCGGGAGATCTCCCGCCGGATTTCTTCAATGAGCTTCTCCATATCTCTTGCGAATTCCGAACCCCTGCCGGCGGGCAGGAATATGGCCAGGGGTTTTTCCGGTTTTGCGAAGTTGTAAACGTAGAGGATGTCGTCGGGAACGGGCTTTTCCGCAGCCACCCTGGATACCGCCGCCCTGGTATATGTAGTCCTGCCGGTGCCTTTGGGCCCGGTCACGAATATATTGTAACCTTTTCGGTTTATCCTCAAGCCGAATTCCATGGACCTTATGGCGCGTTCCTGGCCTATTATATCCGAAAGGGGCTCGATTTCTTTGGTGGACCGGAAATTAAAAACGGCCGGGTCGCACGTCGCACACAGTTCCCCGGCGGTGAGTTTTCTTAGCATAGGCATTCCCTCGCTTTCTTGAGAATTATTTCCACGTCTGGTCGAGTATATTATAAACTTTCAGGCGCTGTTATTCAATCTATATTTATGCTCATATTGCCCTTTGTGTGCACCTGTGCTATTATGAACGTGAGGAGATGATTTCATGATCAATGAATACGGGTTTACAGAGGCCAGAAACGACTTTTCAAGGGTTTTCAATTCGGTTTACAACGAGCTGAAACCGGCGATAATAAAAAGAAATAGAGACCAGGAAATACTAATGGTCAGAAAGGACCTTTTAAGGGCTTATTTAACACCGGTAGAATTCAAAGTTGAGGTTTATCGAGAGGAAGACGGGTCTATTACACTGTCAATGGACGCTCTTGAAATTGCAGTTAATGCTCCTGACATGGACAGAGCGGTAGAGGAGTTGGTTAAAGAATTAAAGGATTACACTACAGAGTACCTGGAAAGGTCCATGCTTTTTCTCAACTCACCCAACCGCAAGCCTCATTTTCCGTATATACTCCGGTTGATGCTCTGCGATTCCGATGAAGAAATAAAGTCTTTGTTCAGGTTAAGCCATGCCTCCTAAATTTAGAGACCTGAAAATGTACTGCGAAAAAAACGGTTGGGTAATGGTGAAAAATACCGATCACTGGTATTATGAAAAGGTTTTATCGGACGGTTCGGTATTGAGGACGAGAGTGAGCCATGCTCTTCATAAGGAGATCCCGGGTATTTATGGAGAAAAATACTAAATTTACAACTTAAGATTACAGAAGAAGAATTTTGGAGGAGTTTATAAAAAAGCTGGAGCATAGCGCTTCCAGCTTTTTTATTTCAGTTTATTTTCTTTATACTGCAGGGCGGCTTTTATGAAGTCCCTGAATAGGGGGTGAGGCCTGTTGGGCCTGGATTTGAATTCAGGGTGGAACTGGGTCCCCACAAACCAGGGGTGGTCCTTCAGCTCTATTATTTCCACCAGCCTGCCGTCGGGCGAAAGTCCCGAAATTACCATACCGGCCTTTGTAAGCACATCTTTATAGTCGTTGTTGAACTCATAGCGGTGGCGGTGCCGCTCCTCGATCATCTCTTCCCCGTAAGCCTCCATGGTCTTCGTGCCCGGGGTAATGCGGCAGGGGTAGTGCCCCAGGCGCATGGTGCCGCCCTTGGCTTCTATACCCTTTTGTTCCGGCAACAGGTCTATCACCGGGTGGGGCGTATTCGGGTCGAATTCGGTGCTGTGGGCGCCTTCCAGGCCGCATACGTTGCGGGCGAATTCGATTACCGAACACTGCATGCCGAGGCAGATGCCGAAGAGCGGTATCTTTTTCTCCCGGGCGTACCTTATGGTCTTAATCTTGCCCTCTATGCCCCTGTCGCCGAAGCCGCCGGGGATGAGCACGCCGTCGACACCGGAGAAGACTTCCTCCAGGTCTATACCGTCATCCTCCAGGTCCTCAGAGTGCACCCACTTTATGTCAACCCGCGAGTCGTTGGCTATGCCGCCGTGGTAGAGGGCTTCGGCCACGCTCAGATATGCGTCGTGAAGTTCCACGTACTTGCCGACCAGGGCTATGCTGACCCGCTTCGAAGGATTCTTGGCCCTCTCGACCATCGCTTCCCACTCGGTCAGGTCCGCTTTTCTGCCGTCCAATCCGAGTTTTCTGGCCACCACCTCATCAAGGCCCTCTTTTTTCAGGATCAGCGGCACCTCGTATATGCTGTCGGCGTCGTAATTCTGGACCACCGCCTCGGGTTCCACGCTGCAGAAAAGAGCGATTTTTTCTTTGAGCTCCTCGGATAAGCGCTTTTCGGAGCGGCAGACGATAATGTCAGGCTGTATACCTATGCTCCGGAGCTCCTTTACGCTGTGCTGGGTGGGCTTGGTCTTCAGTTCCCCGGCCCTTGAAAGGTACGGCACCAGGGTCACGTGGATGTAGAGCACGTTGTCCTTGCCGAGATCGGTCCTGATCTGCCTTATGGCCTCCAGAAACGGGAGGCTTTCGATGTCACCCACCGTGCCGCCGATCTCGGTGATGACCACGTCAGGAGATGATTTGCGGGCTATTCTGGTAATCCGTTCCTTTATCTCGTTGGTTATATGCGGGATTACCTGTACCGTCGCCCCCAGGTAATCCCCCCTCCGCTCCTTGGTTATGACCGACCAGTAGATCTGTCCCGTGGTGACATTGCTGTCTCTCGTCAGGTTGACGTCTATGAACCGCTCGTAGTGCCCCAGGTCCAGGTCCGTCTCCGCGCCGTCCTCGGTCACGAACACCTCTCCGTGCTGGTAGGGGCTCATAGTCCCCGGGTCCACGTTTATATATGGATCAAACTTCTGCATGAATACCGAAAGACCCCGGCTCTTGAGAAGGCGCCCCAGCGACGCCGCGGTAATGCCCTTGCCCAGGGATGAAACAACTCCTCCTGTTATGAAGATGAACTTGGTCCCCATTATAAGTCCTCCTTGAGAAAATTCCGTACATAAAAAAGGCCATACATTTTATTTTAGGCATTTGCAAAGTTAATTGTCAATAGCCTTGCCGCCCCAAATAAAAAGCAGCGGTGATGGTACTCGCCACTGCTTTTACCCCCGTGCGAAATGTCTATTCATACTTGAGGACCAGGATTCTGCGGCCTTCCGCCTTCAGGTCCTCACCGGTGATTTCGACGGTGTTGGACTCCAGGTATTCCCCGCCGCCAACCTTTTCTAGGAATTTATCCACCGGGTCTATGGGCATGCTGACGGCCGGGGTCTTGAAGTGCATCGGGATGGTTATCTTCGGGGAAAGCTGCTCCATTACGGCAGCGGCACCCTCGGCGTCCAGCGTGAACGTACCTCCAACCGGCAGTAACAGCACGTCAACCCTGCCGATTTCCTCCACCTGGAGTTTTGTGAGCAGGTGGCCCAGGTCGCCCACGTGGCAGACCCTTATGCCGTCTACGTCGTATACGTATATCACCACAGGGCCCCTTTTAGCACCCTTCACTTCGTCGTGAAAGGCGGGGATGCCTTTGATGGTCACACCTCCGGTGCTGTATTCTCCCGGGGCCTTGATTATAGTCGGGTCTCCCTGCACGGCCTCCACGTAATTGTGGTCATAATGGTCGTGGCTTACGGTGACCACGTCGGCCTCGACCTTGGGTATTTTATAGCCCACACTCCCGTCGAAGGGGTCGGTTACTATCTTGGTCCCGGTCTGGGATTCGAGAAGGAAGCACGCATGGCCGAACCACCTAATTTTCACAATAAAACCTCCCTTTCTTTCAAGGCTTTTCAAGCAAACCTTGATTTATCAACGCCGATATATATTTCTTTTGGTATTTTCGCACTCAATTCGCCTCTGTACATACATATGGTGCAATGCTAATTATATATTCTTGGAAAATCGCTAAATTCCTGCTCGACTTTTCTTATTTTAACCATTTCCTGATAAGCTAATTCCTGGAAAGGTCACCGTCCTCTCCCTTTAGCTTTCGCAGCTTGTACTGCAGGGTCTGCCGCGGAATGCCCAGCATCCGGGCGGCACTGGAGATGTTGCCCTTTGACCTTTCCAAAGCTTTTTTGATCAGGTCCGCCTCCACCCTCTCCAGGGCGTCGTTCAGGTTCAGGTTGTCGTAGCAGGCGATACGCCCCTTCTGAGGCGAAAAATGGGCCTTTATCTGAATGGGAAGGTGAGCCGGTTGTATTTCGTTTCCCTCCATTATGACCAGCGCGCCCTCTATGGCGTGCTCCAGCTCCCTGACGTTGCCGGGCCAGGGGTAATCGAAGAAAATCTTCATGACCTCGTCGGAAACCCTGACCTCTTTCTCCTCCCCGGTGAACTTTTTTATGAAGTGGTCCACCAGCAGGGGTATGTCCTCCCTGCGCTCCCTCAGCGGAGGGATCCTTAAAGATACCACGTTTATCCGGAAAAACAGGTCCTCCCTGAGCTTTTTCTTTTGTACGGCTTCCACCGGGTCCTCGCTGCAGGCCGTTATAACCCGCGTATCGACGAAACGCACCCTGGTGTCGCCTATGCGGCGTATGGTCCCTTCCTGCAGCACCCTTAATAGCTTTGCCTGAAGCTCCAGGGGCATTGTGTTTATTTCGTCCAGGAATAGGGTGCCCCCGTCGGCCAGCTCGAAAAGGCCGGGCCGGTCCTCGGCCCCGGTGAATCCTCCCCTTATCGTCCCGAACAGGATGCCCTCCAGCAGGGTCCCGGGCAGGGCCGCACAGTTCTGGGGTATAAAGGGTTTGTTTTTCCTGGGGCTTTCGTTGTGTATGGCCTGAACGAAGAGTTCCTTGCCGGTGCCGGTCTCTCCCCAGACAAGCACGGGTATGGAGCTCTTTGCCGCCCTCGAAGCCAGCTTTTTCAGTTCGACGATGGCCTCGCTCCTGCCCACTATATCGTCAAAGGTGTAACCGGAGGTGCCGTTTTTCTTCAGGTCCGGCTTTACCTGCCGGCCGTACAGGATGGCCTGCAGGTCCGTAATCCGCTCGGACATGTCCCTTACCGAGGTCACATCCCTGGAAATCTCCATAGCTCCTATCACCCTGCCGTTCACCTTTACCGGCAGGGTGCTGTTTATGGTGGTGATCTTTCTTCCTTTGTAGTTGGTGAAGGTCTGTTCCTGGTCGTAAATCGGCTCTCCGGTCTTCAACACCTTGAGAAGCGTGCTGTTTTCTTCGGAGAGGGAGGGAAAAACGTCGAGCAAGTGGCGGCCCAGCACCTCCGAGGGCGACAGACCCTCGATCTTTGAAGCGGCTCTGTTGTAATATACGGAGATCCCCCTGTGGTCCACTATGTGGACCCCTTCTTCCACGTGGGAAAGCAGGAGCTCCAGTTGAGCCCTCACGGCTTCAAGCTCGCTCAATTTCCCCCTCCCTTCGAAGTTCAATGGAATACGGTACGTCTCTTCAGCACCCCGATGCGGAGGGTAACATCCGGCACCCGAGAATTCTCCCTGACCGCTCCAGGGCTCGGTGCTGCGCTCTGCCGGGCACCGCGGGAATGCGGCATCCTTGCCGCGTCCCTCTCTCCGCGCCTCCTGCGCTCCGGCCCGGCTTCGCTCGCCCCTTACCGGGAGCGGCGACGGTCGAATTCTAAGGTGGCCTTGCTGTTACCCTTCCGCCGGGGCTGAAAGTTGGTAGTATTATCCGCTATCCTGAATTACATTACATCCTCTCGGGAGCAGAAATGCCCAGGATCCTGAAGGCGTTCCTCAGGACCTGCTGCACCGCCTTTACCAGCATGAGCCTTGCGGTGGTCAGGTCCGGGTCTCCGGTCAGCACGCGGCATACGTTGTAAAAGGAGTGAAAAGCCGCCGCCAGTTCCAGCGTGTAATTGGCTATGCGGTAGGGTGAAAGAGTGGACGCTGCTACCCTTATCTCTCCCGGAAAATCCGCAAGTTTGTTAATAAGCTGGACCTCGGTGTCCTGGGTCAGCATCGAAAGGAGCCTATCCAGATCTCCGGCGGGCACATCCCGGACCTCGGGCACGGCGGCGCCCTGCTCGGCGGCCTGCCTGAAGATGCTGGCTATGCGCGCGTGGGCGTACTGGACGTAGTACACCGGGTTTTCCTCCGACTGCTTGACCGCCAGGTCCAGGTCGAAATCCAGGTGGGTATCGGCACCCCTAAGGTTGAAGAAGAACCGGGCCGCATCCTTCCCCACCTCTTCCACCAGGTCCGCCAGCGTCACCGCCCGTCCGGTGCGCTTGGACATGCGCGCGATTTCTCCGTTCCTGTAAAGCCGCACCAGCTGCATTATTATAACGGTGAGCTTTTCCGGGTCGTACCCGAGAGCCGCCAGGGCTCCCTTCATCCTGGGCACGTGGCCGTGATGGTCGGCTCCCCAGATGTCTATGACCCATTCAAAACCCCGGTCGAATTTATCCTTATGGTAGGCTATGTCCGAAGCAAAATATGTCGGTACACCGTTCTGTCTCACGAGCACCTCGTCCTTGGGCACTCCGAATTCCGTCGCTTTGAACCAAAGGGCTCCATCCTTTTCGTAGGTATATCCCCGTTCCGTAAGGAGCCTGATGACCTCTTGTACCTTACCTTCATTGTGAAGGCTCCTTTCGGAAAACCATACGTCAAAGTAGACGCCGAAGTTTTCAAGGTCCCGTTTCATGCGATCTATGTTCTTTTTCAGGGCGTACTCTATAAAATAGGCTCTCCTTTCGGCCGGGTCCACGTGGAGGAAGCGGTCGCCTTCCTTCTCTATCAGTTCCCGCATGTGGTCTTTTATGTCCTCCCCGTGGTATCCCCCTTCGGGAATCCGGCCTTCATAGCCCAGAAGCTCCAGGTATCTTGCCTCCAGTGAGAGCCCGAAGTTTTCAATCTGGTTTCCGGCATCGTTTATATAAAATTCCCTGGTGACGTCGTAACCGGCCATTTCCAGCACCGACGCCAGGGCGTCCCCCAGAGCGGCTCCCCTGGCGTTGCCCATGTGCATGGGGCCCGTGGGGTTGGCGCTGACAAACTCCACCTGCACCTTTTTGCCCTTCCCGATATCCTGGCGACCGTAAGCGTCGCCTTCGTTTAGGATTACCGGGATTACACCGTGGGCCCAGGTGGGTGAAAGGTAAAAATTTATAAAACCCGGTCCGGCCACTTCAATCCTCTCTACGCCGGTGCCGGTGGTTTCCATTCGCTCCTTTATTATCTCCGCGATCTTCCTGGGCGGCATTTTTGCCTCCCTCGCCGCCACCATCGCCACATTGGCGGCAAAATCGCCGTGGGCTTCAGCCTGAGGCACCTCTATGTTGAAATCCGGAATTTTAGCAAGGTTCAGAACCCCTTCGTCAACGGCCTTCTTGAGAGCGGACACCGTCAGTTCCTTCAGCTTATCCTGTATCTCTGCCTTGACGTCCTTCATAAGAAACCTCCTAAATTGTCAGAATAGTTAACGCCGCCGCATACTACTATTATATATTTTTATGGAATTTTATGCAACATAAAGGTAGACGGGCCGCGCGGGTTACTTTCCGGTTTTGGAGGCCCTCCTGGCCCTCTGCACCAGAGCTTCGGCCCTTATCATGGCCGTCTCCAGTTCCTCTTTTTTCGGCTTTCGCCCGAGCTGTTTCTTGAATTCCTTGGTAAATATCTCTAGGAACTTTTCCATTTTGGCGCTGCCCTTCAGGCCCCATTCCTTGTAGTGTTCTTCGATGTAGTCCACCACGTCGGCTGTAATGTCCATTATCATGCGGTACCGCCGGTTTTTATTGTACACGCTTATGCCGTAGCCGAGAACGGCCGCTATGAGGGGTTCCATTACGGCCTCGTTGGTGAGGATGTTTCCGATAAACCTGAGCCAGGCCCAGTTCATAAAAAATCCCCCCTCTTAATCTATATTATGCAGGGAGGAGGGATTAGGGACCTGCGTATTTGGTTTGCCAAACCTATTTTTCAGCCATTGCTTTCCATCTTTTTAACTTCGGCTTCCCGGCTTTTCCGCCGGTATGCCTTGAGCGCATAAAGGACACTCTTCCGGGAGGTATGACTCCACCTCGAGATTCAGAAGGTAACGGGAGGGCACGCCGAAATCCACCTTTCCTCCGCTCCGGTCTACGAGGGCCCCCACCGCAAGCACTTCGGCGCCGCAGGATTTTACGAACTCGCTGACTTCTTTTACGGAACCGCCGGTGGTGACCACGTCTTCCACGACCAGCACCCTTTCGCCGGGCTTGAGGGCAAACCCCCGCCGGAGGACCATTCGCCCGTTTTCCCGTTCTGCGAACAGGGCGCGTGCATCAAGCGCTCTCGCCACTTCGTACGAAACGATTATGCCGCCAAGGGCGGGGCCGATCACTGTTTGAACCTCCATATCCTTGAAGTTTTGCGCCAGCTCCCGGCACGCCTTTTCGGCAGCAGTGGGATACTGGAGGAGCCGGGCGCACTGGAGGTATTTCGAGCTGTGCCGGCCGGAGGTCAGGATAAAGTGGCCGGTCTGCAGGACACCGGTTTCGGTAAAAAGTTTCCTGATCTGTTCCTGTGTCACAGCGATTCTCTCCAATCACAAAATTTAAACAAAAATTCTTTCCAGGGCGGCAAGGGGATCCGGAGCGGCGGTAACGGGGCGGCCGATGACGATATAGTCGGCCCCGGCTTTTAAAGCTTCTTTTGGAGTCGCCACCCTTTTCTGGTCACCGGTGCCGGCCCAGGGCGGGCGCACCCCCGGTGTCACTATGAGAAAATCCTTCCCCACGGCATTCCTGATGGCCTCTATTTCCCCGGGTGACGTCACGACGCCGTCCATGCCCGCAGCCAGGGCCAGCTTCGCCAGCCGTACCGCCTGACCGGCGGAGGATTCGGTGATATTCATTTCTCTTAAGTCCCGGTCGTCCAGGCTGGTCAGCACGGTGACGGCCAAAATTTTGGGCCTTTCCGGATGATTTTCCTTTTCTATAAAAGCTCTTTCGGCAGCCTCGCGGGCCTTCTGCATCATTTCCCTTCCGCCCGACGCATGCACGTTGAACATAAAGGCGCCGGAACGCACCGCCGCCCGGGCGGCACCGGCCACGGTGTTGGGAATGTCGTGAAATTTCAGGTCAAGAAAGACCCGGCACCCTTCCGCATTTATCTTTTTTATTACGGCCGGGCCTGCGGAGCAGAAAAGTTCCAGCCCGACTTTAAACACGCGTATCCGGTTTTTCAAAAGCCTGACAAGGCCCAGCGCCTTATTCTCATCAGGGGTATCGAGGGCTATAATCACTTTCGAAAAATCTTGGGTCATGAAAAATCTCCTTCCGTAAAATTTTTGTGGGCCAGGCCGACAATGTCCCGGAGTTTTATTGTCTTGTCTTCGCCGGAGGTTTTTAAAGCACTTTCGCATATCGAGCATTCGACCAGGTATTTCTCAAGGCCGTCGATGATTTTTAAAGGCGCTTCAGGGTCGATAAAACCGGCGGTACCTACCGCCACGGCTGAAGCCCCGGCCAGGATGAATTCCACCGCATCGCGCCATGTGCTGATGCCTCCCATGCCGATTACAGGTATTTTCACCGCTTCATAGGCTTCCCATACCATGCGGAGGGCTATGGGCTTTACGGCGGGACCGGAGAGCCCCGCAAAAATCCTTTTAAATACGGGCCGCTGTCTGTCGATATCTACGGCCATGCCCAAAACGGTGTTGATAAGAGATACGGCATCCGCTCCGGCCGATTCCACCGCCGCTGCTATTTTTTGAATACTTGTGACGTTAGGGGAAAGTTTTGCTATTACCGGGAGCGTAGCCGCCTCCTTTACGGCCCTTACCACCTCATAGGCGCTGCCGGGGTCCTGACCGAAGGCAATGCCGCCTTTTTCCACATTGGGGCACGATATGTTTACTTCCAGAGCCGCAAGGCCGTTTAACTCCGACAGCCGCTTTGCAATTTCACGGTATTCTTCCACCGTATCCCCATCTATATTGACGATAACCGGCACCGGGAGTTTTTTAAGGCGGGGCCATTCCTCTCTGATAAACCTCTCAACGCCGGGGTTCTCCAGGCCCACGGAATTGAGGAGGCCGGCGGGGGTCTCGCAAAGCCTGGGCGGCGGATTGCCGTGCCTCGGTAAAAGGGTGATCCCTTTGGTAACCACGGCTCCCAGCCGGTTTATGTCGTAAATTTTTGCATACTCTTCTCCGAACCCGAAAGTGCCCGAAGCCACCATGACCGGGTTTTTCATGGAAATCCCCGCTATTTCAACGCAAAGGTCAACTGCACAATTACGAATGTATTCCATTTTTGGGCATGGCTCCGAAAGCTTGTCCCGGTTCAAAGCGCTTCTCCTCTCTAAATCCTTTTGAAACCCTTAAGGTTTTCCCGACCGCATTTTTCCATTCTACAACTGTATTTCTCCCGCCTCAAACACCGGTCCGTCCCTGCACACCTTTTTATATCCCTCGCCTGCGGATTTTACCGCACATCCAAGGCATGCCCCGACTCCGCAGGCCATGCGCTCCTCCAGCGAAAGGTATGCGGGGATTTTTCCCCGGACCGCCGCGTCTTTTACCTTTGCCAGGAAGGGTTTTGGGCCGCAGGCGTATACGATGTCAAACTGCTTTTGCACCTCATGTCCCTTTATACAGTTTTCAAACGCCTCCGTCGGAACTCCTTTTTGACCGGCTGTGCCGTCGTCGGTAGTTAAAAACACAGTAAATCCGCAGGATTTCAGGAAATCCACCCCGAAAACCTCTCCGGCAGTGGAAAACCCTATGAAGGCGGCTCCGGATCTTCCGGACCGTGAAAGGGGGCCGGCGATCTTTTGGGCCAGGTACAGCAACGGGGCCACGCCCACGCCTCCGCCGATCAGGACGGGGTCTACGGCGTCTAAAGGCACGGGAAACCCCCTGCCCAGCGGACCCATTACGTCAAGGATTTCCCCGGCTTTCTTTTGAGATATCAAGCGCGTTCCCTCCCCCAGCACGCGGTACACCATTTCCACCGTCCCGTCCTTTTCATTTGCTCCGGCGATGCTTATGGGCCGCCGGAGCAGTGGAGTCGGCCCGTCGGAGCATCGAATGTGCAGAAACTGGCCCGGCGCAGCCTTTTCGGCCACCTCCGGGCAGCATATCTTCATATGATATATGTCATAGGCAATCAATACATTTTGAATCACTTTTGTTGAGAACAGTAAACCGGCCAGAATATCACCCTTCCTTTCCAATCGGCGTCACCCTCATGCCGGTGGCTTCTATCACCCTGTAAAGGGCCCGGGCGGTGTCCAGAGAAGTGAGGCACGGAATGCCGTCGTCGGCGGCGGCCCGCCGGATTTTGAAGCCGTCCCGTTCAGGCGCCTTCCCCCTGGTGAGGGTATTTATCACAATATCCACCCGGCCCTCCCGAAACAGGTCCATTATATTCGGCGACCCTTCTCTGACCTTGTTCACCACTTGGGCCTTTACCCCCGCAGCCTCGAGAGCCCGGGCGGTGCCCGCCGTGGCATAGATGTCGAAGCCCAGGTTTTGAAAGTCTCTCAGAAGTTTTACGGCCTCGGGCTTATCCCGGTCGGCGATCGTGGCGAGAATAACCCCGCCGGAGGGTATTTTTAATCCAGCGGCGGTAAACGCCTTGTACAGCGCCTTTTCAAAGGTCTTGTCGATGCCCAGCACCTCGCCGGTGGACTTCATTTCCGGCCCCAGGGAGGTCTCCACCTGGCGGAGTTTTGAGAAGGAAAACACCGGGGCTTTGACCGCCACAAAACCGGGTTCCGGCGCCAGGCCCCCTTTGAGCCGAAGGCTCGAAAGGGTGGCGCCGAGAGCTATCCTGGTGGCCGCCTCAACCATCGGGATACCTGTAATCTTGCTCAGATAAGGCACCGTACGGCTTGAGCGCGGGTTTACTTCAATTACGTACACATCCTCCCCCCGGACTACAAACTGAATGTTCACCAGCCCCCTGACGTAGAGTTTCCGGGCTATCCCGGTGGTGTAGTCAACTATTTTTTTAACCGCCGTTTCGGTCAACGTCCTGGGAGGATATACTGCTATGCTGTCGCCGGAATGGATCCCGGCCCGTTCGATGTGCTCTATGATGCCGGGTATAAGCACTTCGGCGCCATCGCTTATCGCGTCCACTTCCACTTCGGTGCCGTATATATATCTGTCGATGAGCACGGGCCTTTCCGGTGAAACCTCTACCGCTTCCTGCATATACGCCTTCAATTCTTCAATACTATATACTATTTCCATCGCCCTGCCGCCCAATACGTAGGAGGGCCGCACCAGCATGGGGAAACCTATCTCTCTTGCTTTCTCCAGGGCTTCGGCGGTGCTTCTTACGGCTCCAGCTTTGGGCCGCGGTATGCCAAGTTCACTCAAGAGGGCGTCGAATTTTTCCCTATCCTCGGCGATATCTATGGATTCCACGGCGGTCCCCAGTATTTATATCCCCCGCCTCTCCAGCTCTCCGGCCAGATTTACGGCCGTCTGCCCGCCGAACTGCACCAGAACACCCAGGGGTTTTTCATTTTCTATCACCGCCATAACGTCCTCAATGTACAGGGGCTCGAAATACAACCGGTCGGCGATGTTGAAGTCGGTACTGACTGTCTCCGGGTTGTTGTTAATGACGACCGTCCTGAAACCGCTTCTTTTTGCGGCCCAGGCGGAATGCACGCAGCAGTAGTCAAACTCTATGCCCTGCCCGATCCTTATGGGGCCGGACCCTATTACGACGACTGTGGGTTTGTCTTCGAGCACGGCCTCGTTTTCTTCTTCGAAGGTAGAGTAAAAATAAGGCGTCTGTGCTTCGAATTCCGCCGCGCAAGTATCCACAATCTTATATGTGGGTTTGATGGCGAATTTTCCCCTCAGTACTCTTACTTCTTCTTCCGCACAACCGGCATGCTTTGCTATGACGGCATCCGGAAAGCCCATCCGTTTGGCCTCCTTCAAAAGCCCTCCCGTCAATTTCTCCTCTTTAAGCCTGTTCTCCATGTTTACGATGTTTTTCATTTTCTCAAGGAAGAACCTGTCGATCCCGGATAAATTGCAAATTTCATCGAGGTTCACACCCCGGCGCAGGGCTTCGGCTAAGGCAAAAAGTCTCTCGTCGGTAGCCCTGGAAATTTTATCTTTTATCTCCTGCAGAGATAAGGCATCCATACCCTTTAAAGACAGGTCTATCACGCCCCGTTCCAGGGACCTTACCCCTTTCATCAGGGCCCCCTCCAGAGTCCTGTCTATGGCCATGACCTCTCCCGTGGCCTTCATCTGGGTACCGAGGACCCTGTCGGCCTCTGTAAATTTGTCGAAGGGCCAGCGGGGCATTTTAACCACCACATAGTCCAGTACCGGTTCGAAACATGCGGTGGTCTTGCCGGTCACGGGATTTTTAATTTCGTCGAGGCAAAGGCCCACGGCTATTTTGGCGGCGATCTTTGCTATTGGGTAACCCGTGGCTTTAGAGGCCAGGGCGCTGGACCGGCTTACCCTGGGGTTTACCTCGATGACGTAATACCTGCCGCTTTCTGAGTCCAGGGCAAACTGCACGTTGCACCCGCCTTCTACGCCCAGGGCCCTTATGATTTTCAGCGAAGCCGCCCTCAGCCTCTGGTATTCCCTGTCGGACAGTGTCTGGCTTGGCGCCACCACTATACTGTCGCCGGTGTGGATGCCCACCGGGTCCACATTCTCCATGTTGCATACGGCAATGCACTGGTCGTTGCCGTCGCGCATCACCTCGTATTCTATCTCCTTCATCCCCAGCAGGCTCTTTTCCAGAAGTACCTGGTGTATGCGGCTCTGCTTCAGTCCATGGCCGGTAATCTCCAGGAGTTCTTCTTCGTTGAAGGCCACGCCCCCGCCGGTGCCGCCCAGGGTATACGCGGGCCTTACTATCAGCGGAAAGCCGGCCTCCCGGGCGAAAGCCACGGCTTCCTCCGGGCTGTATACTATGCGGCTTTCGGGCACCGGTTCTCCTATTTCCTGCATCAACCTTTTAAACAATTCCCTGTCTTCAGCCTTTTTGATGGCCGAAAGAGGGGTGCCGAGCAGCTTAACCCCTTCTTTTGCAAGTATTCCGCTTTCCGCCAGCTCCACCGCCAGGTTGAGCCCCACCTGGCCGCCCAGGGTTGGCAAAAGACCGTCGGGCTTTTCGCGGCGTATGACTTCCGCGGCAAATTCCACGGTGAGGGGTTCTATATACACCCTATCGGCAATGTTGGAATCGGTCATGATTGTGGCGGGGTTGCTGTTTATCAGCACCACTTCCAGGCCCTCTTCTTTTAAAGAAAGGCAGGCCTGGGTGCCGGCGTAGTCGAATTCCGCGGCCTGGCCGATAACGATGGGACCCGAACCTATAACCATGACTTTCTTTATTGAAGGATCCTTCGGCATCTTCGCACCTCCCCGCCTGCGAGTTTCAGGAATTCGTCGAAGAGATATTCGGTGTCACCGGGGCCCGGAGACGCCTCCGGGTGAAACTGCACCGAAAAGGCCCGGAATTTGGGTACTTCAAGCCCCTCCACCGTGCCGTCGTTAGCGTTGACGAAGGTCACCTCAACGCCTTTTTCGAGGGAAGCCCCGTCCACGGCGTAACCGTGATTCTGGGATGTGATGAATACCCTACCATTTTTAAGGTCTCTGACCGGGTGGTTGGAACCCCTGTGCCCGAACCTGAGCTTGTAAGTATCTCCCCCCAGCGCCAGGGCCATTATCTGGTGCCCCAGACATATGCCGAAAACGGGCACCTTCCCCAGCAGCTCCCTTACAGTATTTACGGCGTAACCGGCTTTTTTCGGGTCTCCGGGGCCGTTGGAGAGCAGCACTCCGGCGGGCCGGGATTCGAGCACGGAGCCGGCCGGTGCATCCGCCGGGAAAACCGTAACCCTGCACCTCCGCCTCACCAGGCACCGGAGGATGTTGTGTTTAACCCCGAAATCCATCAGGGCCACCGGAATCCCGTTTTCTTCGCCGTAAACCCGCACGCCTTTTGAAGTGACCTGTTTTACCAGATCCTGGCTACCCAATTCGGGCTGCCGGCGAAGCATCTCCCGGGCATCTCTTACATCCAGCTCGGTGGACAGAACGGCCTTCATAACTCCGCAACTTCTTATTTTTTTGGTTAAAAGCCTGGTGTCCACCCTTTCGATGCCCACTATGCAGCACCGCTTCAGGTAGTCGTCGAGGTTCCCATCGTCACCGGCCGGGGGCCTTTCGCAGGCCTCCCGGACCACAACCCCCCGCAGGACCGGTTTTTGGGACTCGGAAAAAGCATCACGGGTCCCGTAATTGCCTATCAGCGGATACGTCAGAATCACGATCTGTCCCGCATAGGAGGGGTCGGTTATGACCTCCTGATATCCCGTCATGCCGGTGTTGAACACCAGTTCCCCCCACGCGGTCCCGGAGGCCCCCAGGGCTTTACCCTCGAAGGCGCTCCCGTCCTCCAGGACAAGAATGGCTTTCATCGAAGACCTCCTTTTTACGGGCGGGGTGATCCCCCCGTTTTATATACAATCCTTGCTTTCCGGTCCCTTTCCCATGCGGCGTCTTTAAACACCATTTTACCGCCCGTAAACGTCATTACGGCCTTACCTTTCAACTTCCACCCGTGAAAGGGGGTGTTTTTTCCTTTAGAAAGAAAATCGTATTTATTTACCGTCCACTCCCTATCCGGGTCTATGACCGTGATGTCGGCGGAACTGCCGGGCTTCAGGGTGCCCGCCTCAACGCCCAGAATGCCGGCAGGCTCCCGGGTCATCTTCCTTACGGCTTCGGAAAGGCTCAGTTTCCCTGGGGTCACAAGGCAGGTCAGCACCAGCCCCAGGGCCGTTTCCAGGCCTGATATACCGAAGGCCGCCCTGTCGAACTCCAGGTCCTTTTCGTCCTCCGAGTGGGGCGCATGATCCGTGGCTATGGCATCGATGGTTCCGTCCTTCAGCCCCTCAATCAGGGCCTCGACATCTTCCTCCGTGCGCAGGGGCGGGTTGACTTTAGCGCAGGTATCGTATCCCATCACCACTTCCTCGGTTAAAACCAGGTGGTGCGGAGTCACCTCGCAGGAAACCCGGACCCCTTCGGCCTTCGCCCTCCTGATCAGTTCCACGGAACCCCGGGTGCTCACGTGAGCTATGTGGACCCGGGCACCGGTTTCCCCGGCCAGTATGATGTCCCGGGCCACAGCTGTTTCCTCGGCGGAACGGGGTGTGCCGGGAAGGCCCAGCACAGTCGAAATATACCCCTCGTTCATCACACCGCCTTCTGAAAGCGCCGGTTCCTCGCAGTGGTCTATTACCACCCTGTCGAACATCGAAGCGTAGAGCAGTGCCCTTCTCATCAAAGAGCTGTCGGCTACGGGCTTTCCGTCGTCGGAGAAGGCCACCGCCCCCGCCGCAGCCATATCGCCTATTTCCGCCATTTCCCTCCCCTGCCGGCCCTTCGATACGCATCCCACGGGAAGTACCCGGACAAGCCCCACTCTTTCGGCCTTCGAAATGACGTAGCTCACTAGGGCCGCATTGTCTACCGGGGGATTGGTATTGGGCATGCAGGCGACGGTGGTGAATCCCCCCGCGGCGGCGCTCCTGGAGCCAGATTCGATGTCCTCCTTGTATTGAAAACCCGGGTCGCGAAAATGCACGTGCATATCCACCAGTCCCGGCACCAGTACGAGCCCCGTGAGGTCCACCACTTCGGCGTCGCCGGCCGTGACTTCTTTATCCACGGCGGAGATCTTCCCGCCTTCGATCAGCACATCCATTACACCGTCCAGTCCCCGGGCCGGGTCCAAAACCCTCGCTCCCTTCAGCAGTTTTTTCACTTTCTGCCACCTCCGATCAAGATATACAGCACCGCCATCCGCACGGCCACACCGTTCCTTACCTGTTCGTTTATTAGCGACTGCAGTCCGTCCACGACTTCGGAACAAAGCTCCAGCCCCCTGTTCACCGGACCCGGGTGCAGCAAGAGCGCGTCGGGCTTGGCAAGTTTTAATCTTTCGCCGTTTATTCCGAAGAACCCGGAGTACTCTTTCGCGGTGGGAAACATCCCTTTTTTCTGCCGTTCCAGCTGTATCCGCAGGGCCATCACCACATCGGCGTCCTTCACCGCTTCATCCACGGTCCCGGCCAGCCGGGCGCCCGTCTTCTCCACATCCGGGGGCATGAGGGTCGCCGGGCCCGCCACGTAAACTTCGGCGCCCATTTTTGTAAAACCGAAGATGTTGGACCGGGCCACCCGGCTGTGGAGTATATCGCCCACGATCGCCACCTTCAGACCCGAGAGCGTACCCTTTTTCTCCATCACCGTGAACATGTCCAGCAAGGCCTGGGTGGGGTGCTCGTGGGTGCCGTCCCCGGCGTTGATGACCGGGACTCTCACATGCCGGCTCAGGAACTCGGCAGCGCCGGAAGACCCGTGGCGGATGACTATCGCATCGACCCCCATCATTTCCAGGGTCTTCGCCGTGTCCTTCAGAGTCTCTCCCTTTTCCACACTGCTCCCCGAGGATGCGAAGCTGATGGTGTCGGCGCTCAGGTACTTGGCCGCCAGTTCAAAGGAGTTTCTGGTTCTGGTGCTGGCCTCGTAAAAAAGGTTCACCACCGCCTTGCCCTTAAGGGTGGGGAACTTTTTTACATCCCTGTCGATAATTTCCTTGAAAGAAGCCGTTAAACGGAGAATGTAGGCGATATCCTCCGCCGTCAATTTTCCCAACCCGAGAAGATGCCTGTGTTTGAACAACGCCCTTCCTCCTTTCATACTAAAAAACCCCGCCGTTGAGACGGCAGGGTAAAGCAGGGGGGAATGTCTTCATCAAAAAAGCCTTTCTCCGTCAGGTGGAGAAAGGCTGTACATACTTTTCCTTCCAGCTTTTCACCTTACCAGCCTCACGGGACCAGTTTAAAGGTGAGTCCTTTTCAGTTGCTATTTAATTGTTTTGTCCAGTATATCAGATAATCAGGCTGTTGTCAAATGGCTATTTTTTGATAATATCACTTGTAGACTATCTTGAAAATTTTCAGCCTGAAAAAATTAAAGGAGCAGATTTCTGCTCCTTACTCCCGGTTGCCGGTCGGCTATAGTTTAACGCACGTGTAAACCAAGGTATTCCTTTAGCGCAGCTTGAAGCACCTGCGAAAAATTGACTTTTTTCTTTTCAGCTGCATCCTTCAGCCATCGCGGAAGGGTGACGGTCAGGTTAACGGCTTTATTCTCGATCCGTTCCCTCACGAGCGGCATCCAGATATCTATAATTCTAACGAAACCGCCGTCTGGAACTTTTACGTCATCAATGTTAGAAGGTTCAGGAATTATAGCGTCTTCTTTTTCCAAAGTATAAAGATAAAGCCCTAAAGCTTCTTCTGCCATGCGTAGTGCTTCATCTTCGTCATCACCTTCTGTAATACACCCTGGCAGATCAGGGAAAGTAACGGTATATCCGCCTTCTTCCGCAGGTTCAAAAACCGCCGGGTATGAATATTTATTCTTCAATGATTTAAACCTCCTTTCGGAAATTTTTTGGGGATGGGTTAATTTAATAGCCCCGCTTGTTTAAATATAGATCTTATCGTTCCTTGCTTTAGGGCTTTCCTTGGATGAGGCACAATCACCGGATTATTTTTCTCGGGGTGTTTTAAGATGTGATGGGAGCCATCGATTCTTTCTATGTACCATCCGTTTTCAAAAAGTATTTGTAAAATTTCTCTGGAAGAGAGATTTTTTGTTTTCACATTTATCATTAACTCCTTTCAATTATATTATACACATGTTATCTACACATATAAATAGCATTTGGATAATTGATATTGCAATAGATGGCATGATGCTGGAGGAAATGCGCAATGATGAAAGAACGATTTTTAGTTTATACTTCCATCTGGATTGAAGCACTAAGGCCTGGCGGATGCCCTGACATAATTGATGGCCAGCCATATATCCGAACTGAAAACACTGATCTTTCTGAGTTAAAAGCTTATATAATTATTTCCCTCCTGTAATCGATGAAACAGTCGAGACACACTTTTTTGCCATCCATGAGCCAGATTTTGTGCTCGGGGGCTCCTTCATGGCATATTTGGAGAGGGTAAAGCTGGGTTTCTTGAATTGAAAAAGCTCGTCCAGTCCGGCTGTCATTATATACTCAAGCCTTTTTTGCCTTTGAAACGCACTTAAGAAAAGCATTGGCACAGCCGAGCTGTATGTCGCCTTTCAGCTGACCCACATTTCCGGGACAGTTGTACAACAAGCAGTGCGCCTCCTTCGCTCTCGGTGGTGGCGCAGCGAAAAGAACTTGAATATGGCCAGATTTTTTATACAGTTTCTACATTGTATCAATTTTCCCTTCTATAATATCGGCATCCGGGCCAAAATTTGTTTATGCTAAAAATGAAACTTATCCCTTTACTTTTCCCTTATTTATCAGAAAATTTTTTGTAATTATTTAATGATCTCTTGAAACTTATTTTTAATACGTCCTATAATATATACGTCCTAAAATAAAATCAAAGTAGATGCTATCATAAAAAACTTATCTTCCCCTCAAATGCTTGAAATATTTCGACAGGCACGACTCCTAAAGTGAGATCCGGCCAGGAAGGAGGTTCATAAAGATACGAATACAGATACGTTGGCTTAAGAATAATTAGAATCCATAAAGAAAATAAGCATTATTGAAAATCGTTTTTGACTGATAAGCAACATAAAATAAAGCCGGAGGTATTTTAAATGAATGAAGTGGTAAGACCCAGATACGAATATATTGCCCTTGATATAGCCAGGAGGATTGTCCAGGGGGAATTCAGCGAGGGTGAAAAACTATACGGGAGGTCGAATCTGGCCGGGCTTTACAACGTTTCTCCCGAAACCATCCGGCGGGCTGTTTCCCTGCTAGAGGATATGGGAGTGGTTTCTTCGGAGCAGGGTAGAGGTATAATAGTAAAATCAAGGCAGGCCGCGTATAAATACGTAGACCGTTTCAACGAAAAGCAAACTCTGGAGTCCCTTAGAAATGAGTTAACCGAGCTCCTGGAAGCCCGAAGGCGGCTGGACGAAAGATTCGAGCTAATTTTAATAAAGACCATTGAGTATGCCAACAGGCTGAGAAATATCAACGCCTTTAACCCGGCGGAGGTTCGGGTGAATGAAAAAAGCAGGGCGGTGGGAAAAACCATATCAGAATTGAAATTTTGGGAAAATACCGGCGCCACAATTATAGCCGTGAGAAGAGGAGAAGAGCTGTTTCTCTCACCAGGACCCCATTTCCAAATAAAAGGGGGAGATTTTCTGGTGCTGGTGGGAAATGAGGAGGTCCTAAAGAAAACCGATGAATTCTTAAACACCCCATAAAATATGGGGTGTTCAGCTTGTAGACAAAGCCGCTTTTAGGTTATGCATCCTAAAAGCGGCTTTTTGTTGAAGGCGAAGAAAATTTTTAAGAAAAACGAATGTAAAGCGGGGACTGTTGGCGGAAACGTTCCCCGTCTTTTCTTCCATAAAGCCAGCTTTTTTAAATTCATGCATGCGAAAAGAAGCGTGAGGTAATGTCCGACTTTCCTCAAGCCTCGTAGATTTGTATAGCGCATGCCATGCTTTTCCTTCGCATCGGCAAATACCCGCTCGATGGTCTGGCCGCGCATTTTGTATAGTTCTTTACCCCATTGGGTGTGTCTTATATCTTCCGCTTTTTCCACG
>NZ_VNHO01000016.1 GCF_008124715.1 Thermosediminibacter litoriperuensis | reverse complement strand
CCCCCCGGTCTGGGTGTGGAAGCGCAGCATCATGGACCTCGGGTCTTTGGCTTTGAAGCGTTCTTTCATTATCCGTGCCCACAGTCTCCTCGCAGCCCTGAATTTGGCCACTTCTTCCAGCAGGTCGTTGTGGGCGTTGAAGAAGAAGGAAAGTCTCGGGGCAAAGTTGTCTACGTCAAGGCCGGCTTTTATGGCGGCTTCTACGTAGGCTATGCCGTTGGCCAGTGTGAAGGCCACTTCCTGTACCGCTGTGGCTCCCGCTTCTCTTATGTGGTAGCCGCTTATGCTTATGGTGTTCCATTTGGGCACGTTCTTGGAGCAGAATTCAAAAATGTCGGTTATGAGCCTCATAGAGGGCTCCGGCGGGAATATGTAGGTGCCCCTGGCTACGTATTCTTTCAGTATGTCGTTCTGGATGGTCCCCGATAGTTTGTCAGCGCTCACTCCCTGTTTTTCCGCTACGGCTATATACATGGCAAGAAGTATCGCAGCAGGAGCGTTTATGGTCATGGATGTGCTGACCTGGTCCAGGGGTATGCCGTCAAACAGTATTTCCATGTCTTTCAGCGAGTCGATGGCTACCCCGACTTTGCCAACTTCACCCTGAGCCATGGGGTGGTCGGAGTCGTAGCCAATCTGGGTGGGCAGGTCGAAAGCTACGCTCAGGCCCGTCTGTCCCTGGGACAGCAAAAACTTGTATCTTTCGTTGGATTCTTCCGCGGTGCCGAAGCCCGCATACTGCCTCATGGTCCAGAAGCGGCCCCTGTACATTGTGGGCTGAATTCCCCTGGTAAAGGGGTATTCACCGGGAAAGCCCAGGTCTTTCATGTAGTCGATTTCCTGTACATCTAATGGTGTATATACGCGGTCCACTTCAATATTGGAGCCTGTGTAGAATTTTTCATACCTCTCAGGGGTCTTTTTTATGACTTTTTCTACTGTTGTGCTTTCCCATCTCGTCTTTTCCTGTTCCAGTTTTTTGAGGGATTCCTTGTCAAACACCTTACCGATACCTCCATTTTATAAGATTTTTTAGAAAAATGAGATTTAGAAAAATGCCCGGCACCCCGAAACGACCGACGGCAAATTTGTCCGGAGCGGGCGAAGTGGGTCATAGCAATACAGCCGGAAGTCTTCAGTGTTGCAATCAGGATGCCGGGAAAACCTGAAAAGCCCCGGGGTAAACGGTATAAATCAACCGCTGAAATTGACGGCGCGGGCTGTAACGGTCCAGCGGGGAATTTTGACTAAATCACCCGAGTATCGTATGGAGCAGTATGGTCCATATTACCATGAAGAGAAGTGCCATCGGATAGGTCGCGCCGTAACCGGTGGCAACCTCGTCGGTACCGGTGGCGTCGATGGCCGCTCCGAGACCCGGCGTGCTGGTCATACCACCGCATATGGCACCGACCAGGAGTATCCAGTTTATCTTCCAAACATACCTGCCAATCAGGAATCCGACCAGTTCGGCGAAAACCCCCGCTAAAAACCCGATTATCATCAGGCTGACGCCGGACTGCTTCACCACTTCCACAACGCCGGCGCCGCTCTCGATACCAACGATAGCAAGGAAGAAGGCCAGGCCCAGTTCTCTAAAAGTGGCCAGCACTTCTTTGGACATGCGGGTGCTCAACGGCCCTATCTTTCCTAAATAGCCCAAAAGTAGCGCGGAGATCAGAACTCCACCGGTGGTTTCCAGTTTTATAGGTGTCGCTATGCCTGGTATTTTTATCGGAATGTTGCCTATGATGATACCCAGGGCAAGGACTATGGTGTAGCTCAGCAGGTTGAACTTCTCATTAGCCGGCGCACCTTTGGCCTTCTCGGTGGTTTCCCCCTGCTTCATTTCCATCCTGTATTTTTCAAGTTCTTTCTTAACGTCTATTCTGAAAATGATCGGGGCCAGATGCACGAAGAGTATCACCAGCAGTACGCCGAAGGGGTATGCCACGGCGTGCCCTATGGTTATATTCGGGTTGTTCTTTGTGGCCTCCAGCGCCGCGGCAAGGCCCGGCGAACTGGTGAGGGCTCCGGTGTAGGTTCCCGATACGAGGTAGGGGTCCAGACTTCCCTGGTGAAGCAAAGTGAGGATGTAAGTGGCGAAGGCTCCGGAAAAGGTGATTATTATCCCCAGCATTACGAATTTCAGTCCGTAAAGTTTTATGACCTTTCCTATGTCCTTGGCTGCCAGCAGTCCCACGGCCGAAACGAACAGCACCAGACTGAAGGTGAAGAGCACATTATCGATCTTGTAGCCTAAAGCCCCAAAGACAAGGCCCACGAAAAGGGCGCCTGAGGTCTCCAGGCTAATACCTTTGATCTTTACTCTTCCAATCATCAGGCCGAGAGCGGTAGCCACGAACAGGATGAAGAATTTGTTCCCCATTACGCTCCTGATAAATGCATCCAATTTTATCCCTCCCTGAAAATTTTTGGTGGTATAAAGGTCTTTTATATCATCCTCCCCTTCCGCAGAAAGTTTATGTGCCAGGAGAATGCTTCCTCGAGTATATGCGGTGTATGGGCGGAACCCGTCATATCCATCGCTTTTTTGTAATATTCCATGAGGGCATCCCTGTAGTCAGGATGAGCACATTTTTGTATGATTTCCCTGGCCCTTTCCCTGGGACTCAGTCCTCTGAGGTCCGCCAGGCCCTGTTCGGTAACCACCACCATTACGTCGTGCTCGGTGTGATCCACGTGGGATACCTTGGGAACTATACAGGAAATTGCACCGTTTTTGGCGGTGGACGGGGTAGCGAAAATGGACATATAGGCGTTTCTAGCGAAGTCTCCAGAACCTCCTATGCCGTTTATCATGCTGGTACCCATTATATGGGTGGAATTTACATGTCCGTATATGTCCACCTCTACGGCGGTGTTCATGGCTATGATTCCCAGGCGGCGGATGACCTCGGGATTGTTGCTTATCTCCTGAGGTCTTAGTATGATCCTGTCCCTGTAGAAATTTATATTTTTATAGAATCGCTCAAGCCCTTCTTCCGAAGGAGTCACCGAGGTGCCAGACGCTATGGTCATCTTGCCGCTGTCCAGCAGGTCGAACACTGCATCCTGGATGACCTCCGAATAAAACTCAAGTCCTTCAAAGGGCGAGTCTACAAGGCCTTTCAGCACCGCGTTGGCTATATTGCCTACGCCCGATTGCAGCGGCAGCAGCTTTTTGGGAAGCCTGCCCCGTTTAACTTCATGGTCCAGGAATTCGATAAGGTGCTGGGAAATTTTTCGCGAACACTCGTTAACAGGAGCAAGGGGTCTGACACTGTCCTTCCTGTTGGTCAGGACTATCGCAGCAATCTTTTCAGGATTGCAGGGTATATAAGTGGTGCCTATCCTATCATCAGTCCTGGTAATGGGTATCGGTTTGCGGTGTGGAGGATTTTCCGGCGTATATATATCGTGCATTCCCTCCAGTTCCAGGGGTTGGCTCTCATTCAGCTCAACTATTACCTTTTCGGCCATCTCTACGAAAACGGGGCTGTTGCCCACCGAGGTGGCCGGTACTATGCCGCCGTCTTCCCTAATGGCCACGGCCTCGATTACGGCCACATCGAGCTTACCCAGAAAAGCGCACCTGATCATTTGAGCCATATGGCTCAGGTGAAGGTCCACAAACTCAATCTCGCCCGAATTGATGCCTTTTCTGATACTGTCATTGGTCTGGTAAGGCATTCTCTTGGCTATGGCGCCGGCCCTGGCAAGAATTCCGTCCAGTTCATCACCTACCGAGGCGCCGGTATATAGAGTTATCCTGATATTTTCCTTCTCGGCCCGTTTCGCCAAGGCCATCGGGACCTCCTTGGGGTACCCGGACGGCGTAAAGCCGCTCGTACCGACGATCATACCGTCTTTGATGAGGGATGCAGCCTCTTCGGCCGTCATGATTTTGGCCTCGAGGCTTCTCAAACGAAGCCTTTCACTAGATGCTTTCATCTTTATCACCCCGTGAAATATATTCATGTAAAAGTAAAACAAAAATGCGGCCGCAGTGGCACAAAACGCCACCTACGGCCGCACATTACCTGCTTTTCCAGTGAAAGGTCTTTTCACCGCCGCAGATAAATGGCCTAACCCATATTAATTTTTACGATTTTCGCTTTTTAGATATTCCTTATACTTCAAATAACATATTTTTAGGGCTGTAATAATTGATTTTTTAGCTGTTCCCCAGTACTGGTTTTCAAATACTCTCAATATGCTCTCGAATTTTTCCATATTTCCCCCAACCACCACCCTTCTGAAAAAGTCCTTGGCCACCGTTGTCGCCAGGGTAATATCCGCATCCTTTATGATCGAAGTCCCGGCATCGATCAATAGGGTAACTCCTACCACGGTATACAGCTTCTGCGCGGTGGTTTCATCGGGGAGCCTCGCATAGCCTGTTACGATAATCTCATGTTCGGGTACGACCCCCATAACAGCCCTCTTTTCTTGTGAATAATTGCACTAATATATTTATTTAATAATTCGCTAAAAGATTACGGAACCCTTCTTTTGGTTGTACCGTTTTGAATATGTATACAGTATTCAAAACATCTTTTTCTCAAGACCTCACGAACTTTCAGACGGCCTGGTACGTTTCAGGATCTATGATTCCCTTAACTGCCGGCATATAAAAGACGCCCTTGAAAGGACCCAGTGGAATATAACAAAAGCCGCAGAGCTTCTGGGTATAAGCCGGTTTGCCCTGCAGCGCAGGATAAAAAAGTATTTTAATTAAATAAAAACTTCAGGTTTCCACGTGCCGTTCCTCATATCCACTTCAATTATTTTCTCCACTTCTTCACCCCTGCAGCCCACCAGGTAGCTGGTCATGTTGCAGGCGGCGCATGCGTGATTGGGGATTATCCGCACCCGGTCCCCTACCCTCAACGACGTTTCCCCTTCGACCTCCACCTTGGCCACTTCCTCCGACAGGCTGACTAAAGTCAGTTCGGGATGACCTGCAACAGCACCGAAACCCTTCACCAGCGAAATGCCGTGGGCTCCCCGGTCAAGGCCTAGGCACTTGCTGCCCACATCGATGATCAGGTTTTTTGGTCTCGGCTTGGAGATTACAGTGCCCATTACGGTGAAAGAACACTTTTCAAGGGGAGCTACTCCCAGGGCTGCCTGGATGCAGTCGTAAAACACGTAGTTTCCGGGCCTGAGCACGTTTATCCTCTCGTCCTTCACGGCATGGCGGAAAGTAGGTGTGCTACCTGCAGCAACGATCTCGACCTTAAAGCCTTCCTTTTCGAGAATACCGGCGGCAGTTTTCAGGGCACCTGCTTCCTGGCGCGCTATTTCATCCACTTCTTCGGACTCGCTAGCGCCGTAAACATGGCCGGGGTGGGTTGCAATGCCGGCCAGCTTCAGGGCTTGGAAGGCGGCCAAATCCCGCGCAAGCCCGACCGCATCTTCCGGCAGGACTCCAAACCTCCGAAGACCGCTGTCTATTATCATGAGGTATTCAAGCTGGATACCGTTCTCCTCAAGGGCGGAAGTAATCTCCCTCGCAACTTCCACACAATCTATGCTCAGAATGATGCGCGCCTTTTGGGCTAACCGGACAACCCTCTTCAGGTTCTCCCTTCCCGCCACCGGGTATGCCAGCATGATATCGGTAAAACCTTTTTCTACGAGCCTTTCCGCTTCCAGCAGAGTCCCCACCAGGAAACCTTCGGCACCGGCGGCCTTCTGCATCTCGGCTATTTCGGTGCTCTTATGGGTCTTGACCATGGGCCAGAGGCGTTTGCCGTAATCGCGGGCGAGTTCTGCCGCTTCCCTGATGTTCCTCTCCAGGATATCCAGGTCTACCAGGAATACCGGGGTGGGCAGGTCGTAAATCTTCATACAGGAAACCTCCTAACGCATTGTTTATTTTATTGGATTTATTTAGAAAGCAGGGACTTAACTAATTTTTTCATTTCTTCCACATCAGAAGGGGATACGGAACCGGGAAAGTACCTGGCCCTTTGGTAAAGCAGCGTAATTCTCTCTACAAAACCCCCGGCATCTTCAAACGCCTTTTTTAGCCGGGGCATGTATTCGAGGGGCGTCTCGGAGGAATTTCTATAATATCCCCTTTTCGCTGCTTCTTTGAGGATCTGCACATAAATTCTCCTTATTTTTCCAGTGAGTGAATCCCCGTAGGCAATTCTCGTATAAGAATTCAATACCCTGCCAGCCTTTAAAATCAGCTGCAAAAGACTGTTTTTAATAGATCCGGGTTTGAATACCGGTTCTCTTTCGTCTTCCGCAAAGTCTTTTTTATCAGAAGGGGTGTACTTTTTAAGCACTATCAGGATAAGTGTTGCAAATACTAGTATGACGAGTATAAAACCGGCTATTTTTAAAATAATTTCCAGACCTTCCGGCATGACGTATTCTTCATATTCATACGGAGCACCTCGTTCACCCGCTTCTCCTGATCCGGCTTGAAACCCCCTGATCCGCGAGCGTTTTAAGAGGGCTGAAATAATAAAACTCAGGGTGCTAACAATCGGGGCCATCAAGGGAGTTAGTATCTTCAACACAATATCTATCAGAGCGAAATAAATGCCCTTTAAGAGGCTAAAGAAAGCTGAAACATAGGCCGGGTCTACAAATTCCACAAAAAGCAGACTAATAAGCACCGCCGATAAGGAAATAATAAGTGTCGTTAGCAGCCATCTTTTCTTAGAGATCCGGGAAGAAAGGGTCTCCATATTATAGGTGGAGAGCGCTATGAGCGAAATTAAAATATAACTGGTAAGCAGCAAAAGCAGTTCACCGGTTTTTCCTTGGTCTTTATAAAAAAGGAGGCACAAAAGAATTAAAAGTGTATACTGCCTGATCCCTGCCATCAGCTCGTAATGGCGCGGCACCCAGCTGCCCTGCCCCGCTCCGAGGATGAAGCAAAAAAAAGCGACAACCAGTTCGTAATAACCGGAGCCGATTTTTAAGACCGTTATTAAGACCAGCACCGATATGAAAAGCGGTTTTTTGAGACTCTCGAACCTGTAATAAGCGGTATTAAAAAGAAGCCCTGCTAAAAGCCATAATAAGACTTCATAGGCCGGCAAAAGCACGCCTTCAGGAGCGTACTGCCTAAATACCGACAGCACAATGAGGGCGAATAAACAGTTGACACCGTAAAAAAGTATTATTTTCAATACCCTATACCAATCGGATGAGGGAAATTTCACGCCATACTTCCTCCCCGAACGCATGATACGTGAGGACACCTTCGGGCCCTTTTAGCTCTGCGTTCTTTCTTCCTGCCAGAACCAGGGCCACATCCATCCCCATTTTTTGCAGCAATTTAACGACCTTTTCACCGTTCTTGCCCCAGCTGCCGGTTATGTATATTACCTTGCTGCCTTTTTTTAACATTCCCAGGGTTCCGGGCATCATTTCTTCCATTTTGAATATGCTGTAATTTGAAAGGCGGGCAAGACACTCCAGGATCGTCCTCAGGTGCATCGAACCCGAACCGTAAGGTATTAACGTTATTAAATCGGTATCCTTATCGGGGGAAATCATCCTTCCGTTGCTGGCAAGCATCACCTGGCAGCCCTGATCCAGGGCTCTCTTGGAAATTGACGCCGCCAGCATTACCAGGAATTCCGACAGTTCGGGATCGATTCCTTCCCAGGCGATTTCAAAGGTGTTCACATCTAGCAGTATGCAAATCTTCTTTGTGAAGCTGGAGTCGTAAACTTTCACCCTGAGCCTTTCAAGTTTAGCCGTGGACTTCCATTCCACATCTTTCGGCGGATCTCCCGGCACATAGTCTCTTGTGCCGGTAAAGTAAAAAGGATCTGTTAAAAGCGTTTTGCGGCCGCTGACACCCGAAAGGGTGATGTCCGGCCTGCCTTCTACCACTGCAACGTCGACTATCCGGGGATATACTATCAGCCTGGCAGTGGAACCCAGGGATTTTTCTTTATTGAAGAAACCAAACACGTCTCCCGTACTTAAAATCCCGGGTCCCAAGGCGAAAATTCCGCGGTTACGGCAATAAACCGGATATTTTCTCCGCACTTTCTGGTACCATAATAGTGAATACAGCCCGCTCAAGATTTTCTTATCAGCCCTGTGGTGGGGGGCTAAATTTCCTTTCAAAAATTCTATTGCCGCAGGCACCTCGGTATCTACCCTTATCCAGGGAAGCGGAAGGATTTTGACATTTGTTAATTCCTGTATGTAATTTACCGTATCACCGAAAAACACCCGCTCTTTCTCAAACCGGTGATTGAATTCCAGCCCTTTAACACTAAATGCGCTCCAAAAATACGATATCCCGAGAGCGGCGGTCACCGCTGCAACAAGCACTAATACCTGCATGATTTTTTCATCCCCGGTGTTTATTCAACGGGAACCGGTGTTTTTTCCAGGATGTCGGTTATCACGTCCTCGGGCCTGTAACTCTTTAGCTGGCTCTCATAATTGAGGATCAATCTGTGGCTCAGCACGGGACCCGCCAGGTGTTTGATGTCATCCGGTATCACGTAATCTCTGCCTTTGACGGCCGCAAAGGCCTTTGCACATTTATAAAGCAGCAGTGAAGCTCGGGGACTGGCTCCCAGTTTTACCGCCGGATGGTTTCTCGTCTCCCTAATAACAGTAAGCATATAGTTTTCTACGCTTTCATCTACGTTGACGCTCTTAACCTGCTCCCTCATTGCGAGTATTTCTTCGGCATTTAAAACGGGTTTTATCTCTTCCAGGGGACTTCCCGTCCCGAAACGATGAAGTATGGACCTTTCTTCCTCCAGGTGCGGATAACCTAGTTTTACCCTCATCAAAAACCTGTCCAGCTGGGCTTCGGGCAGGGGAAAGGTGCCTTCCATTTCCACGGGGTTTTGAGTGGCGAGCACCAAAAAGGGTTCCTTGAGCCGCCTGGTGACCCCGTCCACGGTGAACTGCCTCTCCTCCATAGCTTCAAGAAGGCTGGACTGGGTCCTGGGGGTGGCCCTGTTTATTTCGTCGGCGAGGAGGATATTGGTCATTATTGGCCCGGGGTTGAACACAAACTCTCCGGTCTTCTGACTGTAGATATTCACGCCCAGCACATCCGCCGGCAAAAGATCAGGCGTAAACTGAATCCTCCTGAAATCCAGGTTCAATGACCTAGCCAGAGCCTTGGCCATCAGAGTTTTGCCCACTCCCGGCACATCCTCCAGCAGCACATGTCCGCCGGCCAGAAGCGCCGTCAGCACCAATTCGACAACCTGATCTTTACCTACAACCGCTTTTCCGATATTATCCTCGACAGTAACTATCTTTCGAGAAAACTCAACCGCATCCATTTTACGCAACCCCTTCCAGGTGGTCTTTCAATTGTCTTATACTACCTTCGATTTTATTGAGCCTCTGTAAAAGGGACTCCAGTTCTCCCAGCCTGCTCTTTATACGTCCTTCTCCTGAATTTTTCAGCTCAGCAGCCTCTCTTACCAGTTTCATTATATCGCCGGCGGTTTCTATAATTTTTTCTTCAAGATAATTATAATACTCCGTAAAGGTTTTTTCCATTCTTTAGCTTTTCCGATCTTTTTTATCTCGTTTAAGTATTTAATCAGCTGCTCTTTTGCGCGGTCGAAATGCCGACATCATTTTTTCACCTCTCCGAAAAAATTAAGCTCCTACAATATCCGGCGATATTGCAGGAGCTATTAGCCTGAAAGGCAGTTTCGGTGAGCTCCATCACCTTTTTATTTATGCGATATATATTATATATTTTTTTTACATTTATTGCAACAGCATGATATAGCAACTGAGGTTACTCTGGTGGGGGAGTGGGTAAAGATTTTTTTCCCCCTATTTCTTCATTTTTCACGTATTTTATAACTTCCACATTCTCAATTGTTACTAGTCCTTCTTTAACGGTTTCATTTAGAAATGGAAGGAGTTTTTCTGTCCTGTCTGCCCTGTCGACTATATCGATTACAATCGGAAGATCGCTGGAAAGCACAAGAATACGGGCTGTATGAATACGGCTGTTGGCGCCGAATCCCTCTATGCCTCTTACCACCGTAACGCCGGCCATTCCCAATTCCCTGGCTTTAAGCACTATAGCATGATACAGAGGCATGCCATTATACTGATCATTTTCGCCTATATAGATTCTAATACGCCTGGCGGGCCCCGTTATATTCATGTTATACCAACCCTCTCATCGTATTAATTAGATTCGTCGCACTAATTCCCAAAAAAACCGCCCCAAAACCTCCTAGGAGGTTTGTCAGCACATTTAAGAAAGCCAGGGCAAAACTACCTTCGTGTATCAGAAGAAGCGTTTCCAGTGAAAAAGTAGAAAAAGTAGTAAAAGCCCCTAAAAACCCTACCATTACCAGAGATCGAACTATCGCTACCGGTATAGTGAACTGCATTGAAAGCGAATAGATTATCCCCAGCAAAAACGAACCCAGTATATTCACAACGAGGGTCCCGATAGGAAATGCAGTACCAATCCTATCATTTAACCATACCGATAGCATATACCGTGATAGGGCTCCTGCAGCTCCACCCAAGGTAATATACAGGTAAATCAATTTCTTCTCCATTCGATTACTCCTTTCTGGTGTCTGTGACATCCTTCCCTCAAAGATAGAGTGGCATCCCATCGTGGGATGATGGCATATATCGCAGGTCAGCCAGCATTCCCCGGAAGCCCCGGATCATCACCTTGGCAACCTTCTGGACAAAAAATACGGTAAACTACAAAATCACCTGTCGGCTTTTAAAAAAGACTCCTGTGAGGAAAATCCTCACAGGAGTCTTTTTCAGGATTACTTCATGAACAGCGGCGCGAACACCAGGGCTACGATGGTCATGAGCTTTATCAGTATGTTGAGGGACGGGCCCGAAGTGTCTTTGAAGGGGTCGCCCACGGTATCACCCACAACGGCCGCCGCGTGGGTGGGTGTACCCTTGCCGCCGTAATTCCCCTCTTCGATATACTTTTTGGCGTTATCCCAGGCACCGCCAGAGTTGGCCATCTGAATCGCTATCATCACGCCGGTTACCAGAGCGCCGGCCAGAAGCCCGCCGAGAGCTTCCCTGCCGAAAATCAGACCGATGGCCAAGGGTGCGGCAACGGCCATAAGGCCGGGAATTATCATTTCCCTGAGGGCCGCCCTTGTACTGATGTCGACGCACCTGGCGTAATCGGGTTTTGCTTTTTCTTCCATTATGCCCGGGATTTCCCTGAACTGCCTGCGAACCTCTTCGATCATCTGGTAGGCCGCTTTACCCACGGCTTCCATGGTCATCGCGGAGAACAGGTAAGGCAGCATGCCGCCGATGAAAAGACCAACTATAACGTCGGCCCGCAGGAGGTTTATACCCTCTTTCAACCCAGCGGCTGTAGTGTATGCCGAAAACAGCGCCAGTGCCGTCAGCGCTGCGGAGCCGATGGCGAACCCCTTGCCCATAGCCGCCGTGGTATTCCCGACCGCATCCAGCTTGTCGGTGATCTTCCTGACCGACGGGTCGAGTTCGGCCATTTCGGCAATACCACCGGCGTTGTCGGCTATGGGCCCGTAGGCATCCACCGCCACGGTCATGCCCGTAGTAGACAACATACCGATTGCCGCGAGAGCTATGCCGTAAAGGCCGGCGAATTTATAGGCTATAATCACCGCCAGGGCTATAAACAGCACCGGCAGAGCGGTACTTTTCATTCCCACGGCCAGGCCCGTTATGATGTTGGTGGCCGGGCCGGTCTGTGACGCTTTTGCGATTTCTTTCACGGGTCTGTAGCTGGAAGACGTGTAGTACTCGGTTAACGTTCCTATAATAATACCCACCACGATACCGGAAGTCGTCGCATAAAAAGCATTTATTTCCTGCAGGAAGTATATGCTGAGGAAGAGGGTGGCCAGTATCACGAGGATGCCGCTGGCAAAGCTCCCGTTTCTGAGAGCTTTCTGGGGATCGGACCCCTCACCGGTCCTCACGAACAGGGTGCCGATAATGGAGCTGATAATTCCCGCCGCCGCCACGAGCAAGGGAAAGATGATGCCCTTGATACCGTAGGGTTGCCCGGTTACGGTGCTGGCGGCCACGGCGCCGATGGCCATACCGGACACTATAGAACCCACGTAGGATTCGAAAAGGTCGGCCCCCATACCGGCCACGTCACCAACGTTGTCGCCCACGTTGTCGGCTATTACCGCCGGATTCCTCGGGTCGTCTTCGGGTATACCGGCTTCCACCTTGCCGACCAGGTCGGCACCGACGTCGGCAGCTTTGGTGTATATACCTCCGCCGACCCTGGCAAACAGGGCTATGGAGCTGGCTCCGAGGGCGAACCCGTTAATAACGTCAAAGCTTTTAACATCCGACGGGTCGCCGAACAGGAAGTATAGTATTCCGAGGCCTAGAAGCCCCAGGCCTACCACCGACATTCCCATAACGGCGCCGCCTGAAAAGGCTATTGAAAGGGCCTTGTTCTGCCCTTCCCTGGCTGCGTTGGTGGTCCTCACGTTGGCCCTGGTGGCAACGCTCATACCGATAAATCCCGCCAGAACCGAGGCCACCGACCCGGTTATGTAGCTAATGGCTGTCTGCCAGTTTATGAATGTGCCTATGATCAGGAACATTACGACGACGAATATCGCCAGGGTTTTATATTCCCTGAAGAGGAAAGCCATGGCGCCTTCGTGTATAGCGTCGGATATTTCGCGCATGCGCTCGTTACCCGCAGGGCTCTTGACAACCCTCATGGCGAGCATAAATGCGAACAGGAGTGCGAGTAAGCCCGAGACAGGCGCTAACACTATTAAGTTTTCCATCAGTCTCCCTCCAAAAAGTAGATTATTTTATGGCTACCATCATTAAGATGGACAATGCCAGGAAGGCAATAGCCAAAACTTCAGTTAATTTGGCCAGTTTATCGTCAATACCCTTTTTCTTGCCAAAGAAAGTCTCGGCACCGCCGGCGATTGTTCCTGAAAGTCCGGCGCTCTTACCCGACTGTAAAAGGACCGCAGCTATGAGTCCTATGCACACCAGAATGTATACCACAGTGAGCACTATGCGAAGACCCTGCATCCAATGCACCCCCTTTATAAATTAACGAATGTTATTTTATCACAATATGCCTAAAAACTCAATATTCGCACACCCTAATGCGGTAAAATAAAAATGAAGCTCTTCTCCAAAAGAGAAGGGCCTCGAAATACACTAGGAGTCTTTATCGGAGGGTCTGGTATCGAAGACTATCTCTTCTTTCTCGCCGTTTTCCTTCTCGATCTGTATCGTGCACCGGGTTACCAGGGCGGCTATTACACCTATGGCGGCAAGATACGGCGCCAGTATGGCTCCTATGGCTCCGACGGTAACCGGGATTTCAAGGAGCACGCGGTCGCCATGTTTTATGCGCAGGCGGGTTACGTTACCCTTCCGTATAAGTTCTTTTATTTTCTCTAGGAGCATGCTGCCTCTTGTTCCAAGGTCCCCCAGTTTAAATCCCTCTTTTTCGTCCTCTTCAAGGATAATGAGCGCTTTTACCACGTCGCCTCCCGCGGCTTCCAACGCTTCTTTAGCCCTGCGGTAGGTGCAGCCGGTTCTCTCCCGGAGGATATCGATTTTTTCAAGGTCTATTTCCATATTTTTTAACCTCCCTTCAAATTTATTCTACCTCACAAAATCTCGTTTATGCAACGGCGAAAACAGTAAATACGAGCTCCCCTGAGTGCGGGGAGCTCTAGTCCTATCTCTTCATTATATTGTAGAAGGCTTTAATACCCGGGTAACTGGCAGCAGTAGCCAGGTCTTCCTCTATGCGCAGGAGCTGGTTGTACTTGGCAACCCGGTCGGTGCGCGAAGGTGCGCCGGTCTTGATCATGCCGGCGTTCACGCCCACCACCAGGTCAGCGATGGTGGTGTCCTCGGTTTCACCGGAACGGTGAGAAACGACAGCCGTATACCCTGCCCTTTCGGCCATCTTTATAGCATCCAGAGTCTCCGTCAGGGTGCCTATCTGATTGAGTTTAATCAGGATGGAGTTGGCGACTCCCAGTTCTATTCCTCTGGCCAGGCGTTCGGTGTTGGTAACAAAAAGGTCGTCACCCACCAGCTGCACCTTTTTACCCAGAGCACCGGTGAGGAGCTTCCATCCATCCCAGTCTTCCTCAGCCATACCGTCTTCGATAGATATTATCGGGTATTTCTCCACCAGTTTCACGTAATACTCGACCATTGCCGCCGGGTCCAGTTCAAGGCCTTCTCCCCTCAGGTGGTACCTGCCGTCCTTGTACAACTCGGTGGCCGCGGCATCCAGGGCAACGTAGATGTCTTTCCCCGGCACGTATCCCGCCTTCTCGACGGCTTCAAGGATGTACTTTATGGCATCTTCGTTGGAAGCCAAATTTGGAGCGAATCCGCCTTCATCACCCACGGTGGTGCTCAGGCCCTTATCGCCCAGCACTTTCTTCAGGCTGTGGAAGGTCTCGGCTCCCATCCTCAGGGCGTGGGCGAAATTTTCGGCCCCTACCGGCATTATCATGAACTCCTGCAGATCCACGTTGTTGTCGGCGTGCTTGCCTCCGTTCAGTATGTTCATCATCGGTATGGGCAATACTTTAGCGTTGGTCCCTCCGATGTAGCGGTAAAGGGGAATACCCAGGTAATTGGCGGCCGCCTTCGCTACAGCGAGAGAAACGCCGAGAACGGCGTTGGCACCCAGCCTGCCTTTGTTCTTAGTTCCGTCCAAATCGATTAACAACCTGTCTACGGCCACCTGGTCCAGCGCATTCATACCCTCCAGTTCGGGACCTATTACCTCGTTTACGTTTTCAACGGCTTTCAAAACGCCCTTGCCCTTGTACCTCTTCGGGTCGTTGTCCCTGAGCTCCACGGCTTCAAACTGCCCCGTAGATGCTCCCGAAGGAACGGCTGCCCTTCCCATCGTTCCGTCTTCCAGGATAACCTCGACTTCAACGGTGGGATTTCCTCTGGAATCCAGTATCTCCCTAGCAAAAACGTTCAAAATAGTTGACATCTATACCACCCCTCGCAATTTTCTAAAGCCTTTCTTCTATCAGCGACCGGCCCGTCATCTCCGCGGGCTTTTCTATGCCGAGGAGTTCCAGCATGGTAGGTGCCACATCCGCCAGGATTCCCGGGCGGAGCCTGTAACTCCGGTCACTTATCAAGATAAAGGGCACCGGGTCGCTGGTATGGGCCGTATGAGCTTCCCCCGTCTCGTAATCCACCATCTTCTCGGCATTGCCGTGGTCGCCGGTTATAATTACTATGCCGTTCTTCTTCTGCACGGCTTCCACCACCCGGCCGATACATTCGTCAACGGTTTCTATGGCTTTCACGGCGGCCTCAAAAACCCCTGTATGCCCAACCATGTCCGGGTTGGCGTAGTTCATTATTATTACATCGTATATACCTTCGTTTATCTTTTTTATCACTTCGCCGGTAACTTCGTAAGCGCTCATCTCCGGCTTCATATCGTAGGTGGGCACTTTGGGCGATGGGATCAGCAGCCGGTCCTCACCGGGGAAAGGTTTTTCCACCCCGCCGTTGAAGAAAAACGTAACGTGGGCGTACTTTTCGGTTTCCGCTATGCGGAACTGCTTTAAACCGGCGTTGGATATAACCTCAGCAAAGATGTTCTTCAACGACTGGGGTTTATAAGCTATTCTTGCGTCTTTCACCTTCTCGTCGTACTGGGTCATGCAAACGTAATGGACCGGAATGAACCCCTTCCGGCGGCTGAATCCTTTGAAATCCTCTACACAGAAGGCGTACGTCAGCTGCCTAGCCCTGTCGGGCCTAAAGTTGAAAAATATTATGGAATCCCCTGCTTCCACGGTACCCGCGGGTTTCCCTTCGGCGTCTGTTATCACGGTGGGGATGACGAACTCGTCGGTCTCACCCCTTTTGTAGGCTTCTTCCAGGGCTTCCACGGCACTTTCAGCCCGGAGGCCTTCCCCCAAAACCATGGCGTTGTAGGCCTTTTCCGTCCGCTCCCAGCGCCGGTCCCTATCCATGGCGTAATATCTCCCGGCGATGGTGGCTATCCGCCCTACGCCTATTTGGGCCATCTCTTTCTCGAGCCTTTCGATGTACACTGCGGCATTGGCGGGCGGGACATCCCTGCCGTCGAGAAAGGCGTGTACGTAAACCTTATCCAGCCCCTCTTTCCGGCTGAGTTTTAAAAGAGCTATCAGGTGATCTATGTGGCTGTGGACTCCGCCGTCGGACAAAAGGCCCATGAGGTGCAGGGCTTTCCCACCCTCGCGGGCGCGCCTTACGGCTTCGACGAGCTCCTCGTTTTCAAAAAATCTCCCGCTCTTTATGTCTTCGCTGATGCGGGTAAATTCTTGATAAACAATGCGACCCGCACCCAGGTTTAGATGTCCGACCTCGGAGTTTCCCATCTGCCCCGCGGGAAGTCCCACGGCCAGCCCGCTGGATTCCAAAACCGTATTGGGATAATGCCTTATAAGACGGTCGAAATTGGGGGTTCTGGCGCTCAGTATGGCATTACCTTCGAGCCTTCCGTTGATCCCCCAGCCATCAAGAACCATTAGCAAAAGCGGTTTTTTTGACACTGCCTTCATCTCCTAACTCTGATCGTATGCGGCTATCCTGTAAAAAGTATCAGCATCGAGGCTGGCGCCGCCCACAAGGGCGCCGTCGATATCCGGCTCGGCCATGAGGTCCCTTATATTTTCGGGCTTCACGCTGCCGCCGTATAAAATCCTGGTGTTCTTAGACACCTGAACACTGTAAAGTTCGGAAAGCTTCTTTCTGAGGGCTCCTATAACCTCCTGAGCGTCGGAAGGCATGGCCACTTTTCCGGTACCTATAGCCCAGATGGGTTCGTAGGCAAAAACCAGCTCGTTCCCGTCATGAATATCGACCCCTTCCAGGGCCTTTTCTACCTGGCTTAGAACGACGGAAAGCGTCTGCCCCTTTTCCCTCTGCTCCAGGCTCTCGCCAACGCAAATGATCGGGGTGATGGCGTATTTCAGCGCCGACTTTACCTTCCTGTTGACGGTCTCATCGGTCTCGGCAAAATGCTGGCGGCGCTCCGAATGGCCTATTATCACGTAATCGCAGGGTATTTCCTTGAGCATCGCCGGGGAGATTTCCCCGGTAAAGGCGCCTTTGTCCTCCCAGTGCATATTCTGGGCGCCGATTTTCAGGCCTGAACCTTTCAGCCTTTCGGCCGCTGCCCAGAGGCTGGTGAAGGGAGGGCACAAAGCTATTTCCCCGGAAACGTTCTTCGCCATGGGGAGAAAGGCTTCCAGGAATTCCAGGGTTTCTGCAACGTTTTTATGCATCTTCCAGTTACCTGCAAAAAGCGGCGTCCTGGACATAATTATTCACCCCCGATTTTTACTAAACCATTTCACTGCCAAATTATCCTTTATAACAGTGTAAGAGCCAAAGGCACCGTTTAGTGAGGCCGTCGCCGCTCTTGGCGAGAACAAGTGAAGCCGGGCCGAAGCGCAGGATGCGCTGAGAGCGGGACGCGGCACAGATGCCACTACTTGTCATTTAAAACCGCTACGCCCGGCAGTTCCCTGCCTTCCAGGAATTCCAGGGAAGCGCCACCGCCGGTGGAAATATGGGTCATGGCATTGGCGAAGCCCAACTGTTCCACCGCGGCCGCCGAATCACCGCCGCCCACTATGGTTACCGCACCGGACTCCGCCATGGCGCGGGCTACAGCCAGAGTGCCTTCAGCGAAAGCCCTTATTTCAAACACCCCCATCGGACCGTTCCACACCACCGTCCTGGCCTTCTTTATGACCCCGGCGAATCTGTCGCGGGTGACTTCTCCAATATCTACGCCTATCATGTCACCGGGTATTTCGCTGACCGGCACCGTCCTGTACCCAACCCCTTCTTTGATCTCCGGAGCAACCACCACGTCTTCGGGCAGCAGCACTTTCACGCCCTTTTTACGTGCTTCTTCAAGAAGGGATGCGGCCAGTTCTACCTTGTCCTCCTCAAGAAGGGACCTACCGATATTATACCCCATGCTCTTCAGGAAGGTAAAGGCCATGCCGCCGCCTATCAGCAGGTAGTCCACTTTGCCCAGCAAGTTTTTGATTACCCCTATTTTATCGCTCACCTTGGCCCCTCCGAGGATGGCTGCAAAGGGCCTCTCGGGGTTTTCCAGAGCCCTGCCCATGGTCTCGATTTCCTTCTTCATAAGGAACCCCGCACCGGCGGGCAAAAATTCCGCTACTCCCGCTGTGGAGGCATGGGCCCTGTGGGCGGTGCCGAAGGCGTCGTTTATGTAGATGTCAGCCAGCCTTGCGAGCTTTTCGGCGAATCCCCTGTCGTTGGCCTCTTCCTCTGCATAGAAACGGACGTTTTCCAGCAGCATCACATCCCCGGGTTTCATTAAGGCTGCAGCCTTTTCCACTTTTTCCCCTATGCAGTCTTCCGCCATAATTACCTCTCTCCCTAGCAACTCGGAGAGCCTCCTGGCCACCGGGGCAAGGCTGTACTTTGGATTGAACTTACCCTTAGGCCTTCCCAGGTGAGAGGCCAGGATTACTTTGGCTTTGCGGTTTACGAGGTATTCTATGGTGGGTAGGGCCGCCCTTATGCGGGTATCATCGGTTATATTGCCCTGGTCGTCCATAGGGACATTGAAATCCACCCGGACCAGCACTCTCTTGCCCATCACGTCAAAATCCTCTACGGTCTTCTTATTCATGCATCTCGCCTCCCTCTATCTCGAGAAGTTTTCTTGCGGCACCCTCATCGGTTATGAGAACCGTGGGCCGGTGGTATTTTAAAAAAGCCCGTATGGCCGGAGCCTTGCCGCTGCCCCCGGCTATCGCGATCACCTTCCGGATGTTCTTCAGGTCCTTTACACTGAGGCCCACGCTGGTGGTAGTGTATACTATCCGGCCTTCACGGTCGAAGTAAAAGCCGAAAGCCTCGGCCACCGCGCCGTTTTTCAGTATCTGCCGGATTACGTCTTCGGAAAGGCCCCGCCGGCGGGCCATTTCCTCCGCACCCCCTATGCCGTGAACCACTATGTCGGCCCTGCGTATGAGTGAGATGACCTCTCTTATCCCCGGCTCGTTAACAATGGACTCCATTGCCTCCGGCCCCAGATTATCGGGCACGTACAGCAACCTGTACTGGGCTCCCAGCCTGCCGGCAAGTTCCGCCGCTATGGTGTTGGCCTGCAGTTCCACCCTCTCGCCCAAACCTCCCCTGGCCGGTACCACCATCACGTCCTCATATCCTGTGAGGTGGGGCATCCCCTTAGGAACCTGAGCCATAGTAGTTCCGCCGGTCACGGCGATGACGTCGCCGCTCTTCAGGCACGACCTCAAATAAGCGGCGGCTTCCCTGCCCAGCTGCTTCTTAACGGTCTCGTCCCTGTCGGAATCTCCGGGAATAATAAGCACGTCCTCGCAGTCAAATTTTTCCTTTATTCTTTCGGCTATAAAACTTAGGCCCCTCAGGAAATACACGAAATTTTCCAGCCGGGCGATTACCTGCTCTCCCTCACGAGACACCCTCATGCCCTTAGGGTCAATCTCCAGAAGCCCCAGCTCCTCCAGGCGTTTTACTTCGGTCCTGAGGGGCCTTTCCGGCAGGGAGAGCACCGCAGATAGGGCCCTGCGGCCTATGGGCTGGTTGTAATATATATTTCGCAGAATGTCAAATCTCTGTTCAACGATCTGCGCCATTTCGGGCACAATCTTTTTTAAAATACCCGCAATCTCTTCCATGGGATGTCTCCTTTTCAGCAAAATAGCCCGGAAATGGGCTATTTTGCTTTAAAGTCCCTTTTCTGCTATATATTTTACCAGATCCATCACTCGGCAGGAATATCCCCATTCGTTGTCATACCAGGCCACCACCTTCACCAAGTCGTCGCCGATGACCATGGTGGAAAGGCCGTCTACTATCGAGGAGAGCTCGGAACCTTTGAAGTCCATAGAAACCAGGGGCTCTTCGGTGTACCCTAGAATTCCCTTCATGGGGCCTTCCGCCGCCGCCTTCAGCGCCTGGTTCACTTCTTCGGCGGTCACACTCTTTTCAAGCACAGCCGTAAAGTCGACTACCGATACGGTGGGCGTGGGAACCCTGAGGGCAAAACCGTTGAGCTTGCCGGCCAGTTCTGGGATAACCAGAGCCACCGCTTTTGCGGCGCCGGTGGTGGTGGGTATAATGTTGAGGGCCGCCGCCCTGGCCCTTCTCAGGTCCTTGTGGGGCAGGTCGAGAATTCTCTGGTCATTGGTGTAGGAGTGGATGGTGTTCATCAATCCCTTCTTAATTCCAAAATTGTCCATCAACACTTTGGCCACGGGAGCAAGGCAGTTGGTGGTGCAGGAAGCGTTGGAAATCACGTGATGTTCCGCCGGGTTGTATTTGTCGTGGTTGACTCCCATGACTATGGTTATATCTTCACCCTTGGCCGGGGCCGATATAATAACCTTTTTGGCTCCTCCAGATTCAATATGCTTTACGGCCTTATCCTTGGAAGTGAAAACGCCGGAGGATTCCACCACGATGTCGACTCCCAGATCCTTCCACGGGAGATTTGCCGGATCTTTTTCGGCGAATACTTTGATTTCCTTGCCGTTTACCACTATAGCGTTCTCTTTAGTAACAACCTCTCCTTCAAACCTGCCGAAGACAGAGTCGTACTTCAAAAGGTGGGCTAGGGTTTCAGCGTCGGTGAGATCGTTGATCGCCACGATGTCTATCTCCGGGTGGTTTTTCAGGGCAGCCTTGAAGGAATTCCTGCCTATCCTCCCGAAACCGTTGATACCTACTTTAATGCGCATGGTTCTTCTCCTCCTCTATGTATTTTTTTATGAAATCTATTCTACGGCAGGAAGAGACTCTCCCCGCCATCGGGCCTGCCGCTTCTAGCGGCTCTTTAGAGCGGCATTTTAAACACCACAATTTAAGTTTCTGCAGCTAAGCTACATTTGATTCAATGCCGGGAGATTTTATGCGGTCACCTCCCCGGGACTAATTTTGTCCCTATGTTATTTTTTTTGTCCCGATTCAACTAAAAAAAAACAGAAATGACTAGAGATCCTTATTTATATTATACCACAAATCCCGTCAAATTCCTGCCTTTGGCGGTAAATTTTAATACCTTTTTCTCTTGGCGGAAGAGGGTATTCCCAGTTCCTCCCTGTACTTGGCCACCGTTCTCCTCGAGATGATTATTCCCTTTTTCTTCAGGTCGTCAGAGATCTTCTGGTCGCTGAGGGGGTTATAAGGATCTTCCCGGGATATCATTTCTTTCATCATCTTTTTGATGGTTTCTGAGGACGTGGTCGATCCGTTGACATTTTCAAGCCCGTTTTTAAAGAAGAATTTCAGCTCGAACACTCCGCGGGGCGTCTGGACGTACTTGCCGTTTATCGCCCTGCTGACCGTAGACTCATGGACTCCGATTTTATCAGCGATCTGCTTCAACGTGAGGGGTTTCAGGCCCGAAATGCCGTAATCGAGAAACTCCCTTTGTACATCGATTATAGCTCTTATAACTTTGTACAGGGTTATTCGCCGCTGCTCTATGCTCTTTATGAGCCAGAGGGCCGATTCCAGCTTGCGGGTCAGGAACTTGGAAGCGAGAGATTCCTTGTCCTCTGACAGCAGCAAAGACCTGTAATAGGAGTTGATTGAAAGCCTGGGCGCTACCGAATCGTTCATTATAATCACGTACTCGCTGCCCACTCTTTCGATAACCGCATCCGGGATGATATATTGGGTTTCGTTCACCGAAGAGAAATTCCTGGCCGGTTTCGGGTCCAGAGTGAGCACGATGTCCTTGAGTTCCTGCACCCTCGACAGCGATATATTCAGTTTCTCGGCTATTTTTGTATATTTCGCCTCCGCCAGGTCCTTAAGGTGGTTCTCTATGAGGGCTCGCAGCTTCGGGTGTTCTATACCCTTTTGTTCGACCTGGATTAAAAGGCATTCCTTGAGATCTCTCGCTCCAATCCCGGGGGGATCGAAGGACTGAATGACTTTGAGGACTTCTTCGACCTCTTTTTCGGAAACCTTTAGGATTTTTGCCGCTTCGTCCACCCCAACCGCCAGATAACCGTTTTTATCCAGATTACCGATCAGGAACTCCCCTATTTTGAAAGCCTTCTTCGATACCGGTGCCAGGCGCAGCTGCATCACCAGGTGCTCCTGTAGCGTAGGCGCGGCCGAAACGAAGTTCTCAAAGCTGCTCTCCTCTTCCCTTACCTCTCTGGGATACCTTAAAAAATCCAGATCGAAGCACTCTTGCAGATACTCCTCCCAGTCGAGAGTATCCTTGTCCTTTTCCCTGGTCTCAACCTTCATTTCTTCGCCCGAATAGTCATCTTCTTCTTTGTCCAGCAGCGGGTTGTTCAAAAGTTCCTGTTCAATATATTCGTACAATTCCACGCTGGACAGCTGCAGAATGGTTATGGCTTGTCTCAGTTCCGGGGTCATCAGCAGTTTCTGGGTCTGCGAAAGGGTGAGACTGTAATTCATCTGCATAATTCGAGCCCCCCAAAGCCCTTAAAAATCCTGGATATTATAATATATTCGACAAAAACATTAATCTTACCTTTTTTGTAAATTTACATTTATTGTATACTTTTTTGAAATCGGCCGGTAGAAAAATGTTGTACAACATTACTGATTTAATTATATCATACTAAGAAAACACGGGGAAGAATTCTTTTATCATTCTTCCCCGTAGACTGTGTCAGTGGGTTTCTACGTCTCTGGCGCCGTTTCGCCTCATGACATCGGCTGCTCTTTCCACCTTCTGGTCGTGGGTCCTCACGGCGGCCAGGATCTTACCCCTCTTCACCTCTTCTTCGTAGTAGCGTCCTCTCTCTTCGGGAATGCCCCAGTCGATCAGACCGCCGGCAATACCTCCCGTGGCGGCGCCGGAAAGGAGTCCGGCTATCGGTCCGGCAGCTATGATCGGGCCGAGGCCGGGAATTGCCAGTGCTCCCGCACCGACCGCCAGCCCGGCCAGACCGCCCAGAACGCCTCCGGTGGTGGTTCCGTCGGCGACGGTGTCCATACCCATGGCTCCGTTATCGCCGTTTCTTTCGCCCCTCTGCCCGCCTTTTGCGACGATGGATATTTCATTGGTATCAAAACCCGAATCCCTCATTTCATTTACCGCTTTTTCCGCCTGTTCACGGTTTTCGAACACTCCAATTACAGTTTTAGCCATATATCCAATTCCCTCCTCCTGATTTTTTACCACTCTTATTGTTTCCTTCTTTTCGCCGGCTATACGCCGCATCACTTCGGCCAAAAAAGGAAAAAATAAACTTGCAATTAACTCGCATTCCAGCAGGGGGAGGAAAATTATGCCTGACGATAAGGGAAGAACGTTTATGACAGAAGTCGATAAAAGGCTGGAAACTGAAACGGCTCAAAGAATCAATCAGGTATTCAATGAACAGCGGCTGCAGCCCGATACTTATCAGAACAACCAGCATAAGCAGTTTGCCCAGGATATCCAGTGTATATGCGACCTGGCCAGGGAGCAACATATGACCACGGAACAGCAGATACAGAGTACCTTGAACCAGGCTTCTACGAATATCATGGATTCCCGGCGCCTGGAAAGCATATTTAACGCTGCCCAGCAGCTACAGCAGGCGGCCCGGATGGGGTTTTCCAATCTGCAGGTCAATGCAAAACAGTACAGGCAGACCCTTGAGCAGATGGAAAAACAGTGTCACGAGCAGCAGGTGGCTACCGATATGCAGGTGGTTCAGGCAATGCAGCAAGCCATCTCGGCTATGGCCCAGGCTCAGAGTGCACTCCTTCAGAGCCAGGCGATAGGTAAGATATTCGACTCGATAACCAGGTGCGGGGATGTGCTGGCGCAAATCGAACAGGCTAACACAGCACTCCCCCAATGATTAAAGCGCCCGTTTATACCGGGCGCTTGAAGCCTTTTTACTTTAGCTCTTCTATAATGGCCACTCCGGAGCTGGTGCCTATCCTGTTAGCACCGGCTTCGATCATCTGGAGGGCGGTTTTCAGGTCCCTTATCCCCCCGGAGGCCTTTACTCCCATAGTATCTCCAACCATTTTTGCCATGAGCCGGACGTCCTCGACCGTCGCACCGCCGGAGCCGAATCCAGTGGATGTCTTCACAAAATCGGCTTTTGCCTCCTGGCAGAGTTTTAGGGCCGTAACCTTTTCGCTCTCTGTCAAATAGCACATTTCGAGAATAACTTTTACTATGGCTTCGGGATTGACTTCCTTTACCGCCCTGACCACACCTTCGATATCTTCTCTTACTGCATAATAGTCCCCGCTCTTCAAAAAGCCTATGTTCATAACCATGTCTACTTCCGACGCACCGGATTCCACGGCTTTTCGGGCCTCGTAGGCCTTGACCTCAGGCAACGCCGCTCCCAGCGGAAATCCCACCGTCGCCCCGACCTTTACATCACTTCCCTCCAGCCTCTCGACTGCATAACCGACGTAGCACGGGTTCACGCAGACCAGGTAAAAACCGTAATCCTTTGCTTCTCCGCAGAGCCTGTCGATGTCCTCCAGCGTCGCCGTGGGCTTCAGTAGCGTATGGTCTATGAGCCTCGCCAGCTGTTCTCTTGTAACCACAGAAATCTCCCCTTTTTATAAGCTTAAATTGATGTCGGCGGCAAGCACGCCGATCACTTGACCCTTCTCGCTTTTTACAGGAACTGAAACCGCCATGCACAGCTCTCCGGTGGTGGAGACGTAGGGCTTGGAAACGTATACATTGCCCTTCATCGCCTCCTGGAACCACTGCCTGTATGCGTAATTTTGCCCCGGTGTACCGTTTATGATGTAAACTAGGTTTATATGTACCAAGGAGTCGTGGACGGGTCCGTAAATAAAACCAAAAAAGCCCGTACTTTTACTCAGTTTAGATAAACTCGTCGTAACGCCGTTAATGAACTGCCGCACCGATTCGGCAAGCACGTTCAGAGGTCTTATAAAAACTCTGTATCCCCCGAAGCTTAAAAAGCCAGTTAAAATCATTGCAAGCAAGAAAGGTACCAGAATCGCTCTTACGTCCGCACCCATCGCCAGGGCGAGCAGGGCGAAAACAAGAACGGGAATCGCCAATGCGACCATTACTGCAACCGGCTTCCTTAAGCTTTTGTCCATAAATACTCCCTCATTAATAAACTCATGTCCTGTATTCTTATTCGATATTTTTTTCTAATTTCCTCTATTTTTTTATTTAATTCCCATTTTGCGGGGTAAAATTGTTGATAAATCTCGAAATATGTCGTTTTTTACTTTCTTAAAAAAATGGAAAAGCCAATAAAAGGAATCCGGTAAATCACCGATAAATGCGCACCGGTCTGCCCTTACAGCTGTCCTATACTGTTTTTTAATATATTCTATGCTTTTCTATATTTTCCTTGCTTTTGTTTCAACACGGAGGCAGCGAATTATCTCAATAACCCCATTCCGGCACCTTTCTGGTCATATTTTCCAGGGTCCGGCATTTAGGGCAACCCATCCAGAGTTTTAATTTCCATAAAAATAAAACCCTTGTATTTAAGTATTGGCATATATTTTACTAAATCACAAAGACTATTATAATAATAAAATAATTTTACAACATTCCAGGCAGGAATTCAGACCAATTTGGAGAATATATTATTAGTAATAAGTATTATTATTAATAAAAGGGGGAACATATATGGAGTCCTTAGCCAATCATCTTCAGAAAGACGACTGGAAGAAAGAAAAGCACGTCCCCGTCATAGAGGTTAATGAACCTGTAAAGAAAGGCCAACCCGTTGACGTCCACCTCTGCGTAGGCAAGGAAATTCCCCACCCGAACACAACGGAACACCACATCAGGTGGATAAAACTCTTTTATCAGCCCGACGGAGAAAAATTCACGATTCATCTGGGGACTTACCAGTTTGAAGCCCACGCCGAATCCGTGGAAGGGCCTAATAAAGGTTCAGCCAAGTGTAACCCCTGCGTGCATACCAGCGTGGTTCTCGAAAAACCAGGCACATTGATGGCTCTGAGCTACTGCAACATCCACGGCCTCTGGGAAAATTCGCTGCGGATCGATTTTGAAGAGTAAAAAATAAAGCCCCGGTTTAAGCCTTTGAGGCAACCGGGGCTTTGTCTTGTCGGTCTATCACCCAGCCTCTCTTGAAATCATATTATTAAGAATGAGAGAGGAGTGAGATAATGGAAAGTGCCCTATACACCTCGAAGCACTGCCTGCAGCGGGGAGATCCGGCCCCTGATTTTGAGGCCCAGGCTTACTGCAGGGGGAATCGTATTACGGTAAGACTTTCCGACTACAGAGGCCAGTGGGTAATGCTTTTCTTTTACTCTTCGGACTTCACCTTCGTGTGACCTACAGAACTTGCGGCCGTGGCCGCTTCTTACGACCAATTCAGGCGCCTGGGCGTCGAAGTGCTGGCCATCAGTACCGACAGCATTTACGCCCACAAAGTTTTCGCTGAGATTTCACCTTCGGCCCGGAAGGTACAGTACCCTCTTATATCCGATCGAAACCACAAAATAAGCAGGATGTACGGGGTACTTGATGTAATGGAGGGTACGGCTCCCAGGGCTACATTTATAATAAATCCCTCGGGGATCATCGAGTACTACTCAGTCTATCCGGGACCGGTCGGCAGGAACATATACGAATTGATCCGGATCTTCCAGGCCCTGCAGTTTACGGAAAAAACCGGTCTTGGCGCACCAGCCAACTGGCAGCCGGGTGACAAAGGGATCTCCCGTGAATGGCATAATGTGGGACGGGTTTAGCCCCGGGAATGCGGGTATACTATTTTATATAATAGATGAGGAGGGTTATTATGGCGGAAATTTACATTAACCTGGGGCAGGAGATCAACGATTACGACATAAATGCTTTTAGGCGTAGATTAAAGTCCGTAAATCCCGGGGAAGAGGTTATTATTCGCATTGAAGCCGCTGACGCTCACCAGGCTGACCGAATAGTAGATGAGTTAAGAAATCACGGTTTCGACTACCAGCCCCATGGAGGTCATGCAGGCGAATACTTTCTGACCGCCAGGAAAAAGGGTTGAGCCTCAGCCATTGATGGATCTTATAAAAATGAGGCACCCCGTAACGGGGTATTTTTTTTGCTGTGAACACCTTGGGTGAACTATCCTGGTCCGAACTCGACGGAACTTCTCGAGGTAAAAGTTAATATAATTATATTAGACTTAAAAGAAAGAAAGGAGGTTTTAATAGATGACCGATTACAAAGACTGCCACGACTACAAAGACTGCGCCGATTACTACGATCATAAACACGGCCACTATACCTACGACATGATCGAAGCGGAAATGATGTCGATGTTCGATCCATTGTGCATGGAAATTATGCCTCACGTGCGCATGGTATGCGACAGGTACGACGATCCCTGGAGATACCCCTGCCCCACCCGTGAAATGCTGGAGCGCTGGGCTGACGAGGTCATGTCCTGTTGGTCCCCGTCATGGTATTCAGCCGAAGTCGAGACTCAGCAGTTTGGCCGCAGGAGGCCGTTTAGATCGCTTATATTCGCCCTTTTAATATTTGAACTGCTGCGCAGGAGACGCAGAATATTTAGATAACGGCAAGAGGGCTGCTGAAAAAATTTCAGCAGCCCTCTTGCTTTTTTATGAAGGAATCTTCTGAAACCACAGCGATCTCACACCTTCGTCTTTAAATCCGAATTTTTTATATAGTCTATAAGCCCTATGGTTGATGTCTATTACAAAAAGCCTTATTTCTCCGGCACCGGCGGCGCGAAGGATGTCAACGCTTTTCTTGAGGAGAGCCTTACCTATTCCCAGACCCTGAAAATCCGGGTGGACACCTATGGTATCAATCCATCCAATTTCATTCTTCAGTTTTAAGTCATAAATTCCGGCCGGCCTGCCTTTGTAAAAGCAAAGTCCTTTTAATCCGGGACAGCCCTTACTGGCTTCGACCATCTGATTCATATCTTCCCAGGTAAGAACTGCATTGTTGGGAGAACCGCGAAAAGCCTCATTGTGAATTTCCCGGAACCGGCCTTTGTTTTCATTCGACAGTGTTTCAAAAAATATTTCCCCGGAAATATCGTTTTGTGTCGAGACATCCGGGTAACCGCAGTATTTCATAACGAGGAATCTGTGGGTCTGCCCGTACCCGAAGGATTCAATATACGGCCTTAAAAACTCCTGGTCCGGAGTTATGCCCAGTGTGATCTTTTTAGCCCTTTTTGAAATACAGTAACGCTCGCATTTTTCTACGAGTATTTTAAAGCAATCAGCATACATTCCTGTATAGTCTATATTTATGCCGGTTATAAAAGCTTCTCCACTATGAGCAACTTCTCTGGTTATACAACCCATAGCTCCGATAATTTTACTACCTTCCCAGAGGGAGAAATGGCTTTCACCGAAATTAAAAAGAACGCCGCCGTAATTTTGAAGCATTTCTTCATATGTTTCTATGTAATGGTTCCGGCCGCTTTTTATTACATGATTATAAAGTTGCTTTTTCGCGGGCTCCGCAAGTTCTTTGAATGAATAAATCTGCATTTCAATGCCCTCCCATTTTCTCAAATCTGATCATTGGCCCATACAGGATACAAAAGTGCACACCATCAGTGCAATATTCTATAAAACAAGGGTAATGTCCTTCTTTTCTCCAGGTAGATTTATTTTTGTTTTTGCATTATAGCTATTTTCGTTTGCACTTTTCTTTTAACTCGACTATAATGAAAATATCATAACATTTTGATCATTTTAATATTGACGACCTCGCCCTAAAACGAGAGGAAGGAGGGGTGTCGTTTGAATACCATAATAGTGGCCAGAAATTTGAGCAAGGTATACAAAATGGGAGAAGTTACAGTTGAAGCTTTGAGGGGAGTCAGCTTTGAAGTTATGGAAGGGGAACTGGTAGTGGTCCTCGGGCCCAGCGGATCCGGTAAGAGCACCCTGCTCAATATAATGGGGGGAATGGATAAGCCAAGCGGTGGCGAACTGTATTACATGGGCACACCTCTCCACAGCGCCAATGCAAAGCAATTGACTTTGTACCGCCGAAACGAGGTGGGATTTGTTTTTCAATTTTACAACCTGCTGCCCAACCTGACTGCTTTAGAGAATGTCCTTCTTTCGGTACAGATTGCCCAAAACCCCCTTTCCGCCGAGGAGATGCTGAATAAGGTGGGACTAACAGACCGGGCAGACCATTTTCCCTCCCAGTTATCCGGGGGAGAGCAGCAGCGGGTAGCCATAGCTCGAGCCATGGTCAAGAACCCGCGGATGCTGCTGTGCGACGAACCCACCGGAGCCCTGGACTATAAAACAAGCATTCAGGTTCTCAAACTACTTAAGGATTTTTGCGATACGTATTCCAAAACGGTGATTATAATCACCCACAACACGGCCATAGCGCAGATGGCCCACCGGGTGTTTTACCTAAAAGATGGAAGGCTTGACAGAATCGTGGAGAACGAAAATCCGCTGCCGCCGGAAAAGGTGACCTGGTGATGCTGTGGCAAAAGATGATAAGGGATTTGAAAGAGAATAAAGGTTCGTACATTGCCTGCACCGTGGTCATAGTTATGGGGCTGCTGGTTTTTACGGCGTTTTCCACGGTGGTGGGAAGTTTGCGGGCTTCTCAGCAGAAGTTTTATGAAGAGCAGAATTTTGCCGACGGCTTTATAAAAGTGCAGGCCATACCCCAGAACGAAGTAAAAAATCTGGAACGCATCGATGGCATAAAGGAAATCCAGGGCCGCCTGGTGAAGGAAGTAATTGTCCTGAAGCCGGGAACCAGAGAGAACGTTTACCTGCGCCTGGTTTCCGTCGACCCCGGCATGGCAAACCCGGTAAACGGGGTGCTCCTCATCCGAGGCAGGCCCCTCGATGATGATTCCATGAACGTATGGATAGACAATAAGTTCTCCGAAGCCAACAATCTCGACCTGAATAGCAAAATTGAAATAATTGCGGGCGGCAAGGTGAGAACGCTCACCGTAACCGGCGTCGGGAACAGCCCGGAATTCGTATACACCCTCCGCACTCCAGAGGACGTATATCCTTCCCCGGAAACCTTTGGTATCGCTTTTATTCCCATAAAAGCAATTGAAAAGCTGTTTCCCGATGAAAAATATTTCAATGAACTGGTATTCACCTTAAAACCGGGAGCCGACTATGAAAAAGTCAAAGAAGAACTGGAAAACAGCCTGAAGCCCTACGGCGTGAAAAGCATAATACCCCGCGCGGAACAGATGAGCCATATGCTTCTGGACCTGGAACTGAAAAGTTTGGAATCCATATCGAAGGCTATGCCCGTAATGTTCCTCTCCGTCGCAGGGATGATTTTATATATTACCCTTAAGAGGCTGATAGAACTGCAAAGGGGGCAGATAGGCATTTTGAAGGCGGAGGGTTTTACTTCCGGAGAAATCCTATTTCACTACATGTCCTACGCGCTGACGATCGGCCTTACAGGAGGCCTTACCGGCAGTATACTCGGCGCTGTTCTTTCTTATCCTCTGACATCGATGTACCAGGAATTCTTTAACCTGCCCGGTTTTAGAGGGAGATTCTCACCGTCTCTGATCCTGTTGGGTGTTTTACTTTCCCTTTCCTTTTCTCTGATCGCAGGTTATCAAGGTTGCAAGAAGGTTCTTGCCCTGGAACCCGCCGAAGCCATACGGCCTCCGGCTCCCATCCGGGGCAGGAGAATATTTTTGGAAAAGATAGGCTTCCTATGGAAGACCCTCAACGTCCAGGGCATGATGGCCGTCCGGAATCTCTCCCGGAACACGGGGCGCAGCCTCTTTATATTTCTTGGCATCCTGTTCTGCTTTACCATCACGACCTTCACATGGTCGGCGAACGATGTGACACAGAAGATGCTTTTCGACCAGTATGAAAAAGTGGAGGTCTATGATGTAAAGATTACCCTGGCTAGGCCTCTTGATCAGAAAAAAGCGCTCCGGGAACTTGAAGCCCATCCCGGAGTGAGCTATGCGGAGCCCATGGCCGAGGTCCCTGTCACTTTAAAAAACCGTTGGCTGAAGAAAGATACGGTGGTGCTGGGACTCCCCCGCGATGGACGGCTTTATAACATACTGGACAAAAAATATAATAAAATCGCACCCCCAAAAAACGGCATTCTGCTTTCGGAAAGGCTGTCAGAACTGCTGAACGCAGGAGTAGGTACAAAGCTGACGGTGGAAAGCCCGATGAAAACCGGCGAAAAGGAGGGTGTCCTGGAGGTTGTCGGAATAATCCCCCAGTATGTGGGAGTAAACGCTTATATGGAATTAGGAGCTCTGCAGGAATTTTTAAACCATAAGGGTCTGGTCACATCGATCATGCTGAGGGTCGATCAAGAGGCGATCGATCCCCTCCGGCAGAAATATATGAGTAGCGAGTACATAAGTTCCATCGACGAACGGAGCCAGAGGCTCAACAGATTCAAAGAAATGATGGCCTCTTACGGCAGCATGCTTTATATATACGCCCTTATCGGAGTATTAATTGGTTTTGCCATCATTTACAGCTCCTCGGTTATTTCGATGTCGGAGCGGAGCCGGGAATTGGCATCAATGATGGTACTCGGCATGACGCAGGAGGAAGTGGTGTCGGTGGTAACCTTCGAGCAATGGTGCATTGGATTGCCGGCCCTGATAGCGGGTATACCGGCCTCAAAGTTAATGATGGCCGGCCTGTCGCGGGTTGTGAGCAGTGATATGTTTACCATGCCGGATAGCCTGACATTCTCTTCACTTATTCTTTCCTTTGCAGTTACCGCGTTTTCAATATGGATTGCCCAGAAAGCTGCGGCGCGGAAGGTCAGGAGTTTGAATCCGGTGGAAGTCCTTAAAGCAAGGGAATAAATAGATGAAAGGAAAGCGGTGAGGACCGTGAAGAAAAAAATAAAGATGATAATAGCTTCAATAGTATTCATCACCATCGCCGGATTAGTTTTCTACCAAAACAGCCGGGGCCTCGAAGCCAAAGTCATGGAAGTCCAGCCGGCGACCTTAACTAGAACTTTTAAGGAAGAGGGCAAAGTAATTCCTGCAGCGGAGTATTCCGTATACAGCCTTCAAGCGGGCGAAATAGTTGATCTGGCTGTAGAAGAAGGCCAGCAGGTAAAAGCAGGGGATATACTGGCCGTCCTGAACTCAAAAGAACTGGAGTTTCAATTAAAGCAATTGCAGGCTCAATTAAAAAGCCTCCGGGGCGAAGAGGCCAGAGCTTTCCAGAAACCCCTGGAGTCGGAAATAAAAAGTCAGGAATTGCTGGTCGAGCAGGCCCAGCATGACCTGAAAGCTTTTGAGGAAGATTTCAATAGAATGGAAAAACTGTACAGCGAAGGCGCTGTCACCTTGAAGGAATATGAAGATGCCAGAAATATGCTGGAAAAGGCGAAACTCAACCTCCAGCGGCAGCAGGAAGCTTTAAAGCTCCTTTATGAATCCCGCAATCCCACCGGCGAATCCCTCCAGTATTATGCTGGGCGAGCCGAAGCTTTACAATCCCAGATCGACCTGCTCAAGTACAGGATTGAAAGGTGCAGGATTACTTCACCCGTAGACGGAATCGTGGCAGACCTTACCGTCAGACAGGGCGATGTTGTGAATCCCGGCTCCAGACTGATGAAAATTTTTCAAAGGGGCGAATACCTCGTGGAGGTTTTCGTCCCGGCTGACTCGGCGCTGGATATCGCAGAAGGGATGAAGGTGAAATTGATTCATGAAAGAAAGGGCGAAAATCTCATTTTCGATGGAGCTGTAGAAAAGATCGCTCCCACCGCCGTGGAAAAGATATCAGCCCTGGGCCTCGAAGAACAGCGTGTCAAGGTTACCGTAAAACCCCTGGTTGCCGAAAACCTGCAATTAATCCCGGGCACCGTGCTTGATGTGGAATTTACCACGGATAAAAGGGAAGGCGTGCTGGCCGTGCCTAAAACCGCACTGTTCCCCTACGAAAATGGTGACGCCGTATGGGTGGTGGAGAGCGGAAGGGCGAAAGTTCGTCCGGTAAAAACTGGTTTTGAAAATGACAGCCATGTGGTCATAGAAACTGGATTGAAAAAAGGAGACCTGGTCATACTCAATCCCCAACTGCCAGGGCTGAAAGAAGGAAGAGTAATACGTGCGAAATAAAAAGAAATTTAATTTTAAAAAAGGGGCATCCCCCAAAGCATAAGGATACCCCGTTCATTTTACATAATTCTTCAACCTGCCTATTCCCTCGATTTCAGCTTCCACAATATCGCCGGGATTGAGGACACCCTTTCCCGGCGGAGTGCCGGTGCTGATCAGGTCCCCCGGATTCAGGGTCATTATATGCGATACAAAGGACACGATTTTTGCGACGCCGAATATCATGTCGGAAGTGTTGCTGTCCTGTACCAGCTTTCCGTTATGGTACATCCTTATAGCCAGGTTGTCCCCGTCGATACCGGTGGCTATACAGGGGCCCACTGGCATGAAGGTATCGTAACCCTTAGCCCTGGTCCAGGGCTTTCCCTTTTCCATGAAATCTTTCGCCGTGACATCGTTGCCGCAGGTGTATCCGAGTATGTAGTCTCTCGCTTCTTCCGGCGAGACACACCTGGCCCTGTCTTTTATCACCACCACCAGCTCGACCTCGAAATTCAGCTCTTTTACTTCTGGAGGTATGACAATGGCCTCTTCCGGACCTATAACCGAAGTAGACGGTTTTAAGAATATCACCGGCTCTTCCGGCGCAGCTTCTCCTTTTTTCTCAATGACTTCCCGGTAATTGGTGCCAACGCACACAACTTTGGTGGGTTCGCAGGGCGCAAGAAGTTTTACTTCCTCGACATGATATCCATAATCGGACTTTTCCCAGTTTCCGAATATACTGCCGCTCACCGGGAAAACCTTATCCCCTTCCAGCACCCCGTATGCGGCTCCCCGTCCGGAATCAAAACGCACGAACTTAGCCATCATATGTTCCTCCTCCAACGATATTTAAAAAAATCGCCTGCAATAAGCAGGCTTTTCAGTAAAACTCAGGGGGAAAACTTTCACCTCTGCACCCTTCCGGATGCATCGCCCTTCATCAGGTTTTTTACTTCGCTCAGCGTCACGTGGTTGAAGTCGCCTACTATGCTGTGCTTCAGGCAGGAAGCAGCCGCTGCAAATTCCACCGCGTCCTGCGGGGAATAGCCGTTCACGAGGGCGTAGATAAGCCCACCGGCAAAAGCGTCGCCACCCCCTACCCGGTCCACGATATGGATCTCATACCTCCTGGACTTGTAAAATTCCTTTCCGTCGTAATAAAGACCAGACCATCCGTTATCAAAAGCTGAAAAGCTCTCCCTCAGTGTTATTGCTACTCCTTTCAGGGAAAACTTTTCTAATAGCTGGCTGGCCACTTCCCGGTACCCTTCTTCGTTCAACACACCCTTTGTCACATCGGAAGATGCAGCCTTTATGCCAAAGACCTTTTCGGCGTCTTCTTCGTTGCCTATAGCAACGTCCACATACTCCATTAAAGCCGTCATTACTTCTCTGGCCTTCTCCGGTGACCATAATTTCTTCCTGTAGTTCAGGTCGCAGCTCACAGTGACCCCTAGCTTCTTCGCGGTTTTCACCGCGTCGAGGCAGGCCTGGGCCAAGTTGTCCCCTAAGGCCGGCGTTATACCGGTAAAGTGGAACCACCGGGCTCCAATGAGGATCCGTTCCCAGTCAAATTCTTCGGGTTTGGCCCCCGATATGGCCGAGTACTTTCTGTCGTAAACCACCAACGACGGACGTTGGGATGCCCCTATTTCATTAAAGTATATGCCGAGTCGTTCTCCACCCCTGACCACATAATCGGTCCGCACCCCGTAGCGTCTGAGATGATTCACCGCCGCCTGGCCCACCGGATTGTCGGGCACCTTTGTCACAAAATAGGCCTCCTCACCGTAGTTGGCCAGGGACACGGCAACATTGGCCTCGCCGCCTCCGTAGGTTACGTCGAAGGATTCGGCCTGCACTATCCTCAGATAATTCGGTGGAGTAAGACGCATCATTATCTCTCCGAAAGTGACTACTTTGTTCGCCATAAATATCGCCTCCTCACTCTTGATTTCTTGCCTGCCTTACGGCTTCGACAAATTTCCTTGCCGTCTCCTCAACCTGAGCAAAGTCACCGCGCTTTGCTCCTTTGGTGAGCTCGCCTCCCACGCCCACCGCCAGGCACCCTGCCTTTATCCACTCGCCTACATTTTCAAGGCTGACTCCGCCGGTGGGCACCAAGGGCGCCTGGGGCAGCGGAGCCAGTATAGCCTTTACGAAAGAGGGGCCAAAGGCGCTTCCCGGAAACAGCTTCACGAAATCGGCGCCGGATTCCATTACTTCCACGATTTCCCTTACCGACATAGCCCCCGGCATGGTTACCTTGCGGTAACGGTTGCAGAGCCGAACCATATCCGGATCAAAGCTGGGGCTTACAAAAAACTCAGCGCCGGCCAGCATAGCGGCTCTGGCCGTTTCGGCATCCAGCACTGTACCTGCCCCGATGACGATCTCACCGTTCGAGTATGCCCTGGAAAGCTCTTTAATAACGTCCAGCGCTCCCGGCACGGTCATCGTTATTTCGATGGCGTCGATTCCGCCGGCCTTAACAGCTTCTGCGATTTTTAAGGCCTGCTCTGGCGTCTCGGCTCTGACGACGGCTACCACGCCGCAGTCAATGATTCTTCGCACTACCTCGAATCTGTCCACGGACAGCCCTCCTTGTTTCTCATTATGAAACACTGTTTCATAATCTTGCTAAAAAATATTTCGCCACGGAAACGCAAAAATCCTTCTTCGGGATAATTAATTTTTTTAACTCTATATCGAATCACATTTCCCCGGCTCTCCAGCCCATCTTCCGGGATATTATCCGGGCGCAGTCCAGTACTTTCGATGCCAGTTCAGGAACCCTCTCAGGAGGAATTGTTACAGTGGACCCCGATATGCTTACGGCGGCAATAACCTTACCGGTGTAATCGAATACAGGAGCCCCCACGCATCTGATACCTTCCTCGTTCTCTTCATCGTCTACTGCGTAGCCCCGGACCCTTATTTCTTTTAAATGCTCAATCAGTTTATCGGGATCAACTATAGTGTTCTTGGTATACCGTTCCAGGCCGTTGTTAATAATCTTTTCCACATAATCCGGCGTAGAAAAGGCCAGTATAGCCTTTCCTACCGCCGATGCATGCAAAGGAGCGCGGCGGCCGATCTGGGAATACATTCGTATTGTCCTATTGCTGTCAATTTTATCGACATACAGTGCTTTGTCGTTATCGGGTATTACCAGGTGAACCGTTTCGTTTACTTCTTCGGCAAGTTGTTTTAATAGCTCGTGGGACTCCCTCCTGATGTCCATACGGTCCAGGATGGCCCCTCCCAGGTACAGCAGCTTTGTTCCCAGCCGATATTTTTCACTGTATAGGTTTTGCTCTACATATCCCAGCCGCAGCAGTGTATTTAGAATACGGTGAACGGTACTCTTATGAAGCTGCACCCGACAGGAGAGATCTGTAACGCCAATGCCGTCTTTTTCTCCCGCCAGCTCCTCTAATATCCTCATTGCCCTTTCAATAGACTGGACGGTGTTCTCCCCCTGCATGATTTCCTCCTCATGTTTTGTTACCTCATATTTTAACTCTCATCTGGCACCAAGCAGACTCAAATGTTTCTCCAGATGTTCTCCTAATACTTTATAATAATCCTCTTCATGGCTGTTTAATATATTATATATAGCGTCTCTAAAAAGATACTTACCCTTTTCATCCTTTGAAGTCAATATCAAGCCGTAAGTTATATGCAATACCTGACGGACATCGTTCTGGCCTAGAACCTGTGGTAGATCTTCATCGGTCATTTTACTCACATCAGGAACGGTGGTCCAATCAGCGGTAACGTGATAATATTTTTTAGCTTCGTTAAAGTGACTAACTGCAAATTTATAAATTTCCCTGAAGAGCTCCGGTTCTTTCCGGGCAATGACCTTTAAAGCCTCGAGCCAGTTTGTTCCTGCGGTTTTGACATGAACCCTGCCCCCTGTATACCGGCCTATAATGGGAAAAACCTTGAACTTGTCGCTGCCCGAATGTATACTCAACCGGTAGCCGAAATAATCGGCAATCGCTGCGTGTATCTTGAACTCTCTTTCAAATTGCTCCAGGTCGCCAATATAGTCGATACCCTTCTGGAACTCGCCGCAAAACCTGGGGGCAAGACTCGTGACCTCCACTCCCATTTTCTCAAGCTCTGACGCCACGAAAAAATGCGCCTGTGGTGTGGTAGGAGTTATGGTTTCATCGATTGAAACCTCAAAGTCCACTTTTTTACCGGCGGGTCTTATTACATTTAAATAGATATGTTTGATAAAAGTTAGCGCTTCGCCGTAAACCACTGCAATTTTTTGAAGAGATTCTTTATCAAAAGTTATTACTAAATCCCGTAACGAAAATTCCTTCCCGAGGTAACTAACCTCAAGCGCTTTCCGGTATTCTCCGGGCAATTTTTGGTACTCAGTTTCAATTTGATCTTTCGGCATAAAAGTGGCTGTATTGTTGATCTTTTCCGAACAGTCCAAAGTTATCATGGTAAACCCCAGATCCAAGACCATTTTTACCTCGGATTCGGTCTTTAAATGATCGCCATCGGCTGAAAAACCCGACCGGTATCCTTCTTGAAACACCGCCCAGGAGGCGGCGTCAAGTACGTCTTCGTAAGTCCTGCCGGTTAAATTCAGCTCCCTTACGGACTGCTGGGCCAAAACCGGTCTTACCTTCGTATTTCTTATGAGACGCAGATGCCCCGGTGATGCTATTCCCAGCCTGTCTCCAAGCCCTATGCTCATGCCTTCCTTCCCAAAGGTCACTGGGGCAGTAAAGGGGAACCACCTTCGAAGAACTATTGCATTATCATGATTTAGTGATGCCACCTTTATCTCCTTACCATTTAGTGCAAAAATTTTTTCACCGGTAAAATCATCAAAAATCCGGGAAGGTTCATCCTTTATAATTACCAGCTTTTTCTGATCATTCACCCTGGCCATAAAGAGGGTGCAGCCTGCTAAAACGTTAATAGATTCGGGATAAACCTTATAGGTGTTAAAGTGGAATTCGGCTTCTCTCTTCAATTCTGTTAAGGTAAAATCGCCCGAAACAACTTTTTTACAAAATTCCTCCCAGCCGTTGCTCAAATTATCACCTCTTTTTATTTTACAGAGTAACACCGTTTTTAAATATCGCAATTTCCCTGAATCCCATTATTTCCGATTTAGTGGGCATTCCCGAGGCCACTTTTATAACATACTCTAAAAGTTCTTCCGCCAGCTTTTCCATAGTTTCGCCTGAAAGAAGTCTCCCCGCATCAAAATCCATCCAGTGGGGTTTTTTATTAAAAACCTCGCTGTTGGTAGCTATTTTCACAGTAGGCACTGCGGTGCCCAGCGGTGTCCCGCGGCCGGTAGTAAACAGAATTATCTGGCAGCCCGCCGCCGCCAGCGCGGTGGACGCCACCATGTCGTTGCCGGGACCGCTCAGGAGAATCAGCCCTTTTTCTTTTACCGTATCTCCGTATTCCAGAACATCCACTACCTGGCTGGAACCGCCCTTCTGGGTACACCCCAGTGATTTCTCCTCAAGGGTGGTTATGCCTCCCTTTTTGTTGCCCGGAGATGGGTTTTCGTATATGGGCTGGTTGTACCCCATAAAGTATTCCTTAAAATCATTTATGAGCTTTACTATCTTTTCAAAGACTTCTCTATTTTTTGCCCTGTTCATGAGAATCGTCTCTGCGCCGAACATCTCCGGCACCTCGGTGAGCACCGTGCTGCCTCCGCAGGCGATGAGTTTATCAGAAAAGGCTCCTACCAGCGGATTGGCTGTAATTCCCGAAAAGCCGTCGGATCCGCCGCACTTAAGTCCTATCACCAGTTCCGAAAGCGGGCATTCTTCTCTCTTAAATTGAGAAGCATATTCCACCAGTTCTCCTATGAGTTTAACTCCGACCTCTATTTCATCTTCTACTTCCTGGGCTACAAGGAATTTCACCCTTCCGGGATCGTAATCGCCCAGTACCTTTTTAAACTCTTCTATATTGTTATTTTCGCAGCCTAAACCCAGCACCAGCACTCCTCCGGCGTTGGGGTGATTCACCAGATCGGCTAGGATTTTCTGGGTATTGAGCTGGTCGCTACCAAGCTGCGAACATCCATAAGGGTGTTTAAACTCGTATATGCCGTCTATACCGTGTACACCTTTAAACTCTTCTATCGCCCGCCGGGCAATAAGTTCGGCGTTCCTGTTCACACAGCTTACGGTGGGAATAATCCATATCTCGTTTCTTACCCCTACTCTACCGCTTTTCCTGCGGTATCCATTGAAGGTTTTATCGCATTGAACGGGGTTAAAATTCACCTGTTGGGGGTGATATTCATACTCCAGGATTTCACCTAAATTCGTTTTTAAATTGTGCGAGTGCACCCATTCTCCGGCCTTTATGTCACAAGTGGCGTGGCCGATGGGAAAACCGTATTTTATTACATTCTCACCTTTCTTTATATCCCTTAAAGCTATCTTATGACCTTTGTCGATATCTTCAAGGGCAATAATGGAGGAAGACCCAAAAGTCAGGGTCTCCCCCTTTTTTATATTGTCAAGAGCCACTGCCACATTGTCGTTGGCGTGGATTATTAAGGCGCGCATTCATTGAACGCCTCCCTTCACCAGCCGATCCACGGTTTGTTTTATGCCGCGGGAGGTTATCTGGTATAGATAGTCTCCTACCTTTTCGGTTAAACCCGGCACCCCGTTCAGATCCTCTTCCCAAATATCCGCATTGCTCAGAACCGTCCTTGCCACTTCATGGGCCGATTCGCGGCTGCCGTCGTATTTTTCCCACGTCTTTTCGAAGAATTCCAGCACCGGCAGGTCGTCCTTCATGATAAATTCACCCTTTTCCCTCCGGGCTCTCATAGATGTTCCCTCTACCCTGCCGTCTTTATATACCGCTATCAGCGCCGCCATGGAAAAGGTGAGTTTTTCGGGCAATCTGCCGAACCGCTTCTGATATTCAATTATAGAGGGCAGGACTCGTGTTTTGAACTTGGAAGAGGAATTGAGAAGTATGCTTATGAGATAGTGTTTTATAAACGGATTGCGGAATCGCTCCACCACCGAATCGGCGAACTCGGTGAGCATTTTTTCATCCAGGTCAATGGATGGAATTATTTCGTCATATATGATCTGCCTTACGTATTCGCCCATCACTTTATGTTCCATCATTTCGCCTACGGTTTCAAGGCCGTACAGGAACGCCGCCGGAACCGACGAAGTGTGGGCACCATTCAAGATCCGGACCTTGCGGGTTCTGTACGGAGTCATGTCGTCGGTCCATATTACATTAAGGCCCACTTTAGTAAAGGGAAGTCTTTCGGAAAGTTCCTGCGGTCCTTCTATAACCCAGAGGTGGAATAGTTCCCCGGTGTCTACCAGTTCGTCCTCATAACCCAATTTTGCCAGAATTCCCGTTATTTCATCCTTTGGATATCCGGTAACCACCCGGTCAACCAGGGTATTCAGGAAGGTGTTGTGTTCTTTTATCCATGTCTTGAATTCCTCGGGCAAATTCCAGTCGTCGGAAAGCTGGAGGACAATTCTCTTCAAGTTGTCGCCGTTTCTATCGATAAGTTCACACGGAATTATGACCATCCCTCTTGCGGGATCTCCGTCAAAGTACTTAAATCTGTGATAGAGGTAAGCCACAAGTTTTCCAGGAAAAGATACCGGGGGCTTTTTATCAAGGCTGTCGTTTTTGTCGTACGATATACCGGCTTCGGTAGTATTTGATATTACAAATTCTATATCGGGGTTTTCTGCACACTTTAAGAATTCATCCCACTGAGTGTAAGGATTGATACCGCGACTCACGGAACTTATTATTTCCTTTACCTCTGTAGGCTCGCCGTCTTTGAGCCCTCTCAGTATCAGGGTGTAAAGTCCGTCCTGTTCGTTGAGTTTTTCCACGAGGCCTTCGGGTATGGGCTGAACCACCACAACGCGGCCGTTAAACAGCTTGTTTTTGTTCATCCGGTGAAACATCCAGTCCACGAAAGCCCTTAGGAAGTTTCCTTCTCCGAACTGAATAACCTTTTCGGGCAAATCCTCGGGGAATTCCTGAACCTGTAAGCCGGCAGGAAATTCAAAGTTCCCCTTTAATAATTGCTTGTTGAGTTTTACCATAGGCCCTTCCCCCCAAGATTTTAATTACTGTTCTTTAAAGCACTAACCAGCTTCGGATCATCTTTAGGCGTTAGCTTGCGTCCGTACGGTCCCGCCATTAACCAGAGGTAGTAAACCTTAAATCCCGGCGCCGCCGCCACCGGATGATAGCCCTCATTGATAACTACTGTATCACCGTCTTTAACCATGTACGCCTCTCTCAATGACAACTCATCGTTGTATATTACCTGGACGCCGAAGCCCTCTTTTGGGAAAACCTTAAAGTGATATATTTCTTCCATCTCCGTTTCGACGGGCGGGTCGAACTTATCGTGTTTGTGAGAGGGATAGCTGGACCACTGTCCCGGGTATGAGAAGGTTTCACCCACTACTATTCGATCTACTTTCCCCTCGGCATTCTCCACAACGATATCATGAACTTCCCTCTGGTAACCGGCAGTTCCCCGGTGATTTACTACGACATCTTCCGGCCTTATTACAAAAGGAGCATATTGCTTCTCCGCCAGGGCCGAAACAACGGCTATTTCCAGCTTCTTACCTGCGATTTCTTGTATTTCGTAATTGCTGTTTATAGGAACGTATACTGCGGTAGCCTTTCCTGAAAAAACATTTTCCCTCTTGCCGAGGTCTTCAAAAAATTCCTCTCCGGCCCTCACGTTACAGCTTCCCGATAAAATTATCAGTACCGTTTCTTTTCCCCCGGTTTCGCCTCTAAAGCTTTCCCCCTGCTCCAGAGTTAAAAGGCTGAAGCCCGTGTATCGGGTAACGTCTCCGATCTTGACTATTTCTCTATACCCTTTCTGTTCATCAAAAGGAAAAAAATTGGACAACTTAATTCCCTCCAATACGATTATTGATAAAATTGCTAAATATTTTATCACCTAATTAAGATATCGGGTCTTTTAATAAAAAATTCCCCATATTTCACTTCTTTTACCGGAAAATTATCCGATACTGTTAAAATCTCAGGCCCATCTCTCTTGACCAGGATTGTATCTTCAGATTTGACTCCGGCAATCGTGGGATTCCATGCGAAAACTTGACCTTCTTTTACTGTCTCTTCGCAGTATGGGGTTGCCCTGAATTCTCTGGAGTTGTATCCGGCCATACCGCCCTGATGGTGGTTTTTCCATTCTTCAGGATAACCCGCAGCTTCATAGGCTTTTTGCCCCCTAATGAAAATCTCTTTAACTTTAACCCCGGGTAATGTCGAAGTTATAAAAGCAGCATCGATCAGAAGAACCGCTTCGTGCCTTTTCTTTAATTCCGCGGGAACTGTTCCAAAATGTACAAGCCGGGTGGCAGACGCAACAAGACCATGTTTTTCCCCGGAAATGGCAATCAATGCATATTTCTCTATTTTTTTCTCTGTAGGAAGTGGATGGCGATATTTAAATGCCCTGTCGTCCGCTGCTACCAGATTAACTACGGGATTTACGTCATAATCGACCGAAATTTCTTTTACTAAACTCGCTACATCCTGTTCGCTGTCTCCCGGTTTAAAGTAGTAAGCCACCTTTTCTAAAATGTCCGCAACACATTTTGCCGTATCATAAAATCTCTCCTGTTCTTCCGGTAAAAGATCCCATCTTAACCTTGCGAATTTGTCTCCCAATTCCTTATCCGTAAAAACCTTCTTACTTGTTACAATTTCATTTAATAAGCTCTGGAGCTGGAAAGGCTCCCACCATGGATATTTAATTTTTTCGAGAAAAATACCGTTTAACTCCTCTTCTACAAGCCTTTTCGCCTCGATATTGTTGGCTACCAAATAAACCCCGCTTTTAGTAACCAGCAGGTCCGCACATGATTTTTCACTGCTGACGTTAACGTAAGGCCTGGCACCTGTCAGCCACTTAAAAGTGACCTGTGTTGTAATTAATATGCCATCAATATCTTCTTTGGCCATAAAGTTTCGAATCCTTGCAACTTTAGTGTCAAATTCCTGTTTCGACCAAACCAAAAAATCACCTTCTTACGCTGTTATTTGCCCATCAGGAGATTCGGCATAAACATAACTATTTGCGGAATATAAGTTATAAGCATTAATACAGCTACCATTGTAAGATAAAAAGGAATCATAGTTCTAGATAATTTTTCAATGGATATGTTACCTATAGCACATCCTACAAAAAGTGTACTTCCTACTGGAGGAGTGAGAAGCCCTATAGCAAGATTCAGCATCATTATTATCCCAAAGTGCACCGGATCCACACCTAGTTGAACTGCAACGGGCAGCAATATGGGAGTAGTAATTAAGATGAGAGGAGCCATATCCATAATGCAACCCAGGAAAAGTAATAAAACATTTATTATAAATAAAACCACATATCTATTGCTTGAAATGGACAACAGAGCTTTAGTAGCCAGAGCAGGCACTTTCAGATATGCCAGCATCCAGCCAAAAGCGTTAGAAGCCGCAATTAAAGCCATAACAATTGCAAGGGTTTTTAAACTTTTCATCAAAATATGGGTCATTTTTGATATAGGTATATCTCTATAGATAAAAAACGTGACAATAAACGCGTATACCGCTGCTACAGCTGCGGCCTCTGTGGCGGTATAAAACCCGGTAATTACGCCTCCCACGACTATTACCGCTGTGAAAAGGCCGAGTGCCGCATCTTTTGTGGCTGATAATGCGTCCTTTAACGACACCGGTTCTCCCGCGGGATACCCTCTTTTTACGGCGATCACGTAAGAAAGAAGCATGAGGGCAAGGCCCAGGACGATACCCGGGATCATACCGGCAAGAAATAATCTACCCACCGATACACCACCGGCCACCAGCGAGTATATGATCATATTATGACTTGGTGGAATCAAAATTCCCTGAGTGGAACCGGTAATTGTTACCGCTACTGAATAATCGACGTCATATCCTTTTTTCTTCATCATGGGTATTAAAATAGACCCGATGGAGGAGGTATCGGCAACGGATGAGCCGGAAATTCCTCCGAAAAACATACTAGCGAGAACGTTTACTAGAGCGAGGCCACCCCTTATTCTACCCACTATTACATTTGAAAAGTTAATTAACCTTTGGGAAATTCCTCCTTCACCCATTATTTCTCCTGCCAGGATAAAAAACGGTATTGCAAGGAGCGAGAAGGAGTTAATACCCCGCACCATCGCCTGGGCTAACATAGCAAGGGGAACATTCAAATATGCAGCTGTAATTACTGCAGAAATCCCTAAAGAAAATGCTATAGGCACTCTCAGTAAAATGAGACCTGCAAAACTGCCAAGCAGTAATGTGATAGCTGATGTATTCACCGGGTAACCTCCTTCCTCTTTATTTCACTAATCGATGCCGAAATAATATAGTAAATCATCGCAACGCCGGATATAGGTATCACCGCATATAGGAACGCTGAATTAAGCTTGAGGCCGGGCATATAGTTACCTGTAGCTACTTGACTCATTCTGATGCCTTCTTTTATCATGAATAGAGCAAAGCCCAATATAAGCACCCGACTTATCCAATTCAGATTATTCTTTGTTTTATCCGATAAATACTGGTCCAAGATCGTTATGCTTAGATGGAGATTATCCCTAACCCCAATAGCCATACTTAAAAAGCCGAACCATACCATACAAAGCAACGAAGCTTCTTCGCCCCACGCAGGTGTTTTATGAAGAAAATACCTGGAGAATACCACCCAACTAACTATCAAAGTCATCATAATCAGAAGACTCATACTTAAAGTCTCTACAAAGAAATTAAAATACCTTTCCAGCTTTTTGAGCACTTACTCCCCTCCTTTTCTCTTGAGCGAGAGGGAATTTAATCCCTCCCGCCTTTAAAGATTTATTTTGCGGCTTTTATCCTTTCTATTAAGTCCTTGTATTCGGCTCCAAATTTATCGTATAAAGGTTTAACTGCATCCTGCCAAGGTTTCAGATCTGTTACTTCCGTAATAATATTTCCTTTAGCTTTGACTGCCTCTATAGCTCTTTGCTCATATTCCTTCCATGCTTTTTTCTGAACTTCTTCGGAAGCTCTTGCAGCTTCTTTTATTATCTTTTTATCCTCATCGCTTAATTTGTCCCACAGTGCTTTAGAAGCAATTACTACTTCCGGAGTTCTTGTATGGTTATCCAATGTGTAATACTTGGCAACTTCATAGTGAGATGTTGAATAATAGCTGGGCCAATTATTTTCGGCTCCATCGATGACTCCAGTCTGGAGGGCGCTGTATACTTCACCGTAAGGCATAGGAGTTGCCGAAGCTCCAAGAGCTTCTACAAGAGATACCATCAGCTCAGACTGCTGCACTCTGATTTTGAGGCCTTTGAGATCTGCCGGAGTCTTTACTTCCCGCTTGTTGTTGTAAAAGCTCCTGGCCCCCGAGTCATAATAAGCAAGGCCAATCATGTTGGCTTCTTTAAGAGTGTCTAAAAGTTCTTCACCAATCTGACCGTCCAGGACTTTCCACAGATGTTCTTCATTATCGAACAGGTATGGCAGTGAAAGAACCCTTAGAGGCTTGGCAAAATCAGATAAGGGCTGAGCGTTGACTCTGGCAAAATCGATTCCACCCATTTGAACCGCTTCTATAACGCTCTTTTCGTCACCGAGTTGACCACCAGCATAAACCTCAATCTTGATCCTACCATTGGTTTTCTCTTCTACAATTCGTGCAAATTCCTTGTCTCCAATAGTTGTTGGATAATCTTCCGGCTGATTTTCCGCAAGTTTCAGAACCAGTTGGGGTTTACCTTGTTCCTGAGGCTGCTGGTTGCTGGAACTTTCAGATTTTTGCCCGCATCCCGCGAAGATAAATACCAGCAAAGTCAGACATGCGAAAAAAGTGATTCTTTTCCATAAAAATCGAGACATTCCTAAAGACCCTCCCTAAATTACCTTAATTCATTCGTTTAAATTAAGATGTTTTTTATGAAGCTAACTTTTAAATTAAATTCCTCACCCCCTTTTCTCGAATAAAATCAGGTTAACCGGGTAAATTAATTTCCTCCTTTCTCCTGCTTAGAAGTATTCGATTGAATATAATCCACTATATCTGAACTTGATTTAAAAAGTTCCCTCAATGCCAGAGCACAGGCTCCGATAACGCCAGAATTTTTTCCAAGAGAAGAAACCTTTATTGAAGTGGACATTGCTATTTCCGGGAAAGCATGGGTGTGAACTGTTTTATTTATTACGTCCATAAAAATTTCCGCAGCTTTTGCCATTTTACCGCCGATAAAAACCGCTTCAGGATTGTAAAGATTTACTACGTCTGCTATCGCAAGGCCAACATATCTTGCCATTTGCTTTAAAAGTTCATAGGCATATGAGCCTTCTTTTGAAGCACATTTTATAATATCGTCAGCCCCGACTTTCCCTTTGATCTTCCAGATTTTCTTTAACGGGTCACCGTCCTTTATAAGCAGCAGCTCAGAATTGACTTTTCTCAAAAGGGCCGGTATACCGCAAATGCTCTCGAGGCATCCACGGTTGCCACAATTGCATAGCGGTCCGTCCTCTACCATGACAATATGGCCGATTTCTCCGGCATGACCCTGAAATCCCTGTAAAATGCGGTCGTCCATTATTATCCCAGCACTGATGCCTTCACCAAAGTTAACATACACCAGGTCTTTGTAAGCTACAGCCCCTCCAAACCATCTTTCGGCAAGAGCGGAAGCATTGGAGTTATTCTCTACAAAAACGGGGAGGCCCACTTGCTTTTCAATAGCTTCTTTAACCGGATAACCCTTCCATTTAGGACCCAGGTTTATCGAACGTTTAACTATTCCCTCTTTGACGTTCAAAAGCCCGGGAAAGGCCACCCCAACCCCCAGAAAATTCTTTCCCTCCTTAACCCCCTGGTCTAAAATATGCTTTATGGTATCTGCTAACAGCGAAATTCCCGCGTCAGGATCTGTCATATCGAGATCAATTGTATTGATTTCAGTGGGATCATTTTTTAAATCTGCTATGCCTATAGAAGTCTCAAAGCGCGTTACCTCAATACCTATGACGTAACCCGCTTCAGGATTGAATTTCAGCTTAACAGGTCTCCTGCCGCCCCGGGATTTGGCCAACCCTACTTCTTTTACCAACCCTATTTCCAGCAGTTCACGGATTATTCCCGTAATAGCCGGAGGAGTAAGTCCTGTTATCTTCGCCAATTCCTGCCGGGATATAACTTCATGCTGTTTAATTAAATTCAAAACTGTCATTCTATTAATTTTTTTAACGTATTTACTATTCCCCGGTCCTTTCGACATCTCGACCACCTTAAATGGGTAGTATATATTCCTTTGATTTTTAACTTATTTAAGTTAATTAACTTTTTATATTATTCGACTTAAACTTTTTTAATTCCTGCTAATTAATAAATTTTTTTCAAGAGTCTTTGTTTCATACAGAAAAATGCCCTCATAGCCGTTTTATAAAGGTCATGAGGGCATTAACATTAAAAGAATCAAATCTCAATGTTGCCACAACAGTAGTCGTAAAAGTTGCAAAATAGCTAAAAGCAGTTAATTTATAAACCGGACGACTCCCTTCGTTATAACGGTTTTAACATTTATACTCTCATCAAAAATTACAATATCCGCATCTTTTCCCGGAGCAAGAACACCTTTACGATCGGCTACTCCGATTATCCGTGCCGGAGTACTGGTCATCATTTTTACGGCATCAATGAGGGGAACACTAGCGATTTCTACCATTGTTTTTACAAGCCTGTCGGCGGTGGCTACGCTGCCGGCAAAAGCACTACGGTCCGGAAGCTTGGCCACTCCTTCTTCAACTATGACCTGTTGTCCGCTCTTTAAGCTTCCGAGAATATACTCACCGTCGGGCATACCCGCCGCCCGCATGGAGTCGGTGACAAGGCATATTCGTTCTGGCCCTTTGATTTTGTATATAAGTTGAAGCAGGCTCTGAGGCAGGTGTTTGCCGTCGGCTATTATCTCAACAGTCATCTCGTCTATTAGAAAAACACTTTCCACCACCCCGGCATAGCGGTAAGCGTTAATTCTTCGCACCATTGACATGCCGGAATAAAGATGGGTCACATGCGTAAAACCGTTTTCAAAAGCTCTTTGAACCTCCTCGTAAATTGCGTTGCTATGCCCTATTGACGGGAGCACACCCCGGCTTTTAAGCTCCCGCCCCATCTCAAGAGCACCTTTAAGTTCTGGCGCCACAGTCCAGCGGATGATATCCCTTGAATAATCAAGAATTTTTGTGTATTCTTTCCTATCCGGATCTTTTATGAATCTAGGATCCTGGGCTCCTCGCTGTTCCATAGAAAAATAGGGACCTTCCAGGTGAAGACCTAGAAGCTCTGGACCGTCGTAATCCTCTTTAGCTTTTTTAAAGTTGTCCAGCGTTCTAAACAGGTCCTCCAGCGAACTGGTCAAGGTAGTGGGCACCAAAGAAGTAGTTCCGTGTCTCATGTGGGACCTGGCGGCTTCAAGGATAGCTTCCACAGTGCCATCCATGAAGTCGTGGCCGCCAGCGCCGTGGGTGTGGATATCTATAAATCCAGGAGCAATATAGTTTCCGCTGGCATCAATAATTTTACTGTCTTCTTGGGAGGCCAGAAGGTTTGATTCCGCCCTTTGTACATCTCCTTTTGCTTCGAGCACTTCAGATATCACGCCATTTTCTATTAACAACCCGCCCCCCGTAATCTGCCGGAAGGGAGTAAGGATATTTCCGTTTTTAATGAGCAGTTTCATTGTCATCACCTCACAATATCAGCCTTTTGTTTTATCCAAATCAGATGCCGAATCTTTATCCAGATACAACACGGCATTGGGGTGCCTTCTCAAAATAGAGGCAGGACATTCCTCCGATATCGGGCCTTTAACTGCTGACTTCACTGCAGCGGCTTTGTTTTTGCCCGGCACAATACAAAATATAAATCTCGCTGAAAATATGGCCGGCACCGTCATAGTAAGGGCATATTCCGGAACATCTTCGAGCTTAGTAAAGCAACCATCATTGACTTGTTGCATCCGACATTTCAGGTCAAGGTCGACTTTTTTCACAAGAAATCTGTCGTTAAAATCAGCCACATGCGGGTCGTTGAAAGCGATATGGCCGTTTTCGCCTATGCCTATGCAGGCTATGTCTATGGGGTTATCTTTTAAGAGTTTTCCGTAGCGTTCACATTCCGCCTGTATATCTTCCGCATTGCCGTTTAAGTAATTTACGGATTTGAAAGGCACTTTAGAAAAAATCCGGTCATGTAAATACCTGCCAAATCTTTGAGGTGCGTCCTCCGGAAGGCCGATGTATTCATCCAGATGGAACGCATTTATCCTGTCCCATTGAATTCCCTGGATATTCGTAAGCTCTTCCAAAAACTCGTTCTGGGACGGCGCCGCTGCAAATACCATGTTTATTTCATCCTGTTGAGATTGAAGCTCTTTTATTTTAGACGCAGTATCTATGGCAGCTGCACGACCCATTTTTCTACGGTTTTCATATATATTAATCAACAAATTATCCGATTTACATGTAAATATGTTATTCATCATTAACACCTCCCATATTCAAGGAAAAGCTTAACTTAAATTTGCTAAATTCCACACAACTGCCATAGAATTAGTGTGGTGGAATATTTCAGAATCAAAGTAATATTATATTGAGCTATTTCTCATCCCTCCAGTTAGATTTTTGTTTTGGCTATCTTTAATCTAACCGGAGGGAGGGATGAGGTGGCTCAATTTTTTTATTCTCTTTTTTACAAAATTATATGGACTTAACCCATATTGGTCACAATTTGTAAAAGGATAAACATGATGAGATTTGTTCACTTTGTAAGATTATCTTAAATGTTTAATTCTACCAAAATACTTCTTTTCATATTCTTTGTTCGCCTCATCGCCACCTGGCATATTGGCGCTTACCCAAACGGGCGGTTTAACTCCTTTTTTCAACAGTTGATTTACAGTCTCTACCACAAGTAAGTTCAAAGTAAAAGTATTTACTAAAGTTGAGGTTGGTGCGACTTTTTGTTCAAAATCATCAAATTTAATTACTGCGTCACCTAATGGCAAATGACAATCTATAAATATATCAACGATTTCATAAAGATTTTTGCCGCTTTCATGTCTGGCCGGATGGTCTTTTGGTAACATTTTAGCAAAAGACGTGGATGTAATACCTATTGTAGTTAATCCCATCCTTTTTGCTTCCATTGCGATATCGATAGTCATTGCGTTTATTCCGTAAGCGTTAACAATTATTATGGGATCTCCCGGTGTAAAATCATAACTTTTCATTACAGCTAAACCGTAACCGGGAGTTCTTTCCATGATATTTGAGTGCTTTGCTCCGTTACTTAATGAAATTCCAGCATCTAATAAAGGATTAATCGGCACTAATCCTCCCGCTCTCCAAAAGAGCTCCTCAGCCCCCATATTAGAATGGCCACCAGTACCTACTACATGAATTAACCTATCTTCCATTATAGCTTTTGCCAATACTTCAGCAGCTTTTTCAATGGATTCTTTTTCATCTTTTAGAATGGATTCGAGCAATTCATTAACTATTTTATAATACTCCACTTTTTTATCCATAAAAATATACCTCCTATCTCCAAAAGTGAATCTCTCAAAATAGCTACATTCTCTTTGATAATAGCTTTTTTATCTTCTTAAGACTTCTAAATATACTTTTTTCTGATATGCTTTCACCTCCATACATTCTAGCGTTTAGTATGCAAGAGGAAATTCCCCAATTTTTGCCTTTTTAATTATTTTTTAACGAACTGATTAGCCGCGGTATCATGAAAATTGCTGATAAAATTGCAAATACAGGCATGGCCGAATAAGACCATATTTGCGACACCATAATAGATGGGAAAAGAAGGGCCTTTTTAGTTGCAGCAGTTTGTATGCCTGTCTGGAAAAGCATCAGGAAGAATATAATACTGATGATATTAAGAGCAATACCCAATCCTCGTTGTATTTCTTTCGGCATTTTATTTACTATAAAATCCATTACCAAATGTTCTTTGTGATAAACTGCTACAGCCATTGAAAGGAAAATCATCCACACCACACAAATAACAGTTACATCCGATACCCATAGAAAAGAATGATTAAAAAAGGTTCTGCTAAATATTTCTAACATGTTTATAAGAAAGATCACAATAAAAAACACAGTAGAGATATTTGCAAGAAAATCCGCTATCTTATCTAATATCTTTTTCATTCTATCACCCTCCAAACACTAGATTCGGGAGGTATGTGACCAGCCCTGGAAATACCGTAATTAGAGCCTGTACTATTAGTAATGCTATAGCGAAGGGAAGGGATGCCTTCGTCACACGTTCAAACGGAAGGCCTGAAATCTTCGATAGCAAGAATAACAACGCTCCTACCGGCGGCGTAATTAAACCTATCATAAGGTTACAAATCATTACCGTACCAAAATGTATAGGATCTATGCCCATCCTAGTTGCGATAGGAAGAAGCAACGGCCCAAATATTAGCATCGCAGGGGTTGCATCCATAATCATACCTAAGAACAAAAACAGTACATTGCACAAGAACAGGAACATTAAAGGCGATATGTGATACTGATTTATCAGCTGGACGATCTGCATTCCAAGCTGCTCAACCGCAATCATGTAGGAAAATATTCCAGCCACCGCAAAGAGGGCCATGATGGAAGCAGAAAACAAAGCAGTATTTTTAAACGCTTGGAAGAAACCCTTTAAGGTGATTTTTCTATAGACAAAGATGCCGATAAATAGCACGTACGCTGTGGCAAGAATTGCAACTTCGGTGACGGTAGCCATTCCTGTAAAAACACCCACGAAAATAATAACTGGTGCAAGCAACGGGAGCCATGAATCGCGAAGAACTTTCAAAAATCCTTCCCATGACATTTTGCTTTCATGGGGTTTTAACTTCATATTTCGTACTTTAAGGGCTACGATAAGCGACATAAAAACGGCCATTAATATGCCAGGAATCATGGCACCAAGAAACAACCGACCTATAGACAAATTTGTAATCAGCCCTAAAAACACCATTGGTATACCTGGTGGTATAATTGGCCCTAACACAGCTCCTGCAGCATTACATGCTGCAGAGAAATCTTCAGGATAACCTTCTTCCTTCATTTTAGGTAACAATATAGGGGAAATCGCTGCAGCATCGGCAGGCCCAGAACCAGAAACTAAAGAAAAAATAGCATTAACAAAAATGCAGGCATGCGCAAGAGCTCCTTTAACTCTTCCAATAAAGAAAAGCGAAAAATCTAAAAGTTTGTCTGTCATACCTGATATGTTCATCAATTCTCCTGCAAGAACAAAAAACGGAATTGCTAGTAATGATACATTAGACACACCGTTTATCATGTTATTTGATATCATAGTCAACGGGCCATTGCCAGTGGCAAGTAGATATGTGCTTCCTGCAATTGCCATGGATATGAAGATATCCAATCCGAGAAACATGAAAAAAAACATAACAATAAAAATGATAAGTATGGCCACTAATTTCTTACCTCCTTGACAAGTCTATACCTCTCAAAAATGAGAGGTATAGACTCTTTTATATTATGAATTTACTTGGTTAATTGTAAAATTAAATGCGACAGTAAAAAAAGTTGAACCATAGCATGAAACCCGATATGATGTTGGTTGACAAAAAACTAACACATATGGAGGGTTCAGCTATGGTTCTTACTAAAGAGTATACCACATCACCACCCACTTTTAAACACCTTACACCCTACGAAAGAGGTAAAATTTGTGCCCTGCTCAAAGAAGGTTTCTCACCAACTCAAATCGCTAAAAAACTCGGCCGTCATCGCAGTACTATTTACCGCGAAATCAAGCGTGGTACAACGACTCAACTTCGCA
>NZ_VNHO01000015.1 GCF_008124715.1 Thermosediminibacter litoriperuensis | reverse complement strand
CAGCTTTCTAAACCAGATCTTCTGATCTGCGACGAATGGGGCTATGTTCCTTTGGACCGCGAAGGGGCGCAACTGCTGTTTCAGGTGATTTCGGACTGCTATGAACGTCGCAGTGTAGTAATTACCACTAACCTGGAATTCAGCCGCTGGGCGAGCATTTTCTACGATGAGCAGATGACAGCAGCAATGATTGACCGACTAATACACCACAGTTACCTGTTGATCTTTGATGGTCAAAGCTACCGGATGAGGCAATCGCTCATGAGGCAATTAAGTTAACATAAAAATTCCCCACCGGTGCCTGGGGAAAAATCTTTGCAAAAATGGGGAATTTCCTCTTGCAAAAAACAGCCAGTACTATACCAGATATTCCAGCGAATATACCAGATATTGTATAAATTATTATTTTATACTTATTAACATCTACACCTGATAGCTTTGTTGCTTCTTCATTACCACCAATTGCATAGGCATATCTACCTAATTTTGTTTGTGAAAGAATAATATGGGTAATTATATATATACCACCCCCTATTATGACTGGTACTGGAATCCCCAATATCTTTCCTGCCCCTAAAAATCTCACCATTGGGGGTAAACCAGAAATAGGATAACCTTTCGTAATGATCAGAGCAAAACCACGAGCTATACTCATCATTCCTAGAGTTACTATAAAGGGTGGAAGATCTAACCTAGTAATTAATAAGCCATTTGTTAAACCGCACAATGAACTTACTAATAAACCTAGTAAAATTGCAAAAAATACATTGCTCAGATTTTGTAAAACGATACCCATAGTAACACCGCCAAGCGCCAGTATTGAACCAACCGACAAATCTATACCTGAAGTAATGATTACGAATGTCAATCCGAATGCTAAAATTGCATTTATTGAAGATTGTAATAGAATATTTATGATATTACCTATTTTTAAGAAATGGGGTGAAATTATGCTTAATATAGCGCACATTAAAAATAGCGCTAATAGTATTCCATACTTTTGTAAATATTCTACGCTTGTCAGTTTTTTAAATTCATTTATTATTTTATCATTTTCTCTTAATAAAATTTGACCTTGACTTTTATCCAACTTTCTTTAACCTCCCCATAGCATAAGCTAATATTTTTTCTTCACTTGCATCCTGTCTCAACAATTCCCCTGTTATTTCCCCTTCATGCATTACCAATATCCTATCACTCATGCCAAGTATCTCCGGTAATTCCGAAGATATCAATAATACAGCTTTTCCTTCTCGGACAAGCTGATTTATTAATTTATAAATTTCAACTTTCGCTCCTACATCGATACCTCTAGTGGGTTCGTCAAATATCAACACCTGAACATTTGCGCAAAGCCATTTTGCTAAAACAACTTTTTGCTGATTACCTCCGCTTAAATAACGCACCTCTCTTAAAGGAGAAGGGGTTTTAATGTTTAATTTTTTAATATACTCAGCAGTTGTACATTTTTCTAGTTTTTTATTAATAAAAAATCTTTTTATGAAGTTATTTAAACTCGGGAGTGTAATATTGCTCGTAATGCTCATTATTTGAATTAAACCCTGCATTTTTCTATCTTCAGGTAATAAACCTATCCCATGCTTTATGGCCTCTAATGGTGAGTTGATATTTACCTTAACACCATTTATATAAATTTCTCCACTATCAATAGGATCTGCTCCAAAAATTGCTCTCGCTAGCTCAGTTCTTCCAGCTCCCATTAAGCCAAACAAACCCAAAACTTCACCTTTTCTCAAACAAAAAGATATGTTTTTTAATATACCTCCTCTATTAATGTTTTTTACCTCAAGAACTTTTTCTGAGATAGTAGCAATCTCTTTTGGGAATTTTTCTTCAATTTTCCTTCCTACCATTAACTGTATTATTTTATCTAGATTGAGACTGTTCACTTCATAAGTTCCAATATACGTGCCGTCTCTTAAAACAGTTAATCGATCTCCAATTTTTTTTATTTCTTCCAATCTATGTGAAATATATATTATCGATACTCCCGAATTCTTTAATTGGTTTATTACTTTAAAAAGTTGTTCAATCTCCTTTTCCGCCAAAGCAGAAGTAGGTTCATCCATAATTATTAACTCTGACTTGAACGATAAAGCCTTTGCGATTTCTATCATCTGTTGTTGGGCAATTCCAAGATTCTTTACTTTAACTCTGGGATCCAAATTGAGGTTCAACCTTTTTAATAACTCTTCAGTATTTTTATACATATTTTTCCAATCAATTAAACCATTGCCATTAAGTGGTTCCCGACCTAAAAAAATGTTTTCGGCTATACTTAATTGTGGCACCAAATTTAACTCTTGATAAATTATGCTTATTCCTATGTTTTGGGCTTCTTTCGGATTTTTTATATCTATTTTTTCTCCTTTAAAAATTATTTCCCCCTCATCTTTGCTATAGACGCCTGTCAGGATTTTCATTAGCGTAGATTTACCTGCACCATTTTCTCCAACTAAGACATGAACTTCTCCTGGTTTTATATAAAGATTTACTCTGTTCAAAGCTCTAATTCCAGGAAAGTCCTTTGAAATATTTCTCATTTCTAGAATATAATCCAATTAAGTTTAACCTCCTCCCTACATAAGTTTTGGGTTACCATAATAAACTAGTTGATATTTACTTTAATTATTCGAATTCTTGAGTTTTTTAGCGTACTATTACCCTACTCTGGTCAAAAAGAGAATATATAATTCTTGATGAATAATGCTGAATATGTCAATAGTAAATTTAAATTGACCTATTATCACCGGTTTTAAATTGACCCACCCTGTCCTTCAGGCAGTAGCTGTTGCCCTTCATAAAGTCTTCAATGAGCCGCGCGAAGCTCGTAAAGTATTGATAAACTTTCGCCTTTTCCTATCAGCAAGTTCAGTTTCAATTAGGCTGTTTTTGAACGCTATATACTTGCTATTTTTGCGCTGGGCTCTTTAAAGGAGGGCATTGAGGAAAGACGCTGCTTTTAAAAATTCCCAATTCTTTAAGGTGGGCTTGGTTTTTTCAAGGTCTATCATGCTCTGCTCATCTCCAGCAGGCCTTCATAAACCCCAAGAGAACGCTTTTCAACTTCGGTGAAGATAACTTAATTACCCGCGATCTGGGAAAAAGCATTCCTTCGACTTCTTTTAGACCTATATACCGGTCTTTGAGAAAACCGCAGTCCTTGAGTGTAATGCTTCTCGTAAGTAGCGTCACTTCCCATAATAGAGGATTTCAATTTTACCGTTTTTGTCCCTCACAACTACGTCTTTTCCGCTATACTGCAATGAAACGCCGCATCTTAGCTCGAAAGGCCTTCTTGTGGCCTTTCCCTGGTGAATTCTCCTGTTTTTTACACTACACTATTGCCAGACGGTTTAAGTCTCCGTAATCTATGAACTTCTTACCCGACAGAAAGTTGCTGTTGACAAAGTCTATTCCGCCCTCTACCTTGCCTTTGGTCTGGAGACGTCGTGCCCTGCATATTTTAGGGGTAAATCCAAGGGTTGCAGCCAGGTCTTCGAAAATTGAGTTCCATATGGGCTTTCTGTTTCCGCCAGTGCTCATTATTACAGTTTTCATTCTGTCAGTGAGGACTATATCGGTTATCTCGCCGAAGTATTCAATGCCGTGGACCAACTTAATTTGTTCAACCCCTATTAAAAAGTTCACCCGTTGACCTTCTAACAACGAGATCAACATCAAGTACTATTTTCTGACCCGGAGACCTCTTACCTTTTATCCTCTTTATCAAAAGCTCGGTCGCCATGTAACCCATCTTCCTCATCTGCTGGTTGATTGTAGTTAGCGGTGGGTCTACCATTTCCGCCAGCATGGTATTATCGTAACCCACTACCGATATATCCCGTGGGACTTCCAAGCCCATGTACCTGGCCGCCTTAATTACCCCTATAGCCGTTAGATCGTTAGCAGCAAAAAATGCCGTAGGTTTGTGTACCGAGTTCAGTATCTCTATGGCTTTTCTAAAACCAAACTCAACCTTAAATTCTCCAAACGCTACCAGTTCAGGCCTTACTTTTAGATTCGTTTCCTCCAACGCCTTTAAGTAACCCTTTTCCCTCTCGAGATTCACCTTTATTTGGGGAGGCCCGAGGAGGCAGGCGATATTCTTGTGTCCGAGGTCTATCAGGTGTTTTGTAGCGATATAACCGCCCCTGACGTTATCGGATACCACCACATCTACCGGCATATCCGCACGGTCTATGTCCCGACCCATAAGTACCAGTGGTGTATTTGACTTGATAAGGTTGATAACATTCTCGTCATTATAATAAGCTGTAGATATAATAAAACCATCGATGCTCTTCTGTTTCAGTAGGCGAATATATTCGGTTTCCTTATCGGACCTGTAGTCGGTATTACAAATTATAATATTAAAGCCGAAATCCACACTTGCATCTTCCACACCTCGCGCTAGTTCTGCGAAAAATGGGTTTGCTATATCGGGGATTAAAAGGCCCAAAGTTAGAATTGATTTTTTAGTCAATGCGGAGGCGATTACGTTCGGTGAATAATTCAATTCTTCCATTGCTTTTTTTACTCTTTCTCGCGTTTTTTCAGAAACCAGATCGCTGTTGTTTAAAACCCTCGATACGGTAGCTATAGAAACTCTTGCCCTTTTAGCCACATCGTAAATAGTAGCAGGCATACGTGTACACCTCTCGTTTAAACATTGCGTTTTTTATTACAGTGTTGCATTATTCGGCTAATAATTTTTAATTGTATATCTTGTAAGATAAATGTAAGCGGTTTCATTTAGTAACTTTAATTCACCCCTTCTCTTTTAGGAAAGAAGAGGTATTAAAATCATTTTCTGAAATTTCTTTTTTGTAAGGGGTTTCATTTTATTTTAAACCAATTTTTTATTGTATATAATTCGACATTTGATTTAGAATTCCTGCTAATTAAATCAAAAAAATTTATCATAAAAGCAAACTTTCTAAACTAACTGCAGAATTATATTTAAAAATAACCCTCTCTACCACCGAAGAACCCGCCGCTGAACATGCCTCCATCTTTCTCCACCAGTTCTACAAATTCTATCGGAACGGCACTATAGGGGGCAGTCACCACTTTTAAAAAAAAAACAAAATCCCCGACCGATATAACCGGTCGGGGACGAAAAAAATTTACTACAGCCTTATCATGTTCCCCGGGCCCAGAGGCAGGTCGAGGAAATACCAGATAGAAAATAATATGAACCATGTCACGGCAAAGTAAATTGAAAAAGGAAGAAGTGTAGATATAAGCGTTCCCATCCCCAACTTTTCGTCATATTTGCGCGCGTGCGAAAGGACAATGGGGAAATAGGCAAGCAGAGGGGTGATGGGGTTGGTAATGGAGTCCCCGATCCTGTAGGCCAGCTGGGTAAAGGCCGGGGAATACCCCAGCAGCATGAGCATCGGAACAAAGACCGGCCCGAGTACAGCCCACTTGGCTGAAGCACTGGCAACCAGCAGGTTGATCATAGAGGAGAAGATAATTATGCCGAGCAACAGGGGCAAACCGGTAAAGCCGATATTCCGGAGGAGTTCAGCACCTTTGATAGCCAGGATAGTACCCATATTGCTCCAGTTGAAATAAGCCATAAACTGGGCGGCCAGGAAGGCTAAAACGATATACGATCCCATTGTGCTCATAGCTTTCCCCATCATTACGGCCAGATCTTTATCAGATTTTATGGTTCCTGCAGCAATGCCGTAGCCGATAGCCGGAAACAGGAAAAATCCGGTCATTATCGGCACTAAGCTTTTCATAAATGGGGAGATGATCAAAGAGCCGGTTTGAGGGTCTCGCAAAAGCGCATGTGGCGGCAAAGTCAAATAAGCAATAAGACCTACATAGGCCAGGGCAACGAGACCGGCAACCCCCAGGGCTTTCTTTTCTACATCGTTTAAGGGGTGGAACTTCTCATTCTGGCCCTGGAAGGCGCCCAAACGGGGTTCAACGATTTTCACGGTCACCCAGCTACCCACAAAGGTGAGAAGGAATGTGGAAGCGATGAAGAAGTAGTAGTTCATTGCCGGATTGGCAATATATTTGGGGTCGATTATTTGAGCTGCCTTTTCCGTAAAACCTGCCAGCAGTACGTCCAGCATATTAATAAATAGATTCGCACTGAAACCGGCGGCTACTCCGGCATAAGCAGCTGCAATTCCGGCAATGGGATGCCTGCCGACGCTTAGAAAAATCATGGCAGCCAGGGGCGGAAGTACTATGAGAGCCGAGTCACCGGCTGCGTTTCCTAAAATTCCTGTAAATACCACCGCCGGCACGATAACCGACGTAGAAGCGCCGATTAATAGCCTGCGAAGCAGTGCACTTATCAAACCGCTGTACTCGGCGACGCCGACACCTAACATTACTACCAGTACCAGCCCCAGAGGTGGAAATGTGGCGAAGTTATTGACCATTTCTGTGAGAATCCTGACTATATTCTCTCTCTGAAGCAAGCTGACCGCTTTCACCACTTCCTTAGTTGCGGGATTCACCGCCTGCCACCCGGCAGCCGCAGCCAAATGGGAAAGAATAATTACCAACATTGCAAGCCCGAAGAACATGGTGGCGGGGTCCGGCAGTTTATTACCGCTTTTTTCTATAAAATTCAAAAATTTATCCAAAAAAGATGTTCTGGTCTTTTCGGGTTTTTCGGCTAATTTTTTTGTTGCTACGCTCATCTGCATACCTCCGTCTTATTATTGTATATTTTTTCATTATTTAAAACATAACTTGCAAACAGTTCCACCCCAATAGCCAGGGCATCCTCATCAATGTCAAATTCCGGGTGGTGATGGGGAGCCACAATACCTTTAGCCTCGTTTTTAGCTCCCACAAAGGCAAAGGTACCGGGAACCTTCTGCAAATAGTAAGCGAAGTCTTCACTGCCCATCACCGGTTCGGCGTCGATGACATTTTCCGCCCCCACCACCTCTGCGGCAATTTGCCGGGCGTAGCCTGTCACCTTTTCGTCGGTAATAACCGCCGGATAACCACGCGTATAGTTAAAGCGATAATCGGCCCCATAAGCCCCAGTTATCCCTTTCAGAATTTCCTCCATTCTCTTCTGAATGAGGGTACGCACTTCCTCGCTGTAGCTGCGAACAGTACCGGAGATTTTGGCGATGTCGGCGATTATGTTGAAGGTGTACCCCGCCTGCAATGTACCGACGCTGACTACCGCCGGTTCGCTTGGTTTTACAGACCGGCTGACAATGGTCTGCAGGGCGGTAACCACCTGAGCGGCCACCACCACGGCATCAACGGTTTCATGGGGCGCGGAACCGTGCCCTCCTTTGCCGATGATCTCGGCTGTAAATGAATCAACGGCTGCCATAAAGGGACCGGCTTTTAACCCGACAGTGCCGGCAGGGTAATTGGTCCACAGGTGAAGGCCGAACATGTTATCCACTTTAGGATTTTCCAGCACCCCGGCTTCAACCATAAATTTCGCCCCGCCGGGAAGTATTTCTTCACAGGGTTGGAAGATGAATTTCACTTTTCCGGTAAAAGTGTCTTTCAACGATGACAGAACCATGGCCGCCCCTAACAGCATGGCGGTATGGCCGTCATGACCGCAGGCATGGCAGACCCCTTCCACGGTAGAGGCATAAGGTACCTTTTTGGCATCCCTTACCGGAAGGGCATCCATATCAGCCCGCAGGGCTACCGTTGGACCGGGCTTTCCGGTATCCAGCAGCCCAACAACCCCCGTTTTGGCGATTCCGGTCTGCACCTCAAGGCCCAGACTTTTAAGGGTTTCAGCTACAATTTTTGAGGTACGCACTTCCTCAAAGCCGAGCTCCGGATGCGCGTGAAAATCGCGGCGTAAAGCCTGCACTTTCGGGAAAATTTTTTGTACTTCTTCTCGAATTTCTTTCATGTTCTTCCCTCCTTAAAAAAATAGGATTAAAGTTGCTTTGACCCTTCCGCAGAGATATTGCGAAAAATTATATATAATACTTTATATTTATGCAAGCAAAAAGATATTCGTAAAAACTCGTATGACTCAAATTATCATGGGTTTTCAAGCCATTTTCGGTCGAAGGTCTCTTTTTCGACCGTATTTGAAACACTCCCGAATACACCGGACGAAAAAAGTCCGGGCACGACGGCATAAAAATTCCTAAAGCTTTACTCTATATTAATTTTGTGTTAATGTTATCTTAATTCCCTTCAGAAACGGGGGTAATTTTGATGAACAGCAAAAAAGTCCTGATACTGTCGGAGAAATTCGGGGCCGGTCACGAGAGGGCCGCCATCGCCCTCTCAAAAGGCATAAAGAATATATCGCCCAACACCAGAGTCAGGGTTATCAACTTTTTTCAATTTTTACATCCTCATGTTTCAAAAGTCACTCTGAAGATGTACCTGAACGCCATCAACATGAAGCCCGAAATCTGGGGCTATTTTTATGAGAGGGAAAGAAATAAAAAGAGGGCCGGGCTTGCAAAGAAACTGCTCCGGGTGGGTATGTCCTTTTTTCTCAGGGAAATCCTTGAAAGGGAGAGGCCCGATGTAATCGCCTGCACCCATCCCTTCCCAGCCTGCGTGGCGTCCCGTTTGAAGCAGAAGGGACTCGAAACCCCGCTGGCCGTCGTGATCACCGACTTCGACGTCCACGGCTTCTGGATAAACGACCACACGGATGCCTATATCACCGCCGACGAATCCCTGCTGAAACCCATGCTGGATTTCGGGATCAATCCCGCCATTATACACCCCACCGGCATACCCATAGACCCCAATTTCGACCGGGAGGTGATCGGGTCCGACGCCAAAAGGGCGTTAGGGTTCAGGGAAGACCTGCCCCTTTTGCTTGTAACCGGAGGAGGCCTCGGCCTCACGGTCCTGGATGAATATACCGTTAAACAGCTGGCTTCGGCGCCGGTACAGCTCGCAATAATTTGCGGTAAAAACCCGCCTCTGCGGCAGGCCCTTCGGAGAGTCGTCGCGGAAAACAACCTGGACAACGTAAGGGTGCTGGGCTTTGTGGGAAACATGTGGGATTACATGGGAGCAGCCGATCTGCTCATCACAAAAGCCGGCGGTCTCACCATCGCTGAAGCCATCTCAAAGGAGTTGCCCGTCGTCGTATATAACCCCCTGCCCGGCCAGGAGGAGAGAAACGCCGCGTTCCTCCTTAAAAAAGGCGTGGCAAAAAAGGCCGGAAATCCAAAAGAACTGGTAGGTCTGGTAAAAGAATTGATCCGCAACAAGCACCTCGTTCATACCATGAAAGGGAACGCCGCAGGCTTAAAAAAGACCCGGTCGGCGGAGAAGGCGGCGGAAATAGTACTCAGCCTGGCGGATCACGGCAATAAAACCGCATTGATTTCCTTTCGATATTGACGAAATATAAAATCCCCTGCCCTCGAGACCGGGGATTTTGCACTATATTTTTCCCCTCCGGGATGGTATACTAGGATAAAGACAACCCGGAGGGCTGGAATTTTTATGAAGCGCATCGTTGAACTCGACTATTTCCGCGGCATAGCCATCGTCCTGATGGTAATATTCCATGCCGTATTCGACCTTTCATACTACTTCGGCATCGACATAGATTATACAAGAGGGTTCTGGTACTACGAAGGGAAGCTTTCAGCAATCATGTTCATCGCCATCGCCGGCGTAAGCTCCTGTTTCAGCCATCGCCCCGTTTTAAGAGGCGTCCGGCTCTTCCTGCTCGGAATGGTCCTCACGGCGGCAACCTACACCCTGGATAAAACCAACTATATAAAATTCGGGATACTGCACTTCCTGGGCTCGGCCTATACTATATCTGGGCCTCTAAAAAGAATGAAACTGGCGGCGGTGATCCTCCTCGGAACCGCCGCAATTGCAACCGGAATCTATTTCAATGCCCTTGCGGTCCGGAATCCATATCTTTTCCCTTTCGGGCTTACCACCCGGTCTTTCGCTTCTCTGGACTACTACCCCCTCTTACCCTACTTCGGTGTCTTCCTATACGGCACGGCTCTCGGGCGGCTGTTTTACGCCAGGGGCTTCAGGCTTCTTGGAGGTCTTACCGACAACCCCTTATCCCGCCTGGGCCGGCACTCCCTTTTCATCTACCTGGTTCACCAGCCTATCCTCCTGCTTCTGCTATACCTCGCCGAGAGAACGGGTCTTTTATAATGAATATTACAAGTTTGTTACAAAAAAAGGAAATTCCCCGGGGACATAGAAATAGAATATTTAGATAGGGACACTGCAAAAAATTAACAAGGAGTTGAATTAAAAATGCACCGCTTACTACAAAAGCCCGTGGGAATTGCCGTCAGGCGGATTCTACCGGCTTTTCTCGTGTTTCTGCTGCTTTTCACTTCGGCATTCCAGGGTTTCGCCCAGGAAATTCTCCTGCATGAAGAGGTGGACGGATTTCCGGTAACCCGCGGAGTCACCTATGAGGGCAGGACGGTATTCACATCCCTCGGGTGGCAAAAAATACATATCCTGAAAGTAGACCTGGCTTCGCAAAATGTGGACATAGATGCCATAATGAACAGGAACGGGCTTTCAGAGCGCCAGATTCTGAGCAGGATGGTGGCGGAAAACGGCGCCGTTGCCGGCGTAAACGGCGATTTCTTCGTAATGGCCAACCCCTCTTCGCCTATAGGCGTGCAGGTAACTGACGGCGAACTGGTTTCGTCTCCATCCGGCAGAAAGGACATGGCCGCTTTTGCCCTCACCTATGAAAAGATACCTCAGCTGCTGCGCCTGGAATTCACCGGGAGGCTGGAGGCTCCCGACGGCACATCCTTTGAAATCGGCGGTGTAAATAAGCTCGGTAACGGATACGGCAGGATAATGGTCTACACCCCCGAATTCGGAAAAACGACACCGGCGCTCCCGGCGGCCACTCCCGACATAACCTTCGCCGTTGTCAGAAACGGCGAGCTTGTAAATATCTTTGACGGCAGATCGACCGAAATTCCGCAGGACTCTCTTATACTCGCCGCCGGAGGAGAAGGTTCGGCGTTCTTAAAAAATAAGTTCGCGATTGGAGACAGGGTAAAGATCGACCTGCATATTACGCCCGATATCTCCAACTTAAAAATGGCCCTGGGCGGCGGCGCGGTTCTTGTGGAAAACGGGGCCATACCCCCTACCTTCTCCCACAACATAGCCGGGCAACACCCCCGAACCGCCATAGGTTTTACGAAAGACGCCAGGACTCTCATACTGGCGGTGGTGGATGGAAGGCAGGCGGGAAGCAGGGGTATGACCCAGGAAGAGATGGCCCGACTGATGCTGAACCTGGGAGCTTACAACGCCCTTAACCTGGACGGCGGCGGCTCGTCCACCATGGTAGTGAGGGCCCCGGGCGAAAAAGCTCCCGCCGTCATAAACAGCGTTTCGGAAAAAACCGAAAGGCCCGTCGTCAATGGCCTGGGCATCTTCGCCAAGTTACCTTCTTCGGGAAAGGTCCACGGCTTTAGAATAGTCGCCAGTTCCTTCAATATACCGAAAAAAGGCCACCGAGTATTTGATATAAAGGCTTTCGACGAGAACTACAATCCCATCGACGTAGACCCTAACCTTATCAGATGGAGCGTTTCGGGAGGGCTGGGCACTTTTAGCGGGAACGTGCTTTACGCCGAAAAGAGCGGCACCGGCACCGTTACGGCTTCTCTGGGTGACCTCAAAGCCTCCGTCGACGTCAGGGTGCTGGGAGATGCGGCGGAAATCGCCGTCGAACCTGCCAGGGTTCAGCTTTCACCGGGCGGGAAGAAATCCTTCGCCGTTTATGCGGTCGACGCAATGGGGTACAGAGCTCCTGTTGATCCGGTTGACATTACCTGGGAGGTCATGGGAAACCCCGGACACTTTGAAAACGGAGAATTTGTTGCATCGACCGGTCCCGGGGCGGGTGCGGTGATCGCCCGGTTCATGAATCTTAAGGCTGGCGCCCTGGTAAAGGTAGGAGAATCCGGCGAATTCGACGAATCGCTTTTACCCCCTGTTACTTTTCGGATTGACGGGGCAAACGCCCCGTTCCAGAGTGGAGGCGTAACTTTCGGCGTTTTCGGCGACCTTTTGATGGGCGCAAATTACAACCCAGCCTACCAAAAGACCTTCAATATTGCGTCTTCGGTTTTTGACCGTTTCAAGACAGGGTTGAACGTCATTGCAGGACGCACCTACGCAGGCGGCTCTACACCGCAAAACGGCAGTGTTGCGGCGACCTTAAAAAATTACCGGATGGCTGGATCCGGATATTCCACCCACGCCGAAGCCGGCACCTTCTTTATATTCCTGGACGCTTCGATGGGCAGCCTCAGGCTTACGGACCCCGGCCAGTGGTTAAAACTTAAAGAGGACGTAAAATCCGCCGCCTCCAAATACAAGAACCTCCTGGTGGTCCTCGACAGGGCTCCCGAGGCTTTCCAGGACCCGCTGGAGGGCGACCTCCTCAAAAAGATCCTTTCAAATCACAGGGATGCTTACCGGAACGTGTGGGTGATATCCGGCGGGGCAGAAAAATTCTCCACCAGGATGCAGGATGGGATCAGGTACGTAAACGTGCCGGGAGTAAACGCCGGAGAACCGGCAGCGGTACTGGTCAATGTTCAGGGAGACAGGATCAACTACAGAGTGGTACCGTTACTTGAAAAGATCATCACCGAGACGCCGGCGGTTAAAAAAGGCCTGCCGGCGGCTCTTAAGGTCTACGGTATCTCGCCGACCGGTCGCAAAATCCCGCTGGGATACTCGTATTCCGTAGAATACGCCGTGTCACCGGCCGAGTCGGTGAAGTTCGACGCAAAAACCCTTATCATCAACGCCCAAAAGACCGGCGAAATTTACCTCACCGTCAAAACCGAGGGTTTGACCGAAAAAATAAGGCTTCAGGTGGTGGACCTTACCGTGAAGGTCAACGGCGCCGAGATGGCCTTCCCGGACCAGCAGCCCTACATTAACAGCGAACATCGCACCATGGTGCCCGTCAGGTTCATCTCGGAGAGCTTGGGGGCCAGGGTTAACTGGGACGAAAAAAACAAGATGGTCATAATAGAGGGGAACGGGCATAAAATCAGCCTGAAGGTAGGCGATAAAAAAGCGACCGTGAACGGCAGGACCGTGCCTTTCGACACCAAGGCCGAGCTGAAGAACTCCAGGACAATGGTTCCGCTGAGGTTCGTGAGTGAGGTACTCGGGGCAAAGGTGTTATGGGACCCGGCCACAAGAACGGTGGAAATAAGCCGTTAGTTCCGACTGAATAAGAAGGGGGAATTTCATATCCCTCTTCTTTTTTTATGTAACTCGGGGAAATACGAGGGCATATAATATATTAACCACAGCACCGGAGGAAGGATTCAAATGCTGAATGGCCGGAGGCTTTACTGGGGCCATCGCAAGGCTTTTATAGCTTTTCTGATACTGATCCTTCTCTTCCTCGGCTATTAAAGTGTTACCTTAGAAAAGTAACCCCGATTACCGCTTTATAATATATTATAACTAGAAAATGTGAAAAGGAGGTACCGGAATGACCGGTGGATTTTTTGACGACCGCAAGGGATTTTTTGACGATCGCAGGGCGTTTCTAGTATTTCTGATACTGATTCTTCTCCTGTTGGGCGACTTTAGAGACAAAGACTTTCATGATAAATGCTAAATAAGAGCCGTGCCCTAGGCACGGCTCTTATTTTTGTAGATCCTTTGTCCTCCCTCTCTAGTTTAACTCCACCAGCTCGTATTTCCTGGTACCCATCCCCAGTTTTTCGGCGTATTCCAGCTGCACCAGACCGTTGGCCTCCGGATGCACAGCGGCGAACTTGTCCTCGCCGGGCTCGAAACCCCTATTTGCCTCCCCCAGAGCACTGTTCCTGTGGCCGTGCTGGTTCGTTACCAGGTCATAGCTCGCCTGGTCTATGGCCACCGGGTCCAGGGACGCCAGGATGCCAACATCGGGCACCAGCGGTGCGTCGCTCCAGGGGGTGCAATCGCACAGCGGCGTCACGTTCATTACGAAGTTCATAAACGCTATTTTGCCCTTTTTTGTGAGAAAGGCTCCGCAGGCGTACTCAGTCATTCTCTCGATGAACTCCCGGTTACCGGTCTTCCACTGGGGTTTAATCACGCCGAAGTAGCACATCGAGATGCACTCGCCGCATCCGACGCATTTTTCAGGATCGATGTACGCCGCCCCGTCAACCAGCGAAATTGCCTCCTCGGGGCAATTCCTGATACACGAGAGACACCTCCTGCAGTTTTTGTCCACGAAGGGCTTCACGGTGGAGTGCTGCTGCTGCTTGCCCGCGGCAGGGGCGCATCCCATGGCCAGGTTCTTTATGGCTCCGCCAAAACCCGCCATCTCATGGCCTTTAAAATGGGACATTACTATCATGGAATTGGCGTAATAAATGCCGGAAGCGATCTTCACAGTCTCGAAATGCTTTTTTTCTATCTTAACCTCAACAGAGTCCTTGCTCACAATCCCGTCGGCGATGACTACAGGAGCCCCAGCCACTGCATACGCAAAACCGTTTTCAATTGCGGTCACAATATGGTCAATGCCGTTGCTCCTGGAACCCTTGTAGAGGGTGTTCGTATCCGTGAGGAAAGGTTTGCCTCCACTATTTTTAATCTTTTCCACAACCTGCCGGACGAATACCGGGTTTATGTAGGCGTTGTTTCCCTTTTCTCCGAAATGAATCTTTATCGCTACAAGGTCGTTTTCAGATATGATGTTTGCAAATCCGGCGGCATCGAAGAGCTTCGCGACCTTCGCTGAAAGGCTTTCGGACCTCCTCTTTGCGCGCATGTTGAAAAAATATACTTTTGCACTCATGGCATTACCCCCACCCTTTGTATGCCGTGTTTTCTATAATTATACCAAAAAACGCCGCTATTTGCATGAAGCTCGCGGATACCCTGCAGGTCCTCCAAAGTCCAAATTTTTAGCCCGCACCCTTGGTCGGTGCGGGCTAAAAGTCCCCGCTCATCGCTCCTGTTATCTTACGAACACGAAATACAGCGCGAAGGTCACCGTGAGCACGTACATCATCCAGTGGACATCTTTTCCCCTGCCCGACAGGAACATCAGCAGGGTATAGGATATGAAGCCTACGGCAAGTCCCATCGAGATGCTGAAGGTCAAGGGCATGAGCACGGCGGTGATAAAGGCGGGGAAAGCCTCGTAAAAGTTGTCGAATTTTATCTCATTAAGGCTGCTCGCCATGAAAATACCTACTATTATCAGGGCCGGAGCGGTGGCCTGGGCCGGTACAGCCAGCGCTAAGGGCGAGAATATTATGCTGGCTGTGAAAAGCAGCGATACCACCACCGAAGTGAGGCCCGTCCTGCCCCCCGCGCTGACGCCGGCGGCGCTTTCCACATAGGTGGTAGTGTTACTGGTGCCCAGCAGTGAACCTATGACGGTACCCAGGGAATCGGCAAACAGGGCTTTGTTGCCATTCTTTAAATTGCCCTTCTCATCTATCATACCGGTGCGGCTGGCAACCCCGACGAAGGTGCCGATGGTATCGAAGAGATCGGCAAAGAAAAGGGAGAATATCACCGGATACATCGAGAACTTCAGGGCTCCAGCTATATCGAGCTTTAAAAGGCCGGGCGCCATGCTGGGGGGTGCGGATATCAGAGAACCGGGTAATTTCGTTATTCCCATGGGTATCCCGATTATGGTGGTTATTATTATTCCCAGGAGCATTCCGCCCCTGACCCCCCGCGCCACCAGAACCGCCGTAACGACGAGGCCGATGGTGGCGAGCAGAGTGCCCGGATCCTTGAAGTTGCCCAGATCCACGAAAGTGGCCGGATTTGACACTATTATACCTGCGTTTTTAAAGCCTATAAATGCTATGAAAAGTCCTATACCGGCGCCCACGGCGTGCTTCAGGTGCAGCGGAATCGCTCTGATAAGCATCTCCCTGAGGCCGGTCAGCGTAACGATTACGGCGATTATACCCGAGATAAATACTGCACCAAGAGCGGTCTGCCATGGAATCTGCATATTGCCTACCATTACGTAAGCGAAGAAGGCGTTGAGGCCCATCCCGGGCGCAAGGGCAAAGGGGTAATTGGCATAGAGCCCCATGAACAGGGTCGACACTGCGGCAGCCAGAGCGGTAGCCATAAACACCGCCCCCTGGTCCAGGCCCGCATCCTTGAGGATTATCGGATTGACCAGGAGTATATAGGCCATCGTGACAAAAGTGGTGAGACCTGCGGTGACTTCAGTCTTGACGTCGGTTCCGCTTTCGGAGAGGTTAAAGAACCTGTCCGCCAGACTACCGGATGTTTTGCTGGAAATCGCCATCTCCTCCTTCAACTGAATCCCTCCATGGTTTATTATTCCCCCTGTTAAAAAGAAAAAAGTCCCCGACTATGGGGGAAATAAACTTTCCCCTATAGCCTGCGGTGGTTTACGGCCACCCGGTAGAGACTTCCGGGCCATATTCCCGGAATTATATAGGGGGTTAAAGGATGAACGATTTTTTATGAATATATATTACCAGATACCGTCGATAAAGTCAATATATAATCGAACATTTAATAGAAATTTTTCGTGATTGTTCGCTCATATACTGTATCTTAAATGGAAAAATTTTTATATAATAAAGGTAAATATATTAAAGGGTGACAACGCTATGAGAACCTTCCTGGTCGAGAACCTGAGTACGAACCTTCCGGTATCGATGGATATGACCTGCAGGGCCGTTGTCTGCAATAAAGTTGAAGGCGGCTATATCATTGATATAAACGGGGAAAAAATCTTTGCCAGGACCGGCCTCTTGTTTGCGGAAGGGCAGACCGTCACTCTAAAGCCAGTCCGGTTTTTTGAGAATCAGGTCGTGTTTAAAGTCTTAAACCGGCAGGATAAAGCATCCGGCCAGACTCAGACCGCCGCCCCCACTGCCGGGGATTTTTTATCTCTCCTTACCCTGTCAAAACTGAACATACCCATAACTCGTAACAGGCTGAAAATACTCTCCCGGTTCATTGAACAATTGCTGGAGGAAATCGACCGTCCCGGTGAAAACCCGGCCCGGTCCGAACGAGCCCAATTCCGGGAGCCCGGGAGCCTTCGAAATAATTCGGTCGAAGAAACCACCGGTGCTGTGACCCGGGAATCTACGGAACCCACCACCTCCGCCCTGATCGCGGTGAGGGTTCTGAATGCGGCCCACGCCAACCTTAAAGACGTACAGGTGGCGTTTTTCTCTTTGAACCATCCCTTTTTTGGAAATATCCTGCTGAAGGTAAAAAAGCGGCGGGAAGAAGGCCCTGATTCATTACCCGTCACCCTGTCTTTCCTGGTGAACGCAGCCAGCCTGGGAAGAATTCTCGTTAATCTTACTTATTCAAAGGGAGTTATAGGCGGTAGTTTGGTATTCGAAGACCGGGAAAAGCTGGACATTGCAAGGAAAAGATACGAGAATATAAAGGAAAAGGTCTCTTTTTCTCGGGTGATCGAATCCCTCAGCTGGCAGTGGCACAGAATAGCAGCCGATAAATTCCTTTTAGAAGACCTGGACGCCCTAGGCGTCAACAGCGGCGTGGACGTCACCGTATGAATAAAACCGCGAAAAAGGAGAGGTTGTCGTGAGTGAAAGGGAAAAATTTCCCCAAAAGAAAGCCGTAGCTTTAAAATACGACCCCGAAAGGGACGGTGCTCCCAAGGTGGTGGCTTCGGGCAGGGGTGAAACCGCCGAAAGGATAATAGAAACAGCAAAGGAATACGGAGTTCCCATCCACTCGGACCCGGAGCTGGCCCAGGCCCTTCTTTCAGTGGAAGTCGGATTTGAAATTCCACTCGAACTCTACAGAGCGGTTGCCGAAATTCTCGCCTTCCTATACCAGCTGGATGATAAAAATTCTCAACATATTCTTGATTGAGAATTGTTTTCATGTTATAATATAACCAGCAGCAATATTGATAATAATTATCAACGGGAGGCGACTATAATGCTACGGCTGCTATTTTCAGAGGACCGGGTGGCTATGGAAAAAATCCATAAAGCCATAAAAGATACGGAAAAAATTCTTAAGATCGTATGGGAACAAAATTAAGGGGCCGGACAGGCCCGTTATTTTTTATAATTAATTTGTAACATTAAATTAACTGGAAATCGGCCCCTGCCGATAGAAGACTTTTATAAATAATGTTATAATTTCAATAACGGGAGGTGATTTGAACGGTTCCAGAAAAGCGCACCTTAAATATCATATCAGGGAGGGAAAACATGTGAAGAGATTCAAGGCCCCTTTTGTATGGGCGCTTATCCTTCTTTTCATTCTTTCAACCGTTCCCGCTCTTGCTCTGGCCGGTGAAAATCCCAAATTCTCGCAGGAGCAGACCGTCGAGCTCGTAAAAAAGTTTTTCGACACCAGCATCTATGACAAATTTTCTATAGACTTTAGAGAAACGCCAGAAGGCAGGATGTGGAATCTGAACTGGAGTACTTCCAAAGAACCCTATAAGAGGCTCTACGTTACGGTGGACGCCGAGAGGGGATACATAATCCAGCTGTCCAATTACTCCGGAGAAGATACTAGAAAGAGCACTCTTTTGCCTAAGATTTCTGAAGAGGATGCGAAAAAGATTGCCCAAGAGTTTGCGGCAAAACTCCAGCCCCAAGAATTTGCAATGACCGTTTACCGCCGGCAGGATGTCCCGCCGGTAAGGCCCCTAATCGACATTTACACCCGCCATTACAACTTATATTTCCAAAGGATGTATGAGGGTATCCCGGTAATCGATAACGGTTTTAATATCACCGTGGACGCCTTTACCGGCGAAATTATCAACTACAACTTCCGGTGGACCTTTGAAGAACTGCCGTCTCCGGAAAAAATAATATCAAAAGAGGATGCTGAAAAGGTATTCCTTGAAAAATCCGGACTGACTTTGATGTACAGGCGGTTTTACAATTACGAAACAAGAGAGCAAAAGGTTAAACTGGTATATCAGGTTAACAATCCCCACAACTTTTACGTGGACGCCTTCACCGGAGAGGTGCTGAGCCGGGGATCTTACGGGTATCCCATATACTTTGACGGGGCAGGAGCCGGAGCAGCTAAGCAGGCTGAAAGTGAACTGACGCCTCAGGAACAGAAGGAACTGGAGGCTACAAAAAAGCTTATCCCCAAGGAAAAAGCCGTTGAGGTCGTAAAAAAATACGTGGAAATACCCGGTGATTACGAGCAGCGGTATGCAGGGCTTTACGAGGATTACGACAACCCCGGGCGCAGGGTGTGGAGTATAAGCTGGGAGAAAACCTCCGGAAAGCCCGACGATTACGGCTCAATAAGCGCTCGGGTCGACGCTTCGACCTCAGAACTTCTGAGCTTTGATATATACGACAGCTCGCGTTACAGAAATGATTTCAAACAGAACCTCGACCGAGAAGACGCCGCGAAAAAAGCCGGTGATTTCCTAAAAAAGGTTCAGCCCGAGAAGTACCTGACGGTTAAACTCGAAAACCCTGAAAATTCGCAGCCGGTTCCGGAAAAAACAAGAGAATTCGTATTTAATTACACAAGGCAGGTCAACGGGATACCCTTCCTGGACAACGGCTTCAGCGTGACTGTCGACGCCCAGAGCGGCAAGATCGTAAGTTATTACAGCAGATGGTACGATACCACCTTCCCCGAACCGGAAGGCGTCGTTGATGAAGGCCAGGCTGAAAAACTCTTCCTCGAAAAAGTAGGCCTGCAGCTGGCTTACATGCGCTTTGTTGAACCGGAAAAAAGCGGCTACAGGCTTGTATATAGTATCAGCCCGTCGCCCTCGTACACCTTCGACGCCTTCGACATGAAACCCCTGGATTATGCCGGCAATCCCATCGAGGAAAAGCCCAAACCTGAATTCACCGATATTAAAGGCCACTGGGCCGAAAAAAACGTGCAGCTGCTGGTAAATATGGGTATCATCGATTCGCAGGGCGAAAAGTTCGGCCCCGACGAAAAAATCACCGCCGCCGAATTCCTTAAAATGATGCTTACCGCCACCGGTAATTACCCGGTCGGGAAAGAGCTGGGAATTATCCTCAAGTTCGGAACCTCCGTACCGCCGGAAAAGGACGGGGAAGAGGCCGAGAGGATCATCGACGCCGCAGTCAGGGCGGGATTTGTTAAGAAGGGCGAAGTCGAGGCTGAAGGTCCCATTACGCGGGAACTGATGGCGGCAATCCTGGTGAGAGCCATGGGGTACGACAGGGTCGCTTCCCTTCAGGAGATATACGTTATCAAGGCGGGAGACGCCGCATCGGTTAATCCCGCTTACAGGGGCCATGCGGCCATCGCTATGGGCCTCGGCCTCATTAAGGGCATTTCCGGCAGATTCCTGCCGCAGGCCCCGGTTACCAGAGCCCAGGCCGCCACTGTCGTCGTGCGATTTATGAGTACGGAAAGGTAAGTCATAAAAGGCGGGTTAAACTGGCTCGCGCCTGTTTAACCCGTCTTTATTTTTTTAATATAATTCCCTTCATGTTATCCCCGTCCAGGTAAACATCGAATTCCCCCTCGTAAATCCAGACTGCCCTGTGACCGGTGGCTTTTCTGGGGGCGTTTCTGAACCAGTCGAAATTGATTATATTGGTCTCGATGCTGTCGAAAACCGGCATATAGAGGATTCCGTCCAGCTCCAAACCAGCGAAAAAATGGGTGCCGTAAGACAGCTCCGGTGTGAAGCTCTTCCTTTGGATTCCCACTTCTATCAGCACGCCGCAGTTGCATATCTCATTGTAGTTTACGGGAACACCCAGCATGGGATTGCTGGAACCCCACCGCCCCGGCCCCACCAGGATATATCTTTCGCCGGCCAGATTTTCGTTCACCCTGCCCACTTCCCGGGCGATGGCGAATTTGTCGGGGCTTGCGTGGAATTCGTCGTGGTCGACGTACACCAGGTATTTGATGCCCTGCACCATACCGTTGGTCAGCATCCGGTCGCCGGCGAGGATGATATCCTCCTTCTTTATTCCTTCGGGAATCCTGACCTTCCGGTACTCTTCCCAGCTCGACATGGGCCTCACCTGGATAAGGGCGAATCTGGGCTCTTCCAGCTCATAAGCCCATTCCACGTCCACTGCGATCCCCATAGCGTCTTCGAGCACCGAAAAAAGATATTTCATAAGCGTGAAAAAGCGCGGTTTATAAGCCGGAAATCTGTCGAAGGTGAATATGAGCTTATCTCCCGGGCTGATAGAGGTCACTACGGGTGGAATGTCCTTTATCGCGTTTTCAGCTGCGGAATACAGGGAACACAGCCTGTTGAAACCCCTGTGATAGGGTATCAGGTCAAGCCTCTCATTTATATTATACGATTCCAGCTTCCCCGTCTCCAGATTGAGCATGTCAAAGGTCTCCTGAGAGTACTTGGCTATTTCCTGGGCGTTGTTGCCTTCGGGCCTCAGCTCCAGGTTCGTCAGAGAAAAGGTCCTGGCATATCCCCTGCCGGTGCTCCTGGTGCCGAGCCCGAACACCATACGGACGACCCCGTCTTCCTTTCTTATCCTCTCGGTAAAACGGCGGTAGTTCTGGGAAAAACCTACACCGGCGATTTCCGGATAAAAGCCGTCGCCCCTCTGCTTTCCGAAAAGCTGCTGGATAATCACCGCCATCTTCTCCTCCGCCAGCCCGTGCTTTTTTCTGTAAACCACCGCGTTTTTGCCGAAGGTGCTGGCGTATACCTGTTTTATGGCGCCGGCCAGCTGGTGCAATCTCTCCTTTTCGCCGCCCCTGTTGGGTATGAACGTGGTAAAGTACTTACCCGCAAAGGAGTATTTGACACTGTCCTCCAGCATGGAAGACGACCTTATCGCCAGCGGACACTTCATTATGCTCAAAACCCTTTTCAGGAAATCATTTACATATCCGGGAAATTCACCCTCCATAATTGCCCCCTGGATTCTCCCCAGATCCTGCGGCGATTCTTCTATAATTTTGCTAATACCGTTTTTTTCTAAAAAATCCTCGTACACGCTGGTGGCGATGAAATAACTCGGGGGAATCATTACATTTGCTAAAATCTCATCGTTATTTTCTCTGAGTATAATTTTGGAATAGAGAAAACCTTTGGCCTTTCCGCCTATGGTGCCGCAACCCAGAGTCTGCTGCCTGAACCGCTCGTATTGAAGCGGGTCGAAGGCTATATATTCTTTGAGCTTTTGTTTCCTGTATTCCGCCATTTTTACCGCCTCCTGCTTTATAATTATTTCATAAAAAAAAATTTTAGTAAGTATATAAATTCATCTTAGGAGTACAATAAAAACGTAGGGGTTCGCAATGGCCGAGCCAAGACTGCTGCAGGATCCCTTTACGGGGTTCTGCGGTAGTCGGCCAAAGGTCGGTACCGGGTAAAGGCTCGGTACCGGCCGGCGGGCAGAGTGTTATGCGTCTTGTAAGGCTTCAGAGTGGCCTTTTGGGTCACTCTGGGGTCAAAAGAGATGTATAACATTCGAGCTAAGATTGTCATGGGTTCCGCAGGTTAGGACCTTTTTTTACAAGGTTTAACTGGAGGTCTGCAGCAGTCGAGAGATTGCTGCAGGCTTCTGAGGAACTCATGGCAGTCGAGCGGAGGTTATCAGGGGTTTTGTGATGGTCCCATGCAGCCGAAAGGTTGCAGCGGGCTGTGTAGAGATCCCTGATAGCTGCAGCGTAGGTCATTGCGGGCTCTTACTTTTTATTATAAACCGCCCGATCAGGTGGAGCAGCGCCAGGCCTTTATACATTAAGAAGGTGTAAAAGGATGCCCATATAAAATCTGCCAGAAAACTATAAATTACATAGACCCTGAAATCGATCCCGATGATCCCCGAAGCCCAGACGGCCGGTGTACGCGGAATGCCTATAAGGCGGCTGCCCACGATCACCAGGCCGCCGTAGCGGCTGTACCACTCCTTTATCCGGTCAAAACCTTCCCGCCATAGCTTGATTTTTTCCCCGTACCTGTCGAAAAAGGGTTTCCCCTTGATACGGCCGGCATAATACGCGAGCACGTTTCCCAGCAGGTTGCCCAGAGCCATGGTGAGCACCGCCGTCCAGAAAGAAATTTTACCCTTTTTTATGAGGAAGGCCGCCGCCAGGAATACCACCTGGACCGGTGCGGGCATGCCCGTGCCTTCGAAGGCCAGTATAGCAAAGATGGCGACGTAACCGTAGTCTAGTACCACCTCGTATAGCTCCGATAAAAGGGAGTTCATGACTATCACCATAAAATTTTATTTCTTCCCGTCTTGTTATTTTCCCTCTTTTAATAAAAAATATAAAAAAATAAGGGGTGAAAACACCCCTCATACGACAGACGGTTCGAAGATAAGCTCTCCTCTCTCGAACCTCGCCAGGTCCAGTTTGTCGATGGGTATCGTCGTGGGAAGGCCCAGGATACATTGAGCCATGAGCACACCGGTGATGGGGCCGAACATAAATCCGTGGCCGGAAAAACCGGTGGCAACATAAAGTCCCTCCACCTGTTCCACCCTTCCCAGGATGGGCTGGGCGTCGGGGGAGATTTCATACAGGCCCGACCACTGGCGCACAATCCTGATGTTCCTGAGATAGGGCAGGAAGCGCACCGCCTTCCGGCACATAACCTCCAGAAAATCCCAGGAGGAGGTTATGCTGTATGTTTCGTGCTCGGCCGGACCGTAACCCATTATGAATTCACCGCCCGGCTCCTGCTGACAGTATATATTGCCTGCAAAGGACATTATCATGGGACCCAGCCGGTGGTTCACCGGCTCTGTCACTAGTATCTGGTGGCGCTCCGGCCTGACGGGTATGTCTACGCCGGCCATCGCGCCGACTTCTCTGGACCAGGCGCCGGCAGCGATGAGCACCCTGCCGGTAAATATATCTCCCCTGTTGGTTTTCACTCCCCTAATCCTGCCGCCTTCGACCATAATGCCCGTAACTTCGGTATAGGTATAAATCTTTACGCCGAGCCTTTTGGCAGCTTCCGCATAAGCTATCATGGTATGGAACGGGTTTGCGTGACCGTCCTTATGGTGAAAGGCGCACGCCAGTATACCTTCTATGTTGAGGTCCGGCACTATTTCCAACGCTTCTTCCGGGCTTAGAAGCACCGATTTTATGCCCAGGCTGTTCTGAAGGGCTACGTTCTTCTTGAACTGTTCGACTTCTTTTTCGGTGACGGCCATGAGCAGGTAGCCGCCCTGCTTGAACTCGATATCCCCTTCGTAGTCCAGAATCTCGTTTAGATTTTCGAATATCTCGCAGGAAGCTTTGGCCAGCAGGCAGTTCATTTCGGTCCCCCACTGCTGCCTGACACCCGCGCCGCAGCGGCCGGTGGAACCGCTCATGAGATAACTCTTTTCGAGAACCACCACGTCCTTCATACCCATAGCCGCCAGGTTATACGCCGTAGCAAGCCCCGAAATACCCCCGCCGATTATTACGATTTCAGCCGTTCTGTTCATTATCAATACCTCCCAGTATCACCGACATCTTGATGTTTTTGGCAGGGGGCCGGAACGTGGTTATCTTGATTTCGGCCGGATGGGTTTTCACAGCCTTTGCCAGTTCGGCCAAAAGCAGTGTCCTGCAGGTGCGGCCTTGGCACTGGCCCATGCCGCAACGGGTGATGCGCTTTATCTCATCCATCGAGGTATATCCCTTTTCCATCAACTCCTCAATTTCCTCGAGGGTCACATCCTCGCACCGGCAAATTACGGTCTTGCTCTTCATCTCCTATCCCCTCCGACCCTTATATTCCTCACTACCATGGAAAGCTCTTTGGGAACGGCAACCGTGACGACCGGGGTTCTGTCCTCGTATTTACCGTTCCTCACCCTGATAACCTTACCCCTTCCCACCGTCTTTCCGCTCCTGTCCAGCACGTCTACTTCTTCGCCCTCGGCGGGAAGCGGCAGAAACTCGAAGGGTAGCGATACGGCTGCTTCCATCTCCGAATAAGTCTCATCGACGACGAATATCGCCAGGCCCGGGCACTTGCTTATGCAAAGACCACAACCGGTGCATTTTTCAAGATCGACGGAGGGAAGGTCATTTATGTCTTCGAACTTCTCTATCGCACCGGTTTTGCACGCGGTAGAGCAGGGGTTACAAGGGATTTTCTGGAAACACTCTATAATAGCTACCGGTCCCTTTTTAAGTCTTTCGGCCGGCGGAATCCTGGGAGCCAGTTCCTCCGCTGTCGGAATACCGTTGGTAGCGAGCATACTTAGCCACCTCCCTCACGACGCTAATTGTGCCAGGCCTTTGCGGATTTTTCCGCCCACAGGCCCAGAACGCAGATTTTCGAGTTCTTTCAATGCCTCGGCTTTTTTCTCCTCGTAGGTTCCGTCATCATAGCCCAGGCTCTTGGCCGCCGAAAGGCCCGCCAGCCTTCCTTCCATCATAGCGCTGCTGGCCTCTTCAACTCCGGCCACATCGCCGGCTACGTAAATCCCGGAAACGGTTGTCTCCATATTATCATTCCTTACGGGTACGTGCCCGCCCAGTTCCGGGACGTACATCATCTTACACCCGGCCTGCCACAAAAGCTCGGCCAGCGGCGACAAGCCCACTGCTATGCACATAACATCTACGTTAAATACCTTTTCTGTACCGGGTACAGGCTGCCACCTGTCATCCACCCTCCATATGACGGCTCTTTCCAGGGCTCCGGTCATTTCATTGGGATAGGCTGCCTTCACCGTATACGAGGTGAGTATGGGCACCCCGAGCCTTGCCACCTTTGACGCGTGCACCCAGTATCCGCCTATGGAAGGAGCGGCATCGATGATGGCCTTGACGTTCACCCCGGCCTGCATTAACTGATAACTGACAATCAGTCCTATGTTGCCGGCCCCGACCATAAGCACGTTTTTCCCCGGCACAACCCCGTGCTCGTTCATGAGGGTCTGAACGGCGCCGGCTCCGTAAATGCCGGGAAGATCGTTGTTTTCAAAGAGCAGGTATTTTTCCGACGCTCCCGTGGCCACCACAATCCTTTCGGCCTTCATCTTGACCCACTTTTTCTCTTCCACCTCTATCCCGAGCACGCCGTCATCGGGATAGTATGCGACAACAGTGGAATTCAGCATCGTCTCTATATTCGGGTTTTTATGCACTTCAGTTGCGAGTATCCTACCTATGTCAATACCCCTGATGGAGGCGTATTCCTTCTCAGAGCCGAAAAACTTGTGGGTCTGCTTTACGAGCTGGCCGCCCAGCCTGGAATTCCTGTCTACAAGGGTAACCTTCGCCCCCATTTCCGCCGCCGCCAGCGCCGCCATCAGGCCAGCCGGCCCGCCGCCTATAACTGCTATTTCCGCGTGCTTCACTTGAGATCCCCCCTGCCCTGCTGTGTTTCAATTACCATGCCCTCCCGGAGTTTTTCGGTGCACACCCTGACATTAGGTTCCCCGTTTACGGTCATGAGACAGGAGGAACAGTTGCCTATGGCGCAGTAAAATCCCCGGGGCCTGTGGAGTTTCTTGCTGTAGCTCAACACTCGCACGCCGTTGGCGTGTAAGGCTGCGGCTATAGGCTCTCCTTCGTAACCCTTCATCTTCCTGCCGTTGAAAGTGAATTCTACTTCTCTGCCCCTATCAAAGGTCAGAATTGGGTGCTCTTCGATCCGCATCATATCCTCCCCTTGCCATCAAATTATCCATTCTTTCTCTTAAGTATGTCCCGCTTCAACTCGCCCAGGTGTTACGCGGTTCTTGCCCATCGCCGGCAGGTAGCAGACCACCTCCTCAAAAACAAAATTTTCAAATATAAATATTCGATGCTCTTTGTTAAAATCCTCCGAATACAGTATAATTTTTAAATATTTGATTTATTCGTCTGCACTTTCACAAATTGCACCCGTCGCTCCGGTGTGCTAACATTGATATAGAAAGGAGAGTGCAGAATTGAAAGACGGCACATTCATTACCCTGGGCATAGAGACCTCCTGCGACGAGACCTCGGCGGCTGTAGTAGCTGACGGCAGGAATATCCTCTCCAATATCATACTCTCGCAAACTGAATGGCATGAGAGATTCGGCGGCGTCGTGCCCGAGATCGCTTCAAGAAAGCACCTGGAGTCGATCTGCGCCGTTGTCGAAAAAGCCCTGCTGGAAGCCGGCGTAGGGTTTAAAGACGTAGACCTGGTGGCCGTTACCAACGGTCCGGGCCTCATAGGAGCCCTACTGGTGGGGGTGTCCTACGCAAAAGCCGTGGCCTACGCAATAAAAAAACCCCTCATAGGTGTTAACCATATAGAGGGGCACATATACGCCAACTTCCTTGAAAACGATTTTGAACCTCCCTTCATTTGCCTGGTGGTTTCGGGAGGACATACGCACCTTATACACATGCGGGATCACGGGGTATACGAGGTGCTGGGTAGAACACTGGACGATGCTGCGGGCGAAGCCTTCGACAAAATAGCCCGGGCTCTAGGCCTGGGTTATCCCGGCGGACCGCTGATCGATAAAATCGCACGATCCGGTGACGAGAACGCCATCGCATTTCCGGTGGCCCGCATAAAGGACGGGGACCTGGACTTCAGCTTCAGCGGGCTCAAGTCGGCGGTGCTGAACTTCCTCAACAACAGCAGGCAGAAGGGGATTCCGGTGAAAGTAGAAGACGTAGCAGCCAGTTTCCAGAAAGCGGTGGTAACTGCCCTGGCGGAAAACACCCTGGAAGCGGCAAGGCGAGTTAATTCGAAGGTTATAGCGCTGGCGGGAGGAGTCGCGGCCAACAGCCGCCTTAGAGAGGAACTGCTGAATAGGGCTGGCGGGGATCTGGAAGTCCGCTTCCCACCGGTCAAACTCTGCACCGACAACGCCGCTATGATAGCGTGCGCGGGTTACTACAGGTACAAGCAGGGGTTTTCCTCAGATCTGGGTCTTGACGCCTATGCAAACCTGAGGCTCTTTTAATGAGCTGTGGAAAATGAATCTGGGGATATTGTGGATAAGTTGGGTACAAGGGGCGGTTTTTTAATTTTTGTCTGTGGATAACTCTGTGGATATGTGGATAAAACTTACTTTTCAATCAAATCTGTCCACATGATGACCGCATCTTCCCGGTTGTCGGTATAATAGCCGCGCCTTATGCCCATGGGCTCAAACCCCAGCTTTGAATAAAGGTTCTGGGCAACGTAGTTGCTCTTTCTTACTTCAAGGGTCATTCTACGGGCGCCGTTTCTCCAGGCAATGTCCATGAGAGACCTCATCAGGAGCTCCCCTATCCCCCTTCCCCGGTACTCGGGCAGGACCGCCACATTGGTTACGTGGGCTTCGTCCACAATCAGCCACATCCCGGCATAACCCACTATTGTGCTGTTAACTTTGGCCACTATGTAGGTGGAGAAATGGTTGTCCGTCAGCTCCGAGGCAAAGGCGTTTCTGGACCAGGGGTTGGTAAAGCTTAACTTTTCTATCTCTATCACCTGATCCAGGTCTTCCAGCCTCATAAGATCAATGGTTACCTTTTCCCGTTCCGCCCTTTCCATATCTTTCCTCCCATTTTTCCTCCGCATGCGATTTTCTCATGTAAAAGGGCCTGATGGAAAAACAGTTCCAGGTCTTGCCGTTTAGAAAATCCTTTAATCCCGCCGCCGCCACCGAAGAAGCCCTGGGCATGGCAAATACCCGGTGGGCAACGTTGATTCTCCCCCTGGCCGGTAGACCTTCAGACAGCGCTGCAGTCACCAGGCCCGCACCGTCCCCTAGCAGTATGGTTTTTTCGTCCAGTTTGAGCAGGCGCTCGGCAAGTTTTTCCGCCTTAACTACTTCATAATTCCCGAGGCGCTTCAGCTCCCCTTCTTCCCAGCGGTAGAGGCAGGTATAAACTTCTCCCCTCTGGGCGTCGACGGCGGGGCATATGAGGTCGCCGCAATGCATTAAGTTGTATGCCAGGGCATCCAGGGTATTGACCCCCACGAGAGGTATACCGTAAACGTGAGAAAGCCCCTGGGCACAGGCCATTCCTATCCTGATACCTGTAAAGGACCCGGGCCCGACGGCCACCGCTACGGCATCCAGCTCCTTCAGTTCTGTGCCGGAATCGGTAAGCAGCCGGTCTATCATAGAGATAAGTTTTTCCAGGTGAGGATGCCGGTTGTTCAGGACGAATTCGGCCGCCAACCTGTCCTCATGGAGCAGCGCTGCTGTTGCCACCGCCGAAGATGTATCTATTCCCAAAATCTTCATTGCTGCTTCAACTCCCGTATTATTTTTTCGTATCGCCCGGCCGTTGCCGTGAAGGTTATTCTCCTCCTTTTATCGTCCAGGATTTCGAATTCTACCCAGAGAACTTCCGGCGGCAGGATATCCGCCACCTTACCGGCCCATTCCACCACCACCACATGGCTTCTTAGATACTCCCTGAACCCTATGTCTTCCAGTTCAAAGGCGTCGTTAAGCCGGTAGACGTCCATGTGGGCCAGGGGTATATCACCCCCGTACTCGTTAATTATCGTAAAAGTGGGGCTCGTCACATAATCGACGGCATCCAGTCCCCTTGCAAGCCCCCTGGTAAAGGCCGTTTTACCGGCGCCCAGCTCTCCTTGGAGAGCCACGCAGTCCCCGGGCGAAAGCAGTTTGCCCAGGGCTTCGCCCAGCTTTTCGGTCTCCAGCACACCGTTTGTTTCAAAAGTTGCCTTCATTTCCCTCATTCTTTCTCCATTCATATATATTCACATTTACATTATACCGCAAATTACCTAATGGTAAAATCAGATAAATTCCACTCCCAGGCATTTGGGCCCAACCTCCGGCTGTCATAAGACTCATTGATGCTAAAAATATTGGTGCTATCACGGGGTGAAATCCCGCTTCTTTTTTGCCTTTTGATTTGATATAATAGACTACGGTAAATTCTTGTAACAATTAATTGGAGAGAGTATAAAATGCGGCATACCGATGAAAGAAACAATTTACATAAAGAATTGGAAAAAATATGTCACAAACACGACTTATACTCGTGTACCTCTTTGGTTCACAGAAGGAAAACGCTCGAAAAATAATAAACGGCGAAAAAGTAACTATTGTTGACCCGTTGGCGGATATCGATGTAGGTGTAGTTTTTTCGTTTGATGTAAATAAGATTGTCGACAGGCGTAAACTGTATGCAGCCGTTTATAATGATTTTATCGATATATTTCCTTCTCTTGATCTGGTTTTTTTACAGGAAACTCATTCAGTTTTTCAGGCGGAAGCTATACTTGGTATTTGTGCATATGCCAAATCTGAAAGTTTAAAGGACGACTATGAACTCAAGATACTGGCTAGAGCCGCAGACTTCAGATACATCCTCAATAAATATTACGAAGAACGGTTGGAGGAATTACGATGATTAATAAAATGGCTATTATAGAACGGCTTGAGCTAATTCAATCATATCTAAAAGAATTAGAGGAATTAAAAAAATTTCCAAAAGAAGAGTTTCTTAAAAGCGGAATCTATACCGGAGCAGCTGAGAGTTATTTAAGGAGGTCATTGGAAGCTATTTTTGATATAGGAAGGCACATTCTTGCAAAAACCGGGCACATTGACTTAACCCTTGAATACAAGTCCATCGCGAAAGGATTGCAAAAAGAAAATATTGTCGACGAAGAATTAGGACAAAAATTACTGGAAATGGCGGGTTACCTGAATCGCATGGTGCATTTATATAACCTTATAACCAATGAAGAACTTTACCAAATAATATGCGACGACCTTGATGATATTAAAGATTTTGTAAAAGCAATAATGACGTATTTAAATCGCTAACAAAAAGGCTGCCCCTGTTACACTTAGGGACAGCCTTCTTATTTACCATACCTATTACATATGCAATAGCGGCGAAACCCTTTTGTAGATCAGCATGGTGACGGCCGTAAGCATGAAGCCCTTTATGATGTTGAAGGGCACGATGCTGTATACGACCAGCGTCTTGAGGTCTATGACCCTACTGTTGACACTGGTGCCCATACCTACAATAGCATCCACGGGAATGTTGAAGACCTTCGCGTACAGAGGTATGAAAACATAGTAATTGGCCAAGGCCATACCCAGGGTCATTATGACCGTACCCGCGGCCATTCCCAGTATTGCGTTCAGCCGGGTCTTCCTCACCGAATACAACAGGGCTGCCGGCACCACAAAAAGTATGCCCGTAAGCAGGTTGGCGGCTTCTCCCACAAAAGCGGTCTGATTTTTAAAAATGGCGTGCAGGATGTTCTTGAGCACCTCCACCAGCACCGCCGCCCAGGGGCCCACCCCGAAACCGGCGAGCAGTGCCGGCAGATCGCTCAGGTCCATCTTCAGAAAGGCAGGAAATAACGGCAGCGGAAACTCAAGATAGGTCATTATGAAAAAGGCCATTACTCCGAGCACCGCCACCTTAGTAATATTTTTGGTCTCGCGCCACGCTGCTGCTTTGGGCTGGTTTAAAGCGTTCATATTTACACCTCCAGTAAAATTTGAAGCCCCGGGACACACCCCGGGGCTATAGCGTCAAATTACTTCATGATCGCCTTCTCCCATCCGGACTTTACCGTCGGCCCCGGATTTTCACCGGGTCAACCCCTTAAAAGGGCTCGCGGGCTCGCCATGAAGGCTTACCGCCGGTCGGGAATTTCACCCTGCCCCGAAGGCTTAACCCTTGATTTACTTATTTCCTAAATTAGTATACCACACACTCCTTACAAGTGCAAGTGAAATCAAACACCCATCAGCCTATTAAATAAAACTACTCAGAGTTCTTATACACCACCTGGCCCTCTATCATTACGAGCTCCGGCTTTGACATTATCTCCAGGGGGAAGCCGTCCCATACCACTATATCGGCGTCCTTGCCTTCTTCGATGCTGCCCACCCTGTCGGCGATGCCTATTATCTCGGCCGCATTGATGGTAATGGCGGCCAGGGCGTCCTCGGTGCGCATTCCCTCTTTTACCGCCAGGGCGGCGCATATGTTCAAATACTGGATGGGTATAACCGGATGGTCGGTCATTATGGCCACTTTAACGCCCCTGCTCGCCAGTATCCCTGGAGTCTTAAAGCTCAGGTCCTTCAATTCCACCTTGGAGCGGGACGTGAGCGACGGGCCTACAACGGCGGCTACGCCCAGCTCGGCCAGTTCGCCGGCTATCAGGTGCCCCTCGGTGCAGTGTTCAATAGCTATGTCCACATCGAACTCCCGAGCTATCCTGACGGCCGTCATTATGTCGTCGGCTCTGTGAGCGTGAGCCCTGAGGGGAATCTTCTTCTCCAGCACGTCACACAGAACTTCCATCTTCAGGTCCCTTTCAAAGACCTCATTCTCCTTCCTCTCCCGGTCCCGTTTCTCCTTGTAGTTTCTGGCCTTAACCAGAGCTTCCCGCAGAAGAGCGGCGGTGCCCATGCGGGTAGACGGCATCTTTTTTTGGTCACCGTAAACGCGCTTCGGATTTTCCCCGAAGGCTACCTTCAACCCCGCGGGGGCTTTGACCACCATCTTATCTATGACCCGGCCGTAGGTTTTTACGGCTATAGCCTGACCACCTATGACGTTGGCACTACCCGGCCCTGTAAAGACGCAGGTAACGCCGCCCTTCACCGCGTCTTCAAAGGCCTTATCCCTGGGATTTACCGCGTCAAGGGCCCTGAGATGCGGTGTGAGGGGGTCCGTCCACTCGTTGCCGTCTTCGCCGATGGCCCCGACAGCCTCCTCGAAAATGCCCACGTGGCTGTGGGCGTCGATGAAACCGGGGAACACGTACTTACCCCTCGCGTCTATTACCTCGCAGCCTGACGGAATCCGCAAATTTTTACCGACCTTACTGATCCTGCCGCCTTCGACCAGCACAATTCCGTTTTCCAGAACCTCGCCTTTCATGGTGTAAACCGTGCCGCCTTTTATGGCTATCATACTCATCCCTCCAGCCTTTTTATCGTATCCCGGAATTTATGGCCAAAGCCGCTCTGAACGCTTTATACGCCTCTAAATAATCCGCAGCGGTGTAAACCACGGTCCTGGCATCCTTTTTTGTCATGCCGGGAATAAGAAGGGCCATATCGGCCAGAATCGACTGGTTAAAGGTAACTTCCAGCTCGACGATTCCCTCCTCGACGGTTGGCCTGAAACGCGAGACGTCCTCAAGGGCCTGCCTTACCCCTTCCCGGATCCGCTCTTTCACCACATCGAAGGGGTAAACCCTGGCCGAATACCTGGTGACAGCCTCTTTCACCACCACTCCCACCGGATCGTCGAGCTCCTCCCTGGCGCACTTTACCGCGTTCTGGTCTCCGGTCACCAGCACCACGGGCACGCCGTAGTAACCCGCCAGCCTGCCGTTCAATCCGGCCTCGCTCATGGATTTGCCGTTTATTTTAGCGCACATCACCCTGCCGGTATAGGTATGGTCCATTATGGCTTCGGAACTACCGGCCCGGGCGTGGTATCCGATGAAAAATACCGCATCGAAACTCCCATCGATTCCCTGCATCATGCTGAGGGGTTTCGGACTACCGCTTATCAGGGAAGTCCGGGGATGGAGTTCTTCCACCAGGATATTGTCCATGTTATTGTGAGAATCGTTCACAACGACTTCAGAGGCCCCAAATTCAAAGGCGGCCTCCACCACCGCGTTTACCTCCCTGGTCATCAGCCGCCTGAACCTCTCGTATTCCCCTGACCCAGGTTCCACGTGAGCCAGCGAGACGACTCCAGAAATGCCTTCCATGTCGGCGGATATGTAGATCTTCAAAAGAGCCCCTCCTCCCTTGATTAAAATGGCTATTAAAAAGTTATTAAAGTCCGTTCAATATTATTCGTTAATCCGGGCGGCAGCCTCGACGAAGCTTTTGAACAACTCGAGCTGCTCCGGGTAGACTTCCCACATCTCTTCCGGGTGCCACTGCACTCCCACCAGAAACGCATCCTCCGAAACACCCTCAACGGCTTCCACTACACCGTCCGGCGCGAAGGCCGCGGGCTTCAGAGGACGGGCGATATCCTTCAGGGCCTGGTGGTGAAAGCTGTTCACCAGGAGTTTCTCCCCTTTGAACAGGCCGTAAAGCATCGAATCTTTCTCTACCCTGACTTCGTGGCTGCCGTACCACCTTGGGGCCTCCTGCCTGTGCTTCAACGGCTTTACTATTTCCAATCCGATATCCTGGTAGACGCTGCCTCCCAGGGCGATGTTAATTACCTGCATGCCCCGGCAGATGCCGAATACCGGCTTCTTCCTCCTAACAGCCTCCCGGCAGAGGTAAAGTTCGGCAGCGTCGCGCTTCGGGTTTATTTCTCCAAGTCCGGGCCGCGGACTCTCGTTGAAGTGGCGCGGGTCCACGTCGGGCCCCCCGGAAAGCAGCAGGCCGTCGACTCTTTCGAGCAGCTCGCCGAGGTCCTGCTCCCTCCCCAGCGGCGGGACGGTGACGGGTATCCCGCCGGCCCTCTCTACGGCCCTGTAATAGCCGTGATTTAGAAAAATCCTTTCATCTGCCAACGAACATGTTATCGCTATCAGAGGTTTCACCGCTTATCACTCTCCCCGATTCTACTGACTGTGGATGATCCGGCAGAGCCCTGACGGCCACCTTCACCACCTCCGGGTCGAACTGGGAGCCCGCTCTTTTTACAAGCTCCTCTTTTGCCTCCCAGCCGTCTTTCATCTTCTGGTAGGGTCTCGCCGACGTCATGGCGTCGAAGGCGTCAGCCACCGCCATTATGCGGGCGCCCAGCGGGATGACGTCCCTGGACAGGCCGTCGGGGTAGCCGGAACCGTCGTACTTCTCGTGGTGGTGTCCGGATATGGGAGCCAGCTCCTTCAGGGCGCTGACCATGCTCAATATCTCCATCGTATAGACTGGATGTCGCTTCATTACCTTGAACTCTTCCAGGGTGAGGCGTCCCGGCTTATCGAGTATTGCCGGTGGGATGGCCACCTTGCCCGCATCGTGCAGGTATGCAGCAAACTCGAGTTTTTTAACCTCGCTCCCGGCAAGACCCAGGTTTTGGGCTATGAGGGACGTATAGAAGGCCACCCGGCTGGAATGGCCGGCGGTGTATTCGTGCTTGGCGTCTATGACCCGGCCGAAGACCTGTATAATCTTAGATATGCCCCTCTCGCAGTATCCGGTTTGGGGGTGCGGCATGCTTTCAACCGTTTTGACCACCATTTCTCCAACCTTCTGATCATCCATGATCTCGTAGAAGAAATTGCCTTCCTCCAGGACAGCAATCATAAGCTCAAAGATCTGGTCCGAAAACTCCGACCCTCTTCTGGCAGCAAGGAGGGTTTTCATACCGCCGATGTCGAGGGGTGGTTTTACCCTGGAGAGCACGTCAAAGGTATCACAGATCCTGAGAATCTGACCCCCCAGGCTTATCCTGTTGCCCCTGATACCGCGCGGGTATCCGCTGCCGTCCCAGTGCTCGTGGTGGTCCAGGATCATCGCCGCCACACCTTTCAGCGGCTCGATCTCCCCCACTATTTGAGCTCCCTTGTGGGGATGGTTGAAAATCACCGGATAGCGAAGATGATCTTCCGGATCGGTATAGTGCACCACGTGGTCGGGTAGGGATATGGCGCCGATGTCGTGCAAAAGGCCGGCGTAAAATATTTGGCTGGCGCATTCCGGCACTACCTTCCGGGCCATTTTTTCGGCCAGCACACCCACCCTCCAGGCGTGGTAGAGCTTCCGATTCTCGTCCAGGTCCATCATCAAGGAGAGCGCGGCCATTAATTCGGTAAAAATTTTATCCTTAATCTCCATGCAAACCTCCAATGCTGAAATAAAAACTCCGTACAAAATCGACAGCAATGTATATATTCTAACAAAAATTGAAATATCCTGCTTTAAAAAACTAAAAAGCCCTTAACGGGCTTCATGAAATTCATCGTTAAAAGTCCACCAGTCCCAGGCTTATTTTCAGCGCTTCATTCACCTTGGCCATGATGTCCTGGTCAAGGAAGGTTATCTTCTCCCTTAACCGCCTCTTGTCGATGGTCCTGAGCTGTTCCAGAAGGATTACCGAATCTTTTTCCAGGCCGTAATCTCCCCGCTTCAGTTCCACGTGAGTCGGCAGCTTGGCCTTGTCAATCTGGGACGTAATTGCAGCAACAATTACGGTAGGGCTGTACTTATTTCCCACGTCGTTTTGCACGACGAGGACGGGCCTTACACCGCCCTGCTCGGAACCCACAACCGGGTTTAAATCCGCATAGAACACATCTCCGCGCCTCACCAGCACGTTATTCACTCTCCGAAAGCCTTATCTCGTACAGCGCCAGATCTCTAAAATCCTCGTTTATCCCGAATTCAGCGATCCTAACGTTGATATCGGCCATTTCCTGGTAACCGTTCTTAAGCTGTTCTCTCATTCTTATCCTTTCCCTTTCTCGAATATATAATCTCATCGCATCCTGAATAAATTCGCTGCGGTTCTTTTTTTCCTTAGATATTATACCATCCACCTGCTTTAACAGGCTGTCCGGTAAGCTGACGACTATCCTTTTTAACTCAGCCACAGCGGCACCCCCCTCAAAATAATGGCAAGTCAGTATCATTATGTGAATAGTGTATGTAAATTATACCTTTGCTGCCAAATAATTTTTTATTTTTATCATTCTACCATCTTTAATATATACTCTGGGGACTCTTTTAGAAATGCCGCAGACGATCTCGTAGGGGATGGTTCCCACGATTTTTGCTATTTCATCGGCGGTAACGCCGCCGTTTTCACCGGTGCCGAAAAGCTCCACTTCGTCTCCGGGCTGAACTCCGGGTATGTCGGTGACATCGACCATGCACTGGTCCATGCAGACCCTTCCGACCAGCGGTGCCCTCCGGTCTTTTATGACGACTTCGGCCCTGGACGACAGGAGCCTGGGGTAGCCGTCCGCATAGCCCACCGGCAGGGTGGCTATAACACTGGGCCTTTTCGTGACAAAGGTGCCGCCGTAGCTGATGGGCGTACCGGCGAGCACGGTTTTTACATGGGATACTCTTGTTTTAAAGGTCATTACCGGCTTCAAGGCGATTTTGCTCTTTTGTACCTCCTCCGAGGGGTATATACCGTAAAGGATTATACCCGGCCTGACCATATCCATGTGAAGCTGATGCAGGTCTATAATAGCGGCGCTGTTGGCCACGTGCTTCACGGGAACCCGAAGACCGCGGCTTTCCAGGGCGCCGGTTATCTCGCGGTACTTTCTGAACTGCTCCTCGGTAAAGCTCTTGTCTTCCTCGTCGGCTCTCGCAAAATGGGTGAAAATACCCTCAACCTCTATTCCGGGCAGCGAAAATATTTTCTCGATGTCGGAAAGGGATGACGGTTCGGCCGGAAAGCCAATGCGGCTCATCCCGGTGTCGAGCTTTATGTGAACCCTTGCCTTTACGCCGCGCTTTTGGGCTTCCTGGGACAGTACCTCCGCGGACCTCAAGTTATAGACGGTCTGCGTTATGCCATACTCTAATATTTTATCAAACTGGTCTTCCGGTGTAAAACCCAAAATTAGGATGGGGGCCCTGATCCCCGCTTCCCTGAGGACGACGGCCTCGTCCAGGAAGGCAACGGCGAGGTACTTCGCCCCGCACGAAAGGGCGGTCATGGCCACTTCCACGGCACCGTGACCGTAGGCGTCGGCCTTGACTACCGCGCATATGCCGGCGTCCGGGCTGGTTATCCGCCTTATCTCCTTCAAGTTGTGCTCCAGGTTGTCCAGGTTAATCTCGGCCCTGGTGGGCCTGACCTTCACATCCATTCAAGCTCTCCCCTTCTAATGCGTATTTAAAGGCTTCATGGATATGATCTATAATATCCCCGGCGATCAGGGGGATTTCTCCTTTTTCCCGGGCCGCCAGATCTCCGGCCAGACCGTGCAGGTAGACCCCTGCGGCGGCCGCCTCATGGCATTTCAGGCCTCTTGCCGCAAGGGCAGCTATCATGCCGGTGAGCACGTCCCCGCTGCCGCCGGTGGCCATCCCGGGATTGCCGGTGGGGTTGATGCTGACCGGATGATCCGGCGAGGCCACCAGAGTGCGGGCACCCTTTAATACCACGGTGCACCCGAACCGGTCGCAGGCTTCGCGCACTGCATCCCACCTGTTCTCCTGCACTTCTCCGGCGGTTATCGAAAGCAGCCTGGCCATCTCCCCCGGGTGCGGAGTAATTACAACAGGAGCTTTCGCTTTTTTCAGCATACCCGGGTATTCGGAAAGGGCATTCAGCCCGTCGGCATCGATCACCACCGGCACCGGGCTCTCGGTCACAAATTTCTTTACGAACTCTGCAGTCTCCTCATGGCGGGATAAGCCCGGCCCCATGGCCACGGCATCGCACTTTCTTGCAAATTCCAGCGCAGGCTCCAGCGCCTTTATAGACAGGCTTCCCGCGGGCGTCTGGGGAAGGGGCAGGGTCATCACCTCGGTAACCTTTACCTCCAGGATATCGTTCAGCCCCTCGGGGACACCCAGAGTCACAAGGCCGGCGCCGCACCTGGCGGCCCCGAGACCTGCCAGGACTGCGGCTCCCGTCATTCCCTTCGACCCGGCAATGATAAACACCCTGCCGAAATCGCCCTTGTGGGCGTCCGGAGCGTAGGGCTTGAAATAACATGAGATCACCTGCCGGTCCAGGAGGAGGCCCTCGGCCTTCACATCATCCAGAATTTTCGCCGGCAGGCCTATATCCGCCAGCGTGATTATCCCCGCATAGGATGCGCCCGGATAAAGCAGCAGGCCGATCTTGGGCAGCCCCATGGTCACCGTCACCTCGGCGCGCACCGCAGCTCCCAGGATTTTCCCGGTCAGACCGCATATCCCGGAAGGTATGTCCACAGCCACCACGGGGCAGCCGCCTTCATTTATGAATTCTATCACCTTCCGGTGAAACCCCGTTATCTCTCCCCTGAGGCCGGTGCCGAAGAGGGCGTCTACGCCGGCGAACGATTCCGTGTAAAACCCGCGGGCCTTTTCCAGGTCGTTTTCACCCCGCAATGGGATTACCGGAATCCCCATCCTCCTGACGATCTCGAAATTCACCGCTGCATCACCGGTTATTTCCGTCGGATCTGCTGCGACAAACACCCGCACTTCAAACCCCATATTGGCAAGATGCCGGGCGGCCCCGAAACCGTCTCCCCCGTTGTTTCCTCTACCGCAGAACACGGCCACTTTCGGAGGGATACGGCGGTTATCCTTGACCCGCTCCCATATCCGCCATACCGCCGCGGCCACTTCCCGGCTGGCGTTTTCCATGAGCACTACGCCGGGCACGCCGAAATCTTCAATGGCCCTCCTGTCGATCTCCCTCATAGTCGACGGGCTGACAACCTTCACATCGATTCCCCCCCTTCGCAATAGAAAAAGCCACGGCGTAATCCCTGGAATGCGAAATGGTGACGAGAACCCGGGAATATCCCTTGGCTTTGAGTATCTCAAAAGCCCTGCCGGAAAGCCTCACTTGCGGTTTTCCCAGGGCGTCTCCCAGGATTTCGATATCGTGCCACCCGAAAAACCTGATACCGGTACCCAGCGCTTTGCTCACCGCCTCCTTGGCAGCGAACCTGCCGGCTATATGCCGGCAGTAGCCCTCTCCTTTTTTGTCTTTAAAAAAATTTATTTCCCTTTCGGTGAAAATTCGCCGTAAGAATTTCTCATTTTTAAGGACCTCTTTTATTCTGTCGACCTCTACTATGTCAACACCTATTTCCATGAATAAAAATTCACCTCTGAAAGCGGCTTTTCATAATATATGTAATAACGCGGAGAAAAAAGTGAAACACTATACCGGGAGAAATATTATATAATATAAATTCTATATCCCGCCCGCAATACCTTCCGAAATTAAAAAATTTTTACACGCGGGTAATATTGACCTTCTTTGACCTTTGTTTTATAATAATAATTACAAATAGTAAAATTTGTAAAAGGAGGCATGGTTATGCGGGGTCGGGATTTGTCTCCCTGGAGGAGAAGGAGCTTTTTCCCCGCCGTTTTCGAATTCGATGTGGAGAGTTTCCTGGACAATTTCTTCGACTCCATCTACCCCCAGGCCATAAGGATTGACATGAGGGAAACCGAAAGCGAATACATTGTCGAAGCCGATATGCCCGGTTATGACAAGAACAGTATCGAGATTCGCTATGAAAACAACCTGCTCACCATTTCCGGGCAGCAGGACGAGTTTACCGAGGAAAAGCGCGACAACTACATCCACAGGGAACGGCGCAGGGGCAGCTTCAGAAGGACCATCCCGGTACCCGAAAACGTGGACGCCGAAAAGATAAAGGCCAGTTACAACAATGGCGTACTGCGGGTAATCCTCCCCAAGATCACTCCGAGCAAACCCACCGGCCGCAGGATAGAAATAGAATAATGAAATTTAAGGTTGGGTATGGCGCCCAACCTTTTTGTTTTGCCGCTGCATTTATTATTTTTGCGCCGGTTGATCTTCCGCCTGAAATATCATATTTGCCAGGGCCGCCGCAATACGGTCATAGTCTCCTGGTCCGCTTTCCTGCCATTCAACCCGTACTGTCAGGCGTTTTACACCTGTTACGTTCAATTCCACGTAATGGGGATAACCGCCGGGCTTAAGAACGGGCGTCTTCAGTAGTTCCCGCTCATCGCCCAAAAAAGTCAGTATGAAACTGCCGCTGCTGTTTTGGGTTTCATCCTCGACCCCGGCAAAACCACGCAAAACACGATATCGCGCCTGCAAATCCATAACCGCTTCCGCCACCGGCCTGCCTTCATCAACTTCCACAACTACACCGCGGTTAAACTCCCTTGCTGCTATGGCTATTTTCCTGGAACCAACGGAATAAAAGGGCCCCACATTGCGCAACACCTTTGCCCCCTCAAGCCACGGAAGCGGTACCTGATTGCTTTTTCCGTCAAGGGATGGAAAGGCATAGCTGGCGGTACTGGGAATCGCAAGAGGCCCGGTCTTTTTCTCTGAACCACCGGGTGCTTCGGGTGAAGAAGGAGACAGTTGGGGTAATTGCTCCTGCGCTTTCCCCGGCCGGTTGATCGCCACCGGTTCAAAGATATTCTTTCGGTTCTGGGAAAAGCTTGTTTTTTTATCATTATAGTCATTACTAAAAGGAATGCTTTCTCCTTCCAACCCTATTTCATATAGATCTATGACAAAACCGGCTTCCACTTCCCCCGGCTTTTCACCCCCGGCCGAAATTTTGAGCTCCCTGATTTCCGTCAACGCGGGCAACGTCTCAAGGTACAGCAAATAGCTCACAATCCTCGGGTAATCCCCGGACACGGTAACCTGGAACGGCTGCACACTGAAAATTCCTCTCTTTTCCTCCTGCAATGGCTGAAAAAGCATCACCCGGACTGCCGGTTCCTTGGGCTGGGCCGCCAGAAAAAAAGAATCCCTGTCATCGAAAGCAAGGCCAAGCTTTTCCATGACGGCAGCCAGTTCCGCTTCTGCCCTTTCCACATCTTTCTTCAGAACTGGTAAGTTGCCGGCAGTCTCCCGGGCAGAATCCAGCTTTGCCGTTTCATCCCGCAGCCGGGCTTTTAACTGGATATAGTAGGGCAACCGTTGTGCGAAGATCAACCTCTGTATAAAAAACAGGGTGAGCGCCATCAGCAGTATTATTATCAAGAATTTTTCCCGCCGGCTTAAGTTTATGTTCGGTAACCTCATCCTGATCCTTCCTTCCTCTACCTCGCGTCTGGAAGTCTTACTGCTTTTCTTTTCCGGCCGGCGCATCAGGCTTTATTACGTCCGCCGTTATGCTGAATTCCAGTACTTCTTCTCCGGATACATCCCGTGCCGATTCTAATCTTACGTTTTCCAGAAACGGCTGGTTTCGCAGGGCGAAAAGAAACCTCCCCGCCGCTTCCAGACTGACAGACCGCCCCGTAATTTTAACTTCCTGTTCCCGGTTTATCTCCAGCCCTGTCAGCCATACTTCCGGCGGAATTGCATCACTCAAAGTCATCAGCAGCTCCGACCATTTTTGATGACCTTTAACGAGTTTTTCCAGCTCCGTCTTTTGTTGACGAAAGCTGTTTAGTTTCTTCTCCTCCTCTTTCACCGTTTCTTCCTGTTGCCGGTAAAAAGCGACCTCTTTTTCTATTTCCGCCAGGCGCTTTTCCAGCAACCATGTATGCACCAGGAGAAACAAATATGCAGAAAAGATAAGCATAAATACCGAGATCAGGGCTAAAACCGGCTTGGACCGGACCAAAAAAATCCGCTTGTTGGAAGGCCTTAACTCCTGCGGAAGCAAGTTGATAGACGCCATAATCTTTTATCTCTCCCTTAAGGCCAGCCCTGCCGCCACTGCAAATTCCGGCCCCAGCGAAAATGGGCTGGCAATCTCCGCCGGTAAATCAAGTTCTAAACTGAAATGATCCTTTATACCTTCAAGGTAGGCTCCTCCGCCTGTCAGCCATAACCTGACCGGATTAAAACCGCCTCCACCCTGGGAACGGTAAAAATCCACGGAACGCCGCACTTCCTGGATTAGGTCTACGGCGCGGTTTAAACCGGAAGACAGGGTGCCCCCTACCAGTTGGCGGCAACCTACTCTAACTGCCCGGCTGAAAAGAAGCCGGTCCCCTCGAGCCAGCACCACCTGGCTCCACTGCTCACCCAGGTCCAGGATGATGGATTCCTCTTCTCCACCGGTGGTTCCCAGGGCGCGGCACAGGGCTGCGGGTATGAGGTCTAAAGCTTCCAGCTCAAGACCGGCTTCCTGAAAAAGGTGATAATACTGGATTACCTGTTCTCTGGGCGCTGCCGCCAGCAGGACCAGCATCTGGCCGGGCTGGCCGGCCGGCTCCTCATCCAGTATGGCGAAATCTATCACCATATCCTGGGTCCCCACGGGAAGATAGCGTTCCGCCTCATACTGTAACCCGGCCCGCAAGTCCTTTTCCGGCATGCGGGGCAGGCGCAGGTAGCGCACAACCACCCGCTCACCGCTAACGGCGCCCACTGCCTTCCGGCCCCGCCAGCCTGTTTCCTGTACCGCTTCGGCCAGGGCGGCTACCATTTCCGTTATATTATCCCATCCGCCGGCAGGAGCAGAAACCGCCCCTTTAGCCAGCAGGCAGTCTCCCTTTACCACCGCTACTTTAATCCGGGCAGTCCCCAGATCCACCCCCAGCAATCCTTTCTGCCCCCTCAACCTAAGCCAGTTCACTTTTTGACCTCCAATCTTTCAACATCGCGCGGTTGATCGAAAACTTTAAAATACCTATTGCTCGCTCCAGCTTTCAATTTTAATGCCTGTGGGGCTGCTGCCGCCGCCAAAAGCCAATCCAATTAATTCCGGACGGCTGTCAATCAGATCAGGGTCACAAATTATTGCAGCTCTGCCATTTATATCCAATATCCGCGCTATTATTCCTCCGTAAATTCTAGCGGACCCGTGAACCCTTAACGCACCGCTGGTTATGATCAAAGCATCAACCGAAGCACTACCATTTACTTTCACACCACCGTCGGGGTTTAATGAAATAAGAACCAGTAAATCACTGCCGGGGTTTTCAGCTGTAAGTGATGAAGTGACCTCTATATCTCCCGTCGCCACGATAACGGCATTTCCTCCGTATGTACCGGAGATTTCACCGTTTCCCTCCACAAAATACACGCCGCTGTAATCGGTCTGTGAAAAAGACTTTGTATAATTCTTCTTGCCATCCTCATCACTGTAATACTGGTTGGTTTTAACGGCCTGATCCCGGTACCATTCTTCGTCTAATTCCGGAAAGGGCGGAATATCGGAATAGTTTTCCTGGACATCACAGTCATACAGGCTCATACTCCCTTTAGTATCAATATAACCTGAAGCATATATGTCAAAGCCGTTAATTGCAGCCGAACCATTAATTTGAAGATTTCCATTAATATAAAATACCGGCCTGGATTTCACTGAAGCACTTGATAAAATAACACTACCGTTAAGTTTTTGTATATAATCCCGGTCCTCCGGTAAGAGGCTGACACCTTTAAGCAATTCTGACGGGCCGCCGGAGGTATAAACCCGCGCCCTTACGACCAAAGTCCTACGGGCATTATTAAAAGCTCCCACGGAAGTTATCTTCACACCGGTACCGGGTCCTCCCGGAATTTCTTCGACGGTTACCCTTTCAATGCTGCCGCCGGCATAAGGTACCATCAGAGGAAACCTGCTCCAGAAACCCGATGGATTCTGCTTTATAATCACCAAGGCCCTCTCCACGCCGGCGTCGGCTGCGTAGTATGCCTGCAGGCGGTTTCGCTGCCTGGCTGCTGTCTGCCGGTGGCTGGCAGTCAAAGTTACTGTGGCGCTGCCGAGTATAACCACCACCATCAGCACAAGCATGACCAGGACGAGGGCCTGTCCCTGTTCAGCGCCCCGCACCCCCTGCATAACGGTATTCCGCTGCAAACCCCGGCACCTCCTCAGTCAAGGGCCCTTACCCTGACGGAAGTAGTTATCCTGACCTCAGGTCCGCTGCCCTTCCGCCCGGTGAGGGTGATCTCAACCCGGCGGACTTTTTTGAGCTCCTCACCGGACAATTGACCTTCCAATCTATGGTCATTTTCATCGTAGTATGCCAGCTGAAAAGCCGTCACATGGCCGGCCGCCGGGTCTTTTTTCCCGTCCAGTTCGCGAACCAATCGTTTTTGGGCGGAATCCAGGTAATAATATATATACTTCGTAGCATTATCCGAATCTCCCCCCGGTTCTATAACAGCCAAACCTATCCTCGATTCCCCGGCTTCGACCAGTTCCCGGGCGGACCTTATTTCCCCGCTCATCCTTTCCAAGGCGATGCGCAGGCTTTCCTGAACATCGACTCTTGCCTCATCCTTATGCCAGGACAGCACCGCCTGCTGATATAAGGCCAGTGCCGCTCCCACCACCAGGCTGAAGATGGACACTGCCACGACGACCTCTACCAGGGTAAAACCGCGCTCCCCCGCGCACCTGCCCGTCATTTCCAGTCACCCCTGTCCATTGTCAGGGAGACGACCTCCTTGCCGGTGGCGGCTTCGTAAATTTTAATCGTTATCGTTTTTAAGTTTTTTTCATCATTTTCGATGACGGCAAGCCGGTAAGTATATTCCGGATAACCGGTAAAGGGACGCGGCGGTTGATTAGGATCTACCGGTTCCCCTGACTCAAGACTTGCATAGGGCCTGTTTTTCAATTCCTCCAGCTTACCCTGGGCCAGATTTACGGCCGTTATCAGGTCGCGCGACTCGGCCGTCCAGCGCGCGCCGTGGATAAATGCGGTCATCAAGGGAACAATAGCAGCCACGAGAATCAGAGTGGCTATTAACACCTCTATCAGGGTAAAACCACTGTTATTCGTGTCATCCCACTGACTGCTTTTTCCCCCAACTTTTCGTGCCGAAATCACTTACCCGCACCCTCCCTTAACGATAAAGGCGTTTCTCCTGCAGTGTTACCGGATTTCGGGTGATCCGCCTTTCCTGGCCTCATGTACCCCGCTACGGCACCGCGCCGACTAGAACAGAAAAACCTGCCTGTACCAGTTAATAATATGCCAACCCCAGAGGATCGCTGCAAGCGCGCCCGCTGCAATAAAGGGGCCAAAGGGAATAGCATCCTTCCGCCCCTTCAACCCGAGCAGCAGGAGAGCGGCCGCTGCCAGACCGCCGGTAACCACAGCCAGAAACAGGGCTAGAGCCGCCAGCGGCCATCCGAGAAAGAGCCCCGCTACCGCGGCCAGCTTTACGTCGCCGCAGCCCATCCCGCCTTTACTAAATACGACAACAGCAAATAAAAATCCTGCTCCCGCCGCGCTTCCCGCCAGAGACGACCATACTCCCACATCCCGGGCCGCAAACCCCAGAATTGCGGCTCCCGCCAGCCCGGCCAGTACAAGGCGGTCCGGGATCAGGTAGTGTTCCAGGTCGATAAAGGCGGCCGCTATCAAGACGGCACCGAGAAAAAGATACTTGGCCAAGGCCGGTGTGGGCCCGTAACGATAAAACAGCGCGGCAAACACCGCGCCTGTCAACAGTTCCACCACAGGATACCGCGGGGAAATTTGCGTCCCGCAGTAGCGGCACCTCCCCCGCAGGGCGAGGTAACTTGCCACCGGCACGAGATCGTACCAGGCCAGCACCCGCCCGCAAGCGGGGCAATGGGATCGCCCCCAAATTACCGTCTCTCCCCGCGGCAGGCGGTAGATGACCACATTCAGGAAACTACCGGTGATAAGACCCAATAAGAAGAAAAAAACTCCCATCAAAAGCATACTTCCCCTTTTGGCGAATTCCTATTAGATAATTTTATAAGTACTATGTAAGTCCTAACTCTACCCTACCGGCATACTATGATGGCAATGAACACCAGAAGCTCCATCAGAGTGAAAGTCATTTTCTTGTCTGTTGAACTACGTTGTTACGCAGCACTATTTGTTAATATTTAGTCTTTCGAGATTGTGATTTTGACAGTATAGGTATTGCTAGAACCCGTTTCCTCTACTTTTACTATATCATCGCCAAGGTCAGTTTCCATGCTATTTGCAGCTTTTTCTGGGACAGAATCAAGTTCAAGATATCTTTCCGAACCATCATTTTTAAAAGTGTATTTCCCGCCCCACGGGTTCTTTGTCGGCCAGCGATCCAGGTAGGGGCCGTTCCAATGTTTATATTCTGGATCGTTGTCTTCATCAAACGGATTGCTCACAAGTCCAGGATCCGTTCCATCTGCATTATCCTCTGGCCACTTTCCAATATCCGCATAAAAATTCATTGTCGCAGCCTTAATCGATTTATAATCTGCCTCCGCCGCCACTACCTTGCTCTTCTCGATGGCATTGAAGGCGCTGGGAAGAATTATGGCAGCCAGGATGCCGATGATGGCGATAACCACTAGAAGCTCCACCAGGGTAAAGCCGCGCTGGTCTTTGACTTTTTTCCAAATGGATTTCCACATAATAAATAACGCCCCCCTATAACACATTTGGTTTTATGAACATGATGGTTCAGAGTACGTCACTGTTTTTTCGCCGATTTCCGACCCCCCTTCATTATCACATATTATCCTATATTTCCAAGTATCTGGAAGTACGGCAGCAATATGGAAATCACAATGAATCCCACTGCCGCGCCCAGCACGACGATCAATATAGGCTCTATCAAGGCAGACAGGCGGCGGACGGTCTCTCTGACTTCACGATCGTAAAAAGCGCTGATTTTCCCAAGAAGAGAGTCGAGGGCACCGGTTTCCTCGCCTACGGCGATCATTCCAATGATCATTGGATGAAAGAGGCCGCTCTCCTCTAGCGGGCCCGCGATGCCCTTCCCATCCCTGACACTTTCCTGTGCCCGCGCTACCGCTTCAGCTACCACCCGGTTGCCCACCGTTCGCCGTACTACATCCATGGCCTGGAGAATCGGAACCCCGCTTCGCAGTAGCGTGCCCAGAGTACGGCTGAAGCGGGAAAGGACAGCCTTCTGGTAGAGCGGGCCAAATACCGGCAGTTTCAGCAAAATGCCGTCCAGGCGGTATCTGGCACTCTCTGTTTTGAGGACACGGTAAACCACGTAAGCCAGAATACCTGTAGCAAAGATCAGGATTAACCATCCCCGCCGGAGAACTCTGCTGACGCCCATCACGACCCGGGTTGGAAGCGGCAAGGGAACTCCCAGCGCGTCCAGCATGTTTTGAAAAGCCGGAAGCACGAAGGTCAGTAAAACAATCAAAACCGCTAAAGCTGCCGATACAACTATAGCAGGATACATGAGAGCCGACTTGACCTTCTCCTCAAGCTCGTGCTCGCGTTCCAGGTGGGCAGCTAACTCTTCGAGGGCCTCATCGAGGGATCCTCCTACCTCAGCCGCCTCTACTGCATGCACCATGACTGGAGGGAAAATCCCCTGCGACCGCCCCAGCGCTTCGTGAAAAGTCCCGCCTTCTTCGAGGCTTCTCAAAATCTCTTCGATGCTCCGGCGCAATGCTTTATTTTCAGCCTGGCTGGCCAGGATTTGGAGGGCCGGGACGATTGGAAGTCCGGCCCCCAGCATGGTGGCCAGTTGCCGGCAAAAAACCGAGAGATCTCGCTTTCCAATACGGCGTAAAAAAGTGCGTTCTGAATTTATGGCAAACCACCCACGCACAGGGCGAACTTCCACGATAAACAAGCCCTTATCCCTTAACTGCCGGATAACGGCCGCCTCATTTTCCGCTTCTACAGTACCTACCACCGGTTGACCTAAAGTATCGCGAGCGCGAAAACTGTAAATCGCCATATCTCCACCTACACTGCCGTAAAAACACGCACGGGCTGCTTGGAAGAACGATTTCATACCGTTCCCCGGCAGCCCGGCGGCCAATAGGCATTTTCACCCTTAGGCCCGTAGCTTTGCGCCCCCGGCTTTCACCGGGTTTGCCCTTTACAGGGTGTTTATAAATTATTTCGGCAATATTATCCAAATTCCTTCTTGATTTGGCATAAATCCAGGTTAATTATTCCCTTTTCCCGCAATTGCCTGAGCGACATTTCCATGGTTTGCATTCCGAAACGGCTGCCCGTCTGCATCAAAGAAACAATCTGGTGGGTTTTCCCTTCCCTTATAAGATTGCGCACAGCAGGAGTAGCAATTAGAATTTCAACCGCCACCACCCGTCCTTTGCCATCAGCGCGGGGCAGCAGTTGCTGAGTAATAACCCCGGTCAGAGTATCCGCCAGCTGGATTCTGATCTGGTTCTGCTGGTGCGGGGGAAAGACGTCTATAATTCGGTCAATGCTCTGAACGGCACTGCCGGTATGGAGGGTAGCCAGCACCAGGTGCCCGGTTTCCGCCGCAGTAATGGCCGTGGCTACTGTCTCCAGGTCCCGCATCTCGCCTACCAGAATAACATCGGGGTCCTGTCTCAGGGCAGCCCTCAATGCGCTCGCAAAGGAAGGAGAGTCGCTCCCAATCTCCCGCTGGTTCACGATACTCTTTTTGTGCTGGTGCAGGTACTCTATAGGGTCCTCCAGCGTAATTATATGACAGCTGCGCCGCTCGTTAATTCGGTCGATCATAGCCGCCAGCGTAGTGGTCTTACCGCTGCCGGTAGGCCCGGTAACCAGGACCAGGCCGTGGGGCTGGTCGGCCAGCTCACCTACCACCGGGGGTAGCCCCAGTTCGTCAAGGCTGCGAATAACCTCGCCTACCAGGCGGATAGCCACCCCTACGCTGCCGCGCTGGTAAAAAATATTCACCCGGAAACGCCCCAGTCCTGCTATCGAGTAGGCCAGGTCCAGTTCCTTTCGCTTAATAAATTCTTCCCATCTATCGGCCAAAATTTCCCTCGCCAGCGCTTCAGTATCAGAAGCAGTCAAAGGAGGACACTGCCCCTGAGGTTCGAGCCTTCCATGTTGCCGGAAGACCGGCGGTAAACCCACCGTCAAATGTATATCCGAAGCCCCTTTTCTTACCGCTTCTGCCAGAATTTCCTGTACGTGCACCAAAATTACCACCCGGCCTTTACTTGTAAAAATAGTTTCTTAATATCCGCCCAAGGATACGCGGATGACTTCTTCCACAGTGGTTAATCCCTGGCCGGCCTTGAGCAGCCCGTCCTCCCGCAAGGTAACCATTCCACCGGCAACGGCGGCCTTTTTTATCTCCGTGGCGGGCGCTTTGGCAGCCACCAAGGCGCGGATCTCATCGGTCATCACCAGGATTTCCTGAATAGCCGTCCTGCCCTGGTATCCTGTGAAATTGCACTGCTGGCAGCCGCGGCCCCGGTAAAACTTTTTCCCTGCGCTTTCACTCAGGAAGGCGTAGGACGCATCGCCAGGTACCGGCTCGTAGAGTTCGCGGCACCGCGGGCAGATGAGGCGCACCAGGCGCTGGGCTACCACACCGATAAGGGAAGAATTGACGAGAAACGGTTCTATCCCCATATCCAGCAGCCTGGTTACCGCTCCGGCCGCGTCATTGGTGTGCAGCGTGCTAAAAACCAGGTGACCCGTTGTAGCTGCCCGGACGGCTATATCAGCTGTCTCCCTGTCGCGGATCTCCCCTACCATTATAATGTCAGGGTCCTGGCGCAAAATAGCCCTCAAGCCCGCTGCAAAATCCAGGCCGACTTTCGGGTTCACCCGCACCTGATTGATGCCGGGCAAAAGGTACTCCACAGGATCTTCTATGGTAATTATATTTTTTTCCGGGGAACTCAAGGCGTTTAAAGTGGCGTAGAGAGTAGTGGTCTTGCCGCTGCCGGTGGGACCGGTGATCAAAATCATGCCGTAGGCGCTGTGTATCATACTTTCATACTGCTCCCTGGCGGCTGCGGAAAAGCCCAGACTATCGAGAGTAAGAAGCATGTTTGCTTTATCCAGTATACGGAGCACAACTTTTTCGCCGTAAACAGTAGGCATGGTGGAAACGCGCAGGTCAATGCTGCGCCTTTCCAGCGTTACCTGGAACCGGCCGTCCTGCGGCAGCCGCTTTTCGGCGATATCCATACCCCCCATGATTTTGATTCGTGAAATCAGACTGCTAAGTACGCCCGGCGGCAGGCGCAGTACTTCCCGTAAAAGCCCGTCCACCCGGAAACGCACCAGCACGGCCCCTTCCTGAGGTTCGATATGAATATCGCTGGCCCTGGAGTGTACCGCCTGAGCAATCAGCCGGTTCACCAGCTGAACTGCCGGCGCGCCTTCCATACCAGCCTGCGCCGCAACATCCAGGTCGAAAGAGTCCCGCCCTGCTGCGGAGGCGTCCACCGCTGTCATCTCTTCCAGACCGGCCATGGCCTGGCTCTCCAGGGAAGGCTGCCAGAAACGGGACAAGGCAGCTTCAATCTCTCGTTCCGAGGCGATGGCCGGTATAATTTCCAACCCCGCAGCCAGGCGCAGGTCGTCCAGGGCTGTAAGGTTTAAGGGGTCCGCCATGGCCACCAGCAACCTGTTCCCGTCCCGGCGGACAGGTACAGCCATATAGCGGCGAGCCAGGCGTTCCGGTATCAGCTGTACCACTTCGGGTTCCAGCTGGTAATCCTCCACTACCACTTTAGGTATACCCAACTGAAATTCCAGGACCTCCAGGATGTCTTTCTCGCTCACATAGCCCAGGCGCACCAGTATCTTGCCCAGGCGCTCCCCGCTCCGCTTTTGTTCATTTAAGGCCTTCTCCAGCTGTTCGGGGGTAATCATACCCGCCTTCACCAGCAAGTCCCCCAGCCGCCGTTTACCTTCCACCCATGCCACCTTCTTCCATTGTGTGAAACTATATTGCCAAAAAGTCATAATATTAATTAATATTAATTATATCATGCATATGAGCCCATTACTATACAAACTCTCTTATTTACAAAGCAGGACCTCTGCCTAAACATCCAAAGTCTGCTATGGTAAAGTGTTGATCTTGACATATATATCTCAATATTGTAATATTTGAATATATGAGAGTAAATCCAAGGTCAGGTGGTGAACAGTTTGTCACTGCTGGAAACATACCGCACCGACCCCAAATTGTTCGAAGAGAAGGCGGAATTATTAAAAGTTATAGCCCATCCGGTACGGCTTTGCATTGTACGGGGATTGATGGCGCAAGAAAGCGCGAACGTCACCCAAATACAGACCTGCCTCGACATGCCGCAATCCACCATCTCCCAGCACCTGGCCAGGCTGCGGGCAGCCGGGATCATCGAAGGCCGGCGCGAAGGCGTAGAAGTCTACTACTCGGTGGTCAATGAAGACGCCAAACGAATAGTCAAAGCCCTGTTTCCATAATTATTATTAAACAGTAAGGAGCAGGGAAAAAGTTTTTAACACATATATCTAATATTCTATATATATAAATATATTGGGGGTAGATTGATGATGGGCAAGAAAGTGCTGATAGTGGGGGGTGTAGCCGGAGGAGCCAGCGCCGCCGCACGGCTTCGCCGGCTGGACGAAAGTGCGCAAATCATTATGTTTGAGAGGGGAGAACACATCTCTTTTGCGAACTGCGGCCTGCCCTACTACGTGAGCGGAGTAATCGCCGAGCGCGAAAAACTCCTGGTGCAGACCCCGGAAAAATTTAAGGCCCGCTTCGGCGTCGACGTCAGGATCAACAGTGAAGTCACGCGGATTTTCCCGGACAAAAAAGAAGTCGAGGTGCAGGAAAAAGGCGGCCACACCTACCGTGAATCTTACGATTATCTTATCCTCTCTCCCGGAGCCGCACCGGTGCGTCCGCCCATTCCCGGGATCGAGGCCGAAAATATCTTTACCGTGCGCAACATCCCGGACATAGACAGGGTGAAACAATTCGTTGATCAGCAAAAGCCGGCTCGTGCCGTAGTGGTCGGCGGCGGGTTCATCGGCCTGGAAATGGCGGAAAACCTTCACACCCGCGGCGTCAAGACCACCATCGTGGAAATGATGGACCAGGTGCTGGCACCGCTGGATTTTGAAATGGCGGCCCTCGTTCACGGCCATATCCGGGCTAACGGCATTGAACTGGTGCTGAAAGACGGGGTAAAATCCTTCATCACCGAAAATTACCGGGCGAATGAGGTGGAGCTGCAGAGCGGCCGCCGCATCCCTTCGGATATGGTGATTCTTGCTATCGGCGTCAAACCCGAAGTGAAACTGGCTAAAGAAGCGGGCCTCGAGATCGGCGAGCGGGGCGGAATAAGGGTAAACGAAAAACTTCAGACCTCCAACCCTTACATTTTCGCCATCGGCGACGCTATCGAAGTTAAGGACTTTGTGACCGGCACCTATACTTTAATCCCCCTGGCGGGTCCGGCCAACAAACAGGGACGGATCGTGGCCGATGTCATCGCCGGGCGGGATGCAAGATACGAAGGCACCCAGGGTACTGCCATAGTCAAGGTATTCGACTGCGTGGCGGCATCCACCGGTGCCAACGAAAAAACCCTAAGGAAGCTCGGGATACCCTACGCCGTTTCCTACACCCACCCGGGTTCCCATGCCGGCTACTACCCCGGTGCCACCACCATGTCCATTAAATTGATATTCGATCCGCAGAGCGGTAAAATTCTTGGCGGGCAGATCGTGGGTTGCGACGGAGTTGACAAGAGGATCGATGTTATCGCCGCCGCCATCCGCCGGGGCGACACGGTCTTCGATCTGCAGGAACTGGAACTGGCCTACGCACCGCCTTTCTCTTCCGCCAAAGACCCGGTGAACATGGCGGGTTATGTGGCCGGCAATATCGTAAACGGCGACGTATCCGTCATTCACTGGCACGAGATCGATAAACTGGACCGCAGCAGGACGTTGCTGGTGGACGTGCGCACCCGGTTGGAGCACGAACTGGGCCATATCGAGGGCTCCATCAACATCCCCGTGGATGAGCTGCGCAGCCGCCTGGCGGAACTTCCGAAAGACAGGGATATCGTAATATACTGCCAGGTGGGCCTGCGGGGATACATCGCCTGCAGGATTCTCACCCAGCACGGGTACACCCGGGTTAGAAACCTGAGCGGCGGCTGGAAGACCTATAAAGCCGCTGCGGAAGAGAAAAAAAGGCTGGGATCGCAGCCCCCCGTTACAGCAGCCCCGGGCCCTTCGGGAAGCGGCCAACCGGCGGTTCAGGCAGGCGTGAACGAGACGGCCGTCACGGGCGAGACCGTAAAGCTGGACGCCACCGGCTTACAGTGCCCAGGCCCCATCGTCCAGGTTTTCCAACATATGAAAACCCTGAAGGAAGGCACCATCCTGGAGGTGACCGCCACCGATCCAGGATTCCTCAGCGACATTCGCTCCTGGTGCGAGACCACCGGCAACGAGCTTTTAAAAGCCGAAAAGCAGGGCAGTGTTTACGTAGCCTGCATCCGCAAGGGGCTCGAAAGCGCACAAGGAGGTGCCGCCCCGTCCACCTGCTGTTCACCGGCTCCTTTAGCAAAATCCGCCGAAGAGAAAACCATGGTGGTCTTCAGCGGGGACCTGGACAAAGCAATAGCCGCCTTCATCATCGCCAACGGCGCCGCCTCGATGGGCAAACCGGTGACCATGTTCTTCACCTTCTGGGGGCTTAACATCCTGCGCAGAGATCAATATGTACCCGTTAAAAAAGGCTTTATGGACAGGATGTTCGGCATGATGATGCCCAGGGGAAGCAAAAAGCTGCCGCTTTCCAGGATGAACATGCTGGGGATGGGCCCGCGCATGATCCGCATGGTGATGAAGAAAAAGAACATCTCGTCGCTGGAAGAATTGATAGCCCAGGCCCGGCGCCTCGGCGTGAAGCTGGTGGCCTGCAACATGTCCATGGATGTAATGGGAATCAAGCGCGAGGAACTGATCGACGGAGTGGAGATAGGCGGCGTGGCCACCTTCCTCAATTCCGCCGAAAAGTCGAATATGACGCTGTTTATATGATGACAGAAAGGCGGGCATGCGCCCGCCTTTTCCTTTTATGTGCGCCCGGCATGGGCGTTAACTCGGTGGTGAAAGTCCACTGCAGGCGAGGCAGCACTAGCCCGCTAGCCGAAGGCAAGGGTGTCCACTGCGAGGTGGAATCTGAAGGAAGTTGGAGGCAAAGCCACGGCCTGATGAACAAGAACCCCATAGGAGGCTAGACCGTTCGGATGAGCTGGCATAACACAGCGAAATCCCAGGCTGCCAAGGGGCGGTAGAGTATATGGGGCGGGCGCGGGGCGAAGGTTAACGCTCTTACCCGGGGAGGCCTGCCGGTAACGCCAGGTAAAGCTGGTAACCCGTGCTGAAAGGCACAGCTGAACCGGCAGGAGTCAGC
>NZ_VNHO01000014.1 GCF_008124715.1 Thermosediminibacter litoriperuensis | reverse complement strand
CACCACCTGACCGGTTTCCGGGAAGTAAGTGCTGTATGTAGTTAGATCTGTGCGAAGTTGAGTCGTTGTACCACGCTTGATTTCGCGGTAAATAGTACTGCGATGACGGCCGAGTTTTTTAGCGATTTGAGTTGGTGAGAAACCTTCTTTGAGCAGGGCACAAATTTTACCTCTTTCGTAGGGTGTAAGGTGTTTAAAAGTGGGTGGTGATGTGGTATACTCTTTAGTAAGAACCATAGCTGAAACCCTCCATATGTGTTAGTTTTTTGTCAACCAACATCATATCGGGTTTCATGCTATGGTTCAACTTTTTTTACTGTCGCATTTAATTTTACAATTAACCAACTTTATTAAATCAAATAAGGTTTTAATTTTTTCTTCCCTGAATTTAATAATTATATCTAAATCACTATCAGGTTTCTCTTCACCACGGGCATATGACCCGAATATAGCGGCGTTTACAACATCATTTTCTTTAAGCAAAGGTACAATTTTCTCCTTTATATAACCCAAATTCATATTGAAGTCACCTTCAACAAAATTAATAGTCTTGCGTTTATTATACCATATTTTGCATCAAATTATAATGAGTCGCCTCCGGTGGTGTACAGAATTTGCCCGACAAAAGACTTTTGCCGTAACAGCCGGAATGAAAACACAGAGGTATAACCAGTCCGTCCCCGGCCGGTGAGCCCGCCCGCTCCCGGCCGTTTTTTTTGTTTTCCCGCCGCCGGAAGTATAATGAAGGTGAAATCGAGAGCGGCCCCCCGAAACACGGGAAGGGGCCGCTGCAGAAAGGAGGTGAAGTTGATGGCGGTTATCGCGACGCCGGTGGAGGCCACCCTGCAGGTAGTAGTCCAGACCGGGACCGGCGAAAACGGCAGGCCTGTGACGAGGACCAGGTCCTTCAGGAACCTGAAGACTTCGGCTCCCGACGCCGACGTGATGGAACTGGCCAAAGCCCTGGCCGGCCTTCAGATCCACCCGGTGGACTCCTTCAGAAAGGTGGTGGAAATCGAGCTGACCGAAGAGTAATGCGGCGTAAGTTAATTTCAGGAAAGGAGGTGCCAGAGCATGGCTCAGATCCTCGAAATGAGCTTCCAGAACGAAGCCGGCAGGACCACCCGGATCCTAGTCCCCGACCCGAATGAAAACCTCACCCCGCAGGAAATACAGCCGGTGATGGACCTGGTGGTCTCCCGGAACCTCTTCGCCACCAGCGGCGGGGACATAGTGAAAGCCCTGGGGGCTAGAGTTCTCATCAGGGACGCCGTGGAAATCATACCTCGCGAATAAACCCTTCCCCGGGCTCCGGCCCGGGGCTTTAATTTGAGACTGGAGGTGGCAAATATGGAAGATTTCATGGCCCAGGTGGCCAACGTGGGGTTTCCCATCGCCGTTTCCATATACCTGCTGGTGAGGATCGAGGCCAAAATGGAAAGCCTCACGGCTAGCATCCACGAACTGGCCATGGTCATAGAGGGGCTCAAAAACCCCTCCAGAAACGGGTGATATTTCAGGGAGGCGATCGGTATGGAAAGATTTTATCCGCGCTTTATCGTGATCCATCATACTGCAGGCCATGACGTTTCATCTCTGGAAATAAACAGGATTCATGCGGCCAGGGGCTTCGGCGTGAAAATAACGGAGCCCTTTTCTCTGGTGGAGGAGTACAGAGAGCGGGGATTTCCCCACTGTGACGGCGGCGCTGTTATCAGCATCGGCTACCACTACCTTATAAGGGCCGACGGCAGCGTGGAAAGGGGCAGGCCCGATTTCGCGCCGGGAGCCCACTGCGTCGCCTCCGGGATGAATGGGAGGTCCATCGGCATCGCCCTGACGGGCAACTTTTCTTCCCGGGACAACCCCTCCGGGAAAAAGGGACATCCCGAGCCCACCACCGCCCAGCTGAAGGCTCTGAAAAACCTCGTCAGCTTCCTTACGGACGTCTACTCGATCCCGCCTTCGGCGGTGCTCAAGCACTCGGAGGTGCCGGGAGCCAGAACCGAGTGCCCCGGCGATAGATTTGTTTTTTCTTTTTGGCCTTGACATCGAACATACGTTTGGTTATAATTGTCTTAAAGTTTCGCCTTCGCCAGATTTTGGGAGGTGGATGGCCAATGAAGGATGCGGAGATTTTGATAAAGGCCGGTATTGCCGCCGTGGTGCCGGTATACGAAGCCGGAGCGGGAAACGCCACCAGGGTGATTACCTCGGACGGAAAAGAGCATTTGATAGGAAATACCTGCAGGACAGTGATAAGGCGGATTGCCAGGGCTTACGGGGTGGATCTCGCCGCCGTAAGGGAAAATTACGGCAGGGCCGTCAACAGGAGAAACTACGTGCCGGTGCCGCTCTCGCCCTCCCTCATACTAATTCCCGTGAAATTCCGGGAAAGGCCCCTGGGAGAAAACGACGGCACCGTTGGTTACCTTTCCTTTTACGAAATCCGGGAGATCGAGGAAGACGGCTCCTTTTCCAGGGTGCTCCTCGCCTGCGGCAGGTGCCTGAGGGTCCTTTTAGGCAAAGCCACCCTGCTGGAGTATATGAAGGACGCCAGACTTATAGCGGGAATCTACGAGGAAAGGCACCGGGCGGCAATAAAGGCCGGACAGGTCCGGGAGCCGGAATCCGCTTACCTGCAGGACGGCGGAAAATTGAGGGAGGAACTGATAAACCTCCTGATAAGGATCCTCAGCAAGAGCGGCGGATGAAAGAATCCGCCGCTTAAATCACCGGTCCCATTTCGGTAAACAGTTTGACCAGTTCAGGGTCGAACTGGGTGCCGGCGCACCTTTTCAGTTCTTCTACAGCCTCCTCGTGGCTCAACGGTTTCCTGTAGGGCCTGTTGCCGGTCATGGCTTCATAAGCGTCTATTATGGCAAAGACCCGGGACAGAAACGGTATTTCCTTTCCCCGCAGCTTAAAGAGATAGCCGCTGCCGTCGTAGTGTTCATGGTGGCTCAGGATCAGGTCCGCAATCCCGGAAAGCGACGGCACGGCGATGGCTATCCTGTAGCCGGCGGTGCAATGCTTTCGCCATATTTCCCTCTCTTCCCAGGTTATCCTCCCCTTTTTAACCAACAGGTCCTGCGGAAGGCTTATCTCTCCTACGTCGTGATAGCGGCAGAGCAGTAAAAACTTTTCCATATTCTCCTGCGAGAGATCCAGCTTTTTTCCGAAGGCCTCGGCCAGCTTGATCAGCCTCTCGATACGTCCTTCCCGTGCGCTGTTTCGCTCCCGGAGCTTCCTGGTTATTATGAGAGATATAGCGTTTTTGGCAGTCTGCCGCATCAGGAGCTTGTTTCTGTACATGTTATTGCCGGCTTCGTTGAACACTTTGTAAACGTCCTGAATACCGCTGTACTTTATGGAGTAGCCCACAGACGCCGACAGGTACAGGTCCTCATGTTTCGAATTAAAATCCTCGATTTTCGCCGCGATCCTCTTTATGACGGAATCAACGGCCTTTTCATCGCAGCCCCTCATTATAATGCCGAATTCGTCGCCGCCTATCCTTGCCGCCACGTCCTTTTCCCTGAAACTGCTCTTCAGGATACCGGCAAAAGCCCTGAGCAGTTTATCTCCGGTTTCATAGCCCAGCACATCGTTTATGAGCTGTAGCCCATCCAGATCGTACACTATTATGGCCACCGGTAGTTCGTCGGTCCGCCGGAGTTTTTTCAATTCCTTTTGGAACATCCACCGGTTGTAGAGATCTGTCAGCTCATCGCATATGTTCAGCTTCTTGATCTGCGTTTGCTTTTTTTTCGTTTCCGTGATGTTTATATGGCAAATTGCCGCGGTGACGGGATTCGAATCGATCCGGGACACCACCATCAGGTACCACCGGTCCTCGCTATCCGCGTGGCAGGGGTATTCCAGGTAAAACTCTTCTCTCTTTCCCGCCAGAATCTCCCTTATACCCTCCAAGGCAACCCTCGCCAGGCCCAGATCCATATATTCGTCGCGAACGGCATTTTCCAGTACTTTTAAATAATTGACTCCGGGACCAACCATTCTAACATCGGCAATGCCATTTTTTCGGGCAAATTCCTCCCATTTCCTGTTGACCAGCAGGATTTTCCCGCTTTCGTCTATAACGCACAGGTTTACCTCAATCGAATTCAACAACAATTTTAAAAAATCGTCCGTAATCCCGTTACTCTTTCCCATTTACCATCCTCACCCCAGCCAGTTCGGTTAATTTAGCCGGTATCTCGTAACTCGGAAGTACAAACTCGGCCCCTCCTCTTTCAATCGCCGCCCGGGGCATCCCGAATATCACCGCCGTCTCGCGGGACTCGGCAATAGTCCTGCCGCCGGCTTTTTTTATTCTGACCATCGCCCCGGCTCCGTCATCGCCCATACCGGTCATAATAACGCCTATAGTATTTTCGCGGAATACGGTGAAAACCGAATCCATCGTGACATCCGCCGAAGGCATGAACCGGTTTTTCGGGGTGTCGGTCAGCACCAGCCTGCAGTTTTTTCTATCGCCAAAAAGCAGTAGATTGTAGCCTCCTTTGCCCACGTAGCAGGTGCCGGGTTTTACTTCCATGCCGTCCTCGGCTTCCACCACCTTTATGCTGCAGCGCTCATCCAGCCTCCTCGCTAAGGGTCCGGTGAACGCCGGAGGCATGTGCTGCACCAGGAAGACGGCTGCATTTATATCCGGGGGAAGGAAAGGCAGAACGTGCATTATGTTCCTGGGACCCCCGGTGGAAATCCCGATGACCACGGCCTTCATTTCGGAAGTGAAATGTATGCTGGGCACAGGCGGATTTACCGGCCTTTCCCGGATACTCCCGGCTTTAAATCCGGCCTTCACTTTGGCGATTATCTTATCCGCGAATTCCTTTATATCGGGCGATATGCTCCCGCCGGGCTTTGCCACGAAGTCAAAGGCGCCCATCTCCAGGGCCTTGAGAGTCACCTCGGCGCCTTCTCGGGTCAGTGAGGAAAGCATCAATACTTTGCCCAGTTTTTTTTCGTTAATCTGTTTCAAGGCCGAAATCCCATCCATTTCGGGCATCTGGACGTCCATTGTAATGACGTCGGGCTTGAGCTTTTCAGCTTTCTCGACGGCTTCCCTGCCGTTTCTGGCGGTATCCACCACCTTTATCTCGGGGTCCTTTTCCAGCAGGTCCTTTATCATGAGCCTCATCAGGGCAGAATCATCCGCGACCAGAACCCTTATCACGACGATCACCTCGAACTAGTTAAAATCCGGTCGATTTATGTCTCCCATAAACCGTTGTCCTCATATGCATTTATTAATACTCTTATATATAATACCAATAAATGTAATAATTGCCAATGACCGTATCGATTTTCTGTTATAAAAAATCTCTACCGTAATAAAAATTTTAAAACCGGGGTTGAAAAACCCCGGTTTATTTTATCGTGCATCGGCGCACCCGTACGTTAAAACTTCGTCTCGATGCCACAGTCTTCGAGAAATTCAACCACGCGGTCCACCGGCCATTTCGTTTCCTCCGACAGGAAATCCGGATCATTTTTTTCCAGCACCTTTACTCCTGTTTTTTGCAACGCATTCTTTATATAAGACCGGCGAAGCTCATCGAGGTCAACATCTCTGTATCCCAGCTGCGATATGCTTTCCGGTATGATTATGTTTTTCCCCGGAATATTCTCGGAAGGATGGCCGCGCCTGACCTCTATGCCGTTCCTCCGTGCAAAAGACAGCTGGGCCAGCGGGTGTTTGCCGGCGCCGGTATATTCCGTTTCCTGTACCACGATAATCTGGTCCCTATCCATCTCTTTTGCAAGGGCTATGGCAGCCGCCAGGGAAGTATTCCCGGCGGGTCCTCTCTCCAGCCCTTCCAGCCGGGCCAGGACTTCGGTGGTGAAGAATACTTCTCCCTGAGTAACGGTGACGTACCTGTCCAGGTACCTCAGGGGTCTTGCCGCATTCCTGGGCACGTCGGACCTGTCCGGCCATACGGCGAAGGGCACTCCGAACCCAGTATGGCCCGTGGTAAACGACTTTTTGTTGAAATCGCCGTCGGAGGCCATGTGAAGCCCCGTCAGGTCCACCGACGCCCCTATCACCCGAGTCTTTACCGCTCCGGCTTTAAGCAGGCCCCTGGCGGTGCCTGTAACGTTTCCTCCACCCGCATGGGTGATCACTACGGCGTCAGGGAACCGGCCCTCCCTTTCTTTGATCTCTACCGCAACCTCGTATCCCAGGGTCTCGATACCTGCTATGCTGTAAGGGGTATAAAGGGATGCATTGAAGTACCCGGTTTCTTCCAGCAGCATCAGGAAGACGTAAAACAGCTCCGGCCCCACGGTGAGCTGCACCACCTCGGCACCGTAAGCCTCGCACTTCCGCGCTTTTTCCAGTATTTCGGGCTGGCCCACTTTCCTCGAATCGTAAACTTCCTGGACAACTATGCACTTTAATCCCCTCTGTGCCGCCTGAGCGGCCACGGCGGCGCCGTAATTCCCCGATGTGGCTGCAATCACTCCTTTAAACCCCAGCTTCTTGGCGTGATATACCGAGAGGGACGCCCGCCTGTCTTTAAAAGACCCGGAACAGTTGGCGGCTTCATCTTTAATAAAGATTCTCGCCCCCTTGCCCGGCGGGGAGTACCGCCGGATAAGAGAAGTCAGGTTTTTGAGTTCAAAAAGCGGCGTCTTCCCCACTTTGGTTTCCGCCTGGATTTCTGCCACCTGTTCAAGGCTGTAAGGCACGCTTTTCATGAGGCCTTCATAATCGAAGGAAAGCCTGCCGTATTCCAGCACCGCATAATCTATACCGACGGATTTCTTCATTATCTCTTTTTTCCGGGCCATTACTGCCTGATAAGAGTTATCCTTCATTGGAGTCTTCCTCCTTCAAAACCATCTCCAGCTCTTTTTTGAGCCCTTCTCCCGCCTGCAAGAGCTCTTCCACGCAATCCCCAAAATCGTGCTCGTGTCTCGGATTGATCGCGACGAGCTTCCCCTCCACAATTCTGCCGGCCAGGGTGCGGACCTTTACGCGGTCCCCCAAAAAAGCCTCATTAGACTCCAGGAAACCCTTTACCCACATGACCAGAGGTACACGCTTCGTATCTTCCGGCACATGAGGTGCCCGTTCTCCCGGTTGAAGCACTGTGTTTTCTATTTCCACCCACATGCCTTTTTGGGCCTGCAAAGCAATCATCTCCTTCCTTATTAATTGGCAGCCCATGATCCGCGGTTATAATATACCGGGCGCCCGTCCTCTCCTATATATTCCCTGCCCCAACCAGTAACGACGGCAAATATCATTACAGCGAGGAGTATCCAGCAGTATATGATCCAGGGGGTCATCTGAACCGTGTTGAATACCGGCACCATACCGCCAAAGGTTTTATTGGCTTCTTTTGCAAGAGACTGAGTTAAAAGCAGCGCAGGAGTCCAGGGCATAGAGTAGACCAGTGTGCACGCCGTGGCATCTAGCAGGTTGGCTCTGCGGTAGGGATGGATGTTGTATTTTTCCCCGATGGGCTTTGCAAAGGAGGTTCCCACCGCCAGAATCGGCGGAGCGTTGAGCCCCATGATGGTGGACATCGCTATAACCAGGAACACTATGGACGCTTCAACACCCCTTACGGTCTTTACAAACACACCCGCCAGTTCCAGCAGTTTCCGATCACCCCCGCCCGCCTGCATTATGTGGACACAGGAGAGCACCAGCAGGGCAAGGATGCAGATATCGACCATACCTGCCACACCGTTGACCAGAGCGCCTCCCACTGCTCCGTCTTTCACGAAAAACAGCGTGTTGACGTCCGCAAGGCCGAACAGAATTGCGAAGGCGGCCGCAGCAACGGTTCCTATGGTAGTAGCTATGATTATGTCTCCTTTTTTCACGGCCACGTATATGGTAAGTGCGGCCGGTATGAGCATTATCAGACCTTTGGGGTTCATATACGCTGCCAGGGTCTCGTAGGGCACGCTGGAGACACTCCCGCCTCCTCCGAATAAAACCAGCAATACGAGAGTGGTCACACCGGCGGCGAGGCAGTATTTCAGCCTGGTCATCACCACTCCCCCGACGTCGGCACCCTGGCTGGCAGCGGAACATATGGTGGTATCCGATACCGGCGCCAGATTATCGCCGAAGGCGCCGCCGCCCACAATCGCCCCTATAAGCGCCAAGGGATTGGCACCTAAAAACACTCCTGCCGGGTAAAGTACCGACATTCCCGCAACTATCGTGCCGAATCCGGTCCCCGTTGCTGTTGAAAAAATACAGCATGCTAAAAAGGTGACAATTACGAAAAACGTTCCCTTTGCACCCAGGTGATATGCCGCCCATATGATGCCTTCCACCAGTTTGGAGGATCTCAATACGGCGGCAAAAGCGCCTGCAAAAATCCAGCAGGCTACCGGTACTATCGCTATCGGGTCCGCCATACCATCGATGACTACTTTTGCGTAGGTTTCTTTGTCTTTTGCAAGGAAATAGGTAAACATTATTCCCGCCAGGGCTCCGATCCACATACCCCGCACATCGGGAGCTTTAAGAAAAGAGATGTAAAGCGTAACCGTGAGAAAGATCAAAAAAGGAAGAAACGAAACCCAACCTCCCCCGTAAAACTCTATTCTCTTTTTTTCTTCCATAAAAACCCTCCTTGCTGAATATATTGATTTCCGGCTGTAAATCCAATTTTGCAAAAAGTATTCCAATAAAAAAACCCCGCAAAATTGCGGGTGTTGGGCACAACCATTATAATTTAGCAGGAAATAAAATTCCCGGGTAGGAAATAAATTTCCTACTTTATCGAATACTTTTTTATCTTATTGAAAACCTGCCGGCGGCTTAACCCGGAGAGCCGGGACACCTGGGACAGGTTGCCGCCGCTCAGTTCGAAGAGCATGCTGAAATACCGCCTTTCAAAATCTTCCTTGGCGGTTTCGTAGGCGACGGGAGCAGGGGCCTCCCCGCCCCTCCCCGGTGATTTTTGCGCTCCCTGAAGGCTTCTTTTCACATCCTCTTCGGTTATGATACCGTCGCAGAGGACGAAAAGTCTTTCGATTATATTTTTAAGCTCCCTTATATTTCCCGGGTAATCATAGGCCGCCAGCAGCCGGACAGCCCCCTCTTCCATCTCGGGGTATTTGCCCATGATCCTGGAATAACTGTTCATAAAAAACTCAATGAACCCCGGAATATCCTCTTTTCTCTCTCTGAGAGGAGGAATTCTTATCACGATGGTACTGATCCTGTAATAAAGGTCCGGTCTGAAGGTCCCCTGTTCTATGGCTCTGTCTATATCATTGTTAGTGGCGCAAATCAGCCGGAAATCCACACTCACGGGCTTGTTCGAACCCAGCCTTTCCACCGTCCGGGTCTCAAGGACTCTCAACAGCTTTACCTGGACGTCCGCCTCGATCTCGCCGATTTCATCGAGAAATAAAGTACCACCGCCGGCCTCTTCCAGTTTCCCCTGCCTTTTCGAGGTCGCCCCCGTAAAGGCTCCCTTCTCGTGGCCGAAAAGTTCCGATTCCAGTAGGCTCAAAGGGTAAGCCTTGCAGTTTATCGCCACAAAGGGCATAATGCTTCTGGAACTTTTTTTGTGGATCAGCTTTGCAATTACTTCCTTTCCCGTTCCCGATTCCCCCAGGAGAAGCACGTTTGAATCGGTCCGGGAAACCCTCTCTATCATCTCCAGGACTTCCATCATTTTCGGATTTTTCGTCGATAAAAAGACGTCTTCTTCGAGAAGGCCGTATTTGAGCATGGAATTTTCGGCTTTCAATTCGAACATTTTCCTGACCTTTTCCACTTCGGCCAGCATTGACTCTGGATCGGAACTTTTTATGAAGTAACCGAAAGCGCCTAGCTTGACCGCCCTGACTGCGTTCTCTATGGTGCCGAACCCGGTGACGATTATGACTTCAGTCCTGCTGCCGTACAGAGCCTTGACATTTTTCAAAAACTCCATGCCGTCCATCCCCGGCATCACCAGGTCCACCATTACCAGCGGGAAATACTCTTTTTCCAGCAGGCAAAGAGCTTTCCGGGGCTGGGATTCGCATATCACCTCATAACCCTTTTCGGACAACAGTATGCTGTAGGCTTCAAGAAATTCAGGTTCATCGTCCACAACCAGGATTTTAAATCCTCTCTTCATTTTTACTCCTCCGTTTAGCCGGTATCCTCACTCTGATTTCGGTCCCGATCCCTTCTTCACTTTTTACAAATATTTCGCCGTTCAGTTTTTTAATTTCCGTGTAAGTTATAAAAAGGCCGAGGCCTGTGCCTTTTCCAGGCTGCTTTGTGGTGAAAAACGGATTAAAAATGTGGTCCATGTGTTCCTTTTTTATTCCTTCCCCGGTATCGGCAAAGGTGACTGAAAATCCGTCGGCCTTGTCTTCAATCTCGACCGTCAGAGAGCCTCCTTTATGCTTCATAGCATCTATAGCGTTAGCGATGATGTTCATCACTATATGGTGCATGCCGTCGACACTCGTGTAATAAAGAAAAGCGGTTTTATCTTCGATCTTACTGCTTATCTTGTATTTTTTAATATAGCTCTCCTGGAGTTCCAGGGTGTCCCTGATAAAATCATTCAGGTCTACCCATTCCCATCTTTCACCCGGGATCCTGGAAAAATTCAGAAGGTTGTTTATTATCCTATCAGCCCTGTCCACGGCTCTGTTTATTTCGAATATGGATTTGGCCGCCACGCCGTCTCCCTCCGGAAGGCGGTTGCGCAGGATATAGTTATACGTCCGTATAATTCCCAAGGGGTTTCTTATTTCATGGGCGACGCCCGCCGCCAGCTGGCCCACAGCCATCATCTTATTGGCCTGCAGGACCTGGATTTCATTGAACCTCCTGATGGTTATATCGTCTATAATCACCAGCACCTTTTTCGAAGACAGGCTCTGGTTCCTCAGGTTGTAGGTACTTATACTGTAGATTTTATCTCCCGCCTTGAACTCGCAATTTTTCAGAGGTTCATCGATACATTTCCTGAATATGCAGCAGGAGCAGTCCTTCCTGCAGAATACCCCGGCGGCGTCGCACATTTTCATATTTTTTAATACATCCAGCGGCTTGGCGGTAAACTGCTGGAAATTTTTATTGGCATCTATTATGGACAGGTCCTCCGAAACAACAGCGATCATCTGCTCGATGCCGTCAAAAATGGTCTGCAGGTGGTTCTTGCTTATCTCCAGGTCTCTCGTCCTCAAATATACTTCCTTTTTTAGCGAATGGTTTATCACCGCAAAAAACGCCATTACCAGCACCAGTATCACGGAGATGGGCATCAGATACCTGTTGATATTCGAGGTATCCTTCCTCACGATTATGGAGGTGGATAGCCCGAACCATTTCTGCTGGATCTTTTCCAGCACGTTTTTGCCGTTTATCCTGTCGATCCCCTTGTTTAAAATAGGTACAAGGTCCGCTTCACTCCTGGAAACCCCGAATACAACCGGCTTCTCGTAGAGCGGGTGGTCCAGGACGTCCACTACCCCCTCGAGCCCCATTTTGTTTATAAAATATAGGACGACGGGCTCGTCACCCGCTACAGCGTCGACTCTGCCTGCCGAAAGAAGATCCATCGCCTGTTTTATATCGTCCACGTATAATATTCGGGCACCGGGGAAATTCCCGGCAAAAAATTCATTGGTGTAATCGCCTTTTTCCAGGGCGACAACCCGCTTATCTAAGTCGGCAGGTTTTAATATCTCCTTGTTGTTCGACCTGACCGCAACCACGCCCCGTAAATTGTATATGGGCTTTGTGAAAAGATATTTTTTACTCCTTTCCGAGCTTTCAAACATGTCACAGATATCGGTCCGGCCGGATTCAAGTCGGCCCAGAGCCTCGGTCCATAAGTACGGTCTTGTCTCGATGTTTACTCCGAGCTCGATCGAGAGCGCGTGCAGGTAATCGATTACGAGCCCTTTATACTGCCCATCGCTCTCATCCACGTATCTGAGGGGCGGCGCGTTGATGTGGGCTCCGTAAACGATTTTCCCCTTTTTTAACAGGTAATTTCTCTCCTCTTCGGTGAGGCGGACATCCCCGGTTGAGATTTTTATTATTTGAATTATAAAAAAAGCTATCAGTATTAATATCAGAGACAGCGGCAGATAGAAAAAGGCCTTTGATCTGAAAAAAGACAATCCACTTCAGCTCCCATATATCACTTCAAATCTTATTCTTCAAAAACGCTCCCAGCACCTTGTCAGTTTTTTTGATGTGGTTTATAAGCCAGTCGATGAGGAAGTGGTTTATTTTTACGACCAGGTCTACCGTAGGACCGTTCTGCTCCATCTTTCTCTTTACTTCATTAAATTCCGTCACAAAGCCGTCGTGCTGCTCTTTATGTGCCCTGTAGCCGGGAAAATCGTTGTCCTGCATGTATTTTTCTTCGGCGCCGAAGTGCATGACGACGTATTCCCCCAGAAAATCCATGACCTTTACGATCTCTTCCCTGCCTTTCCCTTTCGAGCAGGCCGCAATCAAATCGTTTACCCTTTTAAAAAGTTCCTTGTGCTGTTCGTCGATCTGGCTAACTCCTGTTGAAAGGTCTTCCGTCCAGATAATCGCCATAAAATATCACCCCCATCGTTATTACGATAAGTATTCGCCAAAAAAATCTTTTGTCCTGTTTCAGCGGTGGGTCCCTTTCCAATTTTGCTGCCGCAGCTTAAATCCATGATACCAGCGACCGGTAGCATTGTAAATGCTATTTTTCTGATATGGAAAAATATAACTTGACTATGTAAAAGCGAAAAATGTAAAATATTTAGTAGTATTTTCAACGAAAATTCGACAATATCTGCCGATAAGGGCAAACCTGTCGAAAGGCAGGGGCGCAAAGCCATGGGCCTAAGGCTCCCTTTATTATCGGGGCTACGGCTGCCAGGTTGCCGGCTCGTATAAAACAATCGGCCGAGAGAAAGATCCCAACCAGGGCAGCCAAAACACTATTATTCGAAGGCTGCCTTTTTTATTACAAAACTAAAAGGCTTAAAGCCGCTGGAAAGGAGGGAGCACTTGAGACAGATAGTTGTTTTCGGCCTCGGAGAAGAACTTTACGGTATAGACATTTTCGATCTGCAGGAGATCATCAGGATGGTGGAAATAACGCACATCCCCAGGGCTCCTCATTTTATCGAGGGTGTAATAAACCTGAGGGGCAGAATAATCCCGATAATCGACCTCAAAAAGAGGTTCGGCCTTGCGGACGGTGAAATAACAAAAGACTCCAGGATCATCGTTGTCAATATCGATGATGCCGTGGCAGGCCTCATAGTAGATCACGTTACCGAAGTGGCGGCACTGAAAGAGGAAGATCTGGAAAAACCGCCCGAGGCTTTGACTATCGATGCCCGCTTCATTCAAGGACTGGCAAAAATGGGAGACAGGATCGTAATACTTATTAAAACCAGCGAAATACTCAATGTCACAGAAAAACACCAGCTAAAATATTTCTCAAAGGAGGATACATATGAAGAAGCCGAACGGACCTAAATTAAAGGGTGGAATAAGGACAAGACTGACCGTTCTGTTCCTGCTAATATCCCTCGTACCTCTCATAATTCTGAGCCTCTTCAACTACATGACCTCAAAAAACAACCTGACCCATGCGGCAGACCGGGAACTGCTCGGAAAGGCCGTATCCACAACCGGCGTTATCGACCTCTGGGTTAACGAAAGAATGGGGATATTGGAAACTCTCGCAGAAAATCCCATAATTAAAAGCGGCAACTTGGAAGGTATAATCCCCATATTAAAAACAGTGCAGCCTGCAGCACCGGACATCCAGCTCCTCTGGTACGCCACGCCCGACGGCAAAGTTTACTCGTACCTGAACGAGGACATCACCAAGGAAATCGCCGACATCAACGACCGGCAGTATTTTAAGGATTTAATGTCCTCGGGCAAAACCATTGTGTCGGATATCGTCGTTGACAAGGTGACCGGCGACAAAATTCTGGTCATAGTAGCCCCCGTAAAAGGTCAGGGCGGTATAACCGGCATAGTCGGTGCTGATGTAAACGCGAATGCGCTCGGCAACATCGTAAACTCGACAAAATACGGCACCACGGGGTACGCATACCTGGCAGACAAGAAGGGTACCGTCATAGCCCATCCCGACGAGAAGATGGTTATGACCATGAACATAACAAAGACCGAGTCCGAGTCGCTGAACAGGGTCGGGGAACGCATGATAAAAGGCGAAGAAGCCACCGTAAGGTATGATTTTAATGGAGAATACAAACTGGCTGCCTTCTCTCCGGTTAAGAGCACCGGATGGTCCTTATGCGTCACTGCTTCGGCAGCTGAAGTATACGCCGGCTTGAAGAGCTTCTACTGGACCACCATCACCCTGATCCTGGTTGCAGCGATAATCGTCATCACCGCAGCCCTTACCTTCAGCCGGCAGATGTCTTCACCCATACTTAAGCTCACGGCGGTGGCCGATACCATGTCAACGGGGGACCTTAGAGTGGACGTACCCGAAGGGTTTTCCGGCGAACTCGGAATCCTCGGTAACTCCCTCAAGAAAATGCTGGATAACACCAGGGCGGTGCTGGGCGTCATGAGCAGCACCATAAACAACCTGGAAAGGGCTATAAGGGACATATCCCAGGGAGCCCAGGATACCGCCCAAGCCGCCGAACAGGTGGCGGAAACCGTAAATCAGATTTCCGCCGGCGCCCAGGACTTGGCCCAGAACACCGGAAATATTTCGGCGGCTGTCGAGGATAGCACCAGGCAGATGCAGGACCTGGTGGAAAACCTGGAATCCATTACACAAAACACCATGGATACGGTGAAGAGAACCGAGCAGGGCGAGAAGATCATGAAAGAGCTCGCCCAGAAGATAGAACTCACCACCTCCAAGGCCGAAAATATCAAGTCCGCCATGGCCAGCCTCATAGAACAGGCAAAAGAGATAGCGGGCATTACCGACATAATAACGGGCATAGCCGAACAGACCAACCTCCTGGCTCTCAACGCCGCCATCGAAGCAGCCAGGGCCGGCGAGGCCGGCAGGGGATTTGCGGTGGTGGCCGAGGAAATCAGAAAGCTAGCCGAACAGTCCAGCCAGCAGGCAAGCCAGATAACCAGAATAGTTAAACAGGTCACGGAGAATATTGACCTTTCGGATAAGGCTACCGAAGAAGCGGTAATCCTCATCGAAGAACAGGCGATCATAGGCGGCGAAGCCCTAAACCATTTCATGGAAATATCGGTAGGTGCCAGGAAGGTAGCCGACCTTCTGAGGGATATCGAGGAAATGGCCAGGACCGTCAACGAACACAGCAGAAAGATCAACGAAGAAGTATCCAACGCCGCCGCAATATCGGAAGAGAACGCGGCGTCTTCCCAGGAGATAGCCGCATCGGCAGAAGAGATGAGTTCGGCAGCCCAGACCATAAGCGCCAGCGCCACGGAGCTCATCGACCTGGTGGAAAAGCTCAAAAAGGAAAGCTCAAAGTTTACCCTGTAAAGTCAAGTCGCACCTGCTTTCCTGAGCGGAAAGCAGGTGCCTTTTTAGCAGCAAAGGAGGCTTCACGAGTTGAAACTCCCCACAACCCACCTCCTGCCCGGAATGAAACTGGCAAAACCCGTATACGGTAACTGCGGCGAGCTGCTGTTGAACCGGGGTGTCGTCCTGACATCGCGCTACATAAACGCGCTCAAGAGAAATAATGTCATCGTGGTGGATGTGGACGGTCCGGTACCTTATGATGAAATGGAAATCAACGAGACCCTTTCGGAAAAAATAAGGGTCGAGGCGATGCGAGTGCTGAACTCCTGGGTGAAAAACCTGGAGAATACACCCATTTCCAGCATTTTTGAAAGTGTGGAGGCCCTGCTCGACGAGATCCTTTCCGGAAAAGCAGTAATCGACCACCTGACCGACATATGCTCCAGTGACCTTTACACCTTCGCTCACTCGGTGGACGTGTGCACCTTGGCCATCCTTACGGGCATAAGGCTGGGCTACAGCAGGGAAAAGCTTTTCGCCCTGGGCGCCGGAAGCCTGCTTCACGATATAGGCAAGACCTTGATCGATCCGGCTGTTCTGAATAAACCAGGGAAGCTCACACCGGAGGAATTTAAAATTATAATGACACACCCGGCCAAAGGGTGGAAGCTGATAAAAAATAAAAAGGGGGAAAACGAAGTTCACCCCCGGTCAATGAACATCATATTAAACCACCACGAAAGGTACGACGGTACCGGCTACCCCAGGAACTTGAAGGGAAGCGAGATCGACGAATTCTCGATGATATGCGCTGTGGCTGACGTGTACAACGCCATGACCACGGACAGGGTCTACAGGAAGGCCTTTCCTCCGAACGAAGTCTACGAGATGTTTCAGGCTTCGGGCAATACCAAATTCGACTTGAGAGTGATAAACGCCTTTTTATCCTGCGTAAAACCCTACCCCGCGGGTACGCTGGTCAGGCTCAGCAACGGCACAATCGGCTGCGTAGTTTCCGCAAACCCCCCGCTTCCTTTCAGGCCCAAAGTCCAGTTGATACCTTCGGGAGAAATCCTGGACCTGGAAAAAGAACTCTCCTTAGTTATTGAGGCTCCGCTGTCACCGGAAGAAGCTCAAAAATTTGTGATCTCCTACGGTCCCTGATGACACGCGTTTCAATTCAGGTTCACATCGGCGCCGATCACACCGACCACGCTGCCTTCCCCGTTTCTGACGGGCACCGATATGGTCACCGTCATGCGGTTTGCCGAAATGTCGATGTAGGGTTTTGATATGAATTCGTTTCCACGGATCGCTTCCTGAAACCACGGCCTGAAAGCCAGGTTTCTTACGGGGATGTCATTGGTTACGTAAATGATGTCACCTTTGTTGTCGAGAGTAACTAAATCAAGTATTCCCGGCGTTTCCCGTTTTATCTTTTCAAATTCACGCCTCTGGGCGTCCACATCCCTGTTTACGACGAAGTCCTCCCGGGCCAGCAGGGAAAGCTGCTGTTTTATGGCGGATAGCTTTTCCCTGGCGCTTTCAGGTATCCTATAGTTCCGGGTGTACGCCTCGGATATTTCCATGAGTTCGGAAGACATGTGCGACAGCCTGCCGGCTTCCTCTGATATAGCGCCGACCAGATTTTTCTGTTCCTGGCTGGATGCCGCTATTTCTTGCACTCCTGCCGCAGTCTCCTCGGACACGGCCGCCATCTTCTCCGCCGCCTCGGATACCTTAACCACCTTCTCCACCTGCTCCCCGACCATCCTGTTTATGCGCTCGATGGAAACTTTAAATCCGTCTATTCCCGATACTATATCGTCAAAGGCAGTCATGGACTCGTTGCCTTTTTTGATGTTCTCATTTACTACTTCGAGGTTTTTTTCCACCTGTAACGCCGTTTCCCGGGCCTCTTCCTGGATTCTCTCCGACAGTTCCTTTATCTCTTTGGCAGCTTTTGCCGACTGCTCCGCCAGCTTTCTCACCTCACCGGCTACCACGGCGAAACCGCGCCCCTGTTCCCCGGCCCTGGCCGCTTCGATGGCGGCGTTGAGCGCCAGCAGATTGGTCTGGTCGGCAATATCGGTGATTACCTGGACAAAACCGTTGATCCTGGTTGTCAGGTTTTCCAGGTCCCTCATCTTGGAAGCAGAAAGGGAGCTGGTCTGAGACGACAGGCTCAGGTTGCTGATGAGGCCTTCCAGTACCTCCCTCGTCTCCCTCACCTTCTCGACCATCGCCTTTATGCCCTGTTCCCCTTCCCTGGTCTCCCCGGCTATTTTTTCCGCAAGGGCTGAAAGTGTATTGATATTATCCGATGTCTCCTGGGCGGCTTCAGCCTGCTCTCCCGCCCCCAGCGCTATTTCATCTATGGAACCGGCAATCTGATGAGCCGCCTGGTTTATCTGGTCCATGCTCTCTGTAAACTTACCGGAAAAGTAATTTATTTCTTCTGCAGCCCTCTGCATCCTGCCCATTACGGTGAACACGTGTTCGAAAGCCTTCATGACCGGGGCTACGAGGAAATCGAAAAGGCCCCTGCCCCGCCCCAACCTGCTTATGGAAGGGATTTCACCCCGGGAAAATTCCCCTATAACTTCGGCCAGTATGTACAGCTGTTTTACCGCAGAGTTCAGTATGAAATAATTCATAAAGGGCATAATTACAGCGGCGGCGGTAAAGGAAATCAGCTGCACCCTGAAGGGGACTCCTGCCGCAAGGTTTACCGCCGAAACTACCAGGGAAGGCAACAGAGAAAGCTGAATAACAAGCTTTATAATGCCCTTTTTTGAAAACTTCATACAGAATCCTCCCGGACAAATTAGTGTAATAGATCCACTTCTATTCCAAGCCCCATTTCCAAGGCCTTTTCATAAATCCGCGCCGCACAGGCCACATCCTGGACCGCTATCCCCACAGTCTTGAAAAGGGTTATCTCGTCATCGCTTTCGCGCCCCCGCAGTCTCCCGGAAGTGATCTCTCCCAACTCTCCGTAAATACCTTCCGGCGAGAAATCTCCGCTGTTAATGGGTATTATAAAATCCCCCGCTTCCGAGAGCACCGCCTCCCGCGAATCCACCACGATCTTCGAGGCCTTTTTCAAAAGCTCCGGCGGGATTTCCTGCATCTTTGGCGTATATGCTCCAATGGCGTTGATGTGGGCGCCCTTTTTTACGCTGGCGGCGGAAAAGACGGGTGTCTGGGAAGTCGTGGCGGTAATGATTATATCGGCTTCTCTTACCGCCTCGTCGGCACTGCCGCATTCCACAAACCTGACCCCCGGCAGCCTGGCCTTCATTTCGGCTATGTAATCCCCAACCCTTTTCGGGTCCCGGTCATAAATCCGGGTCTCCTCGATGCTCCTCACACAGCTCACGGCCCATAGCTGGGTTGTCCCCTGGACGCCGGCCCCTATTACGGCGGCCACCTTCGAGTCCTTTCGCGCCAGGTGCTTCGAGGCGGCTCCCGACGCCGCACCGGTCCGCAGCGCCGTCAGGTAGGCACCGTCCATCAGCGCCACGGGTTCTCCAGTTTCCCGGTCTTCCAGCACTACCACGGAGCTGATCGTCGGTTTGCCAAACCTTGCGTTGCCCGGAAAAACCGACACTAACTTGACCGCCACGCCGATGCCCTCTACGTACCCCGGCATGAACAGGGCGTCACCCTCCGCACCATCGACGTGGATTGCGGTTCTGAGCGGAACTTTAGCCCTTCCCGCCGAATAAGCTGCAAAGGCTTCCTCCATGGCATTTATGGCCTCTTCCATTGAAAGGGCTTTTTCCACATCGCTCTTTTTAAGAATAAGCATCCTGCAACATCCTCCCGGTAAATGATGGCGAATTTAGTTAGATATATTATATCAGATTTTGTACAAATTTGGAAATAATAATTGAAAATTTCCGAAAGTCGACATTTCTGATAATTGTATAAATTCCTTGCCCTAACAGGCCGCTTTATATATAATGGTAATTGTAAAGGGGGAATGGAAATGAAGGTAGGGGTATTCTGGAGAAAATTCCGCAATGTGGAGCTCCAGCTGAAACTTTCCGGAGAAAGCATTTACGACGACGCTTATGAAGAGGCCTACCAGCACTACTCGGCAATAAAGGAAGCGGGTTACGACGCTGTAATGATAGAATGGAAAAAGGACAACCCGCAGGAAACCCTCAGGGAAGTGCTGGAAGAAAAGGTGGACCTGGTTTTCAACGCCTCTTCGCTCCAGGAAGTAGCTTTCCTCGAAGCCTTTGGCATTCCCTTCGCCGGTTCCGGGCTGGACCTGGTGGCGATAGACAAAGCCGCGCGCAAGAAGATAGTAGCGTACCACAAACTTCCCACGCCGAGGTTTGTGCTGGTGGAAGACCCGCGCAAAATACCCGATCACGACCTGAGATACCCGCTTTTTGTCAAGCCTGTCCGCGGTCGGGGCAGCGCCGGTATAAGCGAAGAAAACATCGTCGAAAGACCCGAAGACCTGCCTCGAGTCGTATCAAAGATAACAGATAAAATCGGCCAGCCCGCCCTCGTGGAGGAATTCATCAGGGGCAGGGAGATCACCGTGGGAATAATAGGATATGCAGATCCCCGGGTGCTGCCGCCGGTTGAAATCGAATACAATTCGGTCAGGACGAACACCTTCGAACACAAGATGTACGACAACGAGATAATCCACTGTCCCGCGAGGCTCTCCCCCGAAGAGGAGGAGAAAGTAAAAAGCACGGCATTGAGCATCTACAGGGTCCTGAACGCCAGGGATTTTTCCAGAATAGATATGATCCTGGGGGACGACGGTACCCCGTACTTCCTGGAGATAAACACCTTCGCCGGACTTACCATGTCGCGGGACGGTACCCATCACGGTTACATGGGCTACATGGCCAAGGTCCAGAGCATGACGCGGGCTGAGTTCATCGGCTCCATAGTGAAGAGCGCCCTGGAAAGGTACGGCCTTTAATACATCCATAAAATCATTCAGGGCAAAGCCGGCCGCCCGGCTATGAAGGCGGCCATCTGAGGGGCTCTCGGTACGCCGGAAAAGCACCCCTTATCGGGGTGCTTTTATTTCAAGGAAGCGGGTGGATTCTTTCCACCGGCGTATATCCGTTTTCGCCCTTTGGGCAGAGACAGCAACCCTTCCAGAAATAGCGCAATCCCATCCTCGTCGTTGCGGGCCGTCACAAAGTCCGCTTTTTGCTTCACCGCATCGGGGGCATTGCCCATCGCCACCCCCAGCCCGGCGTATTCCAGCATCTCCAGGTCGTTCATATTGTCGCCTATGGCGATTATTTCTTCCCTTTTTATCCCCAGGTGCTCGGCGAGAACCGACAGGCCCCTGGCCTTGGACACGCCGCCGTCCAGGATGTCGATGCAGTTTTTTATGGCTGAAGTGATGTAGATCCTTTCGCCCAGGACATCCTTCAGTTCTTTTTTGAAGGCCTCAAGTTCCCCGGGATCGCCGTAAATCACTATTTTGGCCGGCGGTTCCGTAAGGCGCCTTTTGACCTCATCGATGCTCCCGGCGTTTTCCACGGGTACAAATACAAAATCCCTGAGGTAATTGTAGCATCCTATCAGGGAGTATCTGCGAGAAAAGCGTAAAAACCGTTTAAATTGCATCATACGGTAATCGGCCCCGGCAAAAAGTTTCCTGTCCTTTAAAAAAACCTGCACTTCGAAGCTGGGGTAGCAGCCCGCGGCTGTAAGAATTGCTTCCGCCAGGTCCTGCGGTACAGGCCTGAAGAAGATGGTTTCGCCGGAGAAGACGTCCCTTATGAGCGCCCCGTCGTTAGATACTATGGGGACGTTTACAGGGATGCACCTGGCCAGGCAACAGGCGCTCCTGAAAAGGCGGCCCGTAGCCAGAGTAACCAGCATGCCATTGTCCATAGCTTTTTTCAGGGCTTTTCGGGTGCGCCGGGTGAGGGTATACCTGCTGGTTATGAGGGTACCGTCGATGTCCAGGGCTATCAGTTTATACGGAGCACTCATGAGCCCGCCCCCTTTAAAAGGCCTAAGAGCTGCCTTGCGTTGATGACGGCCGACGCGTTGAAATGGTTGTTCATCGATATAAATACGACCTTTGTCTTGCGGGAAAGTTCTCTTATTCTGGGCACCCATTCGGCGAGTTCCGTCTCGGTGTACAGGTAATCGTAGCGCTCGTATGATTTCTCGTGGTTATACCATTTCTGTATGTTCCTGCCGTGAAACCGCACGTATCCTATGGAACTGGTGGCCACCACCACCGGCGGCAGAAGTCCCCTTATGGGCGGCTCGTCTACGCATACGAAGGCCATATCGTTTTCCCTGAGCATCTTGATAATGTCAAGTCTCAGCCAGTCGTCGGACCTGAACTCGACGGCCAGGGGCAGATCCTTCATCCTCTCCCGCAGCCTTTTCAGGTAATCCCTGTTTTTTTCGTTATTGTGAAAACTGTACGGGAACTGGGCCAGCACGCAACCCAGCCTTCCCGCTTCCACCAGCGGCTTTAAGGCGTCCCTGAACTTCCCCACCGTTATATCGCTCAGGTCGCCCTGGTGGGTCATGCCCCCGTAAGCCTTGACTACGAAGATGAAACTCTCGGGGGTTTTTTTCATCATATGGTAGAACATATACGGGGTCGGCATGCTGTAGTAGCTGGAGTTCACCTCGGTAAAGGGAAACTCCCGGCTGTAAAAGGTCAGCATGTCACCATCCTTCATGTCCTCGGGGTAAAACCTTCCCTTCCAGTCCCTGTATGCATAACCCGAAGTGGCAACTAGTATCAAGGCCATTCCTCCGCAATATTTATACTCATACTTTAACAATATCGTGTTTTATCGCCAAAAGCAAGGCCTGAGTCCGGTCGGTTACCCCCATTTTTTGAAAAATATTCGTGAGGTGATTCTTTACGGTCTTCTCGCTGATGAAGAGCTTTTCGGCTATATCCCTGTTGGAAAGCCCCTGGGCCACATGCTGCAGCACTTCTATTTCGCGTACGGTCAGGTTGAAGGCGTTGAAGGGCTCCTCCTGATTCCGGGAGAGGCGGTTGAATTCCTGAAATACCTTGGGAGTCAATGAAGGCGGTATAAAAGCCTGGCCCTCCACCACCCGGCGGATGGTTTTGATGAGCTCGTCGGGGCGCACGTCCTTCAGCACGTATCCAGACACCCCGCTCCTTATCATTTCGAAAAGGTAGTCCTCCTGTTCGTGAATGGTAAGGGCGATTATGTTCACTTCGGGCTTTTTTCCCTTGATTATTCTTGTGGCTTCGATTCCGTTAATTTTTGGCATGTTGATGTCCATGAGTATTATATCCACGTCCATTTTTACGGCAAGGTCGACGGCCTGCTCACCGTCTTCGGCCTCTCCTACCACCAGGATATCCGGTTCGAGGGACAGGATCTTCACTATACCTTCCCTCACCAGGGCATGGTCATCAGCCACAATTGTCCTTATTTTCTTTAACTTTTCACCGGGCATATCAATCCCTCCGGCTGCCAATAGAGAGTTTCTCGTTGTTTACCACCGGAACACTGAAGGCGATCTCCGTCCCGTGACCGGGAGCAGATTTTATCTCAAATTTGCCTTTTAAAAGCTGTATTCTTTCCCTCATGCCTACTATACCGAAAGCAACACCCCGTTTTTCGGAAAGCACCCTTTCCACATCAAATCCGATCCCGTTGTCCCTCACCACCACGTTGACCCTGTTTTTCGAAAATTCCACCTTTATTACCGCCTGCGATGCCCCGGCGTATTTTTTTATATTCGTCATGGCCTCGTGGATAACCCTGAAGATCGCTACGGCCTGGCAACCGTCCAGGGGATACTCTCTGCCCAACACGGTCAATTCCACGTAAATGCCGCAATCGTTCCTATACTGTTCTACATATTTCTTCAGGGCGGGCACGAGGCCGAGGTCGTCCAGCGACATGGGGCGCAGGTCGAAAATTATCTTCCGCACGTCCTGCAGGCTGCTTCGCACCAGGTCCATCAGCCCAAACAGCTCTTCTTTCACCTTTGACGGGCTTATGTCCATCAGCTTAAGGCAGTACTCAGCCCTCATCACGATGTTGGCCAGGCTCTGGGCAGGCCCGTCGTGAATTTCCCTGGCCACCCTCTTGCGTTCTTCCTCCTGAGCCATGATGATGGAAAAGCCCAGGGCCTGCCTCTGCTGCATCTCACCTATCTCCACGCTGAGGGATTCCAGGTCCCTGCCCAGGATCTTCAGCACCATGCTCACGTTGGCTATCAGTTCCTCCGAGCGCCTTATGGTGGTCTCCAGGTTCTTCAAATTGCGCTCCAGGTGGTCTCTAGTAAGCCTGAGCAGTTTTTCCTTTTCGCGCTTGCTCAAAAGTTCCAGCTGCTTCGCATGGGCCGCCTCGTAGGCGCCTTTGATCTGTTCCTCGCTGTGCCTGTTGAAGTCCCTGCTGACCTCCATCAGGTACAACCTGGCCTTCGTGTATTCCCCCTCCAGTTCGTCCACTTCTCTTATGAGGTCGGAAATCTGGTTTTTCACCGAATCCAGTTCGTACCTCGTGCGCTCATATTCCTGACGGGCGGTCTCGCCCAGACGGTAAAGTTCTTCCCTGCTCTTCTCCACTATTTTTTTCGTCTTGTTTATAATCCTTTCGAGGTTTGACACATTCACCATTTACAAATCCCGCCTCAATCCCGCCAATTTTTGTCCCCTAAAATATAATTCGCTGCATCCTGCCCGATTCCCTTTTAGAAAAACTACGAATCCGTCTTAAACTGCTGCACCAGGGAGTTCAATTGATTGCCCATGCGGGTGATGCGCCTTGCGGCCGAATTTATTTCCTTCATCAGCTCGGACTTTCTCCCGGCGTCGAGCCCGTTGCCGTCGTACTGTTCGATGTAGGACGAACGCTGGCCGATCAGGTCTGAACTCTGTATCATGTCCTTCATGATGTTTCTTATGTTCCCGAACAAGAGTCCCAGCTGGTCCATCATAGTGTTGAAAGCCTGGGCCAGCCTCCCGAGTTCATCCCTGCTCACTACCTCCAGCTTGTGGGAAAAGTCACCGATAGATACCCTCTCCGTAGCGGCAAGCAGGGATTTCACGGGCCTTTCCACGGCGTTCAGTATTACGCGCCGCACCAGTACGACTCCTGCGAGGCACGCTATTATGTAATTGACGATTATGTAGTACATCGTTTTCTTCAGATGGTCGTTGATGGGGTTGAAATCATACAGCACGTAAAGGTAACCGGCTACCGTACCCTCCTCGCTGGTGACAGGCGATAAAAATGAAACCGCCTTTACCCTGCCCTTTTCATCCAGCAGTGCCTCCGACTTCCCCGCGGAAGACAGCTCCGGATTCGACGGCGGCTTGATTCTCGACCCGGCGTACGTGACGACCCTGCCCTTCGGGTCCAGCAGGGCTACCTGCATCACATATTTTTCCTTTACAAGGCTGTTTACGATCCCGTTTAAGAGCTCGCGGTTGCCGGTCTTTACGGCCTGGTAGGCGTATCCGTTGACCGCCTGTACGACAGCCCAGCCGCGACCGGTGAACTCTTCTATGAACGCCTCTCTGTCCCGGACGTATATCGTAAATCCCATTGCCCCCAGCAAAAAGGTCAAAATCAGGGTAAACCCCATGCTCAATCTGAAGCCTATTGAAAAATTCCCAAACCTTCGCCCGGCTTTTACCATTATATACCCACCTCCTGTACAAATTCGAACAGATCCCCTTCTTCAGTGGAAGTCCCGCGGCAGGTGCCCGCAGGCAGCTCCAGTACGGCCCGGGCTTCTTTCACCACAGGCCCGAAGGTATAAGGAAGCATCGTATCAATAACCTTCACCACCCTGCCGGACCCGTCCAGATAAACCGCATCTATGGCATACCTCATAAAATACGTGTGGACGGCCCGGCACGGTATTAAGAGGAGCCCCGAGCCGCGCTCCAGGCGGTCCGTGCCTATGAGCCCTACCAGCCTCTCCCGAAAGGTCGCAGCCAGGATGAGTCTTTCCGCCAGGACCGTGTTCTTGCTCCTGTTAACCGCCTTCAAAGGACACCACCGCCTATCTGCCGAATACCCGCATGATCTGTATGGCGGCGGGCCCTAAAAGGATCACGAATAAGGCGGGAAATATAAAGGCCACTATGGGGACCAGCATCTTTACCGGCGCCTTCATGGCCGTCTCCTCGACCCGCTGGCGCCGCTTCTCCCTGATTTCCCTGGACTGAAGCCGCAGCACGTTGCCCATGCTTATTCCCAGCTGTTCAGCCATTATGACGGAACCCACAAAGCAGGACAGGTCGTCTACCGCAAGCCTATCGGCCATTTCCCTCAAAGCTTCCCGCCGCGGTTTACCCATCCTCACTTCCGTCAGAACCCGGGACAGTTCCCCGGCCAGTATGCCGCCGGACTTCTCCACCACCTTCATCATCGCTCCTTCGAATCCGAGCCCGGCTTCTACGCATACGGTGATGAGGTCCAGTACGTCGGGAAGCTCTCTTTCCACCTGCTCCTTCCTGTTCCTTATTATTGAGCTGACGAGCATATCGGGCAGGAGCCACCCCATCAGTGCTCCAGCCGCGGTGACGGCCACATGTTGAACTAAAGGTAAAACCAGGAGGCCGGAAGCCGTATACAGGGCAAAGCCCGAAAAGCCCGCCAGCAGACACTTGACGGCCATGAATTCCCGCGGGGAAAAACCGTAGGGCCTACCTGCCTCGACGAGCTTTTGCGCCATGGCCTCCTCGCCGAAGGCCGGGATAAACCTCACTATGATTCCCGCAACACTCTTCAGGATAGGTTTGAAAAAGCGCTGGAACAGGGGTGCGGAAAGCTCCAGCTCCCGGATGGGCCTGGGATGTCCTGAACCCACCACTTCCGTAAGCCTCTTTTTTTCCGCCGCCCGCCTTTCCACCAGGGATTTTAAAAGATAATGCGCCGTTATAAAAGTCAAGCCGGAAACACCGGCTGATATGAGGTAAAGCTCCACACCGCCACCCCCTACACATCGATATCCACTATCTTCCTGATCAGCCAAAACCCCACGGCTTCGCCCATAACTGCGGTCATGAGCATGGCGCGGCCTACAGGATCTGTGAAAAGCTCCATGATGTATGACGGGCGCGTAACGAACAGAAACACCCCCAGCATCACCGGGAGCATACCTATAATAAGCCCCGACATCCTGCCCTGGGCAGTCATTGCCCTTATCTCGCGCTTTATCCGCACCCGGTCCCTGATGACCGAGGCTATATTATCCAGCACCTCAGACAGGTTGCCGCCCACCTGCCGCTGAACCAGGACGGCCGTCACCACCAGGTCCAGGTCCCTGCTGTTTACCCTTTCGGCCATATTTTTCATAGCCTCCTCGGTGGGGGTACCCAGGTTTATCTCGCTGATGGTCCTGCCGAATTCCTTCCCCACCGGGCCCTGGAGCTCTTTTTTCACCAGATCCATGCTCTGCAGGAAGCTGAAACCGGAACGCAGGGAGTTGGCGAGGATGGTGAGGGCGTCGCACATCTGTGCGTTGAAAAGGGACAGCCACCGCTCCCTCCTGCTGTTCACCGCGACGAAAGGCACAACGCCGGCTGCCGCGCCGGCCAGTACACCGGCCCTCAGGTCGAAGGTAACGGCCAGGGTAAAAAGGCACGCGCCCAGAACCAGGACAGCGACCAGCACGATGAATTCCCCGCCCTTCAGTGGAATATCCGCCTCCGCCAGCTTCTTATCCAGGAATTTCCCGAGGGACCTGGTGGCGGAAAGGCTCCCGGCCCATTTTAAAAGGTCGCGCCAGAATTTCCTGAACTCCACCCTGCCCGAGCCCCTCGCCTTTTTCTTTTCGCCGCCTGCGGCCAGCTGCCTCAGGCGCTCATTCAGTCGTTCCCTGTCGGGATATATTATTTCACTTAACCCTATCGCCGCCAGAAATACGGCGGTAAAGGTTAATGCCCCTGTCGTTTCCGGAGACATCGGATACCTCCTCTCCGGCGTATGGATAGAATATCTCCCTCGGGAGCTTTATACCGTAAACCTCAAACCTTTCCATGAACCTGGGCAGCACCCCGGTGGTTTCAAAAACCCCCTTGACCCTACCGTCCTCTCCTACTCCGGTCTGCCTGAAGGTAAACAGGTCCTGAAGCAGGATTACGTCACCCTCCATGCCCTGAACCTCCACTATATGGGTTATGCGCCTTGATCCGTCTTTCAACCTGCTCTGTTGTATGATGAGATCTATTGCCGATGCAATCTGCTCTCTGATAGCTCTCACCGGAAGGTCTACTCCGGCCATCAGTACCATAGTTTCCAGGCGGGCCAGCATATCCCTGGGGGAGTTGGCGTGACCCGTAGCGAGAGAGCCGTCGTGGCCGGTATTCATAGCCTGGAGCATGTCCAGAGCTTCACCGCCCCTTACCTCGCCCACTATTATCCGGTCCGGGCGCATGCGCAGCGCGTTCCTGACCAGGTCCCTTATAGTTATCTCCCCTCTTCCCTCGATGTTTGGAGGCCTGCTCTCCAGGGTAATGACGTGAGGCTGCTGGAGTTGAAGTTCTGCGGCGTCTTCTATGGTCACTATCCTCTCCGTCGCCGGGATGAACGAGGACAGTACGTTCAGCGTCGTGGTCTTACCGCTGCCGGTGCCTCCGGAGACCAGGATGTTCAGCCTCGCCTTGACGCACGCCTCCAGGAACGTGGCTATCCGGGGCGTCAAAGTGCCGAAGTTTACCAGGTCCTCCACCGTGAAGGGTTCCCTGGAGAACTTCCGGATGGTTATCACCGGCCCTATGAGTGATATAGGCGGTATTACGGCATTCACGCGGGAACCGTCGGGAAGCCTGGCGTCCACCATGGGCATGCTCTCGTCGATGCGCCTGCCTATGGGAGCCACAATGCGCTCTATGATGTTCATTACATGCTCATCGTCCCTGAAGACGACGCCGGTCAGCTCTATGACGCCGTTTCGTTCCACATAAACCCGGTTGGGGCCGTTCACCATGATTTCGCTGATCTCCGGGTCGTTTATCAGCGGGGTTATGGGGCCGTAGGCCAGTATTTCGTCTATCATCTCGGCTGTTATTCTGATCCTGTCACTTTTTGATACGCGGTTTTCCCCCTCTTCGGCCAGGTACTTTTCCACCAGCCGCTCGATGTTCTTTTTCAGCATTTCGTTATCCTGTTTTTCACCGGCGGGCAGTTCCTTGAGCTCGTCCACGATCTTTCTGTGCAGCTCCGCCTTGAAGGCGAGTTCCAGGTTGTGGTTGTTTTTTTCCGGAAAGTTTTTTCTGCTTTCAAGCCTCTTGAGAAGGGACACGATTTATCACCCTCACAAACTAAACATACGCATGATTATCGATTTTTTCCGGGGTTCTTCCGGGCTGTTTTCATCTTTTATCAGCTCGAGTTTTTCCATGAGCTCCCTTACGCCGTCCGATACCCTCGCGTTGGGCTGTGCCATGACGAAGGGAACACCCCGGTTTATGGCGTTCTTTACGGTTCTGGAATCTTCCGGTATAATCACGGCCAGCGGGCTTCCCAGCGTCCTCTCGACGTCCTTTACCTTGACACCGTCTCCGTCCTGACCGTTGAGCACGAATTTAATCTTGAACTCGCAGTTAAGCCTTTTTAATATGTCGGCATCGGTTTTTACGTGCTTAAGCGTCGTCAGTTCCTGGTTGAGCACCAGCACCACGGTATCGCTCAGTTCAAGCACCGCCAGGTTTATTTCGTTGTAAAGCGGCGAGGTGTCGATTATTAAATAGTCAAAATTTTCCCTCATAACTTTCAACAGCTGTTCCACGTGGTTTGCGTTTATGAGTTCGGCCTGTTCCGGCGACGGCGGAGCCGGCAGCACCCGGACTCCCGAGAGGTGGGGAATCAAAAACCCTTCCACCAGCTGCATGTCGAAATTCTCCTGCTCCTGGGCCAGATCCGCCACAGTCACCTTTGCGGAGATGTTGAGCATTACAGCCACGTCCCCCGAGTCCAGATCCAGATCCAGCAGAGCCACGTTCTTTTTGGTCTCCTGGGCCAGCATCACAGCCAGGTTGCATGCCAGAGTGGTCCTGCCGACTCCTCCTTTGGAAGAAAAAAAGGTGACGATTTTACCCCGCTTTTTACTCGCCCCGCCGAATACGCTCACCGGGGGAGGGGCGGTTATAAGGGCGTTCCTGCGCTGCTGGGCGTCGTGTACCCGGCGGATGGCGTTGGCCAGGTCTGTGGCGGAAAAGGGCTTCACCAGGTATTCCCTGGCCCCGGCGGCCATGGCCTTCCTCAGGTACTCGTATTCGCCCTGAATGGAAATGATTATAATAGCCGTTTTGGGGGCAACCATTGTAATCTGCTCGGTGGCCGCTATACCGTCCAGATTGGGCATATTTATGTCCATCAGGACCACATCGGGCTTCAGCTCACCTACCATCCGCACCGCATCCTGGCCGTCAGCGGCCTCCCCCACGACCTCTATATCCTCCTCGAAATACAAAAGCCGCTTTATGTCTTCCCGGGTTGTAGGTATATCGTCGGCAATTAAGACCCTTATGGGCATTTTCAACACCCCATCATTCTAACAATTTTTGCAGGTTGACCGGGTTTACAGGGTTTTTGCTGTTGTCGGACGGCGACCGCAGCACCAGCTGAACGCTCCCCTGCTGAATGGCCAGAGCGATCTTCTGGGCGTCCCGCGGCTCTACCATGACGGTAACGGTTTTCGGCTCGTCTTTCGGCTGGGTAGAGGTCTCCAGGCTGGCGTTCACCGCCAGCACCGGCACGTTCTGCACGATGCCGGCCGACACGGAGCCTCTCTCTCCCGGGGGCGTGAACGTAACAATTATGTCCACCCTGTCGCCGGTGTTGACGAGCCCGTGTAGCGCCGTTACATTGTTGACGGGAATCGAAATGGCCCTCTTGCCGGGTTCCACTTTGGAAGAAAGCCCGGCTCCGGCTGAATTTCTATCCAGGAGTTTGTTCTGCAAAAGGAGTTCCCCCGGATATATATCGGTACGGCTGAGCTTTCCCACGGCATCCTTTTTACCGGTGACGGCGCCTGCAGGGATGTACGCCGCCGGCATTTCCTTCATTTCGATCATGTCCTCACCGATTACAATCCTGGCGGGGATTTTCTTTTTCGCCACAGCCACCGGGGTGAAATTCCCGGAAGAAGTATAAGCCATTTTCAGGTCACCCATATACTTATATACTCCGAAGCCCGCTGCAAGGGCGAAAATTAAAGCCAGAAGAAAAATAAATCTATTCTTCATGTTCATCCTCCGCTCTGTTAGTTACTCCACGAGCCGCGAAGCCGTAAATCCGTAGTCGGTCTGACCGGGATCTATCGTAAATTTGAGCCCGTCCTGAGGCACAATCCTCAGGAAATACCCGGACACTACATTCTGGTTGCCCGAACCTTCCACTCCTTTGAGGAGGAAGGCGGCAAACCCCACGATTTTTACCTGGTCCCTGCCCGATGACAGGGAATCGGGATCAAAAACGGGCACCATCATCACCATGGGGCAGTTGGGATCGTAATTGTCCACCGTGCACTTCGGGTAATGGCTGCATCTGCTCAAACGGTAATTGACGCCTTCTTCCGTCGGGCCCGACATGTTGCCCGGTTCGGTTAATACCCAGTCGCCGACGTTTATCATGCCCTGGTAGCCGTACTTCATGTTGTTCTCGTAGCTGGCGGCTCCCCTGAATTCCAGGGCCAGGGCGCCGTAATTGCCGGGGGAGTAATCGTCCGGGGGAGCCGACTTCAGCCGGTATTCCCGGCCGAATTCCAGCTGCTGATCGGGAATGCCGAATGGCACTATGCCTGTCATTCCGGAAACCGCCCCGAACACGGCGGAAGACCTGGCGCTGACCTCGCTGGATTCAAACCCCAGCACCCCTCCGAAACTGTGGCTCACGCGCCTGCGGGCTTCAACGGTTATCCGCCCGCCGACGGTGTCTACGGTTATCGAGGCCTCTTCCGGTGACACCCCGTTGTACTCCAGGTACTCCATGGCAGTCCTCTCGGCCGCGTCCGCGGAAGGCAGTTCCCTGGCCGCAGCCAGAGCGGCCGCGTCACAGGCGTTTTTGAGCCTCGCCCTCTCCAGCGCCATTTTCCCCACGTCCACCGTCATCGCCGTCATCCCCAGAATTCCGGCGATCACGGCCGCCGCCAGCAGCGCCGCCACGCCCCTTTCATCTTTTTTTAATGTCGTCAGCATACCCCATACCTTTTTCATCTCACTCCACCCTCATAACGGTTCTGGATTTGAGCACCACCGGATCGGGGAGAATGCTGGAAAAAACGGGCGTCGCGGGAGTAACGTAATAGGTGACCTCCACCGTAAGAGGAGTCCCAGGCGCCCGCAGGTTTTCTTCCGGTTCGAGCCTGGTTATCTGGAGCCTGGTGTCGGATTCGGGCAGCGCCGCCGCCTCGTAAATTCTGGCTCTGATTTCGGAATCCGACCTTCCTACAGCCCCTAACCTTGCCCCTTCCCTGGCGGCGTTGGTTATCACTATGTATGAGTGAAAAATCCTTCCGAACTCAAGGATGCCGAAGAGGATAAGCACCAGTACCGGCAGCACCAGGGCAAATTCTACCACCGCCTGGCCCCTCTGGTTGCGGAAAAATTTTTTCAACCGCATCACGGCATTCACCTCGCTAGAAAGTACGCCAGAATGGTGCCCGCAGCTATGGCAACGCCGTATGGAAAAGACCCGGTACTTCCGGTCTTCGGATGCCCCAGCAGGTTCAGTCCCCTCGGCATGACACCGAGAATTGACAGAAAGGTGTAAAAGACCGCCCTCAACCGCAAAAGGAGTCTGCCCTCGGCGGCCATCACCCCCAGCGACAACAGGCCTCCCGCCAGGGCCGAACATATGAAGGCCGTCCACACGAACCCGGGCCCCTTAAAGGCTCCCACAACTCCCATCAGCTTCACATCCCCGCCGCCCATCCCTCCTAGAGCGAAGGGCACGAACAGGAAGGCCATACCGAGCATCATTCCCTTCAGGCTGTCAAGGCCCCCGGCGGCCCCGAAAAGATATAGGTTCCCCAAAAGCGCGGCAGCCGCCGCGGGTGCAAGCACGGCGTTAAATATTTTATTATACTTCAAATCGGTGTAAACGCTTATGCCGAGAACCGCAAACAGCATCGCGTCAAGGACCATGTGTCATCCCTCTGTGATAATTTTCTTTTGAGTTGTAAATCGGCCCTACTTAAAATTAAGTAGGGCCGCGGAAAGCAACCACCGGGCTTTACTGCGACGAATTAGGACCTATTGTATTACCCACTTCTTCAAATCTGGCTTTGATATTGTTTCCCAGAGTCGTCAGGGCTATGATGACCACCACGGCCACCAGCGCCAGGATCAGTCCGTACTCGGCCATGGCCTGTCCTTCCTGATCCGCCCATAGGTTCCTGATGAGACCCAGCATTTCAATCTCCTCCTCAGTCAAATTTTTTTACTTTTCTCCATTTTTAACTTAATGATAATCTATTTTGAAAAATATTCCATGAGGCAGAGGTCTCAATTTCGCCTGGCAAGAGGTCCTAGAGCCGGACTGCCCTTTTGGCCTATAAGGTCCCGGGACTTCAACTTCGCCCGGAAGATGGCGTCGTCCCCGAACCTGTCCCTTATTTCGTCTATAACCCGGTTGAGCCTCTTTTTCTTTTCGTCGGCCTCAAATACGGAAATCTGGTCGAATTCCCTCATGAGGCCCGAAAGGCTCACACCCAGAAGCCTCAGCGGCGTCCTGCCGTCCCAGTTGGAGCGCAAAAGCCGCTTTGCGGCGGCGTATATATCTTCGGTGGCGCTGGTGTAGGGGATCGAGGAGGAACGGGTTATGGTGGAAAAGGAAGAGTCCCGGAGGGTGACGGTCACCACCCTGCCAACGTAGTTTCCCCGCCGCACCCGCCTCCCCACCTGCTCCGCCAGGGACAGCAGCACCGCCTCGGCCTCATCCCAGGTGTCCACATCCCGGGGGAGCGTGATCGAGTGACCCATGGACCTGGCATCGTCCATGGAGTGGGGATCTACCGGTGAATCGTCTATGCCGTTAGCCCACTGGTGAATGTGCCGTCCCACCAGCCCGAAAGCCGCCTCCAGCATCTCGACGGGCACTCCTGCCAGGTCGCCTATCGTGGTTATGTTCATCTTCTTTAAGCGTTCCGCCAGCCTGGGGCCCACGCCGTAAAGTTCATCCACCGGCAGGGGCCATATCACGTCGGGCACGTCTTCGGGCGTTATGACCGTGATCCCCATGGGCTTTTTCATGTCCGAAGCCATCTTGGCCAGCAGTTTGTTGCAGGAAACCCCTACGGAACACGGCAGCGAGAGTTCCTCCATCACAGCCCTCTGGATCTTCTCCGCTATGGTCACCGCATCCCCGAAGAGCCCCTCGCAGCCGGTGACGTCCAGCCATGCCTCGTCGATGCTGAACACCTCCACGAGGGGAGAAAATCTGTTGAGTATTTCCAGCACCCTGTGGCTGGTGGCGACGTAAAGCCTGTAGTCGGGTTTTATGAATACGGCGTGGGGGCACAGCTTTCTGGCCTGCCAGTTGGGCATGGCGGTCTTTACCCCGAACTTTCTGGCTTCATAGGAGGCGGTGAGCACTATTCCGTTTCGCTTCTTGGGGTCTCCGGCGACTATGACCGGCTTGCCCTTTAAAGACGGGTCCAGGGCCTGGTGGCAGGAGGCGTAAAAGGCGTTCATATCCACGTGGAGGATCGAAAGCATAGGCCTCATCTCCTGAACATTTGTTTGGTTATAATTATATCACCCGTGGTCGATAAAATCAATGACCGGAGCCGGTGTGTGCCTCGCCGGAAAATAAAAATAATGATATAATATTTTCAGGTGATATACATGACATGTAAGGATAATATTATTTCTGTATTACGCAAATATTTGGCTTCAAAGGATAACGTACAGTTTGCATACCTGTTCGGCTCGTATGCTGAAAACAGAGATAGAAAAGATAGTGATATAGATGTGGCTGTATATTTGTCTGGTATCCATGAAGATGAATTTTTCAAGTACAAATTGGATTTTAAAACAGAATTAGAACAGATTTTTAAAAAACCCGTTGATGTAATCATTATGAACAATGCACCGCCTCTGCTAAACCATGAAGTGTTCAAAAACGGTGTGATTGTCAAAAACAGTGACCCTTCTGCACTCTCCCAGTTTCGAGTGAAAAACTTTTATTTTTACCTGGACCAGATGTATATAATCAATACCTATCTGAAATCAACAAAAGAAAGAATAAGGGTGACATTAACCGATGGTTAGAAAAGAAATAATCTCTAAAAAAATAAATTCAATAAGATTTCATTTAGATAGGATCATATCAAAAAGCAATATTTCGCTGGAACAGTTTTTGCGCAATGATGATGTAAAAGACATAGTTTGCCATAATTTGTTTATCGTACTTCAATACATCATCGACATCTGCAACCATATAATTTCCGACGAGGGCATGGAGGAACCCGTTTTTTTATCGGATATGGCGGATATCTTAGCAAAAGAAAAAGTGATCAGGGAAGAACTTGTAAAGCCTTTAAAGAGTATGATAGGATTGAGAAATTTGCTTGCCCACCAGTATGGAGATATAGATTTTAAGACGATATATAATATTGTTAAGTATGATTTGAAAGATGTATATGTTTTCTTGGAGGATATAATAAGCTATTCCAAATTGTGACGAGGCGGGAGCGTTGTAAATGCCCCAATAGGAGGTTAGGCATTGAAAGAGGATTTCATGGGAGTTGTTATTTCCATCTTATTTGTCTTCGGCGTCATAATGATTTCGGAAGTTTTGAGAAAAGCCGGAGGATTCGGCTCCGAATTCACCAGGAAATTTGTACATATCGGGGTTTCCCACTGGTGGCCTTTGGCCATGTTTCTCATAGATGACCTAAAATACGCCCTCATACCCCCCACCTTATTCGTGGCGGTAAATTATTACTCCCACAAGAAAAATGTATTTAAAGGCATGGAAAGGCACGGGGGCGACTCCGACCTGGGGACGGTGTATTTCCCCATATCTCTGATAGCCCTCATCCTTCTAACATGGGATGGAGGGCTTTGGGGGAGGGGTTTTGAGTATCTCGGCCTCGCCGGAGTCCTGACCATGGGATACGGCGACGGGATGGCGGCGATTGTGGGCGGGAAATTCGGCAAATTGAGGTACAGAGTCTTCAAAAACGAAAAGAGCCTTGAAGGCTCTGTGGTTATGTTCGCTTTTTCTTTTGTATCTATTGCAGCCGCCCTGGGCCTGTTTGCGGGATTTAGCCCGCACGTCGTCAGGACAAGTTTTGTGACAGCGCTCCTTGCTACAATTTCGGAAGCCCTGGCGCCCTCCGGCACGGATAACCTTACAGTCCCGGTCGTAACCGCCCTGGCTTCCCATTATTTTTTGCATATACTCAAAAATTCGAACCTGTTCATTTTCATTTACATGGCCGGGATAGGTTTTGTGCTGAGTTTCTTCATAGCATACGCCGCATATATAAAGAATTCTCTCACCCTTGACGGTTCCGTAGGCGCCACATTCCTCGGCACCATAATGTACGCCACGTCGGGGATCTTCGGTTCGTTTTTAATGGTGCTCTTTTTCATATCCTCCAGCCTGCTTTCCCATTTTAAAAAGAGCGCAAAGAGCAGCGCAGCACGCCAGTTCGACAAAACCGGGCGCAGGGACGTTTTGCAGGTGCTGGCCAACGGCGGTGCGGGACTTATTTATTCGGTCCTCTATTACATTACGAAAAATCCATCGTATCTGGTATTGCTGGCTATATCCTTTGCGGCTGCCAACGCCGATACCTGGGCTACCGAGTTGGGGATACTGAGCAAAGCCCGGCCCATTTCGCTCAGGACCTTTAAGAGAGTGGAAAAGGGCACTTCCGGTGCGGTAAGCCTTTCGGGGACTTTCGCAGCATTAATGGGCGCCATGCTCATAGGTATATCCGCCGCCGCGGGGTTTAAATTGATATATTTCGGGAACCTGCCCTTTACCCACATTCAGAGCTTCACCATGGTAACCCTGGGGGGATTCCTGGGGTCGGTAATCGATTCGATCCTCGGCGCAACCCTTCAGGGTGTATACTATTCGGAAGAACTGGAAGGAGAGACCGAAAAAAGGTTTTCTAACGGCAGGCCGAACCGGCTCGTCCGGGGATTGGGTTTTGTAAACAACGACCTGGTCAATTTCCTCAGTATCGGCATTTCCAGCGCCCTGTTCGCGGGGATTGTATAAGAAAAGTCCGGGAATAATGCAATAATAACCCGGACTTTTTGTAAAGGCGTATTTTTTATCCTGATTTTTTATACAATATGACTTAATTATTTAACTATATTCATAAAGAGTACAATTATACCTGCATTGAAAAAGTCAATAAACAAGCTTCCGACCAGAGGGACTATGAAGAACGCTTTTGGTGCAGGGCCATACTGTTGTGTCAGCGCTCGCATATTGGCCATTGCATTGGATGTCGCCCCCATACCGAAGCCGCAATGTCCCGAAGTTAATACCGCCGCCTCGTAATCACGCCCCATAAGATTGAAGGTTATAAAATACGCAATTAACATCATTAATATAGTTTGTGCCACCAGCATTACTATAAGCGGTAATGCCAAATCCGCCAATTGCCATAGTTTTAATCCCATCAGGGATATAGCAAGATATAATGACAGCGATATATCCCCTATAACTTTAATTTCACCACCGGGTATTTTAAACGTATCCGTAAAGTCTGACAGGTTCCTAATTAAGGCTGCGGAAAACATGGCGCCAATATAAGGTGGAAAAGTGAGCCCTAGTTTTTCAAATAAATATGAAATCATAGTGCCAATGCCCATAGCAAGAAATATTTGAGCGATTGCCGTATTGATGTTTTCACTTCTTACTTCATCTGCTTCTTCAGATACAGCTGCCTCATCAGCTATTCCGGTTTCTATATAAGCTGCGGTTTCGCGGGTCTTTAAAAGGTCATGCCTTTCAATTAATTTCTTGGCTATGGGGTTGCCGATCACGCTGCCCATAATCATTCCAAAAGTGGCTGAAGCGACGGCAACCGTTGTAGCTCCTTGTACACCAGCTTTTTCCAGCAAAGGTCCAAACGCTCCCGATGTACCGATGCCGCCGACCATGGGTATAGAACCTGTGGCAAGGCCTAATAAAGCGTTTAAATTAAATAATTTGGCAAGGGCTATTCCCGCAATATTTTGCAGGAATATAAGTACTACGGATATTCCCAAAAAAGCAATTACCGGTATACCGCTTTTTTTAAGAAGTTTTAGGCTTGCTGTGAATCCTATTGTGGTAAAAAACATGTTCATAAATAAATTTTGCAGTGTTGTATCCAGGGTGAACGTCATTATACCAAGCTGTCTTAAAATAAGAAATAAAATTGCAAGAGATAATCCTCCGATCACAGGTGAAGGTATGCAATATTTTTTAAGAGCAGGGGCTTTGTTTCTAATGGATTCCCCAAGATATAATACAATGACCGCCAGCGCAGTAGTTTGAACCATATCAATTTTTAAGGTCATTGCAAAACCTCCGATGTTTCGAAAATTTGTTAAGTATATTATACCGGCGGCCTACATCAGAATACGTCATCCTACACAAAATACCGAACAAAATTTTACGTTTTGATTAATTATTGCGAATATCTCAATTTAACTATTATTCCTTCTATAAACTTTTTAATATTTATCTTCCCGGGCTCTTCGTTTGGGTCCTCTATATGCCGCATCTGCTGCCTTACTTGTTTAAAATCGAACAGGAGTGTGCTATATTCCAAAAATATGTCATTGTCAAAATCACTGGAGCCCAGTTCGGCTAACGTCTGCAGGGCCTTTTGAATTGTCCTTCTAACCCTTTGCTCTAAAGACTTTACATTAAGTTTTTCTATATTGTCACCATATTCTTGCAGGACTTTTTCATATATATCCTGGAGTTGATATTCGGCATTAGGATTTTCCAGCTTCAGCTTATGCACTGTGTATATGACTTTCAATAACTCCTTACTGCCTGCAGCACCGATAATTCCCAGATCACTAAAAATCTTATTTATTCTTGTCTCAATGTTTATATCAGATTTTATATCTTTAATCTGATAATTTTCCGCATCACAGTTCATAACGGTATTTTTAATCAATGCCAAGGAGTTCTCAAGGTCGATATTGCAGCATACGCCTTTTATGACGCTGACCACTTCTATATTGTTTATTGGTTTATTTATGAAAAATAATATACCGCTTTCATAAGCCTTCGCCACCATCTTTTCATCTTCCACCTGGGATATCATTATAAATTTGCCCTTATATCCTTTTGATCTAGCTTCATTTATAACCTCGATACCATCCAGGGCCGGCAGCAGCAAATCTATAAGCACTATATCGGGGTTAAAGAAAAGTATTTCCTGAACGGCATGCTTTCCACTATCTAACTCTGTCAGCACTTTGCCAAGTTTATTTTTTCTTATAAGCAAAGCTAACATTTTTCTGACATTAATGTCATCATCAATAATCATAAATGTTTTGTCCATAGGATCACCTTACCAAATTTTTTTTAGGAATTAATATCTTAAATTTTGTACCGGCCCCCGGTTTAGAATCTACCTCAATGCTTCCACCCAGCTCCTCTACAATATTTTTCACATGCGAAAGTCCAATCCCTGTATGAGGGCTGCCGGTATTTTCATCATATTTTGTCGTAAAGCCCGGATTAAAGATATACGGCAGTATATCTTCTTCAATTCCCTCACCACTATCCTTAACCTCAAAATAAACATTCTCTTCCAAATTCTTTTCCACAACGGCGATTGTGTCGCCACTTTTACAAGCATCAATACTATTTGTTAACAAATTATTTAATAAAGTAAACATATTATAATACGGCCCTACTGAAAAATCACTTTCATGACTGAAAAAGATTTTTATCTCCTTATTTGTTGCCTTGAGGTACCTTTGTATATTGTCCTTTATTATAGTAAAAATATCCGACAGCTTCATAAAATCCTCATTCTCGAAGCTTTTTAAGAAGGATTCAAATCCTATTATGACTCTATAATAATCCTTTTTAATTTCATGAACATCCTTTGCAATGTCTAAAGCCTTCTCTTTCAATTCATTGTCCAATTCATGACTTTCGTAAAGGCTATAGCTTTTTCTCATCACATTTTCTATATCCTTCATAGATTTTTTCAGATAAAACATTTCAGCCTGTATATTGGAAATCAACATATTCAGCTGAGTGTATCTTTTTTGGTGTTCAGAGCTCAAAATAAAAAGTTTTTGTCTTTGATAAAGTTCATATATGAAATAGGCCAAAAGGCTTCTTAAAAAACCTACTAATAAGATCAGCTTTAAGCCTGAGGGACTTATCTCATTCCTAATCGCTGCTTCAAATAAATTGCTGGAAAAGTCCACAAAAGAAAGTAAGATGATCACTCCAAATACACAGTCTTTTCTTTTTTTTATACCCGATATTTTTACAAGAAAGGCATATATCATATAATAAACTAATGACGGGAGATTAACAGCCAACGCCATGTCAAAACTTGTCCCTTTAAAAAATAATACCGCGGCTCTTACCGCAAATATCGCCAATCCACTCAAAATTACGATCCAAAATTCCGATATATTATCCATAGCAAGGATAATAAGGTTCAATATAATAACTCCCGCCGAGAATTTAAAATTACCTTCGAAGGGATAAAAATATATTTCTGCGAAAAAAACCACCAGCAAAATTAAATAACCGTACCGCTTGATCTTGTAAATAAATTCCCTCACTTTTATCCGAATTACCTCCCGGTCGAACATTTTTCTCCGGCTGCAGGTTGTTTATCGCCCAACCCCTTTAATGGCGTGCGCAAAGGGTGACAGCCCATCTGTATATATCTAATTATATCGTACAGGCGATGGAATTGCAGGCGCCGGAATTGAAGCCTCGCCGGTTTTTATACCGCATAGCTCAGCCTTTCCGGTGATGATTTTCAAAAAAACATAATGTAACCTCTAAAAAACAATAAGCATATATTGTAGTAGATACTAACATAAGGAGGGTTTAAAATGTCAGACGTTAGCGGAGGAGGCTTCTTCAGCGATCGCAAGGCTTTTCTCGTGTTCCTGATCCTGATCCTTCTCTTACTGGGCGATCATTTTTAAGCTGAAAGCCGTGCTTCAGAGCACGGCTTCATTTTATATTGCTTTCAACCTGCCGGCTTTTTACTCACTCCCCAAAATATAGGGGATGAAAGCCGGGCATTGCTTATTATCATTCATTCTGATACAATACAGATAAAGGAATAATTTACCACACGAAAGCCCCTTCCTCGCGGAAGGGGCACGGAGTAGTGATAAAAAATGGATCCGGTAAGATTTTACAGCGATATTATAAAAAGAAACATGGATAAACCGGAAAAAGTAAATAAACTAATAAATTTCGGCCTTGCCGCTGCTTATTATTACGTGAACTTTTTCAAAGACAAAAGGAGCCCCAAATCCCTCCATTACCTGAATAAATACTGCATAAAAAGTATAAAAGACTCGCTGAAAAATCCTCAAAATTCTGCCTGGGTAAACCTTTTTTCTCCCTGTGAATTTTTAATAGCCATGGATATAAAGCCCTTATTTATCGAAGCATATTCTTCTTTTATGTCCGGTTTTTTTATTGAAGACTATCTTATCGATACCGCTGAATCAAGGGGTATATCAAATACTTTATGCAGCTACCATAAAACCTTTATAGGGGCAAATGAGCTTAACATTCTCAGAAAACCCGAATTTATGATTACTACTTCCATGATCTGCGATGCAAATATGCCTACCTTCAGGTATCTTTCAAGAAAATACGGAGTTCCCCTGTATATCATCGATATTCCCTATAAATATTCTGAAGAAGCCTTAATTTATGTGAAAAACCAGCTTTTGGAAATGGTAAAAAGGCTTGAAGAAGTTTTTAAGAGAAAACTCGATATTGATAAATTAAGGGAAGTTGTAAAAATAGAAAACAAGACAAGAACGGTTATGAAAGAGTATCTGGATTATTTAAAAGAAAAAACCCTTTTAACCAGTATGACCTTTGAAATGTACATGCTTTTTGCATCCCATGTATTCATTGGCAGCAGAGAGATATTAAGTTTTTATCAAATGCTTATCGACGATATAAAAAGAGCTCCTGAAAGAAGGGGAAAAAGTATATTTTTTGTTCACCTTCTTCCGATGTTTGAGAAAAATTTCAAAGATAATTTTAATTTCAATAATAACTTTCACATCGCCGGAAGCGATATAAATTATGATTTTCTCGGCGAAATCGACGAAAAAGATCCATTCAAAGGAATCGCTGAAAAGCTTATTTTAACTTCTTTTAACGGCGAAATAAATAGAAAAGTTACACGAATCAGGGAACTGATAGAAAAAGTAAAACCCGACGGCATTATACAGTTCTGCCACCTGGGCTGCAAGCAGTCCATAGGAGGAACATTTATAATTAAAAATCTTGCCTCAGAAATGGGTATCCCGTTCCTTTATTTGGATGGTGACTGTGTAGATAAAAGAAATAATCAGGAAGGGCAGAACAGGACGAGGCTTGAGGCTTTTCTCGAAATGCTTTAGCAAAACCCTTCAGGGGGGGCGAAAAATTGATAGCATACGTTTGCAAATACACACCCGTAGAAATAATCGAAGCCTTTGGAGAAGAACCGGTGAGGCTTGACTCAGGGTGCAAGTCTTATGAACGCGCTGAAGCCCTGATTCATTCGAATATGTGCAGTTTCGTAAAAGGAGTCCTGGAAAATATTGTTGAAAATAATATCGAAGAGGCCGTATTAACCAGCTGCTGTGACAGCATAAGAAGGCTTTATGATGTGTTAAAAGACAGAATAAAATTTATCCATATATTGGACCTGCCCAGAAAAAAAGACTCTCTTGCAGTAGATCTTTTTTACAACGAAATAGCCGAATTTATAGAAGCTTACAAAGCATTCAAAAACAGGAGTTTTGCCGAAGAGGATTTGTTGAAAATTTTAGAAGGCAAATCCTTCAAAAAGAAAAAAGAATCCTCCGGAAGCATCGCTATATTGGGCGCGAGGCTAAAAGATGATGTCGTAGAAAAAATTAAAAATTCCTGCACAGTAAATATAATAAATTTTACGTGTACGGGTGAAGAAAGATTATTCAATATCGGAGCAAAAAATAATTTATTAAAAAGCTATGCGGAATCGCTGCTTAATTTAACGCCGTGTATGAGAATGGCGGAAGACCGAAGTAAGTTAATCAATAAAGAATTCAAGGGAATAATATACAACACTATAAAGTTCTGCGATTTTTATTCCTACGAATACGCCGAACTTAAGAATAAAGTAGATATTCCCCTATTGAAAATTGAAACCGACTATACCGATTCCAACAGCGGGCAGATTTTAACAAGGGTGGACGCGTTTTTCGAATCAACCGGCATTAAAAAAATTGAAAAAAAGGAAGCCTTAAAAGGCTATTTTGCAGGAATCGACAGCGGTTCCACTTCGACAAATGCGGTCATAATTGACGAAAATAAAAATATAATATCGTATTCCATTATTCCGACAGGCCCCAGGGCTGTAGAAAGTGCTTTTAAAGCTTTTGAAATAGCTTTGTGCAACGCGGGACTTAAAGAAAAGGATATCACATCAACAGTAGCGACGGGATACGGAAGAGTGAGCATCCCTTTTGCCGATAGAATCGTGACCGAAATTACCTGTCACGGCAAAGGCGCATTTTTTATAGACAACGCGATCAGAACCGTTATAGATATAGGCGGGCAGGACAGCAAAGTGATAAGGCTCGATGACAGCGGCAATGTCATCGATTTTGTAATGAATGATAAATGTTCAGCCGGGACAGGCCGGTTTCTGGAAGTAATGGCGAGGACTTTGGGCGTCTCAATAGACGAAATGGCAAAAGTACGTAAGGAAGTAAAAGAAAATATCACAATTACCAGTATGTGCACCGTATTTGCAGAATCTGAAGTAATATCTCTTATTGCTCAAAATAAGGACCAAAGGGATATAATATACGCCCTCAATAAAGCCGTCGCTTCAAAAGCAGTTTCCCTGGTCGACAGGATAGGAAGAAAAGGAAAATACATGATGACAGGGGGCGTTGCAAAAAATCAGGGAGTAGTTCATGCCATTGAAAGCAGACTCGGTGAAAAACTTGTAATTCCATTTGAACCCCAAATTATCGGAGCACTCGGAGCAGCATTAATTTCCCTTGAAGGCAAATTAGGATGAGGCTGGCTTTCCGAGCCGGGAAGGCCAGCCTCAATTTCAGGGGATGACGTCACTTTTCCGCCCTGATGAGTGCGCCGGCAAAGGCGCCGTCGACCAGGTCCAGGTCTATTTCTCCATAAAGCTCCTGCAGATTTTTTTGCTCCAGGATGTCTCTAATTAAGTCTTTTTTGTATATATTCACAGGCCTTATCTCGATGTTCCTGAAACCGGCTTTTTTTAGCAATTCCTCGTATTCTCCGACTGAAAGAGCGCCGGCGATGCAGCCCACCCACATCTCTGCGCTTTTCTTAAGATTTTCCGGGACATCTTTTAGCATTACTATATCGGCCACCGCCAGCCTGCCGCCCGCCTTCAGTACCCTGTGAGCCTCTTTCAAGACTCTTCCCTTGTCCTCTGAAAGATTTATGACGCAGTTGGAGATCACCACGTCGACCGATTCATCCTCCATAGGGATTTCTTCGATATAACCCTTTATAAACTCCACGTTGTTTATCCCCATTTTCTCTTTATTTTTATTTGCCAGGGCCAGCATTTCGTCGGTCATGTCAAGGCCGTAAACCCTTCCTTCGGGCCCCACGTACTTCGCAGCGATGAATACGTCGATGCCGCCGCCGCACCCCAGGTCCAGGACTTTCTCCCCTTTTTTCAAATCCGCAATAGCTATGGGGTTGGCGCAGCCCAGCGACGCTTCCACAGCTTCTTCGGGGAGTCCAGTGATGTATTCCGGGTCGTAAACCGGTATATCCTTGCATATGTCGTCACCGCAGCAGGAAGAACCAGAACAGCACGAACTCCCGTTCACCCGCTTTGCTATGTCCCCGTAATACGTTTTCACTTTTTCCCTGATATTTTCTCCCATAAAAACTCTCCTTTCTTTAACAGCATTTATTTTTTCGGACGGCCTCTATTAAGATCTGGAGGCTCTCGAGCACCTGCCCCCTTTTTTCTTCGGGTATGGAAGTGAAAATCCTTTCAAAATAATCTTCCATGCTGCTTTCCACAGCTCTATAGACACCGTAACCCTCTTCCGTCAGTCTTATCCTTACGTATCTTCTATCTTCCGGGTCCGTTTCCCTCGAGACGAGGCCCTGGTTCACCAGGTTGTTCACGCTCCTGCTGATGGTACTGTTATCCAGATTGAGCAATTCCGCCAGCTCGTTCAGGGAAATTTCCCCGGCCCTCCCTATCTCAACGATCGCATGGCATTGAGAAAGGGTTGTGCCGCAGCAGGAGGCCTCGCTCTTTTCCAGCACGCCCAGGTTTCTGACCAGCATCCTTATCAGTTCCCTCAAATAATGGCTGCCCTTATTTTCCATTCGGTCACCTCCCTATTATAATTGTAACATAAAAATGTTGTATCTTACAACATTTATAGAAAAAAATTTTTACTACCTTGCGGTATTAAAAATTAAGAATATAAATCTTCAATCAAAAATCACCTCCCAAAAATAGCGATCGTGATTTGCGGATAATACCGGAACTAAAGCGACCTGCGGCTGCCAAAGCTCGTTTTATTTTTCTTCGTCATAATATTCTTGAGCCATTCTTCCACAATCCCGATGACATACTGCAATGCCGCCGCCAGTATAAATTGTACAGGGACGGCAAAACAGACGACTTATCTTTTACCCACCAGCACAGTAAAACGCAAAGGAGTGTTTATATGGAAAAGATATTACACCCCATCAATATTCGGGAATACCAACCCATAAGCCGGGAAGTTTTTAAAATTCTGCGCGAGGCTATTCTCGGCGGGAGCTTGCAGCCCGGCACCCGGCTGGTAGAACGAGAGATTGCCCGCCAGTTAGGTGTCAGCCGTACGCCCGTGCGTGAGGCTATTCACAAACTGGAACAGGAAGGATTGGTCCGGCATATTCCCCGCCGGGGTGTAGTAGTGGCGCAAATTTCGGAGCGTGAAGTCCATGAGGTATACATGATTCGCGCAGTTCTGGAGGGCCTGGCAGCGCGCCTCGCGGCGGAGAGAATCAGCCCCGGCAAGCTCAAACGCTTGAGCGAGCTTATGGAAGCCATGGAGAAGGCCTGTGAACGGAATGACGAGCAAACTCTGCAAACACTTCATTTAGAGTTTAATACGCTCATTTATGAAGCGGCTGAAAGCCCGCGGCTGCATCAGATGATTAACTACCTGGTGGACTACATCGCCGCTTTTACTAAACTCGGCTACAGTGTCCCCGGCCGCATGCGGGCAGCCACGCAGGAGCACAGGGCCCTGGCCGAGGCCCTGACCAAGGGCGACGGCAGGTTGGCGGAAGAAATTGCCCGGCGGCATATCGAAAACTCGCGGGAGGCTTATTTTATGAAGAAATATTTTTCATAAGTTCTTCAAATCGTTCATATATGGTGTACAGGACTTTATTGCGAGATCAGCTATTCCATACAGCATAGGGGGTGATATGCCTATGACCGCAGAAAAGTCCCTCCAGCTACGAGTGTGCGAGGCGGAAATCCAGGACGCTCGTAAAGGGATAGTTCGGATACCGGCAGAGGCCATGGCTGCCCTGGAGCTAAAACCCAATAATGTGGTATCGATAACGGGAAAGCGCACCACTGTTGCCAGGGTACTTCCTGGTTTTCCCGAGAGTTGCCCCGCCGGCTGTATTCAGATGGACGGGATTATAAGGCAAAACGCTGCCGCCGGTATCGGGGAAACAGTTGAGGTGAGCCCGGTCGAGTGTGAACGGGCTAAAGCGGTGGTCCTTTCACCTCTTTTGCCGGGATGGCAGGGTGCGGAGAAGGGGACAGAATTTCTCAAGAAAAATATCCTGGGGCGGGTTGTAATTGCAGGCGATCAGGTAACGATTTCCCAGTTCAGCGGCGGCGATGAGGCTTTCATAGTGGAAGGCACGGCCCCGCGGGGTGCAGTTGTTATTACGCGGGACACGATCGTGCGCTTCAAAGGCACGGATAACACCGGCAGCACCGGGGAGGGGGTAACCTACGAGGATATCGGCGGCCTGGCAAAAGAGGTTAAAAGAATTCGCGAGATTGTCGAGCTCCCGCTGAAGTATCCGCAGCTTTTCCGCCGGTTAGGTATCGAGGCTCCCAAGGGAATCCTCCTGTACGGCCCTCCCGGTACCGGCAAGACGCTGATCGCCCGCGCTATAGCTTCCGAGACGGAAGCCCACTTTTTGCTGGTCAATGGTCCGGAGATAATGCACAAGTACTACGGGGAGAGCGAAGCTCGCCTGCGGCAGGTATTTGAGGAAGCGAAAAGAAAGGCGCCCAGCATCATCTTTCTTGACGAGATCGATGCCATAGCTCCCCGGCGCACCGAAGTATACGGAGATGTGGAAAAGCGCGTGGTCGCCCAGCTTCTGGCACTGATGGACGGCCTGGAGGCGCGCGGCAATGTCATCGTGCTGGCGGCCACCAATGTTCCGGATTTGGTCGATCCGGCGCTGCGCCGTCCCGGCCGGTTTGACAGGGAGATCCTCATCGATGTGCCCGACCAGCGCGGCCGACAGGAGATCCTGGCGATTCATACCAGAGGCATGGCCCTGGCGGAGGATGTTTCGCTGGAGCGCCTGGCCGCTATCACCCACGGGTTTGTCGGCGCAGACCTGGCCGCCCTGTGCAGGGAGGCGGGCATGCACGCCCTGCAGCGGGTGCTGGAGCATTTACCGCCCGGTTTTCCTCCTCCTGCCGAACTGGACCTTAAAGTGACCATGCGGGACTTTATCAGTGCCCTGGACGAAGTGGAACCCTCGGCGACCCGGGAATTTGCCGTTGAACTTCCCGCCGCCGGCTGGGAAGATATAGGGGGTATGGCGGCAATTAAAGAGCGCCTGCAGGCGCTGGTCCAGTGGCCTTTGACCCATCCCGAGCTCTTCAAACTGTTCAGGTTGCGGCCGCCCAAAGGCATTCTTCTATACGGGCCCCCGGGTACCGGCAAGACTTTAATGGTGCGGGCACTGGCTGGAGAAAGCGGCGTAAACTTTATACCTGTAAACGGTTCCCTCCTTTTTTCCCGCTGGCGGGGTCAGGCGGAAAAAATCCTCCACGACGTTTTCCGCAAGGCTCGCCAGGCTTCACCGTGCCTATTATTTTTCGATGAACTGGACGCCCTTGTCCCGGTGCGCCGCGGCGGTGAGGAAACAGCCGGCCGCCTGGTATCTCAGTTTCTCCTGGAGTTCGATGCTCTCGAAGAAATGCGCGAGGTAGTAGTCATAGGAGCTACGAACCGGATTGATCTTATCGACCCCGCCCTGCTCCGGCCGGGCCGCTTCGACGAGGTACTGGAGTTTCCCTACCCCGATGAGGCTGACCGGCAGGCCATTTTCGGAATCCACCTGCGCGCCAGGCCGTTGGCTGCGGATGTGGACCTGGGGCTTTTGGCCCTGCAGTCGGAAGGCCTCACCGGCGCCGAAATCGAAGCAGTCTGCCGGCGGGCGGCTTTCATGGCGGCAGCAGAATTTGCAGCCCGGGGTGATGCGTCAAAAGGCGGCGGAGCCATCCGGAGACGGCACCTGGAACAGGCACTGGAGGAAGTGCGCCGGAAACGAGACTTGATCCCGGTAAAACGATAACCGGGAGGCCGGAGGTCTAAATATTAATAAAAATAATAAAAATATGGCATGCCGCAATATCATAATTATTTCAGTCATAAATTTGAAAATTGTGGCATAACTTTATTCTAGAAAAGACTGATTAAAAGCAATATTATACCGTCCGGCCATATCGTTGAGAACAACAGCTTTAATTTTATTGCGGGTAGTTGGTATACCGTATACCAGAGAGACACGCCCACGATCCCAGGGATGACCCCTTCATTTACGCGTGGGAGGGGCAAAAATCCCGGTACGCGTAAGGGACAGTCCCGAAAAGGAGCAGGCAGGCAAAAAAGGAGGTGAAAATTAAAGGAAAAAACTCCATATCAGGCAGCATAAATCCTGGAAGAGAGGAGGAACGCAAGTGTCTTCCAATGAGCTTTTTATTGAACCCAATTTAAAACAGATCACCGTCTGGTCCCGGGGCGTCATTATGAACAAGGACGCCCGTGACGTCGTGGTAGCCCTCACCGAGGCTGCATCAAAAGAAGGCAAGTACGTCCAGGCTTGGGAGAATTACGTGGACCTGCCCGACCGCATCAACGTGCCTGTGCGGGCGTACGCGCGCATCAGCAGTGATCCCATAGCCAGCAGGTACGTGTACGAAAATGAGGCCCCCGATATTGTGGTAGTACTCGAGGAAACGCTGGTAAAAGGCGTGCCGGTACTCAAGGGTATCAAACCCGGCAGCACCCTGGTTGTCAATACCAGGCGCAGCATCGACACCATCCTGAAGTTCCTGGGAGATACCGGAAACCTGGGGCAGATTGCAACAGTAGACGCCAGCAGCATGGCGGAAGCTGTAGTGACCCTTTCCGGTTCCGAGGGCGCCACCGATGCCACAGGCATAGGCGCCGGAATTGCCGCCCCCATTGCCGGAGCTGTAGCCCGGGTCACCGGCATCGTCGATGTAGAAAACCTAGCCCGGGTAGTAAAGAATCCGGCGGCGATGCGCCGCGGCTACGAAGAGGTTCAGGTGAGAAAGCTCGAGGTACGGCCTGTTGCAAAGGAAAGCCAAACGACGGCTAAAGAACTCCTCAGACAGATGCCTTTTGCCGGCACCGTTCCTTCGCCGCAGGAAGAAAACGAAGGCATGGTAACCGGTAACTGGCGCATGAAGCGGCCGATACTGAACACCGAAGCATGCACCCAGTGCTGGACCTGCTGGATCTACTGCCCGGACTCCTGCATTAAAAAAGGCGAAGACGGGCCGCTCTTTAACCTGAAATACTGCAAAGGCTGCGGCCTGTGTGCTACTGTTTGCCCGACAGGAGCAATAACCGAAGTGCCGGAGCTAGATTTCGAAGACTAGCGGTTCTGGGAGGTGAAAAATATGGGTAAAGTAAAGAATATTTCCGGTTGCGTAGCAGTGGCCAACGGTGTACGCCTGGCCGATGTGGACGTGATCTGCTCCTATCCAATCCGGCCGTATACGGGGATAATGTCCGAGCTGGCCCGCATGGTTGCCGATGGCGAACTCGACGCCGAGTTTGTGCACGGCGAAGGAGAGCACGCCCAGCTGAGCGTGGTATACGGAGCTTCCGCTGCCGGCGCGCGCGTCTTTACCGGCAGTTCGGGAGTAGGCGTAACCTACGCTTTTGAGGTTTACTCCCCCATTTCCGGCGAACGCCTGCCGGTTCAGATGGCGATTGCCGACCGCACGCTGGATCCGCCGGGGGATTTCGGCTCGGAGCATACCGATGCAGAATGCTGCCGGGATCAGGGATGGATTCAGGGTTGGGCTTCTACACCCCAGGAGGCCCTCGACAACACCCTCATCTTTTACCGGGTCGGCGAAGACCCCCGGGTGCTGCTGCCACAGTTCGCCTGTCTTGACGGTTACTTCGTAAGCCACATTCTTGGACCGGTAGACATACCGGAACCGGAGCAGGTTAAAGAATTTCTGCCGCCGTACAAGAACCACCATGTACTCGATCCCCGCAATCCGCAAATCATAGGTCCCCAGATCGAACCGGCAATGGGACCGCCGTTGCAGTATCAGCGGTATCAGGTTTTGAAAAACGTCTTTAAGGTTCTGGAAGAAGCCTGCGACGATTTCGCCCGGATCTTCGGCCGGCGTTACGATCCTTACATGGAAGAATACTGTACGGGAGACGCCGAAGTGGTCATCTTCGGGCAGGGAGCCCACATGGAGACGGCCAAGGCTGTAGTAAAGCGCCTGCGCAATTTAGGGGAGAAAGTAGGTGCCGTCCGCCTGCGCACATTCCGGCCCTTCCCGACCGAGCAGGTAAAAGAGCGCCTGTCCCGCTTCAAAGCCGTGGGTGTTCTCGACAACTCCACCAACTTCGGAATTTCCGGCGGTGGCGGCGTGCTCCTGTCCGAGGTGCGCACGGCCCTGTACGACTTTGGAGACAAAGTTAAGACCGTCGGCTTCGTTGCCGGTTTGGGCGGCGAAGTGGTTACCCACGACGAGTTTTACCGGATGTTCCAGAAGCTCCAGGAGATTGCAAAGACCGGTAAGGTAGAAAAAACGGCCTACTGGCTGCCCTTTGAGTTATAGAAGCTGCCTGGAAGGAGGGAAAAAAATGCTGGAACCTATTACTTCATTGCGTAAAGCACCGGAGGAAGAATATTACGTTCCCGGACACCGGACCTGCGCCGGTTGCGGGCCGGCTCTATGCTACCGGCTGGTGGCCAAAGCCGCCGGACCCAACACGATATTTGTAGGCCCTACCGGCTGCATGTATGTGGCCAATACGAGCTACGGGTGCGGTCCCTGGCGGGTGCCCTGGATCCACGCCCAGATTACCAACGGCGGAGCAGTAGCCTCTGGTATTGAGGCAGCTTATAAAGCGCTTATCCGCAAGAAGAAGACCGACGCCGAGTTCCCCAACATCATCGTCATGGCCGGCGACGGCGGCGCGGTCGACATCGGGCTTCAGGCGCTCTCCGGTATGCTCTACCGCGGCCACGACGTGCTCTTCATCTGTTACGACAACGAGTCTTACGCCAATACCGGCATCCAGACCTCACCCAGTACGCCTTACGGCGCGGCGACGACCTTCACCCCGCCCGGCCCGGTGGTTCCGGAAGGCAAGAAACTGTTCCCCAAGGACAATCCCAAGGTCGTCGCCCACGGACATCCCGAATTAAAGTATGTGGCCACTGCATCGATCGGCTGGCCCGTCGACCTTATGAATAAGGTGCGTAAAGGCCTGAATCAAAAAGGCCCGGCTTACCTGCATATCCATGCACCCTGTCCGAAAGGCTGGCAGTTCCCTGCCAGTAAGACCGTTGAGATGGCGAAACTGGCCGTTGAGACCGGCATGTTCCAGCTCTATGAATACGAAAACGGCGAATATAAACTCTCGGTTAAGATTGAAAAGCGCAGACCCGTCGGCGAATACATGCGCCTGCAGGGCCGGTTCAAGCATCTAAAGCCCGAACACATTGAAAAAATGCAGGCCTTCATCGATGCACGCTGTGCGGAGGTCGGCCTTACGGTTCCAGTGGTGGCTCCAACAACAAAATAACTGCCGAACCCGGCAGGCAGTAACTGCCTGCCGTTCTCTCCTCTGCCCCAGGTTTTATCAGCCTGGGGCAGGTGTCCTTGTCCACAACCAGGCAGTCCATTGAACTGGATGGCCATCTTAATTTTTCATAATATTTATAATTTTTATTAAATATCAATTAAGGGGGTGCCATTAATGACAACGGCAGCACCGCAGACCTCAGATCCAAAAGAGATCTACGGTCCGTTCATCGGGAACAAGTGGACGCAGCTTATCCTGGCAATGGTCGGTATGATCATGATTGCCAACCTGCAGTATGCATGGACGCTCTTTGTTCCCGAGCTGGAGAAGGGGTTCAATGCCTCCCGTGCGGCTGTGCAGCTGGCGTTTTCTCTTTTTATCGCCCTTGAGAGCTGGGGGCAACCCATAGCCGGTTACTTCATCGACCGCTACAGCCCCCGTTTGCTCCTCACCATCGCCGCGCTCATGGTAGGAATCGGCTGGACGGCGATGGGAATAGTTAAATCGCTGTCTGCCCTGTATGTGGCCTACAGCCTGGCGGGTATCGGAGCGGCTTTCATCTACAGCGGCGCCGTTGCCGCCGGGGTACGCTGGTTTGAGCCTGCACGGCGCGGTTTAGCCTCGGGTCTCGTATCGGCAGCCTTCGGTTCGGGAGCCGCCCTCTTTATACCGTTCATCGCCATAGCGCTCCGCAACCAGGGTTATGCATCGGCGTTCGTGACCACGGGGATTATTCAGGGCATCATAATCTTTGTCGCGGCCCAGCTGATGCGAGTGCCGCCGAAAAAGCCCGCCGGCGGCGCCAAAGCGGACACGGACAAGGAACAGCACCAGTTTACGACCCTGGAGATGTTCCGGACATTGCACTTCTGGCTCATCTATGTAATGTTCCTATTTATCGTTACCGGCGGTATGGTGGTAACCGCCCAGACCAAGCCTTTCGGGCAAGACGCCGGCATCCCCGCCGGGATTATCGTCCTAGCCGCCACCGTCAATACTGTTGCCAATGGAGCCGGACGTATCTTCTGGGGGTCTGTCTCCGATAAACTCGGCCGGTACCAGACCATGTTCCTGGCCTTTACCCTGAACGGCGTAGCCATGGCCCTGGTGCCGTTCCTGGGGCACAGCCCGGCCATGTTCGTCTTCCTTTTTGCGATGATAATGTTCACATGGGGCGAACTCTACGCCCTCTTCCCGGCGGTGAACGCTGACATCTTCGGCACCAAGTACGCAGCAACCAACTACGGTTTCATGTACAGCGCCAAGGGCGTGGGCGGCATTGTTGGCAGCTACGTGGCGGCTCTAATAGCCCAGATGAACGGCTGGTCCCCGGTGTTTTTCACCGGCGCAGCCATGTCCGTTCTAGCCGGGCTCGGCGCGCTCGTCCTGCTCCGCCTGCCCCGACCGGTACCCCCGAACACCGGAAAGATCAATACCGGCGCTTCCACCCCGGTGTAGTAGAATGTTGGCTTAAAATCATGGTAGTATAAACTTCTACCGTAGAAAAATTGATGAGAGATCCCATACAGCCGTATCCTTGCGCATCCAATTCCGGCAAGGATAAGGAGTGGGGATCTCTCATGCCATTGTTAGGGTACCCGGATTTATAAACCCATTATTTTATAGATTGCACCCATATCGAGGGACTGCCTTAAAATTCTGGCCCAGTTATTGAATTGTTCTTCTTTAAATTTCCAAAAGTCGATATTTCCTACGGCCGGTTTCAAACTTTTTCGTTCGTATAAAAAATTCATAAATCTTTTTGTAAACTCTCCGCTTTCAAAAATTCCGTGGACGTAAGTTCCTAGGACATTGCCGGTTTCATCCACAGCACCATCCGGCAGCTCCTCGCTTTCCCCTTTTCTTTTTATAAGGGAAAAGTTCTTTCCCGCTCCCATGTTTAACGTTTTCCCCATATGTATTTCATACCCTTCAAAGGGAGAATTTGATAGATATGCAGCAAGCCCTTTTTTATGTTCCAGCACATGCCCCGCGGCTTTTTTTGTAACTTTTTCTCTTGTAACTTCTGTTTCCACATCCAGCAGTCCAATGCCCTCAATTTCCCTTATATCCCCTTCGACGCCGTAAGGGTCTTTTATCGATTTTCCCAGCATTTGAAAGCCGCCGCAGATGCCTACTATTACCGTCCCCTTTTTTGCCAGTTCTTTTACCTCTTCATCCCATCCCCATTCTTTGACTTTAAGAAAGTCGCCTATGGTGTTTTTCGTACCGGGTATTATTACTGCATCCGCATCACCAATGACTTGACCCGGCCTTACATACTCGATAGATGCATTTTCGAAATTCGAAAGCGGAACGAAATCCGTAAAATTTGAAATATGCGGCAGTAGAAGAATTTTTATCACGACACTTTCACGAAACCCTTTTTTGAGTTTCAACCTGTACATCTCAAAACCCGGATCATCTTCCTCATCGATATAGGAATAATCGAAGGGGACAACTCCCAGAACAGGCCTTTTTATCAAATCTTCCAGCATTTTGATTCCCGGTTCGAGAAGCTTTATATCTCCCCGGAATTTATTTATAACAACACCTTTTACCCTTTCCCTTTCTTTTTCCTCAAGAAGCATTATGGTGCCGTAAAGGGAGGCAAAGACGCCGCCTCTATCTATGTCACCCACCAGAACTACCGGAGCGCCGGCTATCTCCGCCATGCCCATATTTACAAGGTCATTTTCCCTTAAATTGATTTCCGCCGGACTCCCGGCTCCTTCTATGACGATAACCTCATACTGGCTCTTCAATTCATCGTAAGCTTCTTTCACTACCTTTTTTAACTCGGCTTTGAACTCATGATAATCCATCGCCGATAAATTGCCGTAAACTCTGCCCCGGATGATAACCTGGCAGTTCTTATCGGAAGTAGGCTTAAGCAACACCGGATTCATGAGAACCGAGGGCTCTACTCCGCATGCTTCCGCCTGAGTGGCCTGCGCTCTGCCTATTTCCAGGCCTTCCCGAGTAATGTAAGAATTTAAAGCCATATTTTGGGCTTTAAACGGTGCTACCTTGAACCCATCCTCTTTTAAGATCCGGCAAAGCCCCGTTACTATTCTGCTTTTGCCGACGGATGAGCCGGTGCCCTGTATCATAATACACTTTGCTCCCACAGGTTCTCCTCTCCCATTTTAATTTTTTAAAAGAGGCTTTCTTTTTGATAAAGGCGAACCGCGCCTGACGATATCCCTTTCCGTGGAATGGAAATATTCTTTTTGCCACAAAACTATTGATAAATTCAAATTAAAAGAGTTATAATATTAGTAAGGTGCCGATGAGGCAAGTGTGGAAATTGTTGGAAGATATTATTTTGCCATAGTAGCTTTTTTCAGCTACTTTTTCTTTATCTTAATTTTTACTTCGATTTCAATTTTCAGTCCTAACGATAGAACGGCGTTTATAGCCCGTATCATATCCCCTCACCCCCTCCATTGACGGTGGGAATTTCCTTTCCACACCGCCACGCACCGGCATCCCAAAGTGAGGCTGTCAGGCTTTGAACCCTTCAGCCTCTCGACAAGGGAGGGGGTAATTTACCACTTGCCTTAACAAGTTAATTATATCAGATATTTACGGAGCCGGACAACAACGGCTTTTTTTATTTTCAGCTCACTTCATCGCCCGGCTTCCTCGGTATGCTAAATTCTGACATGGCCAGCTAGTCCAGGCTATTTTACCTCTTCAATATAATCCAACCAAAGGCGTACATTAGCAGGCATTATATGCTTAAAACTCCAGATGAATTTTTCAACATCATCTCTCTTTAAAGTTATTACATGCCCGTAGGAATTGGAGGGGGTAGTGTAACCAGCGGGACTGAACAGGAATATTTTATGCGGAAAGTGTGCGTAGTTATCGGGATTCAATACGACATTTGCACTTTTAACTTGTACAAAAGCCGGCTCTCCGGACGACCTGTGAATAAGCTGAAACTCATAAAAGGGTATATCATTTCGGCTTGATTGCATGCTTGGAATAAGCGAATACCCTTCATGTTGCAGAAAAAGGGCCACTACATCCCCTAAATCGGTGTCCGTAAGAAAACTGAAAATATCTCTTTTCCCATAAATTTCGCGTTTTGTATCGTAGATTTCTTGTCCTGCCAATTTATTATAAACAAAGCGTGAAAATAGATTTACCGCTTGGTCATTAATTCCCTGTACAGTACCCCTTGTACGAAAACTGTTGCTCACTCCACCGGGGACATTAGCGCCAACTTTGAATAATTTACACTTGCGCACATTTACAATATCAGCCTGCAAAAAAATAAGCTCATCCCGGTATTCCCAATCGTCTTCAATTCTTCCGAGGTAATAAATTCCCATTAAATCCCTTATCCACACCAGGTCACCCTCTTTCATCTGAAAAAGGAAGGGAGTTGCCGCTCGTACCCAGTCCGCATCTTTAGAATATATTGCTTTTGCCTTTTCCCAATAGTCTTCCTTGGAAGTTGGCCTGCTGTATATACGCCAGCCGATTCCAATAATCCCTTCATCAAGGCACAGTTTTACCGGGTCCACCTCTCTTTGAACATCGGGCTTGATATCGATCCGCCAAACATTTATAATTTTTGTTTCAGTAGTATACATAGTTCTTAACCTCCTTTAAAAAAGTAGCTTAGCCGGCAGGCAGCACATCGTCCCTGCCTGAAGGCTATAATTTACCCGGCAGCAAGCCGGGGTTGTCTTTTTTCTATTCTTTTATAATCTCCACCGCTCCGTTTTGTTCCATAATCTCCATGACCCGGGCGGCGTTTTTTTCCGGAACCTCCAGGCTGACCAGAATACCGTATTTAACTCTGTCCGAAAAAGCATCGGTATAAGGTTCTTTTTCCCCAAGGCCTTCCCGCTCGGTTTTTATATCGATGATTTCGTCGGGATCTTCTTCAAACTTACTCTCCGACTTTACCATATCGGTAATGATCATATCCTTTCTTCTAAAACCCATATTTTCTAAAGAGTCCACCAGGGCGCCCACCTGATCCTGCCTCGGGATTACTGCCGTTATTCTCATAAAAACACCTCCAAAAGTATTTTCCCGAAAAATTTTCAGGCTTATTCCGGCGTACAAGGTAGGACAATTTCTCCGCTGACAAAAAAATCTATCCCCGTGCGGGATAGATTTACCACCATCAAAGCTTTACGTTTGTAAAGTTGTAGTTATTGAAGACAATGCTTTGCGTTTTTAGCTTTTATTTATTTACTTTTTCAATAATAAGCTTAGATGCAATTTCTAATCTTTTATGATAATTTTTTTGAGTGTGCCCCTGTCCAGTTATAAAAGGTGAAACCACGCATGGTATCCCATTTAAAAAAATATATTCACCTTTTTCAACTACATCTTATACTCTAAATCAAAAAGCAGCTTAAGGGGTTGTCCGCCAAGAAGTATTATAAGGTCAGGTTTACAAAAATCTATTTCGCTTTTTAGGAGACTCTTACTTGCTTCTTTATTAAAGCCTTTTTTATTTTGCAAGTCCGACCAATATACCTTCGAAGCATCTGTTATGTAGCAAAATTCCAAATTTATTTTCCACTTTATTAGTTGGCTGTAGACTCTCTGCCATTTGTTATATTCAAAAACTTTGGGGTCAGCAAGGTGTTCGGTAAACCTGTCTTTCCTGTTTTTCACTGAATACCCCCCTCAGCAATTTTCAACTCTCATTTCGATGTATGACCATTTACCTTTTCAACACGTTCCTTTGACCTTTCTTGATATTACGTTATTTTTAGTGTATAATAATAGTGCATAAAAAGTGAATACGGGGGCGTTTGGTCTCGACGGGGGCAGCGGAGATAAGAGCTGCAGGCCGAGCTTTCCGACTCGTTAATCCGGAAGCACGTATAAGTGCCAACGAAGAATTAGCTCTTGCTGCTTAATTAAATTCGCAGCACGCTCTTTCCGGCATGCCCGGTTGCCGGAAAAGGGTGTCATAACTCCGGGCTCTTCTCCCGCTGTTTGCTTTGGCAGCCGGAGAGAACACTGACAAAGCTGGCCGGCGTTCAATCCTGCCCTCGGGAGTGAAGCCGGCGAGATCAAAACGAGGGATAAGCCTGTAGAGGCTTTTATCGATGCGCCTTCGGACAGGGGTTCGATTCCCCTCGCCTCCACCAAATGTAGCCACAATTATGTAAAGTTTGAAGAACACTGTGATGTGATCTTCATAAACAAGTACTTTTTCTACATATTGATGAATTTGAAAACCTCACGGGAGCTGAAAATGCTCCTGTGTTACATAACTGAGCAACCTATTTCTACTGCTATTGCCTGTTTCTCCTGCACTCTTTATCACTTTATTTAAATAAGGGTAAAATAAAAAAGATCAGATACTTATTATCTGATCTTCCCAGAAAACAATCTACTTCACTTCTACTTTAATCGAAAAATACTTGCTCTCATATTTGAAGTTGAACTTAAACAATACACAGAGCGCCAAGAAGAAAGTTGGAACAGCCATAATATACAATAACCACAGCATTTTTCTCACTCCATTGCATATAATTTATACAGATGGTATAATATAATTAACAAGGGGATACTTCGGGTATTTGGCTTGCCAAGTATTGTGGAGAGACACTAACTATGCTTCAAGTGTTTCTTTTTTTGTTCTTTTTTTATTTCTATTTCTATGTTGTGTAATTTGATACTTATGTGTATGCTATGTTTAGTAAAGCATATAACCGTCAAGACTGCTGTAATTGTAGCACCGACGATTACTGCCATCATTAGCTGTTTGTCCCACATGACATCACCTCCTTTCGGCGATTTTCCCCCGAAGTATCCCCATGTGCTTTTGGAGGTGATGTCCTACACTTGGCAAGTACTATTTCTGAATATATTATATCATTTTTCTGGTAATTTACAAAACACCCCTTCTTCGTCTCTTAAAAAAGCACCAATAAACCATTTTAAGGGAGTTCGCAAAGAAGATTAAATTTTTTAAAGCCAACACTCTTTTCTTTTGCTTTCCATAAAGATCTCTATTATTAGTGAAATAAAAAAAGAGCCCAATGGGCTCTATCAGACTGTCGACAAAGTAACTGTCGACAGTCTTTTTTTGCAAAAGTGTTTTTTGCAAGAGGAAATTCCCCATTTTTGCAAAGGTTTTTCCCCAGGCACCGGTGGGGAATTTTTATGTTAACTTAATTGCCTCATGAGTGATTGCCTCATCCGGTAGCTTTGACCATCAAAGATCAATAGGTAACTGTGGTGTATTAGCCGGTCAATCATTGCTGCTGTCATCTGCTCATCGTAGAAAATGCTCGCCCAGCGGCTGAATTCCAGGTTAGTGGTAATTACTACACTGCGACGTTCATAGCAGTCCGAAATCACCTGAAAAAGTAGCTGCGCCCCTTCGCGGTCCAAAGGAACATAGCCCCATTCGTCGCAGATCAGAAGATCTGGTTTGGAAAGCTGTTTCAGTAACCCGGAAAGTTCACCTCCCTTCCGGGCTTCCACCAGCCGGTTTACCAGCGCTGCAGTGCGGAAAAACTTTACGTTGTATCCTTTTTTACAGGCCTCCACTCCTATGGCGGTGGCAAGATGGGTTTTGCCGGTTCCCACGTTGCCGTAAAGGATCAGGTTTTTCTTTTCTTCGAGAAATTTGCAATCTTTTAGGTCCTGCGGTGTAAGCCCCTGCGGGAGTTTGATTTCATCGAATATGTAGCCGGCAAAGGTCTTTATCGTGTAAAAGCCCGCATTTTT
>NZ_VNHO01000013.1 GCF_008124715.1 Thermosediminibacter litoriperuensis | reverse complement strand
AAACACCCAGCGTATTCAAGGACCTGGAAGGCTGGATGCGGAGGAGGCTGCGTATGTGCCTCTGGAAGCAGTGGAAGCGGGTACGGACAAGATACCGCGAGCTGCGTGCACTGGGGCTACCAGAGTGGGCAGTAAATGAACTCGCCAACGCTCGTAAAGGGCCGTGGCGGATGGCCCACGGGCCAATGAATAGAGCCCTGGGCAACGCCTACTGGCAAACCCAGGGCCTGCTGAGCTTAACCGAACGCTACCAAACTCTTCGTCAAGCTTGTTGAACCGCCGGATGCGGACCCGCATGTCCGGTGGTGTGAGAGGACGGGGGTTAGCCGCCCCCTCCTACTCTATAGTGCGTAAAGAATTCACAACACCATTTCAATTCCTAGTTTTCCTGGGGCAACTTTTATTTACAATTACCAATTCAAATTTTATAGTCTGAACGGTGAAGGACTCTTTGGATCACAAATTAATAGCCGCCTTATCTCACCACCGGCGTAAATAATCCAGGAGCAACGAAAAGGAATTGACCAACCCCCTGGCGAAATATCCCTCTGATATAGCCTGAGGTATATGAGTCGTGAGGAGTTCCACAAAGCATTTATGAGCGAATTAATAAAGGGGATCTTTTTGATAAGGGGGACAGCCCCCCCCCCATAACATACTTGGAGAAAACTCTTGTAAATAATAATACAAAAAGGAGGTGTACCTATTGGAATATTTTTATCTCCATACGCGTCAAAAAATGTTATTAAGATATCTGTTAACCCGAAAAGACTGGGTAAAAGGGCAAGATATCGCTGCAGTCCTAGGGGTAACCGACAGAACGGTGAGAAATGATATTGCATACATAAACTCTCTTACAAAAGATAGTGAAGAAATTATTACCTCAATGAAAAGGAAAGGTTACCGTATAAAAAATTGCGAAAAAGCAAGAGAAATATTAAAACTGGCCAGGGTTGATTCGCCTGACAATCCTGATGAAAGGATAAACTACATCCTGAAAAAGCTAATTTTTGAAAAAAAAGAATTAGACATTTACCAACTTGCGGATGAAATTATGGTAAGCGAATCAACTGTAGTCGGTGATTTGAGGCGTCTAAACAAGATAGTGAGTGCAAACAACAGAGATTTAATAGTTGTTAAAAAGTCCTCAAAAATTTTCCTCAAGGGGAGTGAAAAAGATAAGAGGAGTTTACTGAGCGAGCTGTTATTCAAAGAAACAAACGGCAGTTTCTTTGATGTATCAAAATATAAGAAATACTTCAAGGATGTAGATTTGGATTTAATTCAAAAACACCTGTTAGAAACAGTTAAAAAATACAATTTTTCCATAAACGAAATGGCTGTAGTAAATCTTTTAATTCATATTGCAATAACTGTAGATAGGATAAAGAATACAAACTTTCTTGATATCTCTACTAGTTGCAAAAATATGGTAAATACAGTGGAATATAAAATAGCAAAGGAATTATGTACAAAACTGGAAGATGAATTTCGGATTAAATTCCCGCCGGAGGAAGTATTATATGTTTCATACCTTATTCTAGGCAGGGAAAAAATACAATGCACCTGTACAAACCGCAATGAATTAAAAGATATCGTTGAACCATACTATATCTCCTTAACCGCGGCTTTGCTGAATTCAATAGCTACGGAATACGGCATAGATTTTACGCGTGATGATACTCTATTAATCGGTTTGTGTCTTCATTTAAAAATAATGTATTTCAGGATCAAAAGTGGAATGGTTCTAAGGAACCCTATACTGGAAGATTTAAAAAGACGATATCCTTTTATTTTTGAAATAGCCGTCTTTCTTTCGAGAGAATTTTGCAGGTTAACCGGTTTAAAAGTAAATGAAGATGAAATAGGTTTTATTGCCCTCCATCTTGGGGCTGCATTTGAGAGGTACACGGAAAACAAAAACTTCCCCAAAAGAGTAGCTATTGTTTGTCCGACAGGGTATACTACATCTAATATACTTCTTTCTAAAATTAATTCGATATATAAAGAAAAGATAAAAGTTCTAGGGGTTTTTTCATTCATGGAACTTGATTCGATTAAAAAAGATAACCCCGACTTTATATTCGCTACAGTACCGCTAGAACATGACCTTCCTATAAATACTATTATAATATCGCCCTTTCTTGATGAGAAGGACAAGAAATTGATTGATAATACTTTGAATCTCTATTGTGCAGAAAGTAAAACTGAAAGCTTACGCGGTGAAGCAGACAAGTTTTTCAAAGAAGAACTTTTTTATAAAAATCTTGTGTTTCAAAATGAATTTCAGGTTATTGATTTTATGGCAAAAGAGCTTTATGAAAAAGGTTATGTTCCCCAAAATTATCCTCAACTTGTTATAGAAAGAGAGAAGCTATCATCGACATCCTTCGATAATCTTGTAGCAATACCCCACCCAGTTCTTATGAGTGCCTATGAAACGGTGATTTCGGTTGCCATTCTAAACAAACCCGTTATGTGGGGGAAACACAAAGTACAGCTTGTCTTGATGTTTGCTATAAAGTCAGGGGACAGAAAAAAATTGGATGCTTTGTATAATCATATTATTGATGCTATTGACAGGCCTGGAGGAGTAAGCAGTTTGATAGAATCCCGGGATTTTTACGATTTTAAGTCAAGATTATTAAATTTAAACTATGAGAATGAATAAAAGGCTTCGCAGTTTTTGCGAAGTTTTTTGTTTGTAAATTTCCGTTTGATTAGGAAAAAACTTATTTGATGTATTTTTATTAATGGGCTTATAATGTGGGTGATTATATATTGCGGGAATTATGTTCAAAAGAAAAACTGGAAGGTGAATTGAATGGAATCAATAGAAGAAATAGCTTTTCGGATAATATCAGCGGCAGGAGATTCGTTATCGATGATGTTCGAAGCTATGAAACTTTCAAGAAACGGTAAATTTGAAGAAGCCGAAAAGTTGATGCAAAAGGCGGATGATTTTTTGTTACAAGCCCATAAAGTGCAGACAGAATTAATAGCAGAAGAATCCCGGGGAAATAGATCTGAATATTCTATTTTAATGGTACACGCTCAGGACCATATCATGAACGCCATGCTGGCAAAACCGCTTATAAGAGAAATTATAAATTTATATAAAAGGCTTGGCTGATTTTTATTTTTCCGAATCAAAGTGTCGAAAGGAAGATATGCATGAAATGGGCGATAATAGGTACTTGGCGAATGTGTCTTGAGGGCATAATTGCTGCGACAGAAATATTGAAACATGGCGGAGATGCAGGCGATGCTGTAGAGGAGGCCGTTAGAATCGTCGAGGACTTTCCACTGTACAAATCCGTGGGATACGGCGGCCTTCCCAATGAAAATTGTGAAGTCGAACTCGACGCGGCCTTTATGGACGGAGATACGCTGTCTTTTGGTGCGGTTGGAGGAATACGGGATTTTAAAAACCCGGTATCCATAGCCCGGAAATTGAGCCATGAAAAATTCAATATATTTCTTGTCGGAAGCGGAGCGGAGGAATACGCGCATAAAAACGGTTTCGAGAGAAAGAACATGTTAACGGAGAGGGCAAAGAAAACTTGGGAAAAAAGGGTCAAAGAAATTTATGAAAAAAACCTTAGCCCGTACGATGGGCATGACACAGTGGGTATTGTATGCCTTGACAAAAAAGGACATATGACCGCGGCCACGTCAACAAGTGGACTATTTATGAAAAAAAGAGGGAGGGTGGGAGATTCACCGATTTGCGGATCGGGGTTATATGTGGACAGTCAAATTGGCGGTGCAGCGGCAACGGGCCTTGGGGAGGATATAATGAAGGGATGCCTTTCATATGAGGCGGTTCGATTGATGGAAAGTGGGATAGATCCTCAGCAGGCTGCCGAGAAAGCGGTTTTCAACTTTAGTGAAAAACTGAAGCAAAGGAGCGGTAAAGCGGGAGCGATATCTCTCGTTTGTTTAAATAATAAAGGAGAATGGGGGGTTGGTACCAATGTAGAATTCTCTTTCGTCGTGGCAACCGGTGTCAGTATGCCGAAAGTATATCTGGCTCATCCCGAAAACGGTAAGGTTATCTTCGAAGAGGCGTCAGAGGAATGGCTTCAGGAGTATCAGAGAAAAATTACAAGGCCAGTATAATCTTCCCATAAAGATTAACTTAAATACTTTGCTGAAAGAGAGATACGAACTTTAATTATCAGGAAAGGAGAAAAGGGCATGAATAAGATTCAAGATTTCCTGGAAAACAAGTTTGCCCCTTTTGCCACAAAACTCGCAGGGCAGAGGCATCTTGCGGCCATCCGAGACGGCTTTATTTCATTCATGCCGTTCTTAATTATCGGTTCTCTGTTTATAATTATTCAGGATTTCCCCGCACCCGGATGGCAGGAACTGCAGGTAAAATTGTTTGGAGAGGAATTTAATCAATTCATTATTTTGCCCAAAAGGGTAACCTATGACATAATGTCACTTTATATTGTAGCATCCATATCATACAAGCTGGCACAATCATATAGAATTGACTCATTTTCCGCCGCCATGCTCGGTATCGCTTCCTTTATCCTTTTAACGCCTATTAAGACAACAATAGACATAAACGGCACCACTCATACTGTTTCAAGAGTAATAACCGTCGGTGGATGGTACGGGACTAACGGTATACTTGTAGCTATTATAACAGCCTTAGTTGTGACAGAGATGTTCAATTACTTTATAAAAAAGGGAATTATCATTAAAATGCCTGAAGGTGTACCTCCTGCCGTTTCAAGAGCTTTTTCTGCCCTTGTACCGGGTTTTGTTATAATAGATACCATGCTGCTGGTAAGATTGCTGTTTCTTCAAACGCCGTATCAGTACATTCATGATTTCATTTACAAGTTGGTATCTCTTCCCATGCAGTCAATGGTGGCCAACAACCTGTTAGGGGCCATTGGCACGGTCTTTTCTATAAGTCTACTTTGGTCCATAGGTCTTAATGGCGGCACTATAGTCAACGGGATCATGAGACCGTTCTGGGTACCGTTGCAGGATGCCAATCTCGCAGCAATTGAAGCGGGAAAACTCCCACCGAATATAATTACAGAGCAGTTTTTCGACATGATATGGATAGGCGGTGCTGGTGCAACCTTGGCAGTAGTCTTTTTACTTATGTTCAGAGCTAAATCTAAGCAGTATAGAGAGCTTGGAAAGATGTCCCTGGCGCCAGGGTTGTTTAATATAAACGAACCAATAATGTTCGGCTTGCCGGTAGTCTTGAACCCCATCGGGATTATACCGCTCATACTTGGACCAGTTGCCATTACAATAGTCAATTATGAGGCGATGGCGCTTAATCTTGTAGCAAGGCCCACCGGGGTTATTATACCGTGGACAACTCCTCCGATAATTCAGGGTTTCTTAATTACCGGACACATTTCCGGAGCTATTCTTCAAATTGTCGATATTCTGATTGTGATGTTAATATGGTGGCCGTTTATAGCGATAATGGATAAAAAAAGAGTAGCCGAAGAAAATGAAAAGGTCTATAATAAAGGTGAAAGTTTAAAATTGTGAGACAGGAGAATTGAATAATGATTGAAGTTATCGCCATGACTCCGGAAGATGCAAAACGCATTGAAGCCTGTGGAGCCGACAGAATAGAACTCGTTAGCGCCCTTACAGAAGGTGGATTGACACCGAGCTATGCAATGATAGATAAAGTGGTAAAGTCGGTAACAATCCCGGTGAATGTTATGATAAGGCCGCATTCGAAATCTTTTATATATACCCGGGAAGAAATCGAAATAATGAAGGAAGATATTCGAATAGCGAAAGAATTGGGAGCAAATGGAGTGGTAATCGGAGCTCTTAATGAAAAAAGAGAAATACACGAGGGTTTTATTGAAGAGTTGCTTAATTTATGCGATGGTCTAGATGTAACCTTCCATAGGGCTATAGATGAACTGGAGGACCCTATTAATGGAATCAGAATACTTTCGAGATATCCCCAAATTAAGACTGTTTTGACTTCTGGTGGGAAAGGAAGGATTGTCGAAAATATCCCGAAAATCAGGAAAATGATAAAAAACTCCGGTCATATAATTGTTATGGCCGGAGGAGGTTTAAACTTTGAAAACATAGGTCGGGTGGTTAAAGAAACGGGAGCAAAAGCGTTTCATTTTGGGACTGCTGTGCGGGATAATAGATCTCCTTTTGGTGAAATTAACGAACAAAGCCTTAAAGATATTGTTAAAATTGTTAGAGAAGAGGGCGACAATTTATGAAAATAGTATTGATCTGTTTTGCGGGAATGTCAACGAGTATGCTGGTGAACAGAATGAAAAAAGCTGCGGCTAATAGAAACATCAATGCCGATATTGTTGCATTATCTACTTCTGATATGTACGAAGAACTGGATAATGCGGATGTAATACTACTGGGACCGCAGGCAAGGTATGTTCTTGATGAAGTCAGAGAAATAGCAACTCCAAAGGGGATTCCTGTTGAGGTAATAAATTCTCAAATTTATGGGACAATGAACGGAGAAGCCGTACTGGATATGGCGTTGGAACTGGCAAAAATTAAATGAAAATTTATAAACATTTTCACATTATAAATTATGAGGTCATGGTTCGTTATTGAGCCATGATTTTTTTGTTATATCTACTTTAGACAGTCCGTATAATTGTGTAAAAAGGAAATTTTAAAAAAGTATTGAGCCCCCCTACCCCTCTGGTTAGAATTAAAGGTGGGCAAAACCAAAAACCTAACTGGAGGCAAGGTTATGATAAGCAATTAGACATGGCTATTTTACCTTGCATTAGAATCCTAATACGCTTAACAAGGGTCCGAAAGATGATATTATGTTCCTGGGGGAGATTTATTTTGGAAAACGGTATGGTTCTAAACCCCGACGGAAGTGCAAACGCCGAATTCGGCACCGAGCCGGATATCTTTGCGGAGTTAACTTATGAGGATTATTTAAAATATCTCGAATGGGAAAAAAACAATCCGGAAACAAAAGGCCTGGTTAACCCTTATGATACTGTGGTAAATAAGGTTTTAGAGATAATAAACCGAAGATTAACCGGATAATCGACAGGATACCGGGAAGAGAATTTAGCCCAAAGTATTTTCGTAAGATTTAATTGACTATTCTATAATTCTGATGTAAATTGTTGGCAGGTACTTATTATGTGGGGGAGGTATACCTGTGGTTGCTGTCACGTTTCACGGCCACGCATGCTTCACAATAAGTTCGTCTAAGTTCAATCTCATCATAGACCCGTGGCTGAAGGATAACCCTCTTTCCGATATAAAGCCCGAACAGGTGAAGGTGGACTACATACTCGTAACCCACGGCCACGGGGATCACCTAGGGGATGCGATAGAAATAGCAAAGGCCAATGATGCCACCATAATCGCTCCCTACGAGCTTGCAACTTACTGCCAGTCAAAAGGTGCGAAGGTCCACCCGATGCACATAGGCGGTGATTATACCTTTGATTTCGGCTGGCTGCAGCTCACACCGGCGATGCACGGTAAATTAAGATTTGCTACGCGTCTATCTCCCTCAGGGCGTAAGCCGTAACCACCGACGAAAACACCAGCACCGCCGTTATAACAAAAAGGTGCACGTAGGACAGAAATTGGATGATGACCCCACCCAGCAGCGGCAGGAACGTGGTGGGTGCTGTCAGGGTATTTAAGAGGCCTATGTAAAGGGGCCTTTTTTCTTCTGGAGCGATTTTTAATAGATAGTTGAAGATGCCTACCCAGACGCCGCTGTATGTGGCTCCTATGAGGGCGAATATCAGGACGTAAAGCGGTAGGAAGGGGAGATTCAACCTGTAAAGGAACAGGCTCAGCAGGGCTAAAACCGGCGGTATAACCGTAAGCTTTGCCGTCAGCAGCACCACTCTTCTGCTGCCGTAAAAATCGTTGATCCTGCCGAAAAAAACGCCGGCCAGAATGTAGCCCAGCATCTGGGCGGATACAAAAATACCGACACTGTCCTGGGGCAGCTTCAGGACCTCCCGGGCGAATATTACGTAAAACGGCAGAGGCATGAAAAAGAACCTGAGGAGAGTGTTTACCGTTATCAGGAGCCTGAAGTCGCCGTCTTTTTTGAAAACAACAGGGATTCCCATCAGGTATTTTGCGAGGCTTTCGCACTGGCGCGGCACTCCGTCTTCGGCTTCCTTCAGCCTTAAAAAAGAAAGGTAGGATACGGTAGCACAAATAAATCCCAGGAAAAATATGACAGAATAATCGTAGGGAAAGGAAAAGCGATCGCTGCTCAGGATGGCCTTTACCAGGAATCCTGCTGCAAAGGCCAGAATACCTCCCAGGAACTGGGTTTTGGTATAGTACGCTCCCCGCCGCTCCGGGGGTATGGACTTGGCGAAGAGGTCTATCCAGGGAACCCCGCTGATCCCGTCCGAGAACGCCATAACGATGAAAAGTGTATAGAAAAGGGCTAGGGCCAGCGAGGGATTTTTCGCAGCGATGAGGGTCGATAGCGCCATCATCCCGGCGGCAAGTCTCAATAGCCCCCCGGCAACAACCACAAGGGGTTTTTTCCGGGGTAACGCCTCGGCCCTTCGGGCCACCAGGAGCTGGGGAAGATACCAGCCGCAGGTCCTTATGGTGGTGGTGAGGCCGATGAGCACCGGCGAACTGGTGAGGTTGCTCACAAAGGATGCCACCACCGTTCCGGGTTCCAGAAAGCCGTTGAACGCCGCAAAAAAAATGGCGTCATAGCTAAGGGCGTTAAAATTGTTATAAAATTCCTTTTCCGACATTGTTCTTTCTTCCACTCTGAAAACCCCCATTTCCAGATTTTATGTTCGACATAAGACTGTTTATTCCTCTCTGCAGCAAAAATATTTTTGAGGGACCGGGAGGAATCGGGGGCCGAAGTATAGAATATATCAGATTATGAAAATATTTTTGAAATGCTTGCAAAGGAGTTTCCAGTATGCGGCTTTTCGATGCCAGGACCGTAAGGGACGCCCTGGACGCGCTCAAAAAGAGTTTGGGGAATATACCGGTGAAGTGCGAAGAAGTCCCCCTCCTCCCGGCATTGAACCGGGTGCTGGCCGAAGATGTGTATTCTTCCGAAGACATACCGGCCTTTGACCGCTCTACGGTGGACGGCTACGCCGTCATGGCCCGGGATACTTTTGGTGCAGGAGAATCCATACCGGCACTGCTGAAGGTGGTGGGAGAGATAAGGATGGGGGAACGGCCGGAGGTTTCCCTGAAACCCGGTCAGGCCATGAAGATTTCCACCGGAGGGATGCTGCCGGAGGGTTCCGATGCGGTCGTTATGCTTGAATATACACAACAGTTTGATGACGGCACCCTGGTTATAGAAAGACCTGTGGCACCGGGAGAAAACGTGATATTCAGGGGAGAGGACGTAAAAAAAGGTAGCCTCGTGCTGCCAAAGGGCCACACCCTCAGGCCTCAGGATCTGGCTGCCCTGGCCGGTATAGGGCGGCAAAAGTTGAAGGTGGCCGTTCCACCGGTGGTCGCCGTGATATCGACGGGGGATGAGATCAGACCTCCGGGTGAGAAGATCAAACCCGGTGAGATCCGCGATATGAACACATATTCCCTCGCGGCCCAGGTCCAGAAATGGGGAGGGATACCGCGCCCTTACGGCGTGGTTAGAGACGATTTTGATGAGCTCTGCAAGGTGATGGTGGAAGCCCTGGCGAACAGCGACATGGTGGTGCTTTCGGGCGGGAGCTCCGTAGGAACCCGGGATCTGACCGTAAAGGTTATAGAGAGTTTAGGCGAACCCGGCGTCGTGGTGCACGGCCTTGCGGTTAAACCCGGCAAGCCTACGATACTCGGCGCGGTCATGGGCAGGCCGGTGGTGGGGCTTCCGGGGCACCCGGTGTCGGCAATGGTCATCTTCGAGCTGGTGGTAAGGCCGCTTATCTTTGCGATGCTGGGAAGACCCGCAAATTACGGCGGAATCAAGGTCAGAGCCAGGATCGCCCGGAACATAGCCTCGGCCGCGGGCAGGGAGGATTTTATCCGGGTGAAACTGGAGGAAAGGGACGGGGAACTCTGGGCGAAACCAATTTTAGGGAAATCGGGCCTGATATCCACAATGGTCGAATCCGATGGCCTTGCCAGGATACCGCCTGAAAAGCTGGGCGTCGGTGAAGGGGAATATATCGAGGTGGAGTTGTACTGAGGGGGTTGAAATGCGTGAAGGAAAGAGACGTGTATTTAGATAACATGTCTTTACCGGAGGCTGTAGATAAATTTTTCGGGGACCTCGAGGAGTCGGGGGCCCTGCGGCTTACTGAAGACGAGGTAGTAAGCGTGAGGCAGGCCCTGGGCAGGGTTACCGCCGAACCGGTCTTCGCCAGAATTTCCTCCCCCCATTACAACGCTGCGGCCATGGATGGTATAGCCGTTTCAGCGAAAGATACCTTCGGCGCCGGTGAAAAGACCCCGGTTAGGTTGAAGGAAGGCGTGAATTTCTGGTACGTGGATACTGGAGACCCATTACCACCCGGGTGTGACGCGGTGATAATGATCGAAGAAGTCCATCCCCTGGGCGGCGGTGAGGTGGAGATAGTGGCGCCTTGTTCCCCCTGGGACAACGTGAGGGGCATCGGCGAGGACATAGCGGCTGCGGAACTGGTGGTCCCCGAAAACCACCGCCTGAGGCCCCAGGACCTAAGCGCCGTCCTGGCCGCCGGCCATACCGCTGTCAGGGTGAGAAAAAAACCCCGAGTGGCCGTTATACCCACCGGCACCGAGCTGGTAAACCCCGGCGAGTCCCTGAAGCCTGGTGACATAATTGAGTCCAATTCCGCCATGCTCTCGGGTCTCGTGGAGGAATGGGGCGGCGAGGCTCTGGTTCTGGAAAAGGCGGAAGATGATTTTGAATTGATAAAGCGGAGGATAGAGGAAGGCCTCGCCGTTGCCGACGTTGTCGTGATTAATGCGGGCTCTTCGGCGGGTTCGGAAGACTACACGGCAAAGTGCATCAGGACTATGGGCGAGCTCCTGGTGCACGGTGTCGCCATAAAGCCCGGAAAGCCGGTGGTCCTGGGCCGGATCGCCGGTAAGCCGGTGATAGGTATTCCCGGCTATCCGGTTTCAGCATATATTGCCATGGAGCTCTTTGCAAAACCCATCGTTCACCGGATGCAGGGCCTGCCCGTACCCGGCAGGCAGAAGATAAAAGCCAGGCTCTCCCGGCGGGTGGTTTCATCCATAGGAACCCTGGAATTTCTCAGGGTCAAGGTGGGGAGGATGGGCAGCGAGTTCATAGCTTCGCCCCTCTACCGGGGAGCAGGAGTTGTAATGTCGGTGGTGAGGGCCGACGGTATAGTGAGGATACCCGAGTCCAGGGAGGGTATAGAGTCGGGCGAGCCTGTTGAGGTCGAGCTTTTGAGAGATCGGGATGAGGTCGAAAACACCGTGCTCATGATCGGCAGCCATGACGTAACTATAGATTTGCTGGCCAACGAGCTGAAACGGCTTTACCCGGAAATCACTCTTTCTTCGGCCCACGTGGGAAGTATGGGCGGGATAATGGCCCTTATGCGGGGAGAGACCCATATGGCCGGCATTCACCTGCTGGACCCCGAAACCGGGGAGTACAACCTGCCCTACATCCGGAAATACCTGGCGGGCCGCAGGGTGGTGCTGGTGAACCTGGCCTACCGGCAGCAGGGACTCATTGTGGCTAGGGGTAACCCCAAGGGCATAAGGGGCATCGAGGACCTGGTTCGGGAAGATGTGACCTTTGTGAACCGCCAGAAAGGGGCCGGTACCAGGATACTGCTGGACCTGAAGCTCAAAGAGATGGGCATTGACCCCGGGTGCATCAGGGGTTACGGCAAGGAGGAATATACCCACCTGGCAGTGGCGGCTGCCGTGGCGGGGGGTATGGCCGACGCGGGACTGGGGATTCTGGCCGCCGCCAGGGCTATGGACCTCGACTTTATACCGGTGGCTCCGGAAAGGTTTGACATTGCCATATCTTACGAATTCTACCACATGGATTCCGTGCAGAAGGTGTTGAAAATCCTGAGGTCCGGTGAGTTCAAAAGGAAGATCGAATCCCTGGGCGGATACGACACGTCCAGAACCGGCGAATTGATTGGGGGCGATTGAGTGAAAGACCGGTTTGGAAGGGAAATAGACTATATTAGGGTTTCGGTTACCGACAGGTGCAACTTCAGGTGTATCTACTGCATGCCGGAAGGAGGAGTCGTGCCGAAGACCTGCGCCGACATACTGCGTTTTGAAGAGATTGCCCGTTTTTTAAAGGCGATAGTACCTCTTGGGATATCCACAGTCAGGATTACCGGCGGCGAGCCTCTGGTGAGAAGGGGCATAGTGGATTTTGTGCGCATGGTCCGGCGCATCCCGGGAGTAAAAGACATAGCCATGACTACCAACGGTTCCCTGCTTGCCGGGATTGCGGCGGATTTGAAGAGGGCCGGGCTGGATAGGGTTAACATCAGTCTTGACAGTCTGAAGCCCGAAAGGTTCAGGCGAATGACCAGGAATGGCGACCTGAAAAGCGTGCTGAACGGCATTGACGCCGCTCTGGAGAACGGCCTGGAGCCCGTAAAGATTAACTGCGTCGTGATAAAAGGGTTCAACGACGATGAAATCATGGATTTTGCAGACCTTACAAGGGAGCGAAACCTGACGGTCCGGTTCATAGAGCTCATGCCCATCGGTGAATCCGAAAAAGCGCGGATGGACTTTGTACCCGCCGACCGCATGAGCCGGGTCATAGGCGGGGAACTGGAACCGGTCGAGTATCCGGGGGAAGGAGCGGGGCCGGCCGTTTACTACAGGCTGCCCGGAGCCAAAGGGTATATAGGGTTTATCGCCCCCATGACCGGGCATTTCTGTTCGCAATGTAACCGCGTCAGGCTGACCTCTGACGGAAAGCTGAAAGTGTGTCTCGACTCCGAAGAAGAATTCGACGTAAAGGCGGCGCTGCGGGGCGGCGCCTGCGACGAGGAGCTGAGGAGGATCTTTACCGGCGCGCTAATGAAAAAGCCAGAAGGCCACAGGATGAACGTGGTCCGTTTCGGAAAACCCGGAAGGACCATGTGCCAGATAGGGGGATGAAAATGGAGTTTACCCATTTCGACGGGCGGGGCAGGGCCCGGATGGTGGATGTGAGCGGAAAGGGCGATACAGTGCGCACCGCTGTGGCGAGAGGGTATGTATTCATGAAACCTGAAACCCTCAGCATGATAAAGGAGGGGAGGATAAAAAAGGGCGATGTGCTGGCCGTAGCACAGGTGGCGGGGATAATGGCGGCAAAGAAGACGCCGGAAATCATCCCCATGTGCCATAACATAACTCTTGCAGGCGTCGACATGGATTTTCGCATCATAGATGACAGGAACGCTGTGGCCGTGGAGGCCCGGGTTAAATGTACCGGTAAGACGGGCGTCGAGATGGAGGCCCTTACGGCGGTCTCGGCGGCCTGCCTCACCATATACGATATGTGCAAGGCTGTAGACAGAGATATGGTTATTAAAAACATCCAGCTCATCGAAAAGAGCGGAGGTACAAGCGGGGACTTCAGGAGGGAGGAAGAGGTGCCGTGGGAAAAGTAGTGGCCGTTTGCGTGAGCGGGAAAAAGGGAGAGAAAAAGCGCGATGTGGGGAAAGCCAGGCTGATAGAAGGATTCGGCATAGAGGGTGACGCCCACGCCGGTGCATGGCACCGGCAGGTGAGTCTCCTAGCTGTGGAGAGCATAGATAAAATGCGCAGGAAGGGGCTTTCGGTAGGGCACGGGGATTTTGCCGAGAACATCACCACTGAAGGCGTAGACCTCTGCAGCCTGCCGGTAGGCACCAGGCTCAGGATAAACGATGTCGTGCTGGAAGTAACCCAGATCGGCAAGGAGTGCCATGAAAGGTGCGCCATTTATCACCAGGCCGGAGACTGCATAATGCCGAAAGAAGGCATTTTCGCCCGGGTACTCCGGGGCGGCGTGGTTTCTGCTGGGGATGAGATCGAGGTGGTGCCCGTGATCAGGGTGGGAATACTGACCGCCAGCGACAGGGGAGCCAGGGGCGAGAGGGAGGACCTGAGCGGCAGGGTGATAGAGGAAGTGATGGAGGCCGTGAACGGAAGGGTCGAGGAATACGTTATGGTGCCCGACGACCTGGAAGCGATAAAAAATTCCCTTCTGGTGATGTGCGAAAAGGGGCTGGACCTCGTTCTGACGACCGGCGGGACTGGACTTTCCCCGCGGGACAACACGCCGGAAGCTACCCTGGCCGTCGTAGAAAAACAGGTCCCCGGCATACCGGAGGCCATGAGGCAAAAAAGTCTTGAGAAGACGCCGAACGCCATGCTTTCCAGGGCCGTGGCCGGCATCCGCGGCAGAACCCTTATCATAAACCTGCCGGGGAGCCCCAAGGCCGTCAGGGAAAACCTCGAAGTGGCGCTGCCGGCACTCCCCCACGCCATTGAGCTCCTCAGAGGTCGGGTGAGGGACTGCGGCAGGATAGATAAGCAGCCGGTGATTTGAAGGCAAGCATACCGCCGGGACGAATTTGGCCCGGTGGTTTTTTTGGATGCGGAATGGCATTCGATGCATATTTTTCCAAATGCCGGATAAAATATTGAAATGGTGGACAGTAAAAAGATTACTGGTGAATTTACGAGAATTAAGCAAAAAAAATCAAATATCCCGCATAGAGGAAAAAATTTAACGGATTTGGGCGGCGGCGTGAAATTGATTTTAAAAAATCATTAGGATATGATATAAATTGCCATTAGCACTCACTTAAGAAGAGTGCTAATAATAATATTACACAATTAAAAATATAATTAAAAGGAGGGTTAACATGAACATCAGGCCATTGGGTGATCGCATAGTCATCAAGGTTCTGGAAAAAGAGGAAAAGACAAAAGGCGGCATAGTTCTTCCCGACACGGCTAAGGAAAAACCCCAGAAAGGCGAAGTAATAGCTGTGGGAACCGGCGAGATCATCGACGGCAAAAAAGTTCCCCTGGAAGTTAAGGTTGGAGACAAAATAATATTCTCAAAATACGCCGGAACCGAAGTCAAATTGGACGATGAAGAGTACCTTATCCTCAGGCAGAGCGATGTTCTGGCTATTATAGAGTAAAAGTCCGAAGGAGGTATGTGAGATGGCAAAACAGATCAAATTCAACGAAGACGCCCGCAGAGCCCTTTTAAAGGGTATCGATAAGCTGGCCAATACCGTTAAGGTAACGCTTGGCCCCAAAGGCCGCAACGTGGTTCTCGACAAGAAATTCGGCACACCCACCATCACCAACGACGGCGTCACCATTGCAAGGGAAATCGAGCTTGAAGATCCCTTCGAGAACATGGGAGCCCAGCTGATAAAGGAAGTGGCCACGAAGACCCAGGACGTGGCCGGCGACGGCACCACGACCGCTACACTGCTGGCCCAGGCCATAATACATGAAGGAATGAAGAACGTTGTGGCCGGAGCCAATCCGATGCTCATCAAGAAGGGTATCGAGAAAGCTGTAAAAGCTGTTGTTGAAGAACTGAAAACCTTCAGCAAACCCGTCGAGACCAAAGAAGCTATAGCCCAGGTCGCTTCCATATCCGCTGCCGACGAAGAGATCGGAAACCTCATTGCCGAGGCTATGGAAAAGGTCGGCAAAGACGGCGTAATCACCGTCGAGGAATCCAAGACCATGGGAACCACCCTTGAAGTAGTTGAGGGTATGGAATTCGACAGAGGGTACATATCCCCCTACATGGTAACCGACGCCGAAAAAATGGAAGCCGTTCTGGATGATCCTTACATTCTGATTACCGATAAGAAACTCTCCAATATCCAGGACCTCCTGCCCATTCTTGAAAAAGTTGTACAGGCCGGAGCCAAACTCCTGATCATCGCCGAAGATGTAGAAGGTGAAGCCCTTGCCACGCTGGTGGTTAACAAGCTGCGCGGCACGCTGCTGTCCGTAGCCGTAAAGGCACCCGGATTCGGCGATCGCAGGAAGGCCATGCTCCAGGATATCGCTATCCTGACCGGAGGCCAGGTAATTTCCGAAGAGCTGGGCATCGACATCAAGACCGTCACCATGGATATGCTGGGCAGGGCAAGACAGGTCAAGGTCAATAAGGAGAAGACCATCATCGTCGATGGCGCCGGCAGCAAGGAAGAAATCAAGAAGCGCATCAACTCCATCAAAGCCCAGATCGAAGAGACGACCTCCGATTTCGACAGGGAGAAACTTCAGGAGCGCCTTGCCAAGCTGGCCGGCGGCGTAGCCGTAATCAAAGTAGGTGCCGCCACCGAGACCGAGCTCAAGGAGAAGAAGCACCGCATCGAGGACGCCCTCTCCGCCACCAAAGCTGCCGTTGAAGAGGGTATCGTACCCGGCGGTGGAACCGCCTTCATCAACGCGCTGCCCGCTCTTGACAAGCTTAGCGTGGAAGGCGACGAGAAGATCGGCGTGGACATCATCAGGAGGGCCCTTGAGGAACCCGTAAGGCAGATCGCCTATAACGCCGGTCTGGACGGTTCCGTGATCGTCGAGAAGCTGAAGGGCATGGAGAAGGGCATCGGTTTCGACGCCCTGCGCGAGGAGTTCGGCGACATGATCAAGAAGGGTATCGTGGATCCGACCAAGGTAACCCGCTCCACGCTGCAGAACGCGGCCAGCGTTGCATCCATGGTGCTCACCACCGAGGCGGTGGTCGCCGAGATCCCCGAAAAAGAAAAGAATCAGCCCATGCCCAACCCCGACATGTATTAATAGAAAAAAATCCCGCCGATAAAAATTATCTAAACTCAAAAAGAGGCAAGCCACATAAATGAAGGCTTGCCTCTTAGTTTATATATAAACTGTGTATAACTTTGCGGGTAATTCGATTCGTAAAATAAGAAGATAGGGAACCAATTTAACTTCGTATTATGCACCAATTGTTAATTATCCCTTTTTTCCTCCCAAAGTCGTGTGCGTTCTTCAAAACTCACTTCTTTGTGTATTTGATGCAGCATCCATTGATAGCCGAAAGGGTCAATAAATATGGCATTTGACACTCCGTAATCAGGCATTTCAGTCACCGGTTGCACCTCAGTACAGCCCGCACTGATCGCCTTTGAAAATGTTTCCTTGATGTCAGGGACAAGGATGTTAAACCAAATCGTTTTAGGTTCATCCGGGTTTGGCGCTTTCAACCCGAATTTTGGGTTTTCATCCAACATGTGAAAGCGTACTCCGTATAGGGTAAAAATGACTTCATTTTCACCTTTGGGAAAATCTGTAACCTCAACACGCTCGATATCAAATATTTTTTCGTATAATTCCAATGCTTTCAGGCTGTCTGTGACAACCATATCGATTTCTACTCCAACCACTATAGACACACTCCTTTTATAGATTCATAAATAATCTCTACTTCGCTTTTTCCTGCTGTTGCCTAACAATAACCTCCGCTATTTATTCATAGAACTCCTTAGGGTATACTACAACTCCCGAAACACCATCAAGGCTTCCACTCTCAAGTTCTAATGCCATAAATGATTCATCAGGCACATCAAAGGGAGCCTTTATACCCCATATACTTGCAGGTTTAAATCCAAAACGGGGATAATACTTACTATGGCCAAGAACAATCACCGACTTAAAGCCGAGTCTTTTTGCAATTTTCAGGCTTTCAACGATTAATGCACTGCCAACGCCCTTATTCTGATACTGAGGCAAAACTGAAACCGGGGCTAATGCTAATGATTCATATTCTCTTTCACTATTTTTAATAATTACTTTTGTCAGCATAATATGTCCTACAATTTCCCCGTCAAGTTCTGCTACAAGAGAAAGTTCCGGTATAAATGCATCGCTATTTCTCAATTTTGCAACTAAAAGATGTTCTTTATGGTCACTATACACTGCATCATTAAAGGCTTCTTTTACAATAAATTCTGATACCTTATAATCCTTTTCGGTTTCTTGTCTTATAGTTATATTCATATCAAAATATCTCCTTTCCGAGTTCAATTATAACACTGCTGCTGGGGAATAAGTCATTTTTTTGTGAGGTAATCCTCTTTGCATTATGAATTTGAATTAATTATTTCAACCTTCTATTTTGCTATTCTGTCACGATATACAAGCAAAGTAATTGCATTTAATATAATGGTAACGATAAGAAGAACTGATGCAACAAACGTCACATTATCCGTTATATCCATAAGAGCAGACCAATCCGTAATCTTAACCAGATGATAATTATATAAAATCTGGAAATATAACGAAACAGCACAAGCACTGATGCTTGACGATTATCATTATATACCTTTATCTTAATCTTCGCCATATCTAATTCAATTTTTTTGATTTTACTTGAATTCATCTTGAAAGTTCGTCTTCGATGTTATATAGTTAATATAAAGAACACTCGTTCGTATTTATTAATTACAAAAATCCGTCATAAAAACGGAAATACGGTGCATATAAGTTTAACGTAGGTGGGTTTTGTCCACTTTCATAAGGAACACGATCAGGGGGTAAAAATTTATGAATTCGGTCGTATTTGAAGTAAGGCGGAGGTTGGCCAAGGCTCCCAGACCTGCGTTTGTGGCGGCGCTGTTGAGGGACGACGGCACGGTTATCGACATCGTACCGGCGGTGGATAATAAATCTATCGAGGCGGCGGCCGGAAGGAGAAGGGCTAGGAAGGCAGTCATAGTCGCGTTTCTGGAAAATGTGTCGCAGGAAAAACTGAGGGAAATAGTTTTGAGGTATAACGGCCTGATGCTGGAAACCGAATTTTACGCCATCGTCCAGGACCGGCCGACGTACTATACCGTAGCCCGGCTTAAAAAGAAAGCAGGATAATGGATTGTCGGATTTTTAAAAAAATATTTGAATATATGACAACCCCTTTACCGTTTGTGTTATAATAAAACCGAGGGGGTTTTCTCAATGGCGCTGGATGATTTGGAAAAGGCCAAAAAAGAAGTTACCGCTTCGGGTTCAGGGGAAGAAGCCAGGATTACCGAAATAGGCTATTTTTATCTGGCGCAGCAGATCAACACATTAATGCAGATACATAACGAATTTCGTAACAATGCGGATCTACGCTTTGACAGCTTAAGACAGGAAATAAAACAACAGATTGATGGTATCAAGCAAGAGCTCAAGGGTGAAATGGATTCGGTAAAGCAGCAGAATGGTGGTATGAGGCAAGAGTTAAAGGGTGAAATAGATTCGGTAAAGCAGCAAATTGATGGTTTCAGGCAAGCATTAGTAGGTGAAATAAATTCAGTGAAAACTGAGATAAATTCGGTTAAGTCTGATACAAGATCGCTTAAAGATGAAATAAATGAACTCAAAAAAGAATTCAATAGTTTAAGATATTGGTTTATAGGTTCTGTTATAGGTATTCTGGGCATACTAGTTGCTATAATCGGTATCATAGTAAAAATTGGATAAGCCTCTAAAAAGGGGCTTATTTTTTGCACAAAAAAAGTTATATATTGGAGGTTTCAGTAGTGCAGCAGATATCCGGAAGGATACTGGTGGTGGAGGATGAGGATTCCATCCGCCGCTTTATTGTCATAAACTTAAAGAGGAACGGCTATGAAGTGATTGAGGCGGCTTCCGGTGAAGAAGCTGTGAAAAAAGCCCTGGAAGAGAAGCCCGATATCACGGTACTTGATGTAATGCTCCCGGGTATGGACGGTTTTGAAGTGTGCCGCCTCCTGCGGGAAAAATTGCCGGATATGGCCGTCGTCATGCTGACGGCCCGGGGGCAGGACATGGACAGGATTATGGGCCTGGAACTGGGGGCCGATGATTATGTGGTAAAGCCCTTCAATCCCCTGGAGCTTACGGCCAGGATCCGGGCGGTGCTGCGCCGGATTCGTAGGGGTGGTTGGGAAGATGAGAAAATTTCCTCGGGGCCGTTTGTGTTGGACCTGAAAGGGCACAGGGTTTTAAAAAAGGGTGAAGAGCTGGACCTTACCCCCAGGGAATTTAACCTGATGGCGCTTTTTATGAAAAATCCCGGAAAGGCCTTCAGCAGGGATGAAATTTTGAATGCGGTCTGGGGTGCGGATTATGTGGGGGATCCCAAGACAGTGGATGTGCATATCAGGAGGCTAAGGGAAAAGGTAGAAGATAACCCCGGAAGGCCCGAATATATCGAGACGGTATGGGGTATGGGTTACCGCTGGAGGGAAAAGTAATTGGAGGGGATTAGAGCAAGACTTTTGAAGAGTTTTCTTGCGGTCATCTTACTGACGGTTATAATTTTCGAAATTATACTAATAATATCCGTCAGACAGTATTATTTCGGCAATGTGGAAGAAGTACTGTCAAAACAGGCGGAAGTCTCGGCAAATTTCTACCGGCAATATCTGGCGCGGGATGGTGTCCTTGAAAAGAACGCCAATGCTCTGCTGGAAAGCTTTTCGGCCCCTACCGCCGCCCAGGTGCAGATCATTGACCGGGAAGCAAGGCTGCTGGCCGATTCGGCAGGAGAGGAATTGGGTGGAATTGTGAATTTTTCCGATGTTAAAAAGGCTCTGGAGGGGTTGCCGTCGAAATGGTGGGGGAGGATGCGCGGTACCGGAGAAAGGGTGCTGGCGGTTTCTTATCCCCTGAAATCCGGCGATAATGTGGTTGGGGTTGTGCGGTTTGTGACTTCTCTGGAGGGCGTAAATGATGTGGTAGGCAAAATCGCCGTTATCCTAATTTCAATAGGTTTGGCGGCGGTGATTATATCCGTTTTTGCCGCAGTCGTACTGTCACAAACCATCGTAAAGCCTCTGAATGAGATAACCCGTGTGGCGGAAGAGATGGCAAAGGGCAAATTTACGGCAAGAGCTCCCAAAAGATACAATGATGAGATAGGCAGGCTGGCAGTTACCCTGAATTTCATGGCACAGGAAATAATGCGGCAGGAGGAACTCAAAAATGAATTCATAGCATCAGTATCCCATGAACTCCGCACGCCGCTTACTGCTATTAAAGGATGGACAATCACGCTGCTTTCAGCCGCCCGGGGAATTTTGCCATCAGGAGGCAATGCTGTTTGGGAAAACGAAAAATTACCCGAAAACGCCGGCGTTCCGGACCGAGGAGTTTACCTCAATTTGGATGAGTTAATAGAAGGCCTAGGAATTATAACGAGAGAGAGCGAAAGGCTTTCGGAGCTGGTGGAGGAACTCCTTGATTTTTCAAGGTTTGAGGCCGGGGCCATCAAGCTGAATTTAGATAAGGTCGTGCTTTCGGATACGCTCGACTATATAAAAACCCAGATGATGCCGAGGGCCCGGCGGCAGGCTGTAGAATTTGAAGTATACGCGGAAGAAGGACTTCCGGAGATACCGGCGGACGAAAACCGCATAAAACAGGTACTCATAAATCTGCTGGACAACGCCTTCAAATTCACCCAGGCCGGCGACACGGTCCGGGTCAGAGCTGAAAGCGACAATGTCAGTGTCAGAATAACCGTGGAGGACACCGGTTGCGGCATACCGCCGGAAGACCTCCCCCACGTCACCAAAAAATTTTATAAGGCAAAGAGCAAACAGCCGGGCAGCGGACTCGGGCTCGCCATCTGTGACGAGATTGTCAGGCTTCACGGAGGGCGCATGGAAATAACCAGCGCGCCCGGAAAGGGAACCCGGGTCGAGGTTATATTGCCCGTTTAACTTTTTTGTAACCATTTTTAACCTCTTAATAACCCTTTTTTTTGCTAGCAATGGTTATACTTATTATTGCAGTGGGGAAGTTACCTTAGCTAAGGCTCAAGCTGCGATGATATGCTTCAACGGAGGGGTGTTCATGAGCCGTTTAAAAAAGTTTGCTGCCATTTTAATTTCCGGGACATCGCTGATCGCCGGGTGCAGTATTCTACCTTCTCCGGCCAGCATCATAAGGCCCCCGCAGACGGTCAGCACTCCTGTCGAAAACGAAGGGGATGTGGTCGCCGTTGTCCAGAAATTCCTGCCTCCGGGGGCACAGCTCGAACGGTATGGTTCAGGTCGCGCTATCAGCCAAAGGGACCTCGACGCTGTCGATGGCAAAAGCGAGATCCTGGCCGTTTACCGGGTCGGAGATAACACCAACGAAATCGGGGCTTTCGTGCTCAAATTCAAGGACGGTCAATGGCAGAAGGTATGGGAGCAGCAGGGTTTCGGATTTGCCCTGGATTTGCTGGAATTTGAGGACATAACCGGCGATGGAAAACCCGAAGTACTCATCGGAACCACCATCGGGGCCTCCGCCGGAAACGGCCTTGATATTTTCTCCTGGCATGGGGACACGCTGAAGAAGATTGCCGGAACGGGGTATCACAGGCTGGATATACTGCACCTTACCGGAAAATACAGCACCGAAAAGGGCTATGACGGACGGGCTCAGCTGGCGGTTTGGCAGAAGGACACCATCACCGCCATGGCCGTGGATGTGCTGCGCTGGTATGAAATCGGCCTGGTCCCTGCGGAAGACCTGTATCCGGAGTATTTTCCAAAAGTAGTTGAATACTATGAAGAACAGCTTAAAAAAGCACCCGACGCACCGGTTATCTGGTATTACCTGGCCGATGCCCAGCAGAAGGCGGGCATGCCGGAGAAAGCTTTGAAATCTGTAGAAAAGGGCCTTTCGCTAAAAGGGGATTACCCGCCGGATTATAAGTTTATGATAGTGAAAGCCAGGGCGCTAAATGACCTGGGCCAGTACGACAGAGCCATAGGACTTTTGAATGATGTTATAAAGGCGAAAGCGCCCGAGCTTCCCGGCAGCCGGCAGCAGGAGGAGCCCGCATATTTGAAGAAAATCAAAGCCGAGGCTTTGATTGACATGGGCAAAAGCTATGAAAGCCTCAAGCAATACGATAAAGCGGAGGATTGTTACCGCCGGTCCATGGAAATAACAGAGACACTATTTAAGGAAGACTCCATCGAAAAGACTCTGGCTTTGATGCCGGCCGGTAAAGCCCTGCGGCGCTTGAAAGGCGTCAGGGGATACGAAAAGATTTATCGGTACATGGCTTCTATAAAACCCGAGGAAAGGTGGCAGAAAATACAGGACATCGATAAATGGGGCAAGGACCAGGGTATCAGTATAAACCATCTGCTGGCCGAAAATACTGAAGGAGACCTTCCGCTGACTTTACTGGTGGATTTTACTTCGGATTCTCAAGTGCTGGGCGGCTATGTAGACGGCCATGCCATATTCTGGTGGGAAAAGGATGAGCTTTATTCCCAGGTGTTCTATTCTGCCAACGATGATGAGCACGGATTTTCCCCGACTTTTACCGTCATGGACGCCCGCCTTTCCACCGGCCGGAACAATACGGTGGAAATGGGGGTAATATACGATTCCGCCACCGGCGGCAGCGGAAGCCCCATTCCCGCGTACAGGCTGCTTCGTCTGGAGGGCGGCGAGTGGAAGGTAATATGGTCATCATCCCACCCCGCCGCCCGGTGGCCTAACGTGCGATCAAGGGTTTCTTTTACAGGGCGGGGTCTTTCGGAGCTTACAATGGAAGGAGACCTTTGGGGCTTTAAAGATGGGAAGGAAGATATTTTCATGGAGAGCAACCCGGGGCCTCACAGGCGGTTTGAGGCCAGATGGGTTCGCGAATTTGGGACTAAGGGGACTCCCGAAGGGGCTGCTTCGGGCGATGATTACGTTCTCATGAAATTCAATGTCGTTCCCTCGGCGTATAACACCCTGGTGAATTTCATATACGCCCTCAGCACCGCCGATGAAGGTGAGGCCGAAAGGTGGGTGACCGGTAAAGCCCTCATCGACAGGGCGAAAGAGCTGAAATTAGTGCAGGACCCTCTCGGCCAGAAGTGGCAGATAGATCTTAGCGATCCGTCGGGGGAGCGCCGGGGCCCAATAAGGATAATCTCGGGCCCGGCACAAGGGGTGGAAATAAGATTTATAGAAAAGGGCGGCCAGTATCTGATTTCGGAAATTAAAAAGTAGGAGGCATTAATAAGGGGCGAATGTAAAAGATCTATTCGCCCTTTTTCAATGCTTCCTCGACGGTTTTTAAAACGGCAGTTGGCAGTCGGTGGAGGAAGGTTGATATTAAGTAGAAATGATATAATTAAATGGATAGGGTATAAAAGGAGGCCGGTTTAATGAGCAGAAGCATATCACAACCTTTAATTTATTTAATTTATTCAGGTGCCCCTGCCTTTTTCTTCTCCTTAGCTTTTACAGTAAGTCAAATATACCGAATTGATATGCTGCACTTAAACCCCTTTCAGCTTGTACTGGTGGGTACGGCGCTGGAAATCTCTTGCTTTATTTTTGAGATACCGACTGGAATTGTGGCGGACATGAGAAGCAGAAAGCTTTCGGTTATTATAGGGCTTATATTAATGGGCATAGCATTCGTAATAGAAGGAACCATTCCCCTATTCATGTTCTTTATGAGGGAGCAAACTTTACACCATCTCCTGCAGAAGACCGAAAATCCTGGGGGCAGATGAGGCATACCTTTATGGAAGGTGTTAAATTCATAAGAGGGAAGTCGGTGTTAATGCTGATGATGGCTATTTCCTTATTATACGGATTATATATTGAAGGTTTCGATAGATTGTGGACAGCCCATTTTTTAACGGACATAGGCTTCCTGACTGCAGTAAATACAAAGCCGGTGGTTTGGATTGGAATTATAAATGGAAGTGCAATGCTGCTGAGCATACTGGCAGTTGAATATATAAAGAGAAGGATGGAGAAGACGAGGGAATTGGAACGGGTTTTTATATTGGCCCTAATTAATGTATTTATGGTTATATCCATGATTTTATTTGGATTATCAAGAAACTTTAGCATGGCTTTATTCATGTATCTTACATACGGACAAATAGACGCTTTAGGCCAAATTATAGGAGGTCCCATTATTGGGTTAATAGCGTTGAAGATTTCAATTCCTACAGCAATAGTAGCGTCAGGGATTATCTTATCACCCGTAATTGTTCTGTTTATTTACGGGGTGCGTTTGACAAGGAAAAAATTCATGGTTTGGCAATGAAAATTGCTGGGGGAAAGGGGGAGCTTATTTTTCTATCTTGTCCCCAGCCGATATACCGCACCTCCCAAAATATCGTCCCCTTAATGTCTAACGCCGGCGCTGGCGTTTAATCCCCTCTATTTCGCCATCTCTTTCTCTAAGTTCAACTTTTAAAATAATGAAGCTCGAAGTTAGGTAGCGGATTGGAATTTCCTGCGAAAAGGCCAAGGGACTTTTTAGAAGATCATAGCGCCTGCTTACAAGGTATAATTTCCTAAAAAGATTTTTTTTGATATCGAAAAGATTCTTTTGTTCGCAAATGGTACCTGAAGCTAAGCTTTTCGGAGCGAAAATCAAACCAATGTAGCGCAATAACTTTAATTTCATAAAATCCACCTTGTAAAAGCGGAACGGATCACAATCCGCGAAATCATAACGTGAAAAGTTAAAAACGGGGATGGTACCGCAAAGATCCTTGGAATACCTATTCTTAATATCATATAGCTGGCGTTGCAGTTGTATAAATGCGGTGGAATTTAAATTGAATTGAAGCGGTAGCTCATTTACCCTGGTGCCTTCTATTTGAAAAAGTTTAAAAGTAGAACCCATTTTAAATAGGGCCAAAGCATAACCGCAATCGTGTATAACCGCACAACCCCTGGCGATCTGGATCAAAGGTGCAACTTCGTGATATACGCCGCAGGACCCCGGTAAAAAATCAGCCTCTAAAAAGACAGCTTCATTTTCCACCCAGTATATTCCAGGGTTAAGAGGGGAAAAGAAGCTTTTTATTTGATATATCAAAGGCAAGGCGGAAACCAAAAAATTTCCGGCAATTATAAGAACCTTTTCCCGCTGGTAAAATCCAAGATGGGGGTAATCCCTAGAGGTTAAAATTTTCTCCTTTCCGAAATTTACCATTATGGATACTACCTTGCTTTCCTGTTTCGGATACACCAAGCCAAAAGGAGATATGGTAGAAATTACGCTGGCATTTTTTATGAGACTCAAATTTTCTTCAATTTTTTCTGCCAAATTTTCCGGGGTTGATTGTAAAATCTTTACATTATTGAGCAAATAATACGGATAAGCCGGAACATCACCGAATAGTTCGGGTGCGATCCTAAAGTGGATTATCGGAAAAACGCAATCCTGTCTTTCGGAAAAAAAAGGGGCGGAAAGGTATATTTTTTCCACATCATCCTTTGATACTCCTAAGACCGAAACACAGTGCAAAAGTTTTTCCGAAAAGTTTTCTAGACAAAATCTTCCTTCATACAAAATACTTTTACCGGAAGATGCTATAATCGTTCCGGTCCTACCGTTTTTTAAAATCCCTAGAGCTATCTTCAAAAATATACCCCCCTGTAAAAGTCCTTGTATATCTTTTCCAGAGGCATGTAAATCGTGCGGTAGCCAAAACACTGGGGCCCGACCACATCCAAAGCTTTATTTATTCTAAGTCTGAGCGGTGCCGGTAAACCCAAAAGCGTTAAAGGCTGTCCCTCATAAAATTCGTTGTTATTGACGGGTTTCAGCTTGTCAAGGTCAATAGCACAAATCAGATCCGGCACGCTAGCGGCTATATGTCCATTTTTGAAAGCAAGCAAATTTTCGTATTGAAATAAAAGCTGCAGTTCATCTCCTTTAGAAACGAGCGTTGCTGCCTTCCACTTGGAGGTGGAAAATATAGATATATTTTTTATAGTACCCTTAAAAATCTCAACCACGGGGCCGTAAAAGGAGTTAGAAGTAACTTCCAAAAGCAAATCCACCAACTCACCGTAGCTTTCGGCCTTTAAAAAGCACTCTCCTATTTCCCGGGCAAAACTGATGGTTTTTGGTAACAGCACCTTTCTTAAAACGGATCCCGGGTAGGGAAAACCAGCAAAATACCCCACTCCTCCCTTTTGGCAAACTATTTGACGGGTATTTAGCTCCAAAAGAAACGTATCCTGCTTTTCGAGGAAAAGGTGGACGTTATAAGTACCATCTACCAATACGAGAGGGGTCACGGGCAGATTTTCTAGATGATATGTGGTCATCTGCAGTTCGGGAAAAGCCCTACCCATAGCATCGCCGTCCACTACCGGTAGCCCCGTTTTAAGAGCCGCCAAAAGCGGATAGAAAATGTTTACCCCCGCACCTTCTACCACCGAAATTCCGCGAAATTCAATTCCCGTATACCTTTCCAATTCCTCAATTGCAATTTTTATTTCTTTCCCAGAGGGAAGGTTTTCTTCTGTAAGCTCCGGTGAGCCCAAAAAGCCTACACCGCAAAAAAAATCGCCGCCGGGTAGGTCCTCAATACCCATCAAAGGAATATCCTTGTCTTTAAGGTATTTATCTAGCAAAGAAGCTAAAAGTTCGCTTTTCCCCCCACCACCCGAACCGAGAAATATGCTGCCGTACCAAAGGGGTTCGATCCAACTTGACGTTATCCTTTGCATCCTACCACCTACTTTAATTTGTATTTTTTAAGCCAACGATATAGGGTAGCTAAACTTATGCCCATTTCGCAGGCTATCGTTTTTTTCGCATGCGTAGACCTTCCGTATTTTTCCAACATGATTTCCAATTGGTTTTTCAATTTATCCTCGTCGCTTGTCAAAAATTCTCCCTTCGAATCATCGATTGTAGGTATCTCGGGGGGCATTCCGTTTTGAAGGTACTTAGGTAAATATTGTGGTGAGATGACATCTTCCTTGCAAATCGATGCCGCATAGGTTACCACGTTCTTTAATTCCCTTATATTACCTGGCCAGTTATAATTTTGCAGGATTTCAAACGCTTCGGGGCTGAATACCTTAAAACACTTATCCTGCTCAAGGCAGATGTTTTTAAGATAAAAATCCAAAAGGAGCAATATATCATCCCTTCTTTCGCGCAAGGGTGGTATGTTGATGGGAAAAACGTTTAGCCTGAAAAAAAGGTCCTCCCTAAACATTTTCTTATCTATTAATTCCTTTAAATTTTTATTGGTAGCAGCAACAACCCTTATATCTACGGGTCTCAATGCCATAGCTCCTATTCTCTCAACGCGCCTATCTTCCAAAACCCTCAAAAGCTTAGCCTGAAGCGGCAAAGGCATGTCCCCGATTTCGTCGAGGAATATGGTTCCCCCATCCGCCAGCTCGAATTTTCCAGGTTTACCCCCTCTCCGGGCACCTGTAAAGGAACCATCCTCGTATCCGAAAAGTTCGCTTTCCAAAAGATTTTCAGGGATCGCAGCACAATTTATCGCAATAAAGGGATTATCCTTTCGGGAACTTAAGTTGTGAATATAGCGCGCGAATAACTCCTTTCCGGTACCGCTTTCTCCCTGAAGAAGCACCGTATGGTCCGTCTCCGCTATTTGCCGCAAAAGTCGTTTAATCTCAACAAAATGGGGATTTTTTCCTACCAAGGCAAAATAATGATCCTTAATTTTTTGTGCATCATTTTCCTTTTTCTTTATAGACTTAGTCCTCCACAACAAAATGCCTTCTGTATCGCCGTTTCTTATAAATTTATGGTAATAATAATTTCCCAGTGCCGTTTTTGTAATACCTTCGGGATCGGAGGAAATATTGAGTTTTTCCCGACCCTCTGAAAAAGGCAACTGATAGGGGGAAATACATTGGCTCAAAAGCAGCCTTTCGCTTTTATCAAAGAGCAAAAACTCCATATTTAACTGATTAGCCAAAAACTTTAATGCATTTTCGACAAGGCTAATATCATTAGTTTTTTCTTCCAAAATTAACGACTTTTCATAAGCCACGAACAATAACTTGACAATTGTAGCGGGCAGAACTTTTAAAGTTTTATCTTTCGGCAACCCTAATGAGAAATTTTCCTTATTTAATTGAAAAGAAATTACCAAATCGTAGGGACATTCTTTTGCAATCGGGCACTTTTCACTACAGGGCGGTGAAAAAACGTCGTAGCCCGAAGCCCTAAGAAATATATAAGTTTCGCATTCCTTTTTTATTTTTTCTAAGCCCAGATCTTCTGCGAGGAGCTCCTCCAATTCTCTTCTCATACTTTATCACCAAGAAATAATGAGAAATTATGATAAAAATCAACGTACGATTTAAAAAATAACGGAAGTTTTATATAATACTTTACTCCAACAGCAATTGATATGTCAATATGTCCCCGCAAAAACATACTTCTTGGCCCTTTTTTCCCCCCTATTAGAACAAATCCGCGGCGAAGTATTGGCACGGTATTTGCTATACATTCCCACCATCGAAACAGAACCCATAAATCAGCACTAAATAAAAACCAAGGAGGAGGTATTCTCAATGGAACAGCACGCACTGAATCCGATCCCAAAAAACGAAAGGAGGTCCTGGTATAACATAGCATTAATATGGGCTGGCGCCATGATATGCGTGTCATCTTTAATGGTAGGTGGCGCAATAGTTCAAGGAATGCCCATCTTAAAGGCCATAGCCGCCGGAGCCATCGGGTATACTATAATAATCGTATTTATGACCTTTCAGGGGATGCAGGGTTCCGACTTAGGAGTTCCAACGGTTGTAGTATCATCTTCCGCCTTCGGCAGGGAGGGAGCGCGCTTTATTATTTCAACCATCCTTGCCGTTTCCACAATAGGATGGTTCGGAGTGCAGGCAAACGTAGCCGGCTCGGCTTTTTCCCAAATAATAAACCTTTGGCTCGGCATAAACATCCCCGTCTGGTTGAGCGGACTACTCTGGGGAATCATCATGCTCACAACTGCAGTATACGGGTTTAGGGCTCTCGAATTCTTAAACTACATCGCCATACCTTCTTTGATCATCCTTTCCCTTTGGGGCCTTGCAAAAATTTTTTCATCTTACGGCATGACGAATATTATAAACTACGTTCCCAAGGAAAATTATTCCTGGAGCTATGCCATAGGCCTTTCCGTAGGAGGTTTTGCGGTAGGCGGTGTAATCGCCGCCGATTTTTCGAGATACGCAAATAACAGGAAGGATGCCATGCTATCGGGATTCGTGGGGGTATGGCCTACGGGAGTGTTTCTCCTCATTGTCGGAGTTCTTCTTACGGTAGTCAGCGGCACTTACGATATTACCATAGCTGTAACAAAACTCGGCCTGGGATTCATCGGTGCGGTAATTCTCGTTTTAGCCACGTGGACCACGAATACCGTCAACGCTTACTCGGGAGGATTAGCCATAATTAACCTCTTCAAAATGAAAAACGAATTAAGGCCTCTTATGACCTTCATTGCCGGAGCTGTGGGAACAGTCCTGGCCGTCATGGGATTTTTGAATTATTTCACTTCCTTCCTCACTTTACTCACAGCTGGTATTCCACCGATTGCCGGCAGCATGATAGCCGATTACTGGATATTGAAAAAAGGCAACAAAAAACTGTGGGAGTCCGAAATAACCGATATCAACTGGGCCGGAATAATATCCTGGATTTTAGGTTTTTTAGCAGCCATGTTTTTGAAAACAGGTATCTCTGCCATAAATGGTATAATCATTTCCATGATATCTTATCTTGTGCTTTACTATCCACTAAAAGCCTATAAAACGAAAACCGCAACCAACTTCAAGGAGGTTTAGAACGATGAAAAAATCCGCAGAAAGATTGGAAAAAATCGATTTAGAAGCCGTGGAAGATATCGCAGTGGGTGCCGCCTTGCTGGGTACCGGCGGAGGCGGTGACCCTCACGTAGGTAAACTTATGGCAATTCAATCAATTCAAAAGAACGGTCCAGTGAAATTAATAGATGTCGAAGACGTACCTGATGATGCACTGGTAGTCCCCGTTGCTATGATGGGAGCACCGACGGTGCTGGTAGAAAAAGTGCCTTCAGGAAGGGAAATTTTCAATGCCTTTGAAAGCCTCCAAAACTTCCTCGGAAAGGAAGTATTCGCCGTCCTTCCCATCGAAGCAGGAGGGGTAAATTCCATGATTCCCATAATGGTTGCAGCGGAAAAGAAGGTTCCTCTGGTTGACGTGGATGGCATGGGAAGGGCCTTCCCCGAACTTCAAATGGTGACGTACCACCTTTTCGGAATCTCCGCAACACCCATGGTTTTGGCCGATGAAAAGGGAAATTCCCTGCTCTTAAAAACCATCAATAACTTTTGGACAGAAAGCCTCGCGAGAAACGCGACGGTCGTAATGGGCGGTTCGGTCATGATAGCGATTTACCCGATGACCGGGAAGCAGGTAAAACAGGCAGGTATTAGAAATATTGTATCTTATTCCGCACAAATAGGAAGGGTAATTCGGGAAGCCCTTAAAAGGGGAGACGATCCGATAGAAGCACTTTTAAAAGCGACAGATGGCATACCGCTCTTCAAAGGAAAAATATCCGATGTTATAAGGCGCACCACGGGAGGTTTTGTCCGCGGAGAAGCTTATCTTGATGGAATCGACCAGTACAAAGGCGAATCTTTTACGATTAACTTCCAAAACGAAAATTTAATAGCGCTCCGGAACGGGAAGGTCGTAGCAACGGTACCGGATCTAATTTGCGTGGTAGATGCCCATACCGGACTCCCCATAACCACCGAAGGGTTGCGCTACGGGCAAAGAGTATTCGTTCTAGGAATACCTTGCGACGAAAAGTGGCGAACCGAAAAGGGAATACAAACCGTGGGACCCCACTATTTCGGATATGACGTTGACTATATACCGGTAGAAGAACTCAATCTGCAATAGGAGGTATGGCAAAAATGGAGTACCGTCTCGGGATCGACGTGGGCGGCACCAATACCGATGCCGTCCTAGTAGATGAAAATTTAGAGGTCATTGAAAGCGTTAAGGTACCTACAACCAAAGACGTTTCCAGCGGAATATACGAAGCAATGAATAAGGTTTTGGAAAAAAGTAAAATCGACCGTAAAAGGGTTAAATACGCCATGCTCGGCACGACCCATGCGACAAATGCCATCGTTGAAAGAAAAAGGCTTTGCAAAACAGCAATAATTAGAATCGGCTATCCGGCAACATCAGCCATTCTTCCGCTGGTGGGTTGGCCGAAAGATCTCATTGATGCCGTGGGAAATTACCATTACCTCATTTCGGGAGGCCATGAATTCGACGGCAGGGAAATAAGTCCTTTTGAAGAAGAGGCCCTTTTTAAAATAGCGGAAGATATCAAAGCCAATAAAATTGAAAGCATCGCCATAATCTCGGTATTTTCTCCAGTTAACAATGCTCATGAATTAAGGGCAAAAGATATACTTCAAAGAATCGTGGGGGATATCCCCATATCCATGTCCCACGAAATTAGCTCCCTAGGCCTTCTCGAAAGGGAAAATGCCACTGTTTTAAATGCGATGCTGGTCGAAGTTGCACGTACCACTGCCAACGGTTTTAAAGAAGCCTTAAAGCGCGAAGGCCTGACAGAAGCTAGGGTTTACCTTTGCCAAAACGACGGAACGCTAATGTCCATAGAATATGCCATGCGTTATCCAATTCTTACTATCGCCTGCGGTCCCACTAATAGCATTCGAGGTGCGGCATTTCTAAGCAAATTGGATGATGCGCTGGTCCTTGATGTCGGTGGAACCACCAGCGATATAGGAGTAATTTCCCAAGGGTTTCCAAGGGAATCATCCATCGCCGTTGAAATAGGAGGGGTAAGGACAAACTTCAGAATGCCCGACTTAATCTCGATTGCTTTAGGAGGAAGCACAATAGTTCGCGAAGAAAACGGAGAAATCAAAATAGGACCCGAAAGCGTGGGTTACAGGATAACCGAAGAAGCCTTAGTCTTCGGAGGAAATACAATAACAGCTACGGATATAGTGGTGCGCCTTGGACTTGCTGATATAGGATCAAAGGACAAGGCAAAGGATATTCCCCTTGAATTTGCCCTGCGGGCATACGAAAAAATGCAGGAAATGATTAACGAATCCGTGGATAAGATGAAAACCAGCAAAAATCCCCAACCCCTCGTTTTGGTCGGCGGCGGAAGCATCATCGTTGGTAACGAAATCACCGGTGTAAGCGAAATAATAAGGCCCAACAACTACGGAGTTGCTAATGCACTAGGTGCGGCCATAGCTCAGGTAAGCGGAGAGATTGACAGCATCTTTTCCTTAAGCGAAATGAGCAGGGACGAAGCCCTGAATAAGGCAAAGCAAAGGGCTAAAGATGAAGCGATAAAAGCCGGAGCCAATCCGGAAACGGTGAAAATCGTTCAGGTAGAAGATATTCCTCTTGCGTACCTTCCGGGAAATGCCATTAGAATCCGTGTGAAAGCCGCGGGAAATTTAGGCTCATAAAAAATTTAGGCGGCCTTTTTGTGGTCGTCTAAATTTTTTTTCATATACTGGCCCTTTTTCAGGCTGAAGGTATCAATAACAACATTATAGGATAAATTTCAATTCTTCCTATTACATGCATAACGATAATGCGATTTTACTCAAAATGGTCTTTTGATGCCGGATTTAAAATGGTGGATTGGTAAATAAAGTTATTAAAGGGACGTCAATTATAGGTGTCCTTTTATCATAAACCGGCACGCAGTTTATTACGTCCCGTTGCAGGCAGTAGTCTATGTCCTTTTCAAGGCCCAGGCCAAGAAGCCTTTTGAAATGTGCGGCATGGGATATGAAAGCTTTAAGGTCGTGCCGGTGTTCCAGATAAAGGTCCCGGCAGGCGAAGGCCAGGTCCGAAAGTTCCGGAATTTCGTTCATCCTTTCGATATTCCTGACCAGGCTGTCCACGATTAGGCCGGCGCAGGCGGCATCGTCCAGCGAGAATTCCCCCAGGGTGCCGGCGCATACCACCGCCACACCGGGGGTTTCGCTGGACAGAGCAAACTGGAGGGCTTTTCCGGCCGCCGCTGAGGCATTCAAAAAACATCCTATGAGGATGTGCTCGGCACTTTCGGAAGCTTTTATGGCTTTTGTGCCATTACTGGTGGTGAGGATCACCGTTTTTCCCGCCACCAGTTCTTTTTTGTATTCGAGCGGCGAATTTCCCAGGTCAAAACCCGGAATCTTTACAGCCCCTCTCTCCCCTCCAAGAAGCGAATTGTACTTAAGATCCCTCGCCAGACGAAAAGCATCCTCCACCGAAGGCACCGGGATGACCCTTTCTGCGCCGTTATGAAGAGCGGTGGTTATGACGCTGGTAGCCCTCAGCACATCTATAACTATTGCGGTTTTTCCATTCAGATCCTTCACGCTCTGCGCTGTGGGGTAAACTTCAATGAACATTTTCTTCTCCTCACAATTTCAAGTTTATCGAAAACCTATATACCTTTTTTAAATGCTTCCTCAACGGTTTTCAGAACAAACTCCGCATCTTTAATTGCCATTTCGGCATCATCGGGTCCGTATTCTTCAGTAGGAATAAAATCTTCAGCACCGTAAAAACTCAGTTCTCTTTCCTTGCGTAGGCGTTTAGAAATGCTTTTGATTCTATCGAGGTGTTCCTGCAAGATTTGAGGGAGCGATTCTTTATGCTTTTCGAGTACGCGACCCACGTCGTGTATTTTCGGTACTTCTACGCCTATAGCCCTCAACACAGCTTTTAATAATAGTTCTACCATTTCTTGAGCTTCCCTAACCACATCTGAATAAGCACCATTTTCATAATAAAAGCCCAGTGCTTTGAAGCGAACCCTTGCTTTTTCTAGATAGGCTAAAGTTAAGGCATCTACTTTCATAATTTAGTACCCCCTATAAATCCTCTTTTTTCCGTTTCCCACTCCCAAAAGTTACCGAATTCTGACTTTCTTGCACCATATCGGTCCATTAAATTTTTTGTAGACTCGATTATACGGCATATAATACCCTCCGGGTCAAACAAGATTTTACTATGCTCGGTTAAGTCAAAATAAACAGGTTGAAACTTTAATGCTTCTTCTTTTGAGAGAATATAGGGAGAGAGCTCGCAAAGGATATCCTCTTCTTCATATAATTGTTGCCCTAAGGATTCATGTACAATTTCCACATTTTCCACAAATTCTTTGATTCTCCGGCTGAAACCCGGGGCTTTTTTTAAAATAATCAACAGGTCCAGGTCGGAATTTTTCCGGTTTTCTCCCCTGGCATAAGAACCGAAAATTGCAAGACCCATAAGTGAATCCTTATAGTATTCAATTACCCGCTTAAGCACGCAAATAAGATATTGTTGGTGAAGCAAAGAGAAAGTCTTCAGCTCGGAAACGCATTTTTCAATATAATCCATGTAAATCACCATTTTTTAATATTCTTAAAGAAATTATATCAATCGAGAAAGTATATATCAACTTACAAGGCGTTGACCCCGAGTTTTGTAAGCCAAATACCCATGTGATATATTGCTGGTGGCGCGGTGAGAAAGCCTTAAGTTTATGAGGGCTTGCCCACCTTTGTAACCGTACATGCAATAATTCGTATTTTATTGAATAGATTCAGTATAAGCTGATAGCTAACTCACAAGGGGGAAAGCGACCATGTCCCATACAAAAAAGCCCAGCATGATTCCTTCGGGGCCGGGGTTTACGCCGTATATGCCCGATGATCCTACGGATGAAGAAAGGTACGATCTGCTACGCTATGCGCTGGCGAAAGGGGGGCGGCTTGGAGATTTTGACAATATATTAAAGGTGCTTGGGCCGCCTCCCGATATTACGACCATTGCCTCGCCGGGAGAATTTAGAGGTGTAAAGGTAGGAATTATCGGTGGCGGTCTGGCGGGGCTCTCCGCCGCCTTTGAGCTTCGCAAGCTGGGATTCGATATCACCGTATTCGAAGCCCTGGAAGACCGCATAGGGGGAAGGATCTATACGTACTATTTTGACGAGGAAAAAAAATATTACGGCGAACTGGGGGCTATGCGGTTTCCCGTTTCCCACGAAACCACATGGCATTATATCAACCTTTTTAAACTGCACACCCGCCCCTTCGTCCAGACCAATGAGAACGCGTTTCTCTATGTACACCGCGTCCGCGTAAGGAACGATGCAGAAGGAAGGAACGTAATGGAAAGGATCTACCCGAAGTTCGATTTGGCCGAGTGGGAAAAGAGGATGCCCTGGGAGGACCTCCTCTTTTACGCTCTTGAAACGCCGCTTTTGCGAATTCCGGAGGAGGTCCGCCCGGAAACGGTGGAAGTCAGGCCCATGTATAGTCCGGAAATAGTGTATTGGGACTATTTCAGCGTACGCAGGGTGATGGAGGAGGCGGGACTCAGCCAGGATGCCATCTATCTCCTGGGAAGTTTATCTCCCGGTGTTGGCTCATTTTTGTATAACGGTTATACAGAATTTCTTCAGGAAGTGTATCCCTCTGCCTTCACCTTCCTGTATGAAATAATAGGAGGTATGGTCCGCCTTCCGCTGGCTTTTTACGAATCGCTGACGAACCCGAATCCGAAAGAATACCCCGGTATCCCTGCCCGACTTTTGGGCAGAGTAACGTGGCGAAGAGGTACCTGGGTGGACGGAATATTTAGACATCGAAAAGACGGAAGGGTAACCCTCAGGTATAAAACAAAATATATGAGAGAATGCCTTCAGGAAGATTTTGACTATGTGGTATGCGCAATACCATTTTCGACCCTCAGGATTGTCAAGATAGATCCTCCTTTCAGCAACAGAAAGATGCAGGCGATAAAAGAGGTGAATTATATCGAGGCCCAGAAAACCCTTTTTCTCTGCAAGTTCCGCTTTTGGGAACTTGGCGGGCCCGGCGAGAGAATTGTCGGCGGAGCAAGTTATACAGACCTGCCGATCCAACAAATTCGGTATCCATCGGACCATGCGCGGTGCCATTCAAAATGGAAGGAGAGGGTGCGCAGGGGTTTCTTTGTGTCGCCGGCGGACAGCTGGGATATGAGACACGGGTATTCACCTGATGAACCGGGGGTTCTTCTGGCCTCTTATAATCTAACATTGGATGCGGCCCGCCTGGGGAATATACCCGATGACGCGGCCTTTGAAATAATAAAGCGTCAGGTGGAGGAAGTCCACGGATTGCCCAAAGGATATCTTGACCCCGTAGTTGTTGACTTTGCCAGAATCAGCTGGGGTAGGCAGCCAACCTTTTTAGGGGGGTTTTGTTACTATTTTCCGGAGCAAAAGCGAATATTTTCCTGGGCGTCGGCGCTCCCCGAATACGACGGCAGGGTATACTTCGCAGGAGAACATATATCCGGGACCCATGGCTGGGCCAACGGTGCATTGAAGACTGGTATGGAAGCGGCTAACGCGATCGCCCGGTCAGCGAAGGCGGCAAAAATATATTGACGTAAATTTTTTAACATAACGTGTCTATACAACTATACATATATATGGTAAACTAATTGTGGAGGTGTCCCAATGCTGGACAAAAAAAGCCCGATACCCGCCTATTTTAGATTGAAACAGATAATCAGGGATGAAATAAAAAGGCAGGACCTGAAACCCGGGGACCCGCTGCCCTCCGAGAGGGAATACTGCGAGCGCTTCGGCCTCAGCAGGATGACCGTGCGGCAGGCTCTGAAGGAATTGGAACTGGAAGGCGTTATCGTCAGGGAAAAGGGCAGGGGCAGCTTTGTGGCCATCCCCCGTATAGAACAGGAAGGCCTCATGAGTTTTACCGAGATGGTCATGAGCAGAGGGATGACGCCCCGGACCGAAGTGGTTGAATTTGACAGCATTCCCGCCGGTGAAATGGGAGAGTTTCTCGGTATAGATTTGAAAGAAGAAGTCTACAGGGTGGCTAGATTAAGGAAAGCCGACAGGGTACCGGTAGCGGTGGAGACCGTATACATCCCCGTATTGCTGGTGCCGGATTTTGAAAAAATAGACCTAAGCGGTTCTTTATACGAACTTTTGAGTACCCGGTACGGAATCGAAGTCAGGAGTTCCAGGACCAGTTTTTCGGCGGTGCTCTCCACTCCGGATCTCGAAGCGCTTTTGATGCTGGAGGAGACCATGCCCTTGTTGAAGGTGGAGAGCGTCTACTTTCACACAAAGCCGGTTTTTTACGAGGTTTCCTATTACAGGTCAGATCAGTTTAAAATAACGGTAAACCTCAACCGGTGATAGATGGGGGGAGTTTTATGAAGTTAATTATCGCCGGGGACTATCAGGAGATGAGCAGGATTGCGGCTAACATAATAGCGGAGGAAATCAAAAAAAAGCCGGACCTGGTGCTGGGCCTTGCTACGGGGAGCACGCCGCTCGGCACCTACAGGGAACTGGTGCGAATGTATAAAGAAGGAAAACTCGACTTTTCCCGGGTAATAACCTTCAACCTGGACGAATACTACGGCCTTTCGCCCGATGATCCCAGGAGCTACCACTACTACATGTACAGGAACTTCTTCGACCACGTAAACGTAAGGCCGGAAAACATCCATATTCCCGACGGAACGGCCCCGGACGTGGAAGAGGAATCCCGCAGGTACGACGAAGAAATAAAAAAGTTCGGCGGAATCGACCTGCAGCTTCTCGGCATCGGCGTAAACGGCCACATAGGCTTCAACGAGCCGGGTGATGAGCTCCTGACCGCCACCCACCTGACCGATCTTGCGCCCGATACCCTGACAGCCAACGCCCGCTTCTTCGGGAGCATTGACGAGGTTCCTAGAAAAGCCATAACAGTAGGCCTGGGTACCATAATGCAGGCGAAGAAAATCCTGCTTTTGGCCAGCGGCCCCGAAAAAGCCGCTATAATGGCGGAACTTCTGGATGATGATGCGGTTTCCACCAGGGTGCCCGCTTCGTTTCTGCTTCTCCACAGGGACGTCACTGTTATAATGGATAAAGATGCGGCCGAAATTTACAAAAATAGGGCAAAAAAGATAGACGCTGCGATACAGCCGGCGTCTGATTTCTAGGGGGTGGTGTAAAATGAAGGTGCTGATAAAAAACGCCCGGGTGATAACTCCCTATGAGGTGCTGGATGACCATTGGGTTCTGGTTCGGGACGGCAGGATTGCGGAAGTGAAAAAAGGGAGGGAACCCGCCGAAAACTTCGACTTAGTGGTGGATGCAGGGGGTAACTACCTGGCGCCCGGTTTTATCGACATCCACAATCACGGCAGTTACGGCAGGGACTTTATGGAGGCTACACCCGGGGCTCTGGAGACCATAGCTGAATTTCACCTGAAAAACGGCGTTACCGGATTCCTGGCAACAGTACTCACGGCACCTTTTGAGGAGATGAAAAGGGCGGTTAAAAATGCGGCAGGTTTTATAAAAATCCAGAGGCCGGATAAAGCGAGGTCAAAGCTTTTGGGAATTTATGTGGAAGGGCCGTATTTTTCAACTGCAAAAAAGGGAGCCCAGCCCGCAGAATACATAAGGAAACCCGATACGGCCGAACTGGACGAGCTCCTTCGCCTTTCGGAAAACAGCATCCGGGTGGTGGCGCTGGCTCCGGAAGCCGCCGGTGCCGGGGATGCCATATCTTTTCTCAAGGAAGGAGGTATCGTGGCCGCTATGGGCCACACCAATGCCACCTACGATGAAGCAAAGCGCGGGATAGATCTGGGCGTGACCCTGGCAACCCATACCTTCAACGGTATGAGGGGATTCGATCATAGGGAGCCAGGTGCCGCCGGAGCTGCACTAACCGACGAGAGGGTTTACTGCGAGGTGATCTGTGACGGCATACACCTACACCCTGCGGCCGTGAAGTTGATACTTAAAGTTAAAGGCAAGGAAAAGGTAATCCTCGTATCAGATGCAATGATGGCAGCCGGGCTTTCCGACGGCGAATACACCCTAGGGGGCCAGCAGGTCTTTGTGAAAAACGGCGAGGCCCGCTTGAAAAACGGAACCCTGGCGGGTTCCACCCTCACCCTCGACAGGGCGGTGCGCTATTTGGTCAAAACCTTGGGGGTTCCATTGCATGATGCAGTGCGGATGGCAAGCCTAAACCCTGCCAGAGTGATAGGGCTGTCGCGAATGAAGGGTAGTATTGAGGTGGGGAAGGATGCGGACATGGTAATATTTGACGGTAATCTGAGTATAAAAAGCGTTGTTGTGGGAGGAGAAGTCTTTAATTTCGGCAATTAGGAATCGCTTAAACAGGCTGTTGAAATCACTGAGGTTCGGGGTATATATTGATAAATTATATCGAATTAATGTTATAATGTCCTAATAATCTCAGAAATCCCTTTAGCTTTAATCCGCCTCAATGGACTAATAATGGAGATAAATGTTATTAAAAGGAGGACAATTAATATCAACACAATTTGTATAAACGGAAACTTCCATATATCAAGAAGCTTTGTAAGAAAATTATGAATTATAATCTTCTGCAACGCTATACCCATAATGCATCCCGCAATATATCCTGTCATGCTATATGTGAGCGCTTCTACCAGTACCATTTTCTCTAGCTGTACACCAGTCATCCCTATTGCCCGCATGACCCCTAGATATCGAGTTTTTGCTTCTACACTGGTATTCATGGTATTAATGATGTTTAAAGCACTGATTAGTGCAATTACTACTACAAATCCATATACAAAAACTGCCATTGTTATAAAGTGTCTATTAATCTCTGCATTTTTCTGGCGTAGGTCATAAAACGAAACCGAGTCGTCTAAAATCTCCTTAATTTCATTTACCGTCTTCTCCTGCCCTTGATTTTTAAGCTTAATGTCGATAACTTTTATCGTTGAATCTCTCGTCAGTTGGGTATACATCTTCTCGGTTGTGATAAAAGTAGTCATAGTAGGTTCAGAACTGCTGAATGGAACAGTACGAAGAATTCCCATTACGGTCATTTCTTTTGCCCCGTCAGGTGTTTGTATATAAACCTTGTCTCCCAATTGCAAATTTGTAGTTTTAATTCCTATGCCATTTCTTAATGTTTCGGCGACTGCTACGATTCCATTATGTTTATTCAACTTTTCTTCCGAAAGCTCTCCCTTAATCAAATCTTCCTTTGCCCACTGCAATTGGTTTTTGTCATAAGAGATCAGCCAAGATTTTTCGGGTGGTATAAACAACCCATTTTCCGTTGTTTCAATTTTGCCAACGATATCTTTATATGCAGGGGTTAATCTTGAAGCATCAAAGGTAGCATATACATAACTGAACATTCTGCGTGAAACCTTATTTACACCACTCAATTCGGAGATATTTTCATAAAGGCTACTGTCTAATCCCTGTTCCGAAACAATCGAGATATCCGGAGTGTAGGGTTTTGTTGTTTTGAGTGAAGAATGCACGAAATCGATAAATACCTGAAAGCCTAAGAACATCACAATGCTAATGGCAATAGACGAGGACATCAAAAAGAGCGTTTTCTTTTTTAAAACAGCATTGTTGATACCCATGGCAATTTCAGCAGGAAGTATTTTTGTTAAATACCCGTGCTTTTTATTTTTACTAATTCTAATTTCACTAATTTCCGTTACAGCATTAACAGGAGATGCCTTTGATGCCTTTTTTGCAGGTACATAGGAAGCAAGAAATACAGTCAGGAACCCGTCCAAGACACCTGCAACTATTCCTAAGAAACTGATATTAAACAGAGGTATTTCTCCAAAAATGCTGCTATTATAGAATTTGAGCACTGCACAGCATAGAAATGTTATGAACATGCCTATCGTTAATCCTATGGGAATAGCTCGTAATACGATAATCAGTCCTTCTTGTATTACCATCTTTTTGATTTGTTTCTGCGACGCACCAATACAGCGCAAAAGTCCGAATTGTCGAACTCTTTCCATCACTGAGATATTAAAAGTGTTGTAAATCATCAAAAAACCAGCAATAAGGACGATACAAAATAAAATGCATCCGGTTATATAAATGCCTATAACAAAACTGTTAGTGCTTTGTCCAATAAGCGCTAACAGCCGTTCATTACGCGCTATTCTATCATCTTTTATGCTCAACGCTTCCTTTATTTCAGCTTCTGCTTTAATAATATTTACACCGTCTTTAAACAACACAACATAATCCATTTTGATTCCAGGGACAAGCTCCTTAGCGCCGTTAATGGATAATAATATCCCCGGAACTCCTGCTCCTTTTGTATTACTTAAGTCCTTGTAAACACCACTTATAACAAATTCCCTAGTTATCCCGTTTTTCAACGCAATTTTCACTTTATCCTTGATTTTTAATCCTTTCAGTTTTTCCATTGCCCAATTTTCTAGCATAAGCTCGTTTTTTTCAGTAGGATACTTACCTTTAATGAGCTTGATATTCATATTTTCGGCAAAGTTTGGATCAATAGCTCCGAGTAGGCATTTAACACCATTGATTGTTCCCTCTTCCAGATCTATCCATCTCCCTGCATTTTGTACATCAACACGACTGCCGATTATCTGAATTTCTTCTTCGGTTACTTCTTTTACAACAATGTGGTAATTTCCAAAGTCTTGGATGACCTGTACCTTTTGAAATTCTAAAAACACATCTAACATGGAAAATATGCCGGTGACAAGGGCTACAGCTATGACAACGCTGGTGATAACTAGTCTTGTTCTTTTTTTATGAGCAGATAAATATTTCGGGACAATAGAAAGATAACTATTCATTTTTGTCTGCCCCCTAGCTCGGTCAGTATGCCATCCTCTATATAAAACACACGGTCAGCATAAGACATAAAATTTTGATTATGAGTGATCATTATCAACGTCTGCTTATACCTTTCAACACACATTTTCAATAAATTGATGACATCTTTGCTATTTTTACTATCCAGATTTCCAGTAGGTTCATCAGCAAGAATAATAGCTGGTTTTGTGGCGAGTGCCCTAGCTATAGCTACTCGCTGTTGCTGACCTCCGGAAAGCTGGTTCGGCAAATGATGCTTTCTTTCTGCAAGACCTAAGATATCAAGGAGTTCATTTATATACTTCTCATCGGGTTTTCGATAATCCAATAGCATTGGGAGGACTACGTTCTCCTCCACATTAAGTTCAGGAACCAGGTTGTATGCTTGAAAAATAAACCCTATATTCCGTCTGCGAAAAACGGTAAGTTCACTTTCTTTCATTGTAAAAATGTTTTTGCCATCTATAAACACCTTGCCGGAAGTAGGAACATCCAATCCGCCTATAAGATTCAACAGAGTAGTTTTTCCAGAACCTGAGGGTCCCGTTATGACAACAAATTCTCCTTTTGAAACGGAAAATGAAACATCTTTTAGAGCCTCCACTTTAGTTTCACCGGATCCGTATGTTTTGCTTAAATTCTTAACTACTAATACATTCAATTAAAACACCTCACTTATCTGGGAGAACGTCTTATAGGAAAGTTTTTATATTTAAATAGTAACATTTGACCCTTACTTTAACGTGAATTAAATCTTACAAATTTGAAAGCTTTGGGAATATCAGATTAAAGGCAGTCCCTTTACCTACTTCGCTCTCAACTGTAACAATTCCGCCGTGCATTTCAATAATGGTCTTTGCTAGAGTAAGCCCTATACCAACTCCATGTTTATCTTTTGAAAATCTGCTGCGATAAAATCTTTTAAAAATGTGAGGAATGTCCTCAGGATGAATTCCTGTTCCATTGTCTTTTATTGTAATTAGTATCAATGCAGGAGTTTCAGTGCAATGCACTTCAATTTTATCTTGAGCTTCGGTGTGATCTAGAGCATTTTTTATGATGTTGCTGAGCGCTTCTAGCAGCCATTCTTTGTCAAAATTCATAACAATATGTTCGTCACAATCAAGTATTATCTTTTTGCACTCAATTTCTGCTCGTGTTCGGAACCCTTCTATAACTTCTCTAAGGAAATCTTTTAGATTGTGCGTACTTTTTTCGAGTTTAATTGAGCCCGCGTCCAACTTTGCTAGTTTCAAAAGGTTTTGAATAAGTGATTCCATCCGGATAATTTCGCGTTCAATTTTTAACGAGAAACTTTTTACCACATTATTTTCAATATTTTCATTTAGTATAATTTCGTTATACATTTTAAGTGCGGCAAGCGGTGTTTTCAGTTGATGCGATATATCAGAAATCGTATCTTTTAAAAATTTCCTGTTCTGTTTTTCTCTTTCAATATGTGCGACTTGTGAAGTTACTATTGAATTGATTGTAGCAAAAAGTTTGTGCAAACTATCTTCTCCCAGTTCGTCCAAACGGATATTGGTATTGCCAGCCATAAAATCCCGCAAACTTAAGTCAGCTTCCTCAATTCTTTTATAGTGCTGTAAAACAAAAAAAAGAATGGTCAGGCTACTTGTTACTGAAAAAGTAATGAAAAGTGCCAGCGAAATTGCTGCATTTTTTTGATAAAAGCGCTCTACTGAAGGAAGAAGATTGTTTTGAATTTCGCTGTTATATCCTGCCATTTGGAGTAACTTTCGACCTGCTTCTATATCTTCATTTGATTTTTCACATGTAAATGAACGAATAATCAACAATTTATCAATTCCTCTTCGCCTCATATATCCCGCAACCTCGTAATCATGCTGAAGCATATTCTGCTTATAGTCATTTGCGGAAAACATTATAGCAACTTGTCCTAATATTATAAATATAATGGATACTCCTGCCAGGGTAATAAATAGCTTTTTCACTTCTTTATTTATAAAAATTTTCATAGAGATCCCCAATCCCTCACTTTATAACATTCCAACGATAACCTAGTCCTCGAATCGTCACCAGAAATGCTGGATTGTCAGGATCATCTTCAATTTTTTCCCGGAGTCTGCGAACATAGACCGATAGGGTGTTATTATCTATAAAGTTGCCATTATTGTCCCAAAGCCTATTCATTATGGTTTCTCTTGTTAAAATGGTATTTGGATGTTGCATTAGCAAGCATAAAAGCCGATATTCTGAAGCAGTAAGTTCAATCTCAAGGCCATTCTTCCATACACGATTTTCAAGAAGATTTACTGTTATACCATTGGAGTGAAGCTCATGATGGACGTTATTTGACAGTTTAGCACGCCGCAACACGGCATTAATTCTTGAAATCAGTTCGTTGAGCTTGAAAGGTTTTGTAATATAGTCGTCTCCTCCTATATCTAGCCCCACTACAATATTCACCTCATCATCTGATGCCGTTAAAAAAATAATTGGTACAGAGGAGGACTGACGCACTTTTTTGCATATTTCAAATCCGTTTCCATCAGGCAAGGTCAGGTCAAGGAGCAACAAATCATATTTTTTATTTTGAACTGCATTTAGTGCTTCTTTTGCTGTTCTTGCAATATCAACATTGAAGCCATTTTTTTGGAGTACAAATTTAAGACCGTCAATAAGGCTCAAATCGTCTTCAACCAAAAGGATGCTATTCATTTTGAGATTTTTCCTCCTTCACGGAGATTTTTCTGTTTTTCTTCCGCCAACTCGGCAAAATGGTTGGTTCCCCATACGCCTGCCAGTATCAGAAGTGCTCCGGCAGCCTGGTACCAGAAAAAGGGTTCGCCGCGGAAAATTACTCCGGCCAGTACCGATATGACCGTGGTCAGATTCGAAAACACCGCCGATTGGGATGCGGGAAGCCGCGACAGTGAATAGTTCACCAGGAAAAAGGCTATCACCGAAGAGCCTATCCCCAGGTAAAAGAGGGATACCAGGACCCTGCCGTCGGCGAGAGGGGCTAAAAAAGTGCCCGGATTTCCCGATTTCAGGTGCAGTATAAAAGCCACGGTATTGAAGAAAAGGGCCCCCACCCACATCATAACAAAAGTGACTTCAAACGGCGTGTATTCAGCGGAAAAGCGCCGGCTGGCAATGTTATAAAAAGCTGCTGAGAGCACGGCTCCGGTGAGGAACAAAAGCCCGTGCAGGTTGGCTTCACCGCCGTTTACACCCTGAAAGGCGGCTATGATAATCACACCCGATACTGAGAGGATGATGAAAAAAGTCTGGGCCGGGCTGGGGCGCTCTTTCAGCATGAGGGCGCTGAGAATGGCCACGAAGATAGGAATGAGTGCCATCATCATGCCGGCCTGTGAAGAAGAAGTGAGGTTTACCCCCATGGTCTCAAATGTGAAGTAGCAGACGGGCTGTAAAAAGGCAACCGCGAGAAGGGGCGCCAGCCTTCTGCCCCGCAGCGAAAACCTTATCACGCCCGTAGCCGCCAGCAATCCGATAGTGAAAGCTGCCAGGGCAAACCTGAAACCTATGAATCGAAAGGGGTCCACCCTTTCCAAAGCGTTTTTGGTGAACATGAAAGAAAACCCGAAAATAGATGAAAAACCCACTCCGGCAAGATAGCCTTTGGCTTTATCGAGGTTCATAACATCACCTTAAAATATAGTAACATAAAAATTAAAACCTTTGCAAAACAAAATTCGGCCTAAGCTTTTCGTCATTTCCTCGGAGGTGCTTTTCCGGAGCGGTGCTATGGCTTCCCGCATGGCGCAGCTTAGCGTAATCGACATCCTTTTCACCATCGTAGCCTGCAGGAAGTACGACGATATAATCAAATACCTGGAAAACACCAGTAAAGCGGTTGCCCCAAGAAAATATTAATTTTTTTGGGTAATGTTGAAGTCAAATTACAATAAATATAAAATTAAATGAAATTATACTTAACTCGTATTAAGAGGAATTCCGGTGTTTTTGATCGATTCGAAAAAAGCAAACAGAGCACCGTTTAAAATCAGGAATTAGTTTTTTATGCCCCTTCGTGTGGAAGGGGCCCTGCATCTACATTTCGGCAAATACCCTTATTATTTCGATTACCATGCGAGCGGTATCTACCAGGTCTTTGATGTGAATGTGTTCTTCCAGGGTATGGGGCTTCCTCTCTCCGATGCCTAGGTTTACGGCTTTGATTCTCATACCATTGAATATATTTGTATCGCTGCCTCCGCCGGTGGAACGGGTGTAGCCCGTAATACCTATGCGCTCTAAAGCCCTCTTTACGCCGCGGACTATATCGTCACTTTCTTCCACCCTGAAAGGTGGATACATCCTTGTCACTTCTATTTCGGCCCTGCCGCCGAACTCAGCGGCTGCTTTCTCGAAAGCCTCGACCATATGCCTGGTCTGGGCCGAAAGTTTTTCCTCACTCAGGCTTCTGGCCTCGGCTTTTACGGTTACTTCGGGTGTTACTATATTGGTGGCCTGGCCGCCGTTTATCACCCCGATATTCGCGGTAGTTTCCTCATCGATTCGAAGCAGTTTCATGCGGTCGATGGCACGGGCGGCCATCATTATTGCGCTGATGCCTTCCTCCGGTGCCACACCGGCGTGGGCTGCCCTGCCTATGAGCTTCACTTCGATTTTATCCTGGGCGGGGCCGGAGGTTATTATCTCACCGGGTGAACCTCCGCTGTCCAGGACGAAGGCGTACTTCGCCGTTAGAAGATCGGCGTTAAGATTACTGGCTCCCCTGAGGCCCCCCTCTTCCCAGATGCTAAAGACGACTTCCACGTCGCCGTGATCGATTGAATTTTCCTTTACGACCCTCAGGGCTTCCAGAACTGCGGCGATACCGGCTTTGTTGTCGGCACCGAGCACAGTGGTACCGTCGCTGTAAATGACACCGTCCTTTATAACCGGTTTTACACCTTCACAAGGCATTACGTTATCCATATGGCAGCTGAACAGAATGGCGGGAGCGCCGGGCTTGCCTTTCAGCCGGGCTATTACGTTGCCCGTCTCACCTCCGACCTTTTCGCCCGCATCGTCGACGGAGACCTTAAGGCCCAGCGTAGAGAGTTTTTCGATCAGCACCTGGGCCAGACGCCCCTCTTTGCCCGAGGGGCTGTCGATTTTTACGAGCTCCAGGAATTCGTTTATCAGCCTTTCCTCATTTATCATCAAAACCTCCCCTTTGCCCTTATTTTAAAAACAATGACCACCCGCCAGAACCGGTTGCCGGCAGGCGGGTGGCATGAATTTTTGCCGTAATTATAGTGTTATATATGCACCAGGTCCGATGGGCAGTCCCAGTATGAACCAGATTACCATCAGGATGGTCCAGCCCACTAGGAACATGATGGAGTAAGGGAGCATCGCCGAAATCAGCGTGCCTATGCCGACATTTTTATCATACTTCTGGGCGAAGGCTACTATAACGGCAAAGTAAGACATGAGCGGAGTAATGATGTTGGTGGAGGAGTCGCCGATCCTGTAAACTAACTGGGTAAAGGCCGGCGAGTAACCCAGAGCCATGAACATCGGCACGAATACCGGAGCCATGATCGCCCACTTGGCCGAGGCGCTGCCGATGAACAGGTTTATAAACGCCGAGACGAGTATGAAACCGATCATCAGCGGAATTCCGGTCATGCCGGCGGCTTTCAGGAAGTTGGCCCCCTTTACAGCCAGAATTATACCCAGGTTGGACCAGCTGAAGTAACTCACGAACTGGGCCGCGAAAAACGCCAGCACGATATAACCGCCCATGGTGGACATGCCTTTTGACATGATAGATGCTACGTCCTTGTCGCTTTTAACGGAACCGACGGCCATGCCGTAGGCTATACCGGGCAGCATGAAGCCGAAAGCTATTATGGGCACGAGCCCGTTGATGAATGCGGAATTCTTTAAGACTTCTCCGGTCTCGGAGCGGAGAAGTCCATTGGGCGGAACCACCATGGCAAGTATAGCGGCCACATAAATAAGCAGTGTGATGCCGGCCCATTTGAGGCCTTTCGATTCTTCAGGTGTCAGCGTTGTGAGACCTTCCTCGTGCTGGAACTCGCCTTCGTATATTCCGAGTCTGGGCTCCACGATCCTTTCGGTGACCCAGGTGCCGAGGAGTGATATAAGAATCGTGGATGCCGCCATGAAGTAATAGTTGTCGGTGGGGTTTACCACGTAACCCGGCTGGAACATACGGGCGGCTTCCTGGCTTATACCCGCGAGCAATGGATCGAGAGTGCTCACGAGCAAGTTGGCGCTGAATCCACCGGATACTCCCGCGAAGGCAGCTGCAAGGCCTGCCAGCGGATGTCGGTCGAAGCTGAGGAAAACCAGGGCACCCAGCGGTACCAGCACCACATAACCGGCATCGGAAGCTATATTGGACATAACGCCGGCGAAGACCACCACGAAGGTCACCAGCTGCCTAGGGGTGCTGAGGACCAGCTTTTTAAGCGATGCCTGGATAAGGCCGGTGCCTTCGGCGACACCTACGCCCAGCATGGCCACTAAAACGGTGCCCAGCGGGGCAAAGCTGGTGAAGTTTTTCACCGCCTCCGAGAATATTTGCCTGATTCCCTGGACTGTTAAGAGGTTAACAGCAGTCACCGTAACCATTTCAGGCTGGCCGTCCTTAAAGCGTTCATAGGATACCTGGACGCCGGCTGATGCCGCTATGGCGGAAATAACGATTACCAATAAGGCCAGAATGATGAACAGCGTCACAGGGTGGGGCAGTTTATTGCCCGCTCTTTCGACGAAGTCCAGGAAACGGTTGAAAAGCCCCCTCCGATTGTTGTTGTTCTTCAAAAGCATCCCCTCCCGTGTTTATTATAATGCGGACAGCCTTTTATATTATAACAGATAATTTTTCAAAGAATCAATCCTGTCAGGCGGATCCTAGCTTACCGCGTAGCCTTTCCTGTCTCATGGCAGATGCAGCAGAGCAAAAACGGCTTGTTAACGATCATATAGTTAAAATGAAAAATAAATTGGTTTCCATTCCCAGCTCCTTTTTTTAAATTACACTCTAATGTATAATATATTTGTAGGGCAAAAGGAATTGGTTATCCGGGGGAGTTCGCAGTGGTGAGTTACACCGTAAAAAGGGCCTTCAACAACAATGTGGTCCTGGCAAGAGATGAAGCCAGCGGAGAAGAGGCGATGCTGGTCGGAAGGGGCCTGGGGTTTAACGCCGGGCCCGGTGATAAGGTCGATGCCTGCAGGATCGAGAAGGTATTTTATTTTTTCGACAAGGACCAGTTCAGCCAGTACGAGACTATTATCAACCGTATAGATAAGCGGGTGATCGGGGTTGCCGAAGAGATCATCGCCATGGCGACGGCCGAGCTTAAAACACTCCTCAACGAGCATATTCACGTAGCACTGGCGGACCACATAAATTTCACCCTCGAGCGCCTGGCCGGGGGTCTGGAGATAGCAAATCCTTTTCTCGAAGAAATAAAGGTGCTCTATCCCGAGGATTACCAACTGGCCTGTAGGGCTGCAAAGATGATCGAGGAAAGATTCAACGTGAAAATACCCGACGGCGAGAAGGGATTCATTGCCATGCACATCCATTCCGCCAGGGCGAACCGCGAGGTCTCCCGGACTGTAAAATATGCCTCCATGATCAATACTATGATTGAAGTTATAGAAGAGGGACTTGGTGCAAAAATCGAAAGGCACGGGATAAATTATGCCAGACTCCTGGTCCATCTGAGGTTTACCCTGGATCGTATCGATAAAAACGCCCCTGTAAGAAATCCGCTGCTTGCCAACATTAAAAGAGAGTTTCGGAAAAACTACGAGATAGCGGAAAAACTGGGCGATTTTATATGTCAGCGAATGGGCAGGAAGGTCCCTGAAGATGAACTGGGGTACCTTGCGCTGCACATCCACAGAATAAGCCTCTCGGCGGCCGGTGAGATAGTATAAAAAATTGACGTTTCGTATTTTCAAAATGGAGGAATTTTCAATAATGCGTAGAGTAGTAGTTACCGAGTATAATCCTATGTGGCCTGTTATGTTTGAAGCCGAAGCGGCTGAAATTAAAAAAATTTTTGGCCATGAATTGATTGCCATACATCATATCGGCAGCACATCGGTACCGGGAATGAAAGCAAAGCCCATCATTGATATCATGCCTGTGGTCAGGGACATTAATGCGGTCGATAAATTTAACGATAAAATGATTGAACTCGGATATGAACCCATGGGGGAATTCGGCCTTCCTGGAAGAAGGTATTTCAGAAAGGGTGGGGATAACCGCACTCACCACGTACATATATACCAGTTCGACAATACGACGGAAGTGGAAAGGCATCTGGCGTTCCGGGATTACTTAAGGGAACATAAAGATGCCGCAGAAGAGTACGGAAAATTGAAAGAGAAGTTGGCCAAACGCTTCCCCGATGACATCGAGGCCTATATGGATGGTAAAGATCAATTTGTCAAGGAATTGGAACATAAGGCGCTTAAGTGGTACCGGGAAAAATCGAAGTACGGCAGCCAATCTTGACTGTACTTTTTTAATTTTGTCAATTGCTTTTTTCAGCAGGGTGTTATAATATTAAATAAAGTACATAATTAAAGTACCGATATAAACCGGCGTGTTACCGGTGTCGCAAAGCGGGCATGAGCCGGGAAGGATGCGTTTATCCTTCTCGGCTCTTTTGTTTTTGCACACATTAAAATGGAGGTGATGGTCAGGCCGAAATGCGTTTTTTCCGCTTTCTATTTCAAAATCATAAAAGGAGGTTTACATTATGAAGGGTAGACTGGGAAGCCTTCAGAAACTGGGCAGAGCCTTGATGACACCGGTGGCGGTGATGCCTGCAGCGGCCCTGCTTTTAAGGTTGGGTGCAGAAGATGTGCTCAATGTACCGGTTATAATGGCCGGCGGCAAGGCCATTTTCGACAACCTGCCCCTCGTTTTTGCCCTGGGTGTTTCCATGGGACTTGCCGGTGGCGCCGGAGCTGCAGCTCTCGCCGGCGGGGTGGGGTATTACGTAGCGGCTCATCTTTACAATAAGTATAAGGACATAAAACTGCCTGATTTTCGTGGCTTTTTCGGTGGTAAGCGCTTCGTGCCCATTACACGGGTTCGGATTTTCCGCCGGTCTGATAGATTACGTATTAAATTACGGTCTTGCCACACGCCCCCTGATGCTTATTCCCATCGAAGAAGTGCTCAAACAGGCCGGGGCGACGGGTGTAATGAAACTGGGAGGAGGAAACCTGCAGGTAGTCGTCGGTACAGAAGCGGAAATAATTGTGGAGGAAATAAAGAAATTGCTGTGATATGATTAAAGAAAGATCGATTTGGCGGCAGGGAAGGCGGATTCTTTCCTGCCTGCCTGCCTCAAAAATTCACAGTCGCGTATAAGGAGGATTTCCGGTGTTTTTCAGTTTATTCGGCAGAAAGAGACATAATAGCGTACCTGTTGCTGTCGCAGCTCCGATGAGCGGGAAAGTCGTGGATCTTTCGGAGGTTCCCGACAAAGTATTTTCTTCAAAAATGGTGGGAGAAGGAATTGCCGTCGATCCCGCGGAAGGAACGGTGGTGGCGCCTTTTGACGGGGTCGTGAAGCAGGTTTTTCCCGCGGGCCATGCCCTGGTGGTGGAGTCTGTGGAAGGGCTGCCTCTTTTGATCCATATAGGGATCGATACCGTGAATTTGAAGGGAGAAGGCTTTAAAATCCTCGCGGTTGAAAATCAGGAAGTCAGGGTCGGCGACCCTCTTGTGGAGTTTGACATGGGCCTGCTGAAGAGTAAAGGCAATCCTCTCGTCAGTCCCCTGGTCATCCCCGACATGAATAAGGTGAAGAGCATCGAGCTGACCCGGGAAAAAGAAGTAATAAAGGGCAAAGATGTGCTGATGAGAGTATTTTTAAAGTAGTGGGTTTTGAGGTGGTATGAAGTGAAGAGGATTTTTGAATTGGGCTTTAACGATGTAATAAACATGGATAAGACGGAAATCCTGGCCTGCATTAAAGCTTCCGAGGGCAGGACGGTAATGGCGGAGACGATCGTTGCCGTCCCTCCCCTTATATATGGCGTAAGCAACCCGGAACTGGCGGCAGCCTGCGGAGCCGACATGGTCACACTCAATTTTTTAGATCTAAAAGCTCCTTTTATCTTCGGCATAGACGATAATGGCATCGACCTGAATCGGGGGGCTGCCGCCTTCGAGGAGGTATCCCGCAGGTCTTTTGAAAACGGCAGGACGCCTGGTTATGCCAAAAAAGTCAAAGACATTGTGGGCAGATTCATCGGCGTAAATCTGGAACCGGTGCCGGATGGCATGGATTACCCTGCTGGCAGGAAGCTGGACGAGGCGAACCTGAGAAGGGCTTTGGAAATGGGGTTCGACTACATTGTAATTACCGGCAACCCCAACACCGGCGTAACCGATGGCGGGATACTTAAGGGCATCGAGACGGCGTCCGAAATATTGGTGGACCGCGTTATCATAATAGCTGGCAAGATGCATTGCGCCGGCGGAGAAAATATCTACGATCCGGAGGTCCTGAAAGATTTCGCCAAAGCGGGGGCAGATGTGGTCCTGATTCCCGCGCCCGGGACCGTGCCTGGTATGGACCTGGAACTGGCAAAGCGCCAGGTCGAGGCGATTCACCAGGCCGGGGCTCTGGCCATGACCGCCATCGGCACATCCCAGGAAGGGGCCGGTGCCGACGTTGTAGAACAGATGGCCCTCATGTCCAAGATGGCCGGTGTGGATATACAGCACATAGGCGATGCGGGCTACTCAGGCATAGCCCTCCCCGAAAATATTATGGCTTTGTCGATTGCCATAAGAGGGAAACGGCATACGTATAGAAGGATGGCATATTCTATCAGAAAGTAATGGGCGTCAGTTTTTTCGAGCTCATCTACATGGCAGAAGAAACAAGTTATTGACAAACCGGAATATTTAATATATTATTAAAAATGACAAAGCAAATTGAATAGGACAGGCAACCATGGGAAGCCGGTGAAATTCCGGCGCGGTCCGCGCCACTGTGAGGAGGAGCGACCCTACAATATGCCACTGGGAATACCCGGGAAGGCGTGGGGGAGCGGTGAATCCGAGCCAGGATACCTGGTGCTTGCCGTCGAACTGGTGCTCCCTACGCAGGATGGGGAAACAGCTTATCCCTGGTTTACGTTGGAGCCAGGGTTTTTATTTTACTTCAGCGGCGGCGTGTTTCAACCCCCCTGAGGGGAGCCCTAAAGGGGAGGTGTTGGAATGAGCCGTTTTTTATATTGCAATAATTTCTAGCGGCACCAACAGGTATTCTCACTTTTTACACTAAAAAAAGAATACTCGGTGGAAGGGATGAGATCATGCACTGTAAAATCAAAAAACGACTGGTATCGCTGATTCTGGTCTTTTGTCTTTTATTGAGCATTCCTGTGGATGGGCAGGTTCTGACTGCAGCCCGGGCTGCCTCGGGAAGTTATACTTCCGATCAGCTGGCCGCCAAGGCCGTGGAGTTTATTAACGACAAATTCAAATCCGGGGAAAAAATCGACGGCTACACCGCGTACGTTCTCACACTGGCAGGGGAAAATCTGGCGTCCCAAAAGTGGACCAGGAATAATTTAAGCTTGAAGGAGGAGATACGAAAGTCGGCGGACCTCCTCGGCAATCAAAACAGTCTCGTTACATACATTCTGGCCACGCAGAACGCCGACGGCAGTTTTGGCCCTTATGCCAACGAATACGGCACCAAGGCCCCCCTGCAGGCGCTGGCGATGGTGAAAGGCGACCTGCCGGAGGGGGATATTTCCGGGCGGGTGCAGAAGGCCATCGATAGGGCGGTCGAATATTTTAAAGACCGCTATATGAGTGGAAGCCTGGCTTATGACGCCCAGGGGTTTAACTTCGACTATCGCTGTGTAGAGGCACTGGCCGACGCCGGTGAAGACCTGTCAAAATGGGTACATGACGGTAAGTCTCTCAAGGAAATAGTCATCACCTCCGCCGACGCCGCAGCGGATAACGCTGCAGTCCTCGATGCCGTTTACCTCGCCAAAGAGCTGACCGCCCTTTACGCGGTAGAACCGCAATCGGATAATATCGAAATTCTTGCTCAGGCTATTGCGGATAAGAAGAATACCGACGGCGATTCGATTTGGTTTGGGGACAGCATCTATGACGATGTGATGGTTCTGACCGCTCTTGGCAAGGCGGGCAAACTTGACCTGATTGACCAGCAAAAGGCTTTTAATTATGTGGAAAAATTCAAACACCAGCATGAGGATGCCTGGGGAAATCCCGCCGGCGCCGCATGGGGCGGCTTTGAAGAAAAAGAGCCCGACCTGACGGCCCAGGTGATTACGGCCCTCAGGTATTTTGATGGTGCTCGCGATACCGGCAGCGATGTCTATAACGCCATTGAGGCAGGCCTTGCTTATCTAAAGGATATCCAGGACGCTGACACGGCGGCCATAAAAGCCCAGTATGATAGCACCTTTGCCACCGCCGAAACCCTCATAGCTTTAAAATCGCTGGGAAAGGCATATGAAGATTATGCCGGCGCCGGTTCCGGCTGGGTGAAAAGATCGGGGACGAAGACCATCGCCCAGCACCTGCTGGCTTTAAACATTATGAAAGATGCGGCTAGGGTAGAGAAGCTGGTAAATCTTTTAAAAGAGAGGCATTCTTCAAGCGGTTTTGATAACAGCGTTTACACCGACTTTTGGGCGTATATAGCACTGGGCGAAGCTGGGAAGATAAATGCAATAAAGGCGGAAGAAGCCAAAAGCTACATACTGGGTAAGCAGAGCGCTAAAGGTCCCTGGGGAGAAAAATGGGGTGACGCATTTTACCCTGACTTTATGTCAACCGCTCAGGCCATCCGGGCGCTCACCTACCTGCCCGCGGCTTCAGGGGATGCGGAGGTCCAGAGTGCGATAGAAAAAGGCCTTGCTTATCTCAAAAAACAGCTGCAGCCCGACGGCAGCGTCTATATCACACAGCCGTTTCCGGACGATCCGGTGGTGGATACGGCCGAGGTAATCGTTACTTTGAAGAAATTGGGGCGCGATCCAAGAGAATGGAAGAGCAGCCAGGGTCTTACCCCCGTCGACTACATGATGCAGAAAGCGTTAAATCCCGACGGCAGTTTCGGCCCTGTCAAAAATATTCTGGATGCTGCGGAAGCCCTGCACGCATTTATCCTCCTGGAGGGCGAGACCGGATCACCGGGGTCAGGGCCGGGATCTCCGCAGCCGGTTCCCGGTGAGATTGAGTGCACCGTGGATATCGCGGTGGTGGGTAAGGATGGTGAGCTGCTCTTTGGCCCCGACTCTGTCACCGTGAGCCGGGACGGAAGGTGGGGGTTGACCGCCCTGGGCGCCCTGGATGCCACCGGCCTCGATTACGAGTGTGACGGCGGTTTTGTAAAGAGCATCGAAGGCCAGGCCAACCGGGGCATGAATGGGTGGATGTACAAGGTCAACGGGAAAATACCGTCGGTGGCGGCATCGGAAAAAGCCATTCGCGACGGGGACGAGATTATCTGGTGGTACAGCACGGATTATAATTCATCCGGCCCCACATGGAAAGACCTGATGGATAAAAGTGCGGTTCCAGAGCAGGAGGGGGTCATTCCCGAGGACCTCGAAGAGCAGAACGAAAGAATTCCGGAGGCTCTACAGGTTTCCCAAGAAGCGCTGGCAGAATTGCTCGAACTGAAAGAAAACGCACAAGAAACGATAGGCATTGAAGAAATAGACAAAGCCGTTGTACTCACCGGAAACAGTGGACCGTTTAAACGAGGAGAATTCTTGAATTTAAAAGAAAAGCTTCTTCAAAACAAGGTCGATTTGAAGAAAGAGACAGCCGCTTCTATAGGTGCGGCCATCGTTGACAGCAAAGAGGAAGTTGCCCTCCTCGTTCCGGCCGGTGCATTGAAAAAGGATTTGGAAATATCGATCAAAGAGAGCGACGGTACAATTCCCCCTGGTTTCAAAGCTTTATCGGGGATTTACGAAATTGCACCTGAAGGAACTTCTCTTTCAATGCCTGCAACATTGGCAATAAGAGTGGCCGTCTCTCCCCTGGTAAAGCCGGAAAATCTGGTCCTGGCGCGGTACGATAAAGCAGGCGGCAGGTGGACGGTCATCCCTGCCGTGGTCGACATGGCAAAAGGCGTCATTATAGCCAGGATAGAACATTTCTCGAAAGTTGCCGTGTTTGCAAAGGAAGTCAGAAAGTCCTTTGCGGATGTGAGCGACACGTCCTTCGGATGGGCCAAAGACGCCGTTGAAGCCCTGGCCGGTTCCGGGATTGTTACTGGAGTTGACGGAACCCGCTTCGAGCCGGGGCGGGCGGTGACCAGGGCTGAATTCGTTACCATGATTGTAAAGGCCCTGGGCCTCGAGCCGAAGACAGGCGAAAAAAGACAATTCAAAGACGTAGAGGAAGGCTCCTGGTACGAGAAGGCCGTATACGCCGCTTTGGATTCGGGGCTTGTGAACGGATATGAAGATGGCACCTTCCGGCCGGACGGCAGCATTACCAGAGAAGAACTTGCGGTTATCCTTGCCCGGGCGGGGGGCCTTGCTCCCTCCGGAGAAAATCCGGATTTTAAAGACGGAAAATCGATTTCGCCCTGGAGCAGGGACGGTGTGGCGGCTGCCGTAGCCGGCGGGCTGATCAACGGCTTTGAAGATGGGACATTCCGGCCTAAAGCGGCGGCCAGCAGAGCCCAAGCCGCTGTCGTAATCTACCGCTTCCTGGGGGAATAGTAGATTTATTAGAGGCCGGGGCGCGCTCTTTATTGCGCTCCCGGCTTTGCAACACTTATTTAATGGGTGATTTCAGTGAAAAAGCAAACCGTAAAGCTGGCAATTATTCTGGCGTTAGTGCTTATCATAGCAGCGGGGTATGTAATATACGCCAAAAATATTTTTTACGATACAAAAGAAGGGCCCCTAACGGCGGTTGAAGAGAATCAAAGGACTTTAGTGTCCGGTGATGCGAATGCAAACCCGGCAGAGGCCGGCGGCGGGGAATCCTCCGAAGCCCCAATGGACGGCCCTGCAGAGCAGAAAGGCAAACCTAATACAAACACACCGCCTGAGATTGAGGCGGATGCCGGTTCGGGTGACACTAAGGTAGAAAAGAAGGTTATCGAAAAAGTAGAGCCTTCCGATGTGTCATCAAAGATCAATGAGGAAAAGACTTCCGGCACAAAAAATGAATCTTTCGGCAAAGGAGATACTTCCACGGGCGACGCAGCGAATTCTTCTCGCGATGGTGCGACCTGGGTTGTTCCTGAGAAAAAAGGCGCCGATGGTGGCGGTGATTCCCTAAAGGAAACGGATTCGAGTTCCACTGGTGATGCTGAATGCCGGGTGGAAATTGCCGTTGTAGGAAAGGAGGGCCGGGTGCTGTACGGCCCCGGTACCGTGACGGTAAAAGAGAACAACCGGTGGGGTTTGACGGCGCTGGGGGCTCTGGATTCCACCGGGATTGATTATAAGACCGGCAAGGGGTATGACGGTTTTGTGGTAAGCATAGCGGGGCAGGCGAACAAAGGCATGGCGGGCTGGATGTACAGCGTCAATGATGAAGTTCCGATGGTAGCGGCCAGTGAGAAAAAAATCGAACCGGGCGACCGGATAATATGGTGGTACAATGAGAGCATTAATAACCCCCCTCCCACCTGGGAGAGCCTGGCAGAATAGGGGAAAATCATCATGCTGGACCGCTTTTTTTATAGAGAAAAAGGGCTCTTTCTGCAGAGCCTTCACCCGTTGTCAGCGCTCGTCTATATTGCGGTTTTGCTGACGCTGGCATTGATGTTCAACCACCCGCTATACCTCCTGGGGTTGCTATCGATTACAGTTGCGGCCGTCAAAGCTGTTGGTGGGTTCGACGCCTGGAAGGCTTTTTTGAAAATAAGCCTGGGGGCGACTTCTGTTATCATAATTGTTAACGTGCTTACCGTGAGGGCTGGACAAACCGTCCTGTGGGGGGGACCGCATATCCCGGTTTTCGGGAGGTTGGACGTTTCGCTAGAGGCCATTTTATTTGGTGCGGTCATGGGATTAAGGCTCCTTTTAATAATGAGCATATTTTGCCTTTACAATTTTATGATTCATCCCGATCGTGTACTGGATCTGTTATCCCGCTTTTCTTCTAAGTCCGGGCTGGTGCTTTCCCTGGCTGCCAGGATGTTTCCCGCCGTGGTAAGTCGAATTGACGGCATAAGGGAGGCACTGACTGCAAGGGGAGTCGATTTTAACGCCGGAACATTAAAAGAAAAAATGTCAAAATACGCCGTATTGATGAAAATCCTGCTTTTAACTTTTCTGGAAGATTCCATGGAGACGGCCGAGGCCATGTACGCGAGGGCCTTTGGCAGCGGCAGGCGTTCATGCTACGTTCGCGAAAACTTGCGACCCAGGGACGGAGCGTGCCTTGCCGCAAGCCTGATCGCTCTGGTGACGGCGGTATACGGCTGGAGCAAAGGCCTGGGTACCTTCGGATTTTACCCGCAGGCCGGCAATCTTATTGACGGGCGTACGGGTATCGGGTTCCTCTTTGCCGTAATTTTTCTATTATCCTTTCCTTTACTCTTGAGCTGGGGGTGGCACATTTGGCCGTTTTTGAAATCAAAAATCTGACTTATTTTTACCCGGAAAGCCCAAGGCCCGCATTGAAAGACGTAAACATGAGCATTGAAGAGGGCGAGTTTTTGCTCGTTACTGGCGGTTCCGGCTCGGGGAAATCTTCTCTGGCGCGGGTGCTTGCCGGCCTGATACCCGGATTTTCCGGCGGCCGCATCAGCGGTAGCGTTTTTTTTCGGGGGAAAGATATAGAGCAGATTGACCGGCGCACTATGGCAAGAGAGGTAGGGATAGTATTCCAGGATCCGGAAAAACAGCTGGTTAAGACCAGCGTGGAAGCCGAAATAGCGTTCGGCCCGGAAAACCTGGGCCTTCCACAGCAGGAAATGGCCCGCCGGGTTGCCGAAGTCATGAGTTTTTTGGGCCTTGCGGATTTGAGGCGAGAGTTTACGGCGAAATTGTCCGGCGGCCAGAAGCAAAAACTTGCCCTGGCTGCAGTCCTGGCCATGCAGCCTTCGGTTTTGATCCTTGACGAGCCCACTTCTCAGCTGGACCCGGTGGCGGCGGAGGATTTTTTAAATGTGGTAAAACGTTTGAATGAAGATATGGGCATGACCGTGATCTTGATAGAACAGCGGCTGGAAAGATGTTTTCATCTTGCCGACAGAGTTGTAATCATGGAAGATGGGAGAATAAAGTTTGAAGGCACGCCCGAGCAGGTGGCGCGTAGGGCGGCATTTTGTGAAAACCCCTTTATTCCACCGGTAGCTAGTTTCTTCGGCAAGGCGGGCTTTGATACCATTCCCGTCACTGTAAAAGAGGGAAGGAGGGTGCTGAGGCAAAATTTTAACCCGGCTTCCGGGAATTTATTTATGAAGTCTTTGAAAAGAGTACACGAAAGCGAACCGATCTTACGCATGGACGGAGTGTGGTTTACATATCCCGACGGCAGGGAAGCGCTTCAGGATATAAACCTGAAGATTTCTGCCGGAGAGATGGTGGCCGTGATAGGACCCAACGGCTCGGGCAAATCCACACTCCTCAAGAACATGGCGGGCTTGTTGAAACCCGGGCGCGGCCAGGTGATATTGACGGGCGGTCGGCAGGAAAGCAGCCCTGATCGAACGACCTGGGACCCCAGCGTGGGTTATCTTTCCCAGAATCCCAACGATTATCTTTTTCAGGATACTGTGGAGGAAGAATTATTATACACCTTAAAAAACTTCGGCACCGGCTCGACCGGTGCGGTTGATGAAATAATCGAAAAGCTTTCTTTACGGGACTTTCGGCATGTAAACCCGCGGGATTTGAGCTACGGTGAACGCCAGAGGGTGGCCCTGGCTTCGGTGCTGGTCACCGGTCCGAAGCTTTTGCTTTTGGACGAACCCACCAAGGGGCTGGACTATCGCCTGAAAGAAGACTTGGGAGAGGTACTGGCAGAGTTTTGCGGACGGGGTGCCAGTGTCGTGCTGACCACCCATGATGTAGAATTTGCAGCGAAATACGCATCGAGAGTTATCCTGTTGTTCGGCGGCAGGGTGATATGTGACGGCCCGGTGCATCAGGTCCTTTCCGATTCGATTTTTTATTCCACCCAGATAGGCAGGATGTGCCGGGGTTTTGCCGACGGTATCCTGACTCCGGAAGAAGCTTTGGATGTATTTAAACCTGCGGTAGTAAATAATTAATTAGTTATATGAAGGAAGATGATTATGAAAAAAGTGCTGTCAAAAATCCTGTTCTGGTCCGGCTTTGGGATTATCCCGGTATTTATGGCGGCTGCCATGTCAGGAAAGACGACTATCTCCGGGGAATGGGGCGTGGCGGCTTACATCGTCATCTTTGCTGCCATTGCTTTGATGTACCTGGGGTTTGAACTTGAAACGTCGTCTCCCAGAGAAATAGCGGTGATAGCGGTGCTGGGAGCGGTAGGGGCCGCAGGCCGGATTGCTTTTGCCGCCCTGCCCAACGTACAACCCACCACGTTTATAGCGATCTCTTCGGGGTATGTCTTCGGCCCCACCGCCGGTTTTATGGTGGGTTCCACTGCGGCCCTGGTTTCAAACTTTTTTCTGGGGCAGGGGCCCTGGACACCGTGGCAGATGTTTGCCTGGGGTCTTGCAGGTTCATCGGCGGGCATGGTTAAAAGTCTATCCCCGCGTATAGGCAGATGGGGCATGGCATTTTTCTGCCTTTTATGGGGGTATTTTTTTGGGTGGATATTAAATCTGTGGTCCTGGATCGGCTTTGTCAAGCCGTTAAACTGGCAGAGCTTTATTGCCGTCTGTGCGGCAAGTTTCTGGTTTGACACTTTGCACGCTGCGGGCAATGCGGCCTTTTGCCTGCTCTTTGGCCCCGGCTTTATGAAGATCCTCGAGCGGTTTAGGCACAAAATGGAAGTGACCTAAAAAATTCCTTGACGGTCCCGTTGAAAATGATATAATAAAATACCAAGGATACTATTATATTACAGCTATAACGGCGGCAGGGTTGACCTTGCCGCCTTTTTAATTTTATAAAGGTGAGGAGGGCATGCTGTGTTGGACAAGAAAAAGCTCCGGCGCATATTCCTTGATAAAAGGCTGAGTTTATCCCGGGAAGACGTAAAAAATATGAGCGAGAAGATAATATCGACGCTCTTTGCCCTTGAAGAGTTTAAAAAATCGGGAATCGTAATGTTTTACGTGGATGCCAGGAACGAGGTCGAGACCCGTGAAGCCATAGAGCGGGCTTTGTCCATGGGAAAAAGGGTGGCTGTGCCTAAAACGATAAAAGGTCAAAGACTTCTGGCTGTGGAGATAAAAGGTACCGGTGAACTGGTGCCCGGCACCTTCGGCATACTCGAACCGGAAAAAGACGACGGCCTCGATCCGGAAGTGATCGACCTGGTCGTGGTACCCGGGGTGGCCTTCGACAGGAGGGGCTACCGATTGGGGTACGGCGCCGGTTACTACGACGGCTTTTTACCGCGGCTACGGCCGGAGGTGAAGAAAATCGCCCTCGCTTTTGAATTACAGCTTACCGAATACATACCGGCGGAAAAACACGACATAAGGATGGACGCCATCGTGACCGAAAAGGGCATATACAGGTTTTATTGAGAAGACGATCTTTTTTCCCGCCGGGGATAGAAAAGTACCGGTTTTTTTGGAATAATTATAATAAAAGTGCGGTATCAACACCACTGGATAGGAGGAATTTTAATGATTAAAGACCAGGAAAACGTGATCGTCCTCGATTTCGGCGGGCAGTACAGCCAGCTGATAGCTCGCCGGGTTAGGGAGGCGAATATCTATTGCGAGATTTTACCCTACAATACCCCTCTGGACGAAATTTTAAGCCGAAAACCGAAAGCGGTAATTTTCTCCGGCGGCCCGGCCAGCGTATACTCGGAAAATGCGCCCGTGTGCGATAAGAGGATTTTCGATACCGGCATACCCATCCTGGGAATCTGCTACGGTATGCAGCTCATGTGCCATATGCTGGGCGGAAGGGTGGAACCGGCCGAAACCCCCGAGTACGGCAGAGCCGAGCTCATGGTTGACGAGGAGGACGGTATATTCAGCGGTTTGGAGAAAAACCTCACCGTCTGGATGAGCCACGGGGATTCGATAATAACGCTGCCCGAAGGGTTCAGGACTCTGGCCCGCACGAAAAACACCCCCCATGCGGCTATCGGCAACGGCAGGAACCTTTTCGGGGTGCAGTTTCACCCGGAGGTTGCCCATACGCCCAGGGGCAAGGAAATTCTTAACAATTTTCTCTTCGGCATAGCCGGCTGTATCGGCAGCTGGTCCATGAAGGCCTTTGTCGAGGAACAGATCCAGTTGATCAGGCAAAGGGTGGGGAACAGAAAAGCCCTCTGCGCCCTGAGCGGCGGAGTTGATTCTTCGGTGGCTGCGTTGATCGCCCACAGGGCCCTGGGGGATAACCTGACCTGTATTTTCGTGGACCACGGTCTTTTGCGAAAAGACGAAGCCAGGAAGGTTGTTGAGACTTTTAAGGACAAGTTCCATATGAACCTGATTGCCGTTGATGCCTCCGACAGGTTTTTAAAAAGGCTGGAAGGTGTTACAGACCCGGAGGCGAAGCGCAGGATTATCGGCGAAGAATTCATCAGGGTATTCGAAGACGAGGCTAAGAAACTGGGAAAGATCGACTTCCTGGTTCAGGGAACCCTCTACCCCGATGTCATTGAAAGCGGCACCCAGACGGCGGCGGTTATAAAAACCCACCACAACGTGGGCGGGCTTCCCCAGGACCTCAATTTCGAACTGATTGAACCCCTCCGGGATCTCTTCAAGGACGAGGTCAGAAGAGTGGGGCTCCAGCTGGGGTTGCCCGAGGAAATCGTATACCGCCATCCCTTCCCGGGTCCCGGGCTTGCCGTAAGGGTTCTGGGTGAAGTAACCCGCGAGAAACTGGCCATCCTGCGGGAAGCCGACGCTATAGTGACCGAAGAAGTAAAAAAGGCGGGACTTTACGGGGAGCTCTGGCAGGTCTTTGCGGTGCTTACCGACGTAAAGAGCGTGGGAGTGATGGGTGACGAGAGGACTTACGCATATACGGTGGCGATCAGGGCGGTTACGAGCGAGGACGGCATGACGGCCGACTGGGCCAGGCTTCCGTACGACCTGCTGGATAATATGTCTACCAGGATCGTGAACGAAGTCCCAGGGGTCAACCGGGTAGTATACGACATAACCTCAAAACCGCCGGCCACCATCGAATGGGAGTAACAATTAACGCAACCTTAACAATTGATTAATTATAATTTAACACAGGGCTCGTATAATGAATGGTGTAAACCATAAAAAAGGAGAGATGATATGGCATCGAAGCTTAAGGGCACGAAGGCCGGCTTTATACTAGCCCTGTTTACTTTGAGTTTGGCGGCGGTTCTGGTGCTGGCTGCCTGTGGTGCGTCAAACCGGAGCCAGAGCGGTCAGGCAAGCTTAAGCGGTTCCATCCAGATCGACGGTTCCAGTACGGTCTATCCCATCACCGAGGCTGTAGCTGAAGAATTCATGAATATTTATCCCGACGTGAATATAACCGTCGGTGTTTCCGGTACGGGCGGCGGCTTCAAGCGTTTTACCGCGGGTGAAACCGACATGAGCAACGCTTCCCGACCGATCAAGGATGAGGAAGCCGCCAAGGCAGAAGAAAACAACATTGAATACATCGAACTTCCCGTGGCTTACGACGGCATTACCGTAGTTGTCAACAAACAGAACGACTGGGTTGACCGTCTGACCGTGGAAGAACTGAAGAAGATCTGGTCGCCGGGTAGCAAGGTCACCAAGTGGAGTGATATAAGGCCCGGCTGGCCTAACGAGAAGATAAACCTCTACGGCCCCGGTACCGATTCAGGTACCTTCGAGTACTTCACCGAAGTGATTAACGGTGAAGCTAAGAAAAGCCGCTCCGATTACACCGCCAGCGAAGACGACAACGTGCTTGTGCAGGGTGTGAGCGGCGACAGGTACGCCCTGGGCTACTTTGGTTTCGCTTACTACCTGGAAAATTCGGACAAGGTGCGGGCAGTGGCGATTGACGGCGGCAGCGGGCCGGTGGAGCCTACCATGGAAACCATAAACAACGGCACCTATAAACCCCTCGCGCGGCCGGTTTTCATCTATGTGAACAAAAAATCCCTCGAGCGCCCCGAAGTTAAAGAGTTTGTTAAATTTTATATGGAAAATGCGCCGGAGCTGGTAGAGGAAATCGGTTACGTCCCTATGCCCGACAGCGTGTATCAGGAGAACCTTAATAAGATAAATTAAAACCCCTCCCATGTAATTTATGTAGACTGGTCTGACGGCCGAAAATCTGGGGAAGCCCTGGCGGCCGTCAGATTTTGTGCCCTTGAATTTTAAAAATTTTGTTAAACTGGAGGAATCATAAAATGGTCGATTCTGCCGGTAAGGGTTTTCGCCGGGAAAAGGGCGTCGAAATCCTGCTGGCCCTGGCCGCTTCGGTTTCGGTGCTGGTTACCATAGGCATAGTCGTCTCCCTTTTCAGCGAGACGGCCGGTTTTTTCAAAGAAGTATCCGTAAAGGAGTTTTTCACCGGGACCAAGTGGACTCCGCTTTTCAGCCCGGCCCATTACGGCATAGCTCCTCTTGTTGCAGGTACAATGCTGGTCACTGTTATAGCTATGATCGTAGCCGCACCGCTGGGGCTTGCGAGTGCTATCTACCTCAGCGAATACGCTCCTGACGGAGTAAGGCGCTTGATTAAACCGGTGCTGGAAATACTGGCCGGAATACCCACCATTGTATACGGATATTTCGCTCTCACCTTCGTGACACCCATCATCAGGGCGGTATTCCCGCAGACCAACGTATTTAATGCCCTCAGCGCGGGAATTGTCATGGGGATAATGCTTATACCCATGATTTCATCCCTCAGCGAAGACGCCATGACAGCCGTGCCCAATTCTCTCAGGGAGGCGGCTTATGCCCTGGGAGCCACCAAACTCGAAGTCTCGTACAAAGTAGTAATACCTGCGGCGGTTTCGGGGATAGTGGCGTCCTTCATCCTAGCCTTTTCCAGGGCCATAGGGGAGACAATGATAGTGACCCTCGCAGCGGGCAGTACTCCCAAGCTGACATTTAATCCTCTGGACAGCATACAGACCATGACGGCTTTCATCGTGCAGGTAATGCTGGGAGATGCGCCCTTCGGGTCCATAGAGTATAAGAGCGTTTATGCTGTTGCCAGCGTGCTGTTTGTTGTGACGCTGTCCCTGAATCTGATAGGGACATGGATCGTGCGCCGCTACAAGGAGGTGTACTGATGATCAGGCAGGATGAGATGTTTTCTCCGGGGCTTCAAAATCGCCAGCGCCGCAACCGGATTTTTAAGTGGATTTTTTTGAGCGCAAACCTCCTGGGCCTGGTAGTGCTCGCCGCGCTCCTTGTAAAAGTGATGCGGGACAGCTGGGGATGGCTGGACCTTCAATTTATTTCTTCCTTTCCCTCCAGATTTCCCGAAAAAGCAGGAATACTTCCGGCACTGTACGGCACCGTTTACTTAATGATCATAACAGCCGTTTTTGCGATACCCCTCGGCATTGGAGCAGCCGTGTTTCTTGAGGAGTACGCGAAAAAGAGCAAATTTTTATCTATCATACAGGTGAACATTTATAACCTGGCGGGGATTCCGTCAATAGTCTACGGCATACTGGGATTGACAGTTTTCGTCCGGTGGATGATGCTGGGGCGCAGCCTCCTCGCGGGGGGTCTCACCATGGGCCTTTTAATACTCCCGGTTATAATAGTCACCGCTCAGGAAGCTATCCGGGCCGTCCCGCAGTCCTGGCGCCACGCTTCCTACGCCCTGGGGGCCAGCAAGTGGCAGACCATCCGCTACGTGGTGCTTCCTTCGGCCCTGCCCGGGATACTAACCGGCATCATTCTCGCGCTCTCCAGAGCAATAGGGGAGACGGCGCCGCTGATCCCTATAGGCGCGCTGACTTTTATCCGCGTTATACCCGGGAGCCTTTTCGATTCATTTACGGTACTGCCGATCCAGATCTATAACTGGACCTCCAGACCCCAGGATGATTTCAGGGCCATAGCTGCGGCGGGGATAGTGGTGCTTCTGGTGGTGCTGCTCGGCATGAATTCGATTGCCATACTGCTTCGCAATAAATACCAGGGAAGGATAAAAGAGGTATGACTTTGGAAAGCATTATTTCCGTCAGAAATCTCCATGTGAGTTACAGAGACCGTAAGGTGTTAAAAGGCATCAACCTCGATATATATAAAAACAGAATCACTGCGATTATGGGACCGTCGGGTTGTGGGAAGAGCACACTGCTCAGGTGCATGAACAGGATGATCGATCTTTCTGAAGGGGCGCGGGTCGGGGGAAAGGTGCTTTACAGGGGCGAGAATATATATTCTCCAAAGATCGACCCGGCTCAAATACGCTTCCGGATAGGCATGGTCTTCCAGAAACCTAACCCCTTCCCGAAGAGTATTTTCGAAAATGTAGCCTTCGGCCCCCGGATAAACGGCTATAAGGGGGACCTTTCGGCTCTGGTGGAGCAGTCGCTGCAGAGGGCGGGCTTGTGGGACGAAGTGAAGGACCGGCTGCATGAAAACGCCTATATGCTGTCTGGAGGTCAGCAGCAGCGGCTGTGCATCGCGCGGGCGCTGGCTTTAGAGCCCGAGGTGTTGCTTTTGGATGAACCGTGTTCGGCTCTGGACCCGATTTCCACCATGCACGTCGAGGAACTGATCAGGCAGCTCAAGGAAAGGCTCACCATAGTGATTGTAACCCACAACATCCAGCAGGCGGCAAGGGTGGCCGATTATACAGCCTTTTTACTGCAGGGAGAGCTGGTGGAGTTCGGGGAGACCAGCCGCATGTTTACGGTTCCGAAGGACAAGCGAACAGAAGACTTTATAACTGGCAGGTTCGGCTGATAATACGCGAAAGATCGGAGGTATCCATCGTGTTGAGGTTTTTAACCGCCGGTGAATCCCACGGGAAGGCCCTCATTGCCGTCATAGAGGGACTGCCGGCGAACCTTGCGGTCGATATAAATTTCATAAACAGGGAACTTTCGAGGCGCCAGATGGGGTACGGCCGCGGCGGCAGGATGAAGATAGAAAAAGATGCGGTGGAAGTCATAAGCGGTTTGAAAGAAGGATGCACTACCGGCAGTCCCGTAGCTTTCCTCATACCGAATCTCGATTACCCCAACTGGCAGGATAAAGCTGTAGAACCCGTAACCAGGCCCCGGCCGGGTCATGGTGACCTTGCCGGGGCTTTAAAGTATAGACAGAACGATATAAGAAACATCCTGGAAAGGGCCAGCGCCCGGGAGACGGCTGCCCGGGTGGCCGTGGGCGCAGTGGCAAAACAGCTGCTATCAATTTTTAACATAGAAGTTTTAAGCCACGTGATCGCCATTGGTGGGATAGAAGCAGCAATTAAAAACCCTGGGCAGGAAGATCTGAGGAGGGCCGACGAGTCTCCCGTAAGGTGCATCGACCGGTTCGCCGGGCAGAAAATGATGGCAGCCATAGACGGGGCGAAAAGGGAGGGGGATTCTCTAGGGGGCGTTTTTGAGGTAGTGGCTTTCAATGTGCCGGTGGGGCTGGGCAGCCACGCGCACTGGGATAGAAAACTGGACGGCCGGATAGCGTGGTCGCTTATGAGTGTGCAGGGCATAAAGGGTGTAGAAATCGGGCTTGGTTTTGAAGCCGCAGCGAGGAGGGGCTCCCAGGTTCACGACGAAATTTTTTTCGATAGCGAAAGCCGCCGTTTTTACCGGAAGACCAACAACGCCGGCGGGCTGGAGGCCGGCATTACCAACGGGTGTCCACTGGTAGTTCGTGCGGCCATGAAACCAATACCTACCCTCTACAGGCCCCTTTTGAGCATTGACATAAAGACAAAGGAACCGTTTGCCGCCAGCGTAGAACGATCCGACGTATGCGCCGTACCTGCTGCCAGCATAGTGGGTGAGGCGGCGGTGGCCTGGGTACTGGCTGAGGCGCTGGTGGAGAAGTTCGGAAGCGACACGGTGGAAGAGATGCAGGAGGGTTTCGAAAGGTGGATGAAGTACCTGCAGGAATTCTAAAAAGATTACATCGATTCATGTCATCTCTTAATCTTTAGGATGCGGGGGATATCCCATGGAAAGCATAACCGTTGATTTGGGCGCCAGGTCTTACCCCATTCACATAGGGCCGGGCATCCTCGATGAAATAGGAAAAATCTTAAGGGCGTTGATAGGCCTGGAAAAAATACTGGTTATAACGGATGGAAATGTCAGGGATTTGTACGCCGGCCGGGTGCTGGAATTGTTAAAGGTAGCCGGTTTCGACGCGCACCTTGCGGCAATTCCTCCGGGAGAACCCAGCAAGACCCTGAAGGAAGCCGAGAGGCTCTACTATATAGCGCTGGATTACGGCCTGGACAGGAACTCCGCCGTCATAGCTCTGGGCGGAGGTGTCGTAGGAGACCTGGCGGGATTTGTAGCGGCGACTTATATGAGGGGGATAAGATACGTACAGGTGCCTACCAGCCTGCTGGCCCAGGTCGACAGCAGTGTCGGAGGAAAGGTTGCCGTTAATCTTGAGTCGGCCAAAAATATAGTTGGAGCCTTTCACCAGCCGGTGGCCGTGATAATAGATCCTCTCACCTTGAAGACACTGCCCGACAGGGAATTCAGGGAAGGCCTTGCGGAGGTGATTAAATACGGGATAATATGGGACGGGGATTTCTTTAACTGGCTCGAGGAAAACGTCATGACCCTCCGGCAGGGCGGGGAAAGCCTGATATACGCTATAAAAAAATCCTGCGCCATAAAGGCGTCGGTGGTTACTCTGGACGAGAGGGACGAAGGTACCAGGATGATTCTAAACTACGGGCACACCGTGGGCCATGCTCTGGAATCACTGGTAGGGTACGGTGTGCTGCTTCACGGCGAAGCGGTTGCCGCCGGTATGATAATTGAGGCGGGCATTGCGCTGGAAATAGGTTTACTCGAGCGGCAGGATTATGAAAGGATTGAGAGAATCCTGAGGCGGGTAGTGCCGGTGGAAATACCGGGGTGCGTGGAAACAGGCGGTTTAATTGAAGCAATGGCCTGCGACAAGAAAAACAAGGGAGGTCGCCTGGCGTTTGCCCTGCCGGAGAAACTGGGTAGGGCGGGCGTATATTACGACGTTCCAGAGAGGGAAATTTTATATAAAATCCTAGACCATTTTTTAAAAAAAAGCACCGTTCCGTGAAAACGGTGCTTTTTTTTTCACAAAAATGTTGTTAATATAAGTCTTAATATGCTATAATAATTACGTGATTACAGGGTAATGTGTTATACTATATTTTAACATATTAAGTATTAGGGGGTCAACCATAATATGTCAAAAATAACTTTAACAGTCATTAAAGCCGACATCGGCGGATATGTAGGGCACTGCAGCGTACATCCCGAGCTGATCGAAGAAGCCAACAGAGTTCTTGAGGAAAATGGAAAAGGCCTGCTGGAGGACTACGTTGTAACTCATGTGGGTGATGACGTCAACCTCATCATGACTCACAGGAAGGGTGTAGACAATCCTGAAATCCACAAGCTGGCCTGGGACACTTTCCTTTCGTGCACCCAGATTGCGAAGAGGCTGAAACTTTACGGGGCGGGCCAGGACCTTTTATCCGATTCTTTCTCCGGTAACATAAAGGGGATGGGCCCCGGAGTCGCGGAAATGGAATTTGAGGAACGTCCCAGCGAACCCTTAATAGTGTTTATGGCCGATAAGACGGAGCCCGGGGCGTGGAACCTGCCGCTTTACAAGATGTTTGCCGACCCGTTCAACACCATCGGCCTTGTGATAGATCCCAAGATGCATCAAGGGTTCAAGTTCGAAGTTCTCGATACCATGGAAAATAAAAAGATCGTCTTCTCCTGCCCTGAGGAGCTTTACGACCTGCTCGTATTTTTAGGAGCGTCGAACCGGTATGCGGTGAAAGCCGTATACAGCAAGAGCGGAGAACCGGCCGCCGTATCCTCCACGCAGAGGATGAACCTGATGGCCGGAAGATATGTGGGCAAGGATGACCCCGTGCTTGTAGTTCGCTGCCAGAGCGGTTTCCCCGCAGTGGGAGAAGCTCTGGAACCATTTGCCAATCCGCACCTGGTGGCGGGGTGGATGAGGGGTTCCCACTTTGGGCCGCTGATGCCGGTATCCTGCAAAGGTGCCACCCCCAGCAGGTTTGACGGTCCGCCGAGGGTGACGGCGCTGGGGTTCCAGCTGGCCGGCGGCAAGCTGGTAGGCCCTCAGGACATGTTTGCAGATGTGTCCTTTGATAGAGCGAGGCAGAAGGCTCTGGAAATGGCCGATTACCTCAGGCAGCTCGGTCCCTTTGAACCTCACCGCCTCCCGCTGGACGAGATGGAGTATACAACCCTGCCTCAGGTAATGGAAAAACTGAAGGACAGGTTCGAATAAAACAAAACCGCCCCTCCTTTGAACTGCCCCCTGTCAAGTAGACAGTGGAAATAATTAAAATTCTATGTAAGGCACCAATCAAAAAAATGGTTGGTGCTTTCTTTATGCTGCATACCGGCAAGATAGTTGCGATACTCCATTGGCGTCATGCATTTTAAACGTTTCTGGTATCTCCTTGTATTGTAGTAATCTATGTATTCCTCAATCGCTTTTTTCAAGCTATCATAGTCATCAAACTTATGTAAGTAATACATCTCCGATTTCAGGATTCCCCAGAATCCCTCCATAGGGCCATTATCTATACAGCGGCCTACCCTAGACATACTCTGGGTCATTCCTGCCTTATCCAGTTTTGCCTTAAAGGTTTTATTGGTATATTGGAAGCCACGGTCACTATGGAAGATGGGTTTTGCATCAGGATGGCTAGCAACTGCCAAATCAAAAGTCTCAAACACAAGTGCATTGTTGTTTGAATGGCCAATAACGTAAGATACTATGCTTCTATCTGCAAGGTCAAGAATTGCGCTAAGATATGCTTTCTGTCCATCACCGTATTTGAATTC
>NZ_VNHO01000012.1 GCF_008124715.1 Thermosediminibacter litoriperuensis | reverse complement strand
CCTCTCAGGGGTCTTTTTTATGACTTTTTCTACTGTTGTGCTTTCCCATCTCGTCTTTTCCTGTTCCAGTTTTTTGAGGGATTCCTTGTCAAACATCAAAAGCCCTCCCAAGTTTATACTTTTCAATATAAATTATTTCTATATCAACCGGAAAAATCCTTTTTAAAATCCCTCCCCGCAGTGGGGAGGGATTTTAAACTTTATATCCTGCCTCTGACTTTCAGGGCTTCAGCGATTCTCCTGATAGCTGACATATATGCGGCTTCTCTCATGTTTACGCCGTACTCTTTATGTATGCTGTAGACTTCGTTGAAAGCCTTTACCATTATATGTTCGAGTCTGCTGTTGACCTCTTCTTCGGTCCAATAGAAATTCATCAAGTTCTGGACCCATTCGAAATAGGAGACCGTCACGCCACCGGCGTTGCAGAGGATGTCGGGTATTACCAGGATACCCTTCTTATACAGGATATCATCAGCTTCGGGGGTCGTCGGTCCGTTAGCCGCTTCTCCCACGATCTTTGCTTTTATGTTGGCGGCGTTCCGGCTGGTAATCACGTTCTCCAGAGCTGCAGGCACCAGTATGTCCACTTCAAGTTCCAGCAGCTCTTCGCCCGTAATATCTTTGCTGCCCGGGAAGCCTTTAACGGTTTTGTTTTTCTTCTTGTATTCTAGTACAGCTATGGGGTCCAGGCCTTCGGGATTGTAGGCTCCGCCCTGGGAGTCATTTACTGCAACGATCTTGCAGCCCAGTTCGGACAGCAGCCTTGCCGCTACACTACCGGCATTGCCGTATCCCTGAATGGCTACCGTTGCTTTCTTCAGGTCCAGGCTTATCTTTCTTGCAGCTTCGCGGATTGTAAACATAACTCCCCTTGCTGTAGCTTCGTTCCGGCCTAGAGAACCGCCAAGAATGATGGGTTTACCGGTGACAACTCCCGGAGTATTGTACCCCTTAAGCTGGCTGAATTCGTCCATAAACCAGGCCATAACCTGAGCGTTGGTATACACGTCAGGCGCGGGTATATCTTTTTCAGGACCTATGATGGGGCTTATCGCGCGGAAATAACCGCGGCTCAATCTTTCAAGTTCACCTTTTGATAATTCCTTGGGGTTGCATCGTACTCCGCCTTTACCACCGCCATAGGGAATACCCACAACGGCGCATTTGAACGTCATCCAGGCTGAAAGGGCTTTTACTTCGTCCATGGTAACGTCCGGATGGAACCTTACACCGCCTTTGGCAGGTCCTAGAACAGTGCTGTGCTGAGAGCGGTATCCAATGAAAGTTTTTATAGTGCCATCGTCCATTTTTACCGGAATCGAAACCGCGAGTACCTTTTCGGGTTCCTTGAGCACTTCGTAGGCCGAGTCTTCAAGTCCCAGTTTGTCGCAGGCAACTTTAATCTGTTTCTGGACGATTTCAAATGGATTCAAGGTTTCAGCCATTTTGAAAACTCCCCCCATTTTGTTTATTACAAGTTTACAGGAGATTTTTTAAAACCCGCATCCCCCCTAGTTCAGGATATTTAGGTCAATTGGTTCACTAATTCATATCCAGCGTAAAGGGCTTTTTTGTTTAACTCTTCTGTCCCCTTAGGCACCCTTTTCAGAATCGCCCTTTCCACCGCTTCTCGGGACACCACCTTTGTTAGGGCAGTAATAACACCTACAGCCACTATATTAGCGACCATGCTCCTACCTATTCTATCCCGAGCGGTTTCAATGATCGGAAGCTGGACTATTTTATAAGGAGTATCTGCCTTTTTCACTGACGAATCTATTATGATTATGCCGTCAGGAGCCAGGTTGTCTTTAAATTTATTTAGAGCCTCATTGGTCAATGCCAGGATAACTTGAGGCTTTGTTACCTTTGGGTAATCAATTTCATCGTTGCTGATAACCACTTCCGCCCTGCTGGCACCACCTCGGGCTTCAGGCCCGTAGGATTGAGATTGCACCGCATTCTTCCCGTCGAGAATGGCCGCTTCCGCAAGTATGATACCGGCGAGAATGAGGCCCTGTCCTCCGGAGCCGCTAAGTCTTATTTCCACGCGCTCCTCCATCATCTATTCCTCCCCTTGAGCCCTTTGAATTATTTTCATATACTCCTCGGTATATTCCGGGGCATTTTCTTCGAAAAATTCACCAATTACGATCTTATTGACCATTTCTTCCCTCGGCATTTTTTCAGCTGCCTTAACGGTAATAGAATTGTCTCTCAACATTTCCATCATTTTAACGGGGGATCCCAGCTTATTTTTACGTCCGAAGTAAGTCGGACAGATGCTTAACGTTTCCACAACAGAAAATCCCTTGTGCTGTAATGCTTTTTCGATAATTTTGATCAGCTGAGGTACATGATATACCGTTCCTCTTGCTACGTAGGTGGCTCCAGAAGCCTGGGCCAATTTGCACAGGTCGAAATTACGATCTATATTTCCATAAGGTGCGGTGGTAGCATAAGCTCCCAGAGGAGTCATGGGAGAATACTGGCCGCTCGTCATTCCATAGATACTGTTATTGAAAACGACAGTTGTTATGTCTATGTTTCTCCTGCAGGCATGTATGAAATGATTGCCTCCTATGGCTGTACAATCTCCGTCACCAGTTAAAACAATTACCTTTAGATCCGGTCTTGCAAGTTTTATGCCAGTTGCGAAAGCCAGAGCCCTTCCATGGGTTGTATGAAGGGTATTGAAGTTTAGATATCCCGGTGCGCGGGAAGAACAGCCTATTCCGGATACGATACATATTTTGTCCTTATCTAACTTTAAGTTATCAATGGCTCTGACCACCGCACCTGTGATTATCCCGTGACCGCACCCGGGGCACCAGATATGGGGTAATTTGTCAATACGATAATATTTTTCGAGACTTTTACGCATTCTTGTTTACCTCCCGGACTTTTGCTATGACCTCATCGGGGCTTATCAGTTCTCCGTTATATTTATTCAATCCGATTACGTTAAATCTACCCTTTGCAGACGCCCCTACTACTTCTATCAACTGCCCAAAATTCATCTCGGCTACGATGATATTTTTCGTTGTCGGTGGCAGCTCCTGTATCGCTTTATGCGGAAAAGGCCAGATGGTTTTCAGGCGTAACATGCCGACTTTTTGTCCTTCTCTTCTCAATATCTTAACGGCTCTTATTACAGAACGGGCTGTGGAGCCGAAAGAAACCACTACTGTCTCAGAATCTTCCGTATAAAATTTTTCATAGTCGATTATCTCGTCCAGGTTGTCATTGATTTTCCTCATAAGTCTAGATATCAAATATTCTGTCACTTCAGGCTTCGTCGAAGGGAAACCGGTTATATCGTGAATTAGGCCTGTAACGTGATAAGGAACACCTTCACCGAAATTTACCATGGGAGGTATGCCGTCACCGTCATAGTCCTGATATGGATTGTAATACTCTATTTTGGAAAGATCAGGTCTTTTCCTGTTAATTATTTTTATAGAAGCCGGATCAGGCAGTTCTACTCTTTCGCGTAGGTGCCCCACTACCTCATCCATCAGCAGGATGCAGGGGACCCTGTATTTTTCCGAAAGGTTGAAAGCCCTTATCGTCATGTCGAAAACTTCCCTCACGTAAGAAGGTGACAGCGTTATTATCGGATGGTCGCCGTGGGTTCCCCACCGAGCCTGCATCACATCTCCCTGAGCCGGCAATGTAGGTTGCCCGGTGCTTGGTCCCCCCCTTTGAACGTCGACAACTACACACGGCACCTCGGTCAGACAGGCAAAACCTATGTTTTCCTGTTTCAAAGAGAATCCGGGTCCGCTGGTGGCGGTCATTGCTTTAAGGCCGGCAAGAGAGGCACCTATCACGGCACCCATACTGGCTATTTCGTCTTCCATCTGAATAAATTTACCGCCTACTTTCGGCAATCTTTCGGCAGCGATTTCCGCTATTTCCGTCGATGGGGTTATGGGATATCCGGCATAGAATCTCATGCCTGCAGCTATGGCACCTTCAACGCAGGCTTCGTTGCCCTGCATCAATCTAGGCTTACTTGTCATCGTCATCATCTCCTCCAACCACTATGGCAAAATCCGGGCACCTGATCTCGCATAACTTGCATTTTGTACAAGCGTCGGGATTGACCACAACAGGTTTGTCGTTTTCCGACGAAAACACTTTTTTGGGGCAAAAAGCAATACAAATTCCGCACCGCTTGCAGGCTTTTTCGTTGATCTTAATCTCAAAATTTTTTTCCGACACCGTATCACCTCAATTCTAATCGGTACGACATATTTTAACATGTATAATGTATTCTATTTTTCAGGGAAATATCCTTCTGTATATTGAGAAAAAAAATAAATATACAAAAAGAATTGGTTTTTTGTATACAATCGAGTACAAGGATTTTATATTTTTTTGAATCGCTTTAGCCCGATGAAATATTCATAGGGAACCGGTTGGCTTCCCATGAGCAGAGGAGCTCCGTGACAATCGGAACCTCCGGTCATCAGCAGCCCGTATTTCATTGCAATATTTTTATAGTATTTTACCCTTTCGTCGTCGTGCTCTTTGTGGTAAACTTCAATTCCCTGGATGCCGTAATTTATCAGGGATTTAACTATATCCTGGTTTTTCAGCATCCCTGGATGAGCTATAACCGCTATTCCTCCGCATTTTTTTATTAAATCCACAGCAGAATACGGCGTAAGTTTTTGTCTGGGCACGTAGGCCGGTTTTCCCTGGTCAAGGTAGAGGGCAAAGGCTTCATCTACCGAGGAGACAATTTTTTTATCAATAAGCGTCCTGGCCACGTGGGGTCTGCCGATCGATGATCCCGACGCTTTTGCTTCTACTTCTTCAAAGGTTATTTCGATTCCCAGTTCCCGGAGTTTTTCAATTATTTTTTTAATCCGCTCGATGCGTTCTTTCTGCAGGGCGTCTAATGTCGACTTCAGGGTATTTCCCCGATAGTCGATGTAATATCCCAGAACGTGGACTTCTTCTTCGATGTAATAGGTGTTTATCTCGATCCCTGGAACCACTTCAAGCAGCGGATATTTTTTTGCCCTCTCCATGGCTGGAACTATTCCGTCCACGGTGTCATGATCGGTTATGGCAATTGCTCTCAAATTTAAGGAGTATGCTTTGTCCACCACCTGTTCCGGTGTAAGGGTACCGTCGGAAAAGGTGGTATGCAGGTGAAGATCGACTTTCATTTCTTTGCCTCCAATATCTAAAAAGCCTGTTTATAAAATAAACAGGCTAAAATGCTAAAAACATCATTTTGGTATATTAACGGGGCTCTACGATAAGTTTAATGGCCGTCCTCTGCTGGCCATCTATTTCGATATCCGTAAATGCCGGAATGCATATCAAATCGATTCCGCTAGGAGCCACATACCCTCTGGCAATGGCTATTGCTTTTACGGCCTGGTTCAAAGCTCCGGCTCCGATTATTTGAATCTCAGCTCCTCCTTTTTCTCTTATTACACCGGCTAAGGCTCCAGCTACTGCATTAGGGTTGGACTTGGCCGATACTTTTAATACTTCCATCTGTGAATTCCCCCTTATATCATTTGCTTATTAAATTATTCTATGTGTTTTGGTAAATTCCTGTTATTTTGGAAACACTTTTAATTATTTTATATTTATCCTTTGGATTTTTCGCGCAAGACCTGACGTTTTGTCGATCTCAACCACAATGGCGTTGAGCTGGGAAACGCCTTTGGCCACTTCGAACTTGCTGGGCATTTGTGTTAGGAATTTTCTTATTACGGGTTCACGTTCAATTCCGAGTATCCCATCGTAAGCTCCGGTCATGCCCACATCGGTTATATAAGCCGTTCCACCAGGCAGTATTCTCTCGTCGGCGGTCTGTACATGGGTATGGGTGCCGGCAACCAGGGATACTCTGCCGTCAAGGTACCACCCAATGGCCTGCTTTTCCGATGTGGCTTCCGCGTGAAAATCTACTACAATAATATTTGTGACTTTTTTGAGCTTTTCCAGCTCCCTGTCAGCGGTACGGAAAGGACAGTCGAGGTTTGACATGAATACCCTTCCTGAAATATTAAGTATTCCGATTTTTAAAGCTCCGTCCAGATCCACGACCCGCGAACCCCTTCCGGGCGTTCCCGGCGGGTAGTTGGCCGGTCGCACCATTCTCAATTCTTCTTCTATGAAGTCGAATACTTCTTTATTATCCCAGACGTGATTCCCCATCGTGAGAAAATCTATTCCGTATGTGAAAAGTTCCTCCGCGATTTTCTTTGTGATGCCGTTACCTCCGGCGGCATTTTCGGCGTTAGCTATGACGAAATCTACATTGTATGATTTTTTAAGATCAGGAAGCGTCTCTCTAATAATACTCCTGCCGGGTCTTCCTACTATGTCTCCTATCAACATTATGTTCAATGTTTTCAACTCCTTTTACATTTTGCAAAAAAAGTGCGCAAAGGCTGCGCACTTTTATTTTGCGTATTCAGTGGCTCTGGTTTCTCTTATTACGTTAACCTTAATCTGGCCTGGATATTCAAGTTCTTCTTCAACTTTTTTTGCGATGTTTCTCGCGAGCTCTATGGCTCCCAGATCGTCCACTTCTTCGGGTTTCACCATTATCCGTACTTCGCGACCTGCCTGAATGGCGTAGGCTTTTTCAACACCCTTAAATGAATTGGCGATTTCTTCGAGTTTTTCTAACCTCTTGATATAAGCCTCCAAGGTCTCTCTGCGAGCTCCGGGTCTGGCCGCCGAAATAGCGTCAGCCGCCTGCACCAATATGGCTTCAATTGTCGTCGGTTCTAGATCGTTGTGGTGAGCCGCTATAGCATTCACCACTTCTGGAGACTCACCGTATTTTTTAGCAAGCTCCGCACCTATCAGCGCATGAGGGCCTTCTATATCCTGATCGACACTCTTGCCTATATCGTGTAGCAAACCAGCCCTTTTGGTGATCTGCACATCTACTCCGAGTTCTGCCGCCATGGCTGCCGCCAAGTGAGCAACTTCTATGGAATGCTGCAGCACGTTTTGGCCGTAACTGGTCCTGAATTTAAGTTTACCCAGGTAACGGATGAGATCGCTGTGGAGGCCGTGAATGCCCGTATCGAAGGTAGCTTTTTCTCCCTCTTCCCGTATGATGTTTTCAATCTCCTTCTGAGCTTTCTCTACCATTTCTTCGATTCTCGCCGGATGGATTCTGCCGTCTATAATTAGTTTCTCGAGAGCTAGTTTTGCTATTTGGCGTTTGATGGGGTCGAAGGCGGAAAGAATGACGGCTTCAGGAGTATCATCGATTATCAGATCTACACCCGTTAATGTTTCGAGAGCCCTTATATTTCTCCCTTCCCTGCCTATGATTCTGCCCTTCATCTCATCGTTGGGTAGAGTTACAACCGACACGGTGGTTTCCGCCACGTAATCGGCGGCGCACTTTTGGATGGCATAAGATATTATCTCTCTAGCTTTTTTCTGAGCTTCCTCCTTTGCCTGTGTTTCTATCTCCTTAATCATCATTGCCGCTTCGTGGCGTATTTCTTCTTTAACTTTGTTGAGCAAGAATTCTTTAGCTTCATCGGAAGTCATTCCGGAGATTCGTTCAAGTTCACTCAGCTGTTTCTTGTATAGCTCGTTGATCTTCTCGTAAAGTTTGTTGATTTCGATTTCTTTTTTGGCTATAGAGTCTTCTTTTTTTTCAAGCATCTCGGCTTTTCTGTCCAGAGCTTCTTCTTTCTGAACCAACCTCCGCTCCGACCGCTGGAACTCGTTTCTTCTTTCCTTGAGATCCTTTTCGAAATCGTTTTTTAGCTTTAAGATTTCTTCTTTAGCTTCTACCAGTGCCTCTCTTTTTATGGACTCAGCCTTGTCTTCTGCTTCTTTTAATATCTTTTTAGCTGCTTCTTCAGCTGAGATTATTTTGGCTTCGGCAATGTATTTTCTTATAAAGTAGCCAATGATAAAAGCTATTAATCCAGCGACTGCTGTATATATCACTGTATTAGTAATACCTGCTCACCTCCTTTTAAATCTAGTGCAAAAGGGAAAAGATAAAACAAAAAACCGAGGGGAACTCGGTTCTTAAAATAGAGTAATACTCTAATTTAATTTATTTCGCGCCCCCAAACCTCCTAAAGCCACTGCAATGTATAAAGCTTCCTGTTTTTTATTTTATACTTTTTTGATACCCCTGTCAAGCGAACTGATACCTGTATTGTAGATCAGCCAGAGTTTCGTTCACACTACTTTTTTAAGGCAAAAAAGGCATTGCTAACTTGCCCGGAAATAAAAAACTATTGAACGAAACTGTTGCACATTACAGGCTGATATTGGAATTACAGATAGTAACAACGCTCTTACCGTCTTTTAACTCCACCCGGTATGCTAGATCCGCAATTTCGCTTAAAAACTGGTTGTGGGTGACCATGATTATCTGCCTTCTGAATACTTCACTGACTTGTTTTAAAAAATGGGCTACGTTTGAAATGTACTCGCTACTGACGTGTTTTGCCGGTTCGTCAAGGATAATCGGCCCGTTTATATAGGTATTGCTGCACTGTATTACAGCTATTCTCAAGGCCAGGGAGATAACGTCAACGATACCGCCGCCCCTGGCATCCTGAGGTTTTGTGGTTATTCTGGTGTCGCCGTACGACGAAACAACGTAAAACTCAGCCTCAGGTCTTCCCCGTACCTCGCTGAGCTCGATCTTAAATTCGATATTTTCTCCAAATATAAACTGTAGGCATCGGGTTACTAACATTTCTATCTGCTGCTTCGCCTGTTCGCGGGCGTACTCGGAGGTCTTCTGAAGCAATATTCGCACCTGTTCCAAAATATCTATTTCTCTTTTTAATTCTTCTAATTGTCTAATTTTGTTCATCTTATCTTCTTCTAACTTATCCCTAATGCTTTTTCTCGCAGTATAATCCAGGATGAGTTCGTGGGTTTTTCTATCGAGCTTTTCTATCGTTTCCTCAAATTCTTGCATATTTTCGTCACCCCTATAATTCTTCGGGGAGGAGCTTCCTGGCTTTCTCGATGAGCGAATTTATTTCTCTGGTAAGATTTTCTATTTCCGTATCCAGGTTTTCCGGCTTTACGTTTAGTTTATCGAGCTCGTCGAGAAGTTGCTGTCTTTGTTTCTGGAGTTCTTCAAGCCGGGCTTCAGCCTTATACCTCATCGCCTTAGCCTTATCTATCTTCATCTTCAGTTCCTGTATCTCTTTCTCAGCGTCCATAAATCATCCCCCACTCTTCAATATTTCCGCTGCTATTTTTTCAGCTCTGGAATCGTCGATGGGATTCATGCATGTAGGGCATTTCGAGAGTCTCCTCAAAAGGACCGCATAACTTGATGCAAAAAAAACTAACTCTTTATAATTCTGATCTAAATAAGTTTGGCCCCTGGATATAAGGGACTCTACGTCTTTTAAAGATTGCTTAAGCGATTTGAGAGAAGACAGTCTCGAATGCAGGTGCGTTATTTCGTTGAGGGAAGAATCAACCTCCCCTATGTATTTATATCTTTGTAGCTCGCGGTTGATTAGGTTGATCTGGGACTTTACTCTGTTTTCCCTGTCTTTGATTCTATTCAATTCCGCGAGTTTCGTGTTAAGTACTTCCAGCGCGGAAATCAGCGTAACGGCTTGAGGTACGTCTTTGGTTTCTGTAAAGACTTTTTTATTCGCTGATATTTCGGCATCCACTTCTACCAGTTTTTCCCTCCAAAGTTTCAATTTTACGAGGTCGCCGAATAAAGCGGAGGCTCGCTGGTAGCAAAGGACCGCCTCTTCTAAGTTGGCGGTTTTTTCTATGTTCTTTTTTTCTTTTTTCATTTCTCTTTCAACGCTTTGCAATCTCGTTCTGCAATCGACAAGGTGAATTTTTACTTTTATGGCATACTCGATTTTCTCCAGGGCGCCTTCGGCGTCCGAAACGGATTCCAATTTCTTTAAAGTTTCTTTGATGGCCTTTATTTCATTATCACTGGACATGAGCAGTTCCCTTATGCCGGTCAATTTTTTATACAAATGTTTTTTTTCCTTTAAAGTTCCAAGGATTTTTTGGAGCGAGTTTATTTTTTTCTCGACGAGGGGTAGGTCCTCGTATTCTTTCAATTTGGTTTTTATTTCTTCCAGTTCTATTGCAAGCGCCTTGTTGCGCTGCTCGGCATCAGCGAGATCCCTGATGGTCGACCTTTGAGCCGCGTCGATAATGTGAATGCCTATGAGTCTCCCCAGGACCTTTGCCCTGATACCGGCGTTTTCCGATATTAAAAAAGGTCCTTCCAGTTGCTCCGACAGGTTGACCGCGCAATTGGAATCTTTATCCAAGTATATTTTTGGTATTCCATGTGCTCTAACGATCTCAAGGGGCACGGTATTCCCGAAACCTTCAAATATTTGTTCCTTCCCGTCTTTTATCAGTATGTACCGGTTCCGGTTGTTCCCTCTTTCTCTTATTATCACCGTACCGTCGTCCATCTCCACTGACACGCGGCAGAAATTGCTGCCTACCGAGATGAAATCGGTACCGCGTGGCTCATTGTATAAAACCCATTTCAATGCCCTGATTATGGCGCTTTTACCCTGATCGGTAGGCCCTAGTATCACCGTTAAACCTTCGTCGAAGGTTATTTCAGTATCTTTATGGGATTGAAAGTTTATAAGCTTGATTTTTTTTATGTAGCCCAATTAGCTCACCTCGAGCAGGTCTTCACCGTCTTTTTTTGAAAGCGTTTCCTGCACTTGTCCTATCCTTCTCAGCGCCTCTTCAACCACCTCAGTACTCAGGTTCTGTTTTTTTGCGAGTTGGTCGATTATGTTAAATATGTTTGTAAAATTGTATTCTCCAGCGGCGTTTACGCCCTGTATAAATTCGGCCAGTTTTTGCTCTCTGAAAGAGTCCGCCTCTAGTTTCTGCCTGTCAAAGACCTCCTGCCCTGGACGAGCACATTTTAGAGCTCTTTTTTGTATTTTGATTCCCTCTTTTGTTATGTCGAATAAGACTACCCCCGGTATTCTCGTGAGTTCTGACAGGCTGCTGTCTATTCGCAAAAGACTCCCCGGATTGACAAAGTACTTGTCTTGGATATTTATAATACCAAATCCTGCGTGATAATGGCCGCTAAGGGTTATATCGGCCTCGGTTTTTAGAACGTCTTCGATCAGGGTGTAAGAAACTCCGGTGAAAAACGGCTTGTCAAGGAGCATTCCGTGAACCAAGTGTACGGCGAAATTAACACCGGGATCTTTTTTTATGCAGTAACCGTCCTCTTTACCTTCTTTATCTACGCCGTAATAATAATGCTGGCCGGTTAGCTGAATTTTGACCCCTTTGTCGGCAAAGAATATTTTTTCACCCGGATTTATTAGTTTCACGATCCCTATGGAATCCAGAACTCCGAGCATGGTGCGGTTTATGGTAGCCGGATTTTGACCATAGATGTCATGGTTGCCGGCAACGGCGTAAACGGGAACCTTTAAATCTCTTATTAAAACCACAAATTCTCTGACGAGAGAAGGAGATACATCCGGTCTGTCGAATATATCTCCACCGTGAAGAACCACATCCACGGCTTCTTCACGGGCGATATCTATTACTTCTCGCATTTTTTCGTAAAGGGTCTCGAAAAAATTATCCTTGCGGTTTTGTGGGACGGTTCCCCTTATATGGGTATCAGTGAGAAACAAAAAACGCATCTTAAGCCCCTTCTTCGCTACCTTCTGTTTTCTTCATTTCGGGCTTGACAAGATTGTATTTTTCTTTTACCTTCAATTCGATGGCTTTCAGGACTTCGGGGTGCTCCCTTAAATACTGTTTGGCGTTTTCACGACCCTGACCTATACGTTCTTTTTCATAAGAATACCATGCACCGCTTTTTTGTATGATGCCCGCTTCCGTGGCGAAGTCCAGGACGCAGCCTTCTCTAGATATGCCTTCGCCGTACATAATGTCAAACTCGGCACTTTTAAACGGCGGTGCCACCTTATTTTTAACCACTTTTACCGAAGCGCGGCTGCCTATCACTGCATCACCATCCTTAATTACGTTGACCTTCCGGACCTCCATGCGCACCGAGGCGTAAAATTTCAGCGCCCTCCCTCCAGGCGTGGTCTCGGGATTGCCAAACATCACTCCCACTTTTTCCCTGAGCTGGTTGATAAATATTGCAACGGTTTTGGACTTGCTTATGGAACCGGCTAGTTTCCTCAAAGCCTGGGACATCAACCTGGCCTGGAGACCTACATGGGCCTCTCCCATCTCCCCTTCCAGTTCTGCTTTGGGTACCAGCGCAGCAACCGAATCTATGACTATTACGTCCACCGCTCCGCTCCTCACCAGAGCTTCCGCTATTTCCAGGGCCTGCTCCCCGGTATCCGGCTGGGAAATGAGAAGGTTATCCGTATCGACTCCCAGTTTGCGGGCATAGGCCGGATCCAGAGCGTGTTCCGCGTCGATAAATGCCGCCGTGCCGCCGGCCCTTTGGGCTTCTGCTACGATATGTAAAGCCACCGTAGTTTTACCAGAGGATTCGGGGCCGAATATCTCTATAATTCTTCCTCGCGGCACTCCGCCCACCCCCAGAGCTATATCCAGGGGAAGCGCTCCAGTAGGTATTACCTCAACGCTGAATTTGGATTGAGCTTCTCCCAGTCTCATTATAGACCCTTTCCCAAATTGCCTTTCGATCTGGGCTAAAGCCATCTCCAGAGCCTTTTGCTTTTCCATCATAGGGAAATCCCTCCAAACATATGTTCTTTCTTGATTATACAACAACGGGTTTAGGGTGTCAAATAAGACCTTTCAGCTCGGCCCTTAAAATTTCGGTATATACGGGGCCCTCTTTAAACAGCTGACTTTTCATGAAATACACTTCTTTTACTGTAAAAGATGCAGAAAAATCCGCTTCCCGGGGTATGAGACTTGTGTCGAAGCTGGACTTAATTCTTCCGATCGTAAGGTGTGGAGAAAAGGGTTTGGGGTCAAAATCTATATTTGAAGCCCGTAGGGTCTTATCGATGTCCTCTTTTAATCTGTAAAGTTCATTACTCTTTTCAATTCCTATCCAGAAAACTTTTGGATTTTTTGTATTAGGGAAAAAACCGGACCCGTGCAGGTTGAGAATAAATGGGCGGTGCTTGGCGGATATGCTGTTTAATGCATCGCAGACAAGAGGCACCTTATCGACCGGAAGTTCTCCCATAAATGCGAGGGTTATGTGGTAATTCTCCTCGCTAACCCATTTTATGCCCTTTAAAAATCTGAGCTTATCAACGAATTGGGAAACGGATTTTCGAGTGGCGGGATCGAGTTCGATGGATATAAAACACCTGATGTTATTCAAATTTTTGCTCCTCCCCTATGAAAAACATCCTCTCAACCTGAAAACCCTTTTTCAAATTGGAGACTTTGATTACATCGACGGCGATTAACCTTGCATTACCGGTACCTGCGGGCTTTTTCAGGTAAAGCAGGGCGGCCGAGTACGGGATATCGGATTCCGATTGAAGCCCTCTTATACCTGCGGCTCCTGTGGAACCGGCATTGATTATGAAGGTCCCTTTTTCTTCTATGATAGAAGATCTATGGGTGTGTCCGTTTAAAATTATCGGCACTGCACCCGCGAGGGAATTGGTGGCTTTGGGGTTATGAACGGCGATAATGTCGGGTGAAACCGAAGTTCTTGCAAGCCACTGGCGTATACTTAAATTAAGTTCGAGTATCTCCCGATCACCGGCCGTATTTATCTCGTTCCCCTTTGAAGAAGGATCGGCCCAACCAACCACCTCTATCCCCTTTACTTCTGCTATTTCTCCGTCCAATACAGTGACCCCGGGCATTTTGCGCAGCGAATCAATTATTCCGGGTGAATCGTGATTACCGGCTATAAAAAGGTACTCTACCGGCATTTTGGACAGGTTTTCGGTAATAAGTTCTTCAAAAGGTGTGCCGAAATCGGTGATATCACCGGTGTCAATTATAAGGTCGACGTCGAAATTTTTCGTTATCCGCTCCAAAAAATTATAAGCGGCGGGGTTGTTGTGAATATCGCTGACATGTAAAACCTTCACAACATCCTCGTCATCCATCAGGTTCAGAGCGTCCATCCGGGAAAACACTGTCGAAATATTGTCGGACATTATGCTCATATAGTGGTTCAACTCATTTAGTTTCGAAAGCCCGTTGTGTGCCAGGCTGATTATCCACGGGGCAGCTTTTAGATTGCCGGAATACTCCGGATTTTTAAATGCACTGGTATTATACGTGGTGAAAACTGCACCCATAAGCGATACAGAAGTCATAAGACCTATGAGCGCGCAAACCGCTATGCGTCTTCGGTCGTATCTCATTACTGCGCCTGAAACCACCCCGCCCAGCATGCCAATAAGAATTACTTTCAAGGCTAATTGGCGAAAATCCTTTATTAAATCGCTTTTAAATAATTCCATCAATTCCGCTCTATTTTGAACCGCATTGTCTAAGAAAAATCTGACGTAGTCCAGGTTTATCTCTCTTACAACTATGCTTATCCTGACGGGTACCGAATGAGTTCGGGCATTGACAACTCCCAGCGGAGGGATGACTACAGAGGTTAAACCTCTGGTATATAATTCCAGTTTCAATAGCAAGTCTACTCCTCCGAGGCTTGCACTTACTGCTGAAAATAAGTGCACGAAAATCAAGGCCCCTGCTATTGAAACTGCAACCAGGGTAAGCACGTTCCTGAATCTCACTCAATCACCCGACTTTAAAAGACTTTTTCTTAAGAGGTGGAGGGCAGCATTGGCGGCCTTTTCCTTTATTTCGGACCTGTTACCCGAAAATAGGTGTCTTTCTACAGCGCACCCTGAAGCGTCGGAGTAAGCGATGTAAACCAGCCCTATTGGCTTTGCCGCTGTGCCGCCCTCCGGCCCCGCAATTCCGGTTATCGAAAGGCCTAGATCGGTTTGGGAGGACCTTCTTACACCGTCCGCCATTTCGAGGGCGGTCTGTTCGCTTACAGCGCCGTATTTTTCCAGAGTTCCCCTCTTTACGAAGAGAAGCTCTTCTTTGGCCCTGTTGCTATATGAAACTATGGCCCTGTCAAGGCTCTTGGAGATCCCGGGTACCTCAGTTAGTTTGTGGGAAACAAGGCCGCCCGTACAGGATTCGGCAATAGCTATAGTTTTATTCAGTTTTAACAACAATCCTGCAACTATTTCCTCCACTTTTTCATCATCATAGGCGTATAAATATTCGCCGACTCTTTCGGTTATTTTAAGTTCTACGGGAGCGATCATGTCCATGGCTTCTTTTATGCTGCCAGCCTTTGCTGTTATCCTTAGAGTTACCTCTCCCATTTTAGCCAGAGGAGCTATTGTGGGGTTTGTCTGGCCTTCAATCAAATCCTTAATTCTTTCTTCCAGCATTGATTCGCCGATGCCGTAAAATTTCAATACCCTTGAAAAAATCACGCCGGAAGACTTTTTTGATAGGAACGGGATTACATACGCCTTAAGCATGGGCTCCATCTCAAAGGGAGGACCCGGGAGCATTACGACTATCCTCCCATCTCGTTCCAGCAGTACACCCGGAGCAGTGCCCTTATCGTTCGGAATTGCAATCGCCCCTTCCGGCACCAGAGCCTGTTTCAAATTGTTTTCGGGCATTTCCCTGTCTCTTTTTTCGAAATATTCTCTGATTCTCGCAAGGCTTGGTTCATCCAACACCAGCCGGAGATTCAGGTATGAGGCTATCGTCTCTTTAGTGAGGTCATCCTGAGTTGGGCCGAGGCCGCCAGTCAATATAATGGCCTCGGAGCGGTTCCAGGCTGTGTGAAATACTTCCAGCAGCCGCTCGCTGTTATCTCCCACACTGGTATGATAGTATACGTCAACGCCGATTTCCTGCAGCTGCCGGGAAATTATCCGGGCGTTGGTATTGGTTATCTGGCCCAATAACAATTCGGTGCCTACGGAAATTACTTCTGCTTTCATAAAATCACCTTATAAAAGATTCTCCATTCTTCTCCATAACCCTTTTTTAAAATTACGCCGCCTTAAAATTTTTTAGATCCTTTAAAAAACTTCTGAAGGTTTCTCCGTCGATCTTTTCGTTTTCCATAAGGTAGTCGATGATGGTGTTCAGTTCGCCTTTATGTTTTTCTATAATTTCCTTTACTTTCTCTTTCTGGGTGCTGATTATTTTAGAAATTTCTTTATGAAGTTCTTTCAACGGGATAGAATCTCTATCAACGACACCTATATCGGACATTCCAGAGAATATAATTTCCTTTGCCAGTTCGACGGCGTGATCTATATCCCCGGAGGCTCCAGTGCTGCCGTCGCCGAGCATTATTTCTTCTGCGGCGGCTCCAGCCAGGGCAATAGCAATCTGTGCCTCTAGGTGATTTTTTGTATAAAGATACATATCGTCTTCCTGCTTCTGACGCATGTAACCCAGGGCTTCTCCCCTGGATGTAACCGTTATTGTAGATACGGAATTGGGTTTAAAATACTCGCTGATAAGGGCATGGCCGCATTCGTGAACGGCGATACGTCTCATCTCGTTTTTTGTGGGCTTCCTGTTCATTTTTTCACCCATTATGACTTTGTCGATGGCTTCCATAAAATGGCATTGACTTATAACCCTCTGCCCCGATCGCATAGCCAGGATTGCTGCTTCATTGCATAGGCTTTCCAGGTGAGCACCAGAAAAGCCGAAAGTTTCTCTGGCTATCTGTTCCAGATTCACGTCATCGGCCAGGGGTTTATCTTTGGTATGCAGCTTTAAAATCTGGTATCTGCCTTCTTTATCAGGAAGGTCCACCTTAACTATCCTGTCGAATCTCCCGGGTCTCAAAATAGCTGGGTCCAGGATATCGGGTCTGTTAGTGGCGCCGATCACCAGAATGTTTACATCGTCGTCCTTAGCCGATAAGCCGTCCATCTCCACCAGAAGCTGATTCAGGGTCTGGTCGTACTCCATGTGGCTGGTGTTTATACCCCTGACACCGGCGATTACTTCGATCTCGTCGATGAAAATCACGCAGTGTTTTTTAGAGTTTTTTTTCGCTAGGTCTCTTGCGGTTTTGAATAACTGCCTTACCCTTTGGGCGCCGACCCCCGCGTACATCTCTATAAACTCGCTCCCAGAAGCTGAAATAAAGGCTGAATCGATATAACTGGAAGCTGCCTTTGCCAATAATGTTTTTCCTGTACCGGGAGCACCGGTGAGAAGAATACCCTTAAGAGGCCTTATACCCATTTGCCTGACTTCATCATAGTTTTTTATAAAGTCCAGGGCTTCCAGTAATTCGTTTTTGGCGGTTTCCTGTCCTCCTATATCTTCAAAAGTCACTGATTTACCGCCTGTGGCTACTCTGGAGGGATTTTTTATAATACTGGACTTATCAATATAATTTTGAAGCACATAGGCAAGTAGGCCTATAACTGCCAGGGGCAGCACGTTTATACCGTTTATGAGCAGGAAGACCGTTACCGCCAGAGCTATTCCTATCGCAACTTCCACAAACAAGTTTCTCCCCTCCCAATTCTAACTCCTTTTTATAATTTTATAGAAAACGCTCCGATCGTTTTTTATTTTAAGGTAGAGATTTTCATCATCAAGAAAAACCGCGATGTCAATTTTATATTTGGCTTCCAGTTGATCGAGATGTGATCTCATTTGGAAAAATTCACCGGTTTTAATTCCCTCGTAGACGATAAACTGCACTTCCTGATTATATATATTTTCTAGATATTCGTCGGGCTTGTTTAAAATTTTTATAGCGAAAGGCCGCCCCTTAAGCAAGCCGAACGCGGTGTTGTAAATATCCCCATAAGTTTCCTGCAGGTTGTCCACATCTTTCAAGTAAATTTCGATAATAACCCTGCCGGTCTCTTTTTTAATATTTACTTGATCTACGTATTCTTTCTGGGAAAAAGTCTTCAATAGAGGCCTGTAAGCTACAAATTTAGAAAATAACAGTTGTCCACCCATCAATATTAACAGCGAAAGTAAAAACGCCGCAATAGTGTACCTCAACTTATTTTTATCGATATACAACGATTTCACCCCGGTTATAATTCGAATATATGTTTACATAAGATTATTATAACATACCACTCCCGCTATGTCATAAAAACAAAGAAGGCATTTTATGGAAATGCCTTCTTATGGTACAACTTCTCCCGTAAGGTCGTACTCGAAAGCTTCAGTAATTTTTACCCTGTAAAACCGGCCTAGCCGGCATGCCTCGCCTCGGAACATTACGGTACCGTCGACACCCGGGGCGTCTTTTTGTGAACGGCCAATGAACACCTTTCTTTCCGGGTCGTAACTTTCGGCGAGCACAGTTATTGTGGACCCCAGCATTTTTTCATTGTTCATCTTTGAAATGACTTGTTGAACCGCCATGAGCTGGTTGTACCTCTTTTGTTTAACTTTTTCGGGCACCTGGGGTTTAAGCGTAGCCGCGTACGTGCCTTCTTCACGGGAATACTTGAAAGCTCCCAAACGGTCAAAACGGTACGTTTTTACAAAATCGATGAGCTCTTGAAAATCTAGGTCCGACTCGGTGGGAAACCCCACTATAAAAGTGGTCCTTAGGGTTATATCGGGCACAAAGTGCCTTATCTTTTCGATCAACTTCTTTATCTGTTCGGAATTTAAGGGTCTATTCATAAGTCTTAAAATCCTGTCGTTTATATGCTGTAAAGGAATATCAAGATATTTTGCTATTTTGGTGCTCGATGAGATAAGTTCCAGAAGCTCGTCGTCTATATGTGTAGGATAAGCGTATAATATTCTAATCCAAAATTCGCCTTCGATGTCCACGAGGGCCTTCAGCAGGTCCGGAAGCGAAGGTCTGCCTAATATATCCATACCGTAACTCGTGGTGTCCTGGGCTATAATGTTTATTTCTTTAACTCCCTGTGATACGAGAAGCTCTACTTCTTCTTTTATGGATTCTATGGGTCTGCTCTTATAGGGCCCCCTTATCTGCGGTATGGCACAATAAGAACAGCCGTTGCTGCAGCCCTCGGCTATCTTGACATAGGAAAAATATTTAGAGGTTCTTACCCGCTTTTTAATATCGTAATTTATAAAGCTCCTGTTTTCGGTAATTTTTAACCTTGAATCATTTAACTTTTCAATTAATCCCGGCAGTCTATGAAAATCGCCTGTTCCGATAACGGCATCCAATTCGGGTATTTCTTTTAAAATGTCATCTCCGTACCGCTGGGCCAGACAGCCGGTGGCTATCAACATTTTACATTTACCATTTGTTTTATACTGGGCCATTTCAAGGATGGTTTCTATGGACTCTTGTTTTGCCGAGTTTATAAAACAACAGGTATTTATTATGATAATATCTGCCTCACTAGCGTCGCCCGTAATGACATAGCCGTTTTCCAACAGTGCTCCCAGCAGGTACTCAGAATCCACAAGGTTTTTATCGCATCCGAGTGATACGAGACCTATTCTGGCTTTCACCTTTTTCCTCCCTGTTTCACATATTTCACTGGAGATTTTTATGGCAGAATACCAGCCCGACCATAAACAGAAATTTTCTCAATATAATATAAACCTATAATAGTATACAACAGATTGAAAAGATAAGTAAAGCATAAAAAAATGAGGAAATTATTGTTTCCTCATTATTACCAGATCTTTAGCTTTAGTAGGGTTTTTAGCCGTTAGATTGACTTCTTTACCGTTAAGGTTTACTCTGACAACCGGTGGATTTCCCACCCGGATGGTTAGGCTGTCCTTTGCTTCCCATACCTTGGATTCCCCGGAGCCCAGATGACCTTCGAATTCTAGGATACCGTCCTTTTTTACCCGTATCCAGCATCTATCCCTTTCCACTTCAAATCTAACGTTTATAATATCCGCTTCCACAGTGTAGACAATCTTCCTGCCATCGTCTTCGACCAAGTGTATAACGCTGGTATTCTCTTTATTTTCTTCAGGAGGAGCCTGAACCGGTTCGGTTTCCACTGTCGTATCGCTGTTTGTAGGTGTGGGAGATGCAGGTTCAACAGGTGTTTGAGTGGAGATTATAAATGACGACACGACTCCTATAAGGACTGCCAGAATTAAAATCGCAGCCAAAATGAAGCTAAAATTTTTTAGTCGGGGTCTAAAAATAAATTCCGGCTTTTTCTCTTCAAATAAATGTTGCCGGGGGCTTTCATCTTCTAGAATTTGCCCGGAAAATTCGTCCTCAGTAGGAGTGGGAACCACTATTTCTTTGTACCGCTCCAGGATGGCTTTTGAATCCAAACCCACGGCTTCCGCATAATTTTTCAAAAAACCCTTTATATAAACTTCTCCTCCCGGGATTAATTCAAAACTACCGCTCTCTATTGCGGATAGGTACTTGATCCGAATCTTTGTGTCCTTCTGAATTTGTTCCAGAGATATATTTTTTGAAAGGCGCATGCGTTTTAAATATTCTCCGAGTTCTTTAAAATCTTTTACATCCTCAAGATCCATACTTTCCCCCCTTCTTCGTTAATTTATTATTTCCCAGGTAATAGCAAAATTAACATTTTTTAGATATTTTTCGACTAATAGCTTACTTTTATTCATTAAAATACTTCTCAAATTGTTCCCTTGTTATTAAAATCTGTCGAGGTTTTGTACCTTCAAATCCTCCTATGAATCCCTTTTCTTCCATCTGATCTATAAGTCGAGCCGCACGCGCATAGCCGATTCGCAGCTTCCTCTGGAGCATAGATACGGAAGCCTGGCCGGATTCTAAAACGATTGAAAGCGCCTCTTTGAACAGTTCATCAACGTTGTCATCGCTTTTAACTGATTGGGTCTCTTTAAAATCCGATAGATTTTTTTCGTAGCAAGGTTCCATCTGACTTCTTATAAATTCTACCACAGTTTCCACTTCTTTTTCGCTCAAAAATGCTCCCTGTATTCGTAGGGGCTTGACCGCACCCACGGGGAAAAACAGCATATCACCCTTTCCCAGGAGCTTTTCCGCTCCAGCCATGTCGAGTATAGTCCTAGAGTCCACCTGTGACGACACCGCAAAGGAGATCCTGGAAGGTATATTCGCCTTTATCAAACCCGTTATGACGTCCACCGAAGGCCTTTGAGTAGCCACGATCAGGTGAATTCCTGCAGCCCGGGCCATCTGTGCCAACCGGCATATGCTATCTTCCACGTCTCTCGGAGATACCATCATGAGGTCCGCCAGCTCATCGATTATGACGAGAATTTTGGGGAGTTTTTCTTGGCTGATCTCGTTATACCTGTTTATTTCTCTCACGCCGGCCTGGGCAAAAAGCTGATACCGCCTTTCCATCTCCGATACCATCCAGTTAAGGGCAGCAGCTGCTTTTTTTGGGTCTGTCACGACGGGTGTCAACAGGTGAGGTATGCCGTTATAGGTCGTCAGTTCGACTACCTTAGGGTCTATCATCATGAATTTTACCTCATGGGGAGAAGCTTTATATAAAATACTTGTTATAATGGCGTTTATGCATACGCTCTTACCCGACCCCGTAGCGCCGGCTATTAAGAGGTGAGGCATATCGGCCATGTCAGCAACTATGGGTTTACCGGCTATATCCTTTCCTAGAGCTATGGTCAGCTTTGAAGGGGAGTTTTTAAATTCCGGGGATTCTATGACATCCCTGAAATAAACCTTGGAGATTTCTCTGTTAGGTACTTCTATACCTATGGCAGCTTTACCTGGTATGGGGGCCTCGATGCGGACGTCAGGAACGGCGAGGCTTAGGGCGATGTCATCAGACAGGCTTACTATCCTGCTCACCTTTACCCCAGGTGATGGCTGTACTTCAAATCTTGTAATAGCAGGTCCGCAGCTTACCTGAACCACCCTTGCCTGTATACCGAAACTCTCCAGAGTTTTTTCGAGGATCTGTGCGTTGTTCAGCAGTTCTTTTTCGCTAAAGCTGCCCTGCTTAGACGGGCTTTTTTGGAGAAGGCTCACCGGAGGTAAGCTGTACTCGGAATCTTTAAACTGCTGGTCGACGCAGATGGCGATATCGGCCTTTTCTGCTGTCTTTGCCTTTTTGGAATCCCCATCCGCTCCTGAGATATCGGAGGCAGCTGAAATTAAAGGTTCCTCCTCTACTTTAAGTTCCTTTTCATCCTCTGTATCTGCCTTTTCCACCACCGTTGCAGCGGCATTGTTTACGATCTGAGGCTTTATCGTCGCAGATCTTTCTCTTTTTACGTCCACTATACTCTTTATCATTCCGGAGATGGAGATACTCGTGGCAAGAATCACGCCTATGCAAAGGAGAGCGCCTATCAGCACATAGGTTCCTATGGGTCCGAATAAACCGTAAAGTATCGATGTCCCCAGTTCTCCAAAAAAGCCGCCGCCAATTCCTTTTTCTCCCAAATCCGCGCTTTTTCTTAATCTGTCAAGGAAGCTTAGATGTGATAATTTAATGTGGAGGTTTATATGCAGAACCACTAATGTAGTAGCCATCACCATAAATATTCCATAGATTCTGGGAGTAAGGTTGGGGCTCTTTTTACGTAATATGCAGTATAGCCCCCATGCGAATACGAGGGAGGGTATCATCGGCGCCCCTGCGCCGGCCATCCCTTTAAAGTTTTTTTTCAACAATAGACCGAGGGTGCCCACTGTGTCAGTATATAATGAAATTATTCCCAGTATGCCTGAGCAAATTATTAAAATGCCGTAGATTTCCCATCGAATATCATTATGTACGCTGTGTACGCTTTTCCGAGGATTTTTCACGACAAAACACCTCTATGATTTTATTCTCCACTTTTTTCAAAAATCCTTTATTAAATAAAAAAAGGCTTTTAAGCCTTTTAATTTAACGGGGAACAAACTTTATTATGTTTCCAGGGTATAACTTAGGATTAAGGTACACCAAAGGATCGGTGCTAAATATACTTATTATTCTTCCTTTGTCTACATCCAGCGGCTCCACCAGGAGTTTGACGTTGTCAATCTCTATTTCTTTGAATTCGTATTTTCTGTCCATTCCTTCGAGAACCAGTTCCAGCGGAAGTGCTGTATACAGTATCATTGTTTTATACCACCCATTCACTGGACATTTTTCTTTCTTGCCCTGATAAGTTCCTCTAGTTTCTTAACCGCAGCCCCCAGACCTCCCACTTCGTCTATGAGACCGTATCTGACCGCGTCGGCTCCGACAAGCACGGTACCTATATCCCTTGCCAGCTGGCCGGTGTTAAACATCAGCCTCCTGAAGGTTTCTTCCTCGATTTTCGAGTGCTCCACGACGAACTTTATAACCCTGTCCTGCATTTTATCGAGGTATTCGAAGGTTTGAGGCACGCTTACGACGAGTCCTGTAAGCCTTATCGGGTGTATAGTCATTGTTGCCGTTTCAGCGATAAAAGAGTAATTACTGGCGACCGCTATTGGAACTCCTATGGAGTGACCGCCTCCCAATACCAGTGAAACCGTAGGTTTTGTCATGCTGGCAATAATTTCCGCAAGAGCCAGTCCGGCTTCAACATCACCCCCTATCGTATTCAGTATTATCAGGAGGCCTTCAATTTTAGGATTTTGCTCTATTGCCACCAGTTGCGGAATTATGTGTTCGTACTTGGTGGTCTTATTCTGGGGAGGCAAAATAATGTGACCTTCAATTTGGCCGACGATAGTTATGCAGTGAATGTTGCTCTCGGCTTTGGGTAATTCCAGTTGGCCTAATTGTTGAAGCATTCCTATCGGTGGAGCCGGGATATTTTTGTCGATTGGCTCTTCGGACATATTCGAAAAAATCATCATTTAATCTCATCCTTCCAGGGTATAATAGGTTGTTCAATAATAATAATTGTATATTTTTATCTAAAATATACAATTAAGGTATGACCAAATTTTGGCCATACCTTTCACTACAAAATTTATAGGACTTTACATTCCAGGGTTTTTCCGCTTCTTTCAGCGTCATTTGTATTACTCATACTTCCATTATGATAGGTAAAATCATTGGTCTTCTGCGGGTCTGTTCGAACAGGAATTTCCCTAAGGTATCTCTGACTTGAGACTTTATTGTTGACCATTCGGTGATTTCTTCTTCCTGGCATTTTCTCAAGGCTTGTCTGACAATCTCTCTGGACTGTTCCATAAGTTCCTCCGACTCCCTCACATACACGAAACCTCTTGAGATAATGTCCGGCCCGGCGACGACTTCGGCTGTTTCCTTGTCTATGGTTACTACCACGATCAAAATCCCATCCTGAGCAAGTTGTTTCCTGTCCCTCAAGACTATATTGCCCACATCGCCGACCCCAAGGCCGTCGACCAGGACCTTGCCGGCCGTAACTTTACCAGCCATACGGGCTGCATCCTTTGTAAACTCCACGACCCTTCCGTTCTCGGCTATAAAGATGTTTTCTTGGGGTATGCCCACCTCTTTTGCTAGGTTGGCATGGTGGATGAGATGCCTGTATTCGCCGTGGACAGGAATAAAGTACTTCGGTTTTACCAGGTTGAGCATTAGCTTCAGTTCTTCCTGGCTGGCATGGCCCGAAACGTGGACGCCTGAAATAGCCTCGTATATCACTTCGGCCCCCTGTTTGAACAGATGATCTATGGTCCTCGCCACAAATTTTTCGTTACCCGGTATCGGAGTCGCTGCTATGAGCACAGTATCTCCAGGAATTATCTCCACCTTTTTGTGTTCGCACATAGCCATTCGGGTCAGGGCGGACATGGGTTCACCCTGGCTGCCGGTTGTTATTATTACGACCTTTTCCTTCGAAAGCTTATTTATGTCGTCCAACTCCATCAGCAGATCTTTTGGAATGGAAAGGTATCCCAAATTCAGGGCAATGTTGACCACATTGACCATGCTGCGGCCTACAACAGCCACCTTTCTACCGAATTTAAAAGCGGCATCAAATACCTGCTGTATCCTGTGAATGTTTGAGGCGAAGGTGGCAACTATTATTCTGCCCTTTGCCCTGCTGAATATTTCCTCTATAGTATTTCCCACAACCTTTTCGGACATGGTGTACCCTTGGCGTTCAGCATTGGTGCTGTCGGATAGCAGTACGAGTACACCCCTTGTGCCGAGCTCGGCGAGCTTGTGTAAGTCGGCGATTCTACCGTCCACCGGAGTCTGGTCAAACTTAAAATCTCCCGTATGGCAGACGGTACCTAATGGCGTATGGATGGCAACTCCTATGGAATCCGGAATGCTGTGGTTTACCCTGAAAAAATCTACGGTGAAAGTACCTATTTTAACCGATGCCGGCGGTTTTATCACATTAGTGGCGATATTCTTTTTGAATTTGGTCTCTTTCAATTTGCCCTCAACAAGGCCCATTGTGAGCCTGGTGCCGTACAAAGGGACATTTATTTGCTGCAGCACGTATGGAAGGGCGCCTATGTGGTCTTCGTGACCATGCGTTATAATAATTCCTTTAATTAAATCCTTGTTTTCCACCAAGTACGTGATATCCGGTATCACCATGTCGATACCAAGCATCTCTTCTTCCGGAAACATGAGACCTGCATCAATGACCAGTATTTCCTTTTCGTACTGTACAACTGTCATATTTTTGCCTATTTCGCCTATTCCACCCAAAGGTATGATTAAAAGCTTCTGCTCATTTTTGGACAATAAAAAAACACCTCCACCATTATTCCGAATTTTATTCCGGTAATTATTATATTCCCCTCTCGAGATTGTGTTCTTCAATATTTAATATCACTGTATCCGGTCCAATTTTTTTAATGGACTCCCACGATACTCTGATGTAACTTTTTTCTCCGAACGCCAAAAATCTGCTTCTCCTGCCTGGTATCAGCAAGTACTCAATTTTACCCGTAGCTTCATCTACAAGAAGGTCACAGTAACCCAGAATTCCCAGTTTTACGCCTTTACTGAGATTAATGATCTCCTTGCCGCTCAATTCACCAAGTCTCATTTAAATACCTCCCCATAAATAATATTATGGGAGGTATTGATGGAAAATGCATATTTTTAATTTATACGCCCGTATGCCCGAAACCTCCGTTACCTCTTGTAGTGTCCTCCAAAACATCGATTTCTACCAGTTCGGCTCTGAAAACAGGTGCTATAACCAGCTGGGCTATTCTATCACCTCGCTTTATAGTAAAATTTTTGGTGCCGTGATTAATCAAAACCACCTTTATTTCCCCGCGGTAATCGGCATCTATGGTCCCCGGGCTGTTTAAAAGAGTTATCCCGTATTTGGCCGCAAGCCCGCTTCTCGGGCGAATCTGAGCCTCAAAGCCCGGGGGGATTTCCATTTGGATGCCGGTAGGTATCACTTCGTATTTTCCCGGCTCTATGGTTAAATCATGCTGGATATTCGCGGATAAGTCCATACCTGACGCCAGAGGTGTCATATATCTGGGCAAAGGCAGGTCTTCAGCGCCTTCAACTCGCTTTACTTTGACTTTTACACTCTCCAATGCGATTCTCCTCTCGGTTTTAAGGGGCAGCTTAAATTGGGTCAATTTTTATTAATTAAAAGTATACATGAATTAAACTGGGATTTCAACTTTTTCGCTTTAATGATTATCTGAAAGTAGATCACCGACTGTTGTTATTTTATAGCCTTTCTGCTGAAGATCCTGTATAATGGTCGGTAATGCTGTTACCGTCTCTTCCGTTGGATGCATAAGGACGATTTTGCCACTGCCGGCGTTCTTAATCACTTTGTCGACGATATATTTTACGCCCGGTTTTTTCCAGTCAAGAGTGTCAATACTCCACATTATCAATCGATAGTTCAGCGCCTCCGCAGCCTTAATTGTCTGCTGCGCGAACTCCCCATAGGGCGGCGCGAAAAGCGTAGTTTTTTCTCCTGTAATTTTTTCTATGACCTCCTCGGCCCTCTTTATCTCATTTACATTTTCCTCAAAAGATAGCTTTGAATGATGGGCGTGGCTGTAACCATGGTTCCCTATTTCATGACCCTTGGAATGTATCAGTTTCAGAAGATCCGGATTTTTCTCCGCCCATCGGCCTTCGATGAAGAAAGTAATCTTTACCCCCTTTTCTTCGAATATTTCCAGCATTTTAGGAATAAATTCGTTACCCCACGCTACGTTGCAGGTAAAAGCCATTATTTTTTTGCTGGTTTCGGCTTGATAAATCGGCTTCCCTTCGCTGAAAGTCGCCAGATTTTCGTTCACGAGGCCCGTCTTAACGAACATCCAGACCGCTATCAGCAAAAGTAAAACTGTGAATCTTATGGAGTTTCTAGGAACCTTATAAACGTAAAATCCCATAGGTGCCCCCCCTTTTTTTTAAATCATTCATTCAATAGAATCTTATTTATCTGATAGCGATTTATGACATAAAAAAACATAAACCGATGAGTCTCGGTTTATGCTTCTGCTTTGTTTTTATTTTTCGGGCGCTGTTCTGGGAAAACATCTTTATGGGAGAGGTTTATCCTGCCCTGTTTATCGATGTCCGTGACCTTTACCAGAATCTCGTCGCCGATTTTAACCACATCTTCGACCTTCTTTACGCGCCCCTTTGCCAGCTTTGATATGTGGACCAGGCCCTCTTTGCCGGGTAGTATCTCTACAAATGCACCGAAATTGGTTATTCTCAAGACCTTGCCCAGGTAGATTTTGCCTACTTCCACATCCTGGGTTATATTTTTAATCATATCCAGCGCTTTTTCACCGGCAACTTCGTTGGGCGCGGCTATATAAATTCTGCCGTCGTCTTCAATGTCTATTTTTACACCGGTCTCGGCTATAATCTTGTTGATCATCTTGCCACCCGGCCCTATAACCTCCCTGATCTTGTCAGGGTCGATCACCGTCGTGAATATCCTGGGTGCGTAAGGTGAAAGCTCGGGTCTGGGGCTCGAAATGGTAGCCAGCATCTTTTCAAGGATGAAAAGTCGCCCCTCTCTTGCCTGTTCAAGAGCATTCTTTAGAATTTCTGCATCGATACCTTTGATTTTGATGTCCATCTGTATGGCTGTAATTCCCCTGGATGTTCCCGCAACTTTGAAATCCATGTCGCCCAGGAAATCTTCGATACCTTGGATGTCGGACAGTATGGTTACCTTGTCATCCTGTTTTATAAGCCCCATGGCAATACCTGCCACCGGTGCCTTTATCGGAACACCCGCATCCATTAAGGCCAGGGTTGAGCCGCAGACACTGGCCATGGACGTGGAGCCGTTGGAACTGAGTACTTCGGAAACGAGCCTTATTGTATAGGGGAAGGTCTCTTCTGAGGGTATCATGGGTTCAAGAGCCCTCTCGGCCAGGGCACCGTGGCCGATTTCCCTTCTCCCCGGCCCTCTGAGCATCCTTGTCTCACCGGTGCTGTATGGTGGGAAATTGTAATGGTGCATGAACCTCTTGCTTTCTTCGAGTTCCAGTCCATCAAGTATCTGGACATCGCCCAGTGCTCCGAGCGTCGCCACCGTTAGGACCTGCGTCTGGCCGCGGGTGAACAATCCCGATCCATGAGTCCTAGGCAAAATTCCTACCTCGCAAGAAATGGGCCTTATATCCGTACTTTTCCTACCGTCCGGTCTTATTCCTTCGTAAGTTATCATGTTCCTTACTTCTTCTTTCAAAATATTGTATAGCACATCCGCTATCTCTTTTTCTTTTTCTGGATAGATATCCTGGAAGTGAAGCAGGGCATCTTCGTTAATCTTTTGCAGGTACACTTCTCTTTCCTGTTTGTCATATATTCTTATGGCTTTCAGGATTTCTTCTCTGGCATACTCCCGTACAGCTTTTTCCAGTTCCGGGTCTATTTCCTGAACAGGAACTTCCATCTTGGGCTTGCCCACTTTTGCTATAATCTCTTCCTGAAATTTCACGATTTTTTTAATCTCTTCGTGACCGAAGAGTATTGCATTTATCATCTCTTCCTCGGTTACTTCGTCAGCTCCGGCTTCGACCATCAAAATGGCGTCTTTAGTTCCGGCAACCACCAGCCTGAGGCGGCTTTTTTCGTATTGTTCGACGGTGGGATTTATTATAAAGTTTCCGTCAACCAGACCCACTGAAACGGCTCCAACCGGTCCTTCAAAGGGAATGTCTGATATGCAAAGTGCTATGGAAGCTCCGTTTATCGCTACCACATCGGGAGTGTTGTCCTGGTCTACCGACAGGATTGTAGCTATAATCTGAATATCGTTTCTAAAACCTTTCGGAAAGAGGGGACGGAGCGGCCTGTCGATAACCCTCGCTGACAGAATGGCCTTTTCGCTGGGCTTTCCTTCCCGCTTTATAAAACCACCGGGAATCTTACCGACGGCGTAGAGTCTTTCCTCGTAATCGACGGTTAACGGTAAAAAATCCACACCTTCTCTGGGCTCTTTGGAAGCGGTGGCCGTAACCAGTACCACCGTATCTCCGTATCTTGCGAGTACCGACCCGTTGGCTTGCTGGGCCAGTTTTCCAGTTTCTATAATAAATGGCCTACCTGCTATCTCTGTCTTGAATACCTCCAAGTAAATTGTTCCTCCTTTCCTTTTATAGAAAAACATAATTTTTATTCTACATCATTGTTATTATTTCCTTCTTTGGCTTTAAAAAATTAAAGCGGGGAATCCCCGCCTTTATTATTTCCTGAGTTCAAGTTTTTCAATGATATTTTTGTAACGCTCCATATCCTTGCGCTTCAGATAATTTAAAAGAGCCCTTCTTTTTCCGACCATTTTCAGCAGTCCGCGCCGAGAGTGATGGTCTTTTTTGTGTATTTTAAGGTGTTGGGTCAGTTGGTTGATCCTCTCGGTCAGGATAGCTATCTGGACTTCTGGAGATCCCGTATCACTTTCGTGAGTCTTAAATTTGTCGATTATGTTCTGTTTAATTTCCTTGTCCAGTGCCACTTGTTTCACCTCCTTTTTGTTCTTAAATCCCCTGTTACCCAGTCAATCGACGGAGGCATCGATTAACCGAGAAAGGGTTCATCGCTGTTTTGCAGCAATTATTATAGCACACAAAAAAGCTGATTACAAGCGCTACATGTAAGGTATTGGTTGTTTTGGTTCTTGCATTTTATCCAGGATGGACCTCGCCTTTAAAAAGTCCTGCTTCACCTGTTGTGCAAGGCTTTTTGCATCCGAAAAAAGCCTTTCATCCCTTATCCTCTCGATAAAGTATACCTCCACCTCTTCGCCATAGATCTGTTCATTAAAATCAAAAATATGAACCTCTAGAGTAGGTTGGCTGTTTGAAATTTTGCTTTTAAATGTAGGTTTTTCCCCCACATTGGCTATACCCTTATAAATTTTCCCTGCTCTCGAAACCAGAACTGCGTAAACGCCGTATGCTGGCATGACGATTTCTGGCGAAAATGAGATGTTGGCGGTTGGAAAGCCCAGCTTTCTGCCTATGGCTTCACCCGCTACCACCTTGCCTTCTATACTGAAGGGGCGTCCGAGTAAAGCTCTTGCTTCTCTCATATCGCCCCGTTCGATCATGGACCTTATTAGAGTACTGCTGACTACCTTTTCCTCATGGGTCACCGGGGGGATTATCAAGGTGTCAAATCCTTTCTCCCTTCCCATCATTATTAACTTTTCCACAGTTCCCCGGCCACCGCTGCCGAAGCGAAAGTCATAACCGACGACGACCAGCTTTGCTTTCAATTTATCGATCAAGACACAGTTTACGAATTCCTCGTAGGACATTTGAGAAAACTTCCTGGTAAACGGTACTACCACGAGGTTTTTTACTCCGTAAGCCTCTATAACTTTCTGTTTCTGTCGCAATAAGGTTATGAGCGGAGATGATTTCTCAGGGCATAGAATTTTTGAGGGATGGGGTTCGAAAGTCACAATAAACGACTCGAGCCCCTTTTTATTAGCCATCGTTACCAGCTCGTCTATTAGTTTCTGGTGCCCTAGGTGGACTCCGTCAAAATTTCCCAGCCCACATGCGGTTGGGGTCTCCGCTAATAATGTATCAAGTTCTCTATAAACTTTCATTAGTTCCTCAACCTCATTGAAAAGATTTTACCACTTTAAGGTAGACATTATCTTCCTGTTTCAGTATTTCTCCAACCCCTAAAAACTTATTTTCTTGATCGTAAATTCTAACATATTTACCGTTTGGTTCCATTGAAATCTCTTCTACGGGGAACAAAGCCCCTCTGAAAAAGGATTTTTGATCTCTCAACCGAATTCTGGTGGAGGGCATAAGGGGGGCAAGAGCTTCATCGACGAGCATGAAGATTTTCCAGGCCTCACCCTGGGATACATACATCTTTATATCCTCCAGAGTAATTGAGCTAGATATGTGAAACGGCCCGAGCCGGGTTCTTATAAGACACGAAAGATGAGCACCGCAGCCCAAAGCCCGTCCAATATCCTCGCACAACGTTCTTATGTATGTTCCACGGGAACAGCTGACCCTAAAAAGCACTCTCGGCTTTTCGTATTTTATAAGCTCCAGAGAGTAAATCTCTACTATTCTGGGTTGTCGCTCAACGGTTATGCCCCTGCGGGCAAGTTCGTAAAGTTTGCGGCCCTTGTAGTGTACAGCTGAATACATGGGAGGTATCTGCTCTATCTTTCCGATAAACCTTCTTAATACTTCGAGTATTGAGGACACATCGACATTAACTTCTTTGGTCTCTAGGACATGACCCAGATTATCTCCTGTATCTGTTGTCGTCCCCAGCGTCATTTCGGCTACGTATTCTTTTGTAGTTTCTTCAAACAATTCCACTGCTTTTGTGGCTTTTCCCACGAAAAGCGGTAAAACCCCGGCTGCGCCGGGGTCCAGCGTCCCACCGTGACCGATTTTTTTAATACCGAGTTGTTTTCTTAAGAAATCTACGACATCGTGAGAAGTCATGCCCGGCGGTTTTAAACAATTAATTACCCCGTTCACTGTAACCCCTCTTTTAAGTATTTATTAACTGACGCAAGGATAAGTTCCTGCGCTTTGTCCAGCGGGCCTTTTACGGTACAACCGGCGGCCTTGACATGGCCTCCGCCGCCGAACTCTTCAGCTATTTTACTGACGTCTACCCATTGGTTAGCCCTAAATCCCACTTTTACCTTCAAATTATCCTGTTCTTTAAAAATTATCGCGACTTCGACACCCTCTATTTCCCTGGCGTAATTGATAAAACCGTCGGTATCTTCTTCCCTTGCCCCCGTTTTTATCATCATATCCTTTGTGACTGTCATGTACGCTAGTTTACCGCCTGCGGATACTTTTAAAGTCCCTAAGACTTCTTTTAACAACATCACCGATTCCAAACTCTTCTTTTCAAAAACTTCTCTATTTACAATATCGGGTCTTACACCAAGTTCCACCAGTTCGGCCAGTACCCTAAGGCACGATGGGGTTGTATTGGAATATTTGACGGAACCTGTATCGGTAATAATAGATGTGTAAAGACAAATAGCGATATCGTAATCGATGTTTATATCAAGGCTCTTCAATAGAAAGTATACCATCTCGCCTACGGAAGAATAGCTGTCATCTACTAAATTCAGGTCGCCGTACATGGAATTGCTCCTGTGGTGGTCGATATTGACAACAAGCGGACATATGTCCCGGAGGTCTCTTTTAAATTCAAGCCTTTCCGAATCGCCTGAGTCCAGGCAGACCATTACTTCAGCCTTATCCACCTCCGGGATAAAGGGTCGCACATTCTGAGACCGCGGCAAGAATCTGTATTTTTTCGGAACTGCATCGTTTATAACCGGCAACGCCCTCTTACCGGCTTTTTCCAGCGCCATAGTAAGGGCCAAAACCGAACCGATAGCATCTCCGTCCGGCATTACATGGGAGGTAACTATAAAAGAGTTGTATTCGGTTAACAGGCTTTTGAATATCGAAAAGTCCATACGGTTAATCCTCATTTCCGCTATAATTGATGTCTTTTAACAGTTTTGAAATGTGGATGCCGTATTCGATGGATTCATCCAACTTAAAATTCAGCTCCGGTATAAATTTCAGTCTTACGCGGTTCGCCAGTTCTCTTCTTATAAAACCTTCGGCGTTCTTTATTCCTTCCAAAGCGTTTTGTTTCACGGATTCCTCGCCGTATATACTGAGAAAGATTTTTGCGTGCCTGAGGTCTTTTGAAACTTCGACTTTTGTCACGGATATTAAGCCCTGAATCCTGGGGTCCTTAAGTTCGTTGTTTATTATCTCACTAACTGCCTTTTTTATCTCACCTGACACCCTGTCGGTCCTGGAAAATTCCACCTTACTGCCTCCCCAGTTCTATTGTTGTTCGACGCGCTTATTTATAAAAGCCTCCAGTACATCTCCCTCTTTCAGGTCGTTAAATTTTTCTATCGCTATACCGCATTCAAATCCACTCATTACCTCACGCACATCGTCCTTAAACCTTTTCAGCGAAAGGATCCTGCCTTCATAGACCACTACGCCCTGCCTGATGACCCTGATGGTGGCGTTTCGCGTTATTTTACCTTCGGTTACATAACACCCGGCAACTATACCCACATTTGGCACCTTAAACAAGGCCCTTACTTCAGCCCTCCCGAGTACCACTTCTCTGTATTCCGGTTCCAGCAACCCTTTCATAGCCGCCTGAATGTCATCTACCACATCGTATATAACCCTGTAAGTCCTGATATCTATGTCTTCCTGCTCGGCCAGCTTTTTTGCGTTGGAATCTGGTCTTACATTGAAACCTATGACTATGGCGTTAGAAGCAGAAGCCAGCAGTATGTCGCTCTCGTTTATAGCACCAACGCCACCGTGGATTATTTTCACCTGTACTTGATCTGTGGAGCACTTTTCCAGGGCCTGCTTCAGCGCTTCAAGAGATCCCTGGACATCGGCCTTTAATATGATGTTTAAATCCTTGACTTCACCCTGTTTTATCTTGTCAAAAAGCCTGTCTAGCGAAACCTTAGGGGTCGCTATAATTTCTTTTTCTCTATGAATTTCCTTGGATTTTTCCGCAATCTCTCTTGCTTCTTTTTCGTTGGATACTACTCTGAGAATGTCGCCCGCGTTGGGTACTTCAGAGAACCCCATTACTTCCACGGGAATAGAGGGACCCGCCGATTTTACCATCTTACCACGGGAATCGAGCATTGCCCTAACTTTTCCATAAGACGAACCGGCTACTATCGCGTCTCCAACTCTCAATGTACCTTTCTGTACTAATACTGTTGCAACAGGACCCCGCCCTTTGTCCAACTTGGCCTCAATTATTACTCCAACGGCCTTTCTGTTATAATTGGCCTTGAGTTCAGCCATTTCAGCAACCAGGAGGATCATTTCCAGTAAATGATCTATACCGGTGCGGTTTTTGGCGGAAACATTGACAAATATAGTGTCGCCGCCCCATTCCTCCGGGATGAGACCGTATTCCGCCAGCTGCTGTTTCACTCTGTCCGGATTGGCGTTTGGTTTATCTATTTTATTTACCGCTACTATAATGGGAACACCGGCTGCCTTTGCATGATTAATAGCCTCTATCGTCTGGGGCATTACTCCGTCGTCGGCGGCAACCACCAGAACGACTATATCAGTGACCTTCGCTCCGCGCGCCCTGAGAGCGGTAAAAGCCTCGTGCCCGGGGGTATCCAGAAATACTATGGTCTTTCCATCTTTTTCTATCTGAGATGCCCCGATATGCTGTGTAATGCCGCCGGCTTCCGACGCCGCCACCTTGGTTTCTCTTATGGCATCCAGGAGCGTTGTCTTACCGTGGTCTACATGCCCCATGACGGTTACCACCGGAGGTCTGGGCTTTAAATCTTCAGGTCTGTCCTGTTCTACTTCCTGCTGGTTTGAAAGTTGCAGCTGGTTTTCTTCTTCAGCTTCATAGCCGAACTCCTTTACCAGCTTTTTTGCCGATTCGAAGTCTATTTCGGCATTTATATTAACCATGAGACCAAAATCCATTAATTTTCTTATTAGTTTAACGGGCTCAATACTTATACGGGTGCCCAGATCCTTGATGCTTATTTTGGGGGGTAGTATTACTTTCTGGACCCTGGGCTTGTTAATTTCCTCCTCTGACTTTCTAGGAAGCTCGGCACTTTTTTGCGCCTCGGTTTTAGGTTTCTTGCCGCCTTTTTCTTCGGAGATCAGATCCATTATCAGCTGAGCCATGTCGTCTTCCAAGCTGCTCATGTGGTTCTTTATGTCCACATCCAGGTCTTCGAGTATGGAAATTAATTTTTTACTGGATATTCCCAACTTTTTCGCCAGTTCGTACACTCTTATTTTCGACAATATACCCCACCTCCGTTGATTTTATCGCGTTGAACCGCTTTAATATCTCTTCTGAAAAACACCGATCGATGACGCCGATAACCTTTCTGCCGTCCCTGCCAATGGATCTGCCCAGAATTTCAGAGTGACCGAAAACTATATAATTTACACCGCGGGACCTGCATAAACTACTGAACCGGTCCCTGGTATTGATTGAAGCATCTTCTGATATTATAACCAGACGAACTTTTCCGGAAAATATTGCCCTTTCCACCGTTTCCTGACCGGACACTATCTTGCCGGCTTTTTGAGCAATGCCGAGTAAAGGTGGAATATCACAGGGCCTCACTCTTAATTAAATCCTCCTTCAATTTTCCTATCGTATCACTGGATACTTCGTGATCCAATGCTTTTGAGAGGCGATCTTCCTTTAGAGCTTTTTCCAGACACTTGGGGTCTTTGCAGAAATAGGCTCCTCTGCCGGAACGTTTTCCCGTTAAATCCAGCTCTATCGAGCCGTCCGGTGTTCTTACAATACGAATAAGTTCTTTCTTGGGTTTCATCTGCCTGCACCCGAGGCACATCCTTTGAGGTATTTTTTTAGGACTCATTTTCATCCCCTCTTGGATCGTTTTTTGAACTCTTTATATCTATTTTCCAGCCGGTCAGTTTTGCCGCCAGCCGTGCATTCTGTCCCTCTTTACCTATAGCCAGAGAAAGTTGTTGGTCGGACACCAGCACGCGGGCGATTTTGCTGTCTTCTTCAACATCTACGCTAAGAACTTTGGCCGGGCTGAGCGCGTTGGAGATATATTCGGCTACATTTTTGCTCCATTTTATGATATCGATTTTTTCTCCCTTTAATTCCTCTACAACAGCTTGAACCCTGGTACCTTTCGGTCCAACACAGGCTCCCACCGGATCTACATTTTCGTCCTTTGAATAAACCGCTACCTTTGTTCTAGAGCCTGCTTCTCTGGCGATACTCTTAATTTCGACAATACCTTCGTAAATTTCGGGGACTTCGAGTTCAAAAAGCCTTTTTACCAGCCCCGGATGAGATCTGGATACTATGATAACCGGTCCTTTGGTGGTTTTTTTAACTTCCAGAATGTATACTTTGATCCTTTCTCCGGGAGTATACGTTTCATTTGGAATCTGTTCGTTAGGAGGCAAAATCACTTCGGTTTTTCCCAAGTCGATAATTACATTTTTCTTGTCAAAGCGCTGGACGGTACCAGTAACCAGATCGGTCTCTCGTCCGGCGAACTCCTCGTAAATTATGTTTCGCTCCGCCTCTTTAATGCGTTGCATTACCACCTGTTTTGCCGTTTGAGCCGCAATACGCCCGAATTTTTGAGGAGTAACCTCTACAGAGATTATATCACCTATTTTGACCAGAGGATTAATTTTTTTAGCATCGAAAAGGCTGATTTCTAGAAGAGGGTCTTTCACGTCTTCTTTAACTGTTTTTTGAGAAAAAACCTTTACTTCCCCCGTTTCGCGGTCTATATTTATTTTTACGTTTTGCGACGTGCCGTAATTTTTTTTATAAGCCGAAACTAGGGCGGCTTCAATGGCCTCCAGAAGTATCTCCTTGGAAATACCCTTTTCTTTTTCGATTTGGTCTAGAGCCTCAATAAATTCTATGTTCATTTTTTCCTCTCCTGTCCATCAAAATTAAATTTAAATTTGAGTTTGGCAGAGGATATTTTTTCAAAGGGTATATTTATTATTGAAGAATCAACCTTCAATACCACTGTCCCATCTTTATAATCCATAAGCGTGCCCGTAAAGGCCTTTTTCCCCGATAAGGGTTCGAAGGTCTTAATTTCCACCTCGGAACCAATGTACTTTAAAAAGTCTTTTTCTTTCTTTAACGGCCTTTCAACGCCGGGCGACGACACCTCCAGTATGTAGCTATGGGGGATCGGATCTTCTATGTCCAGACGCCGGCTTATTTCCTCGCTCACTTCCTGACAATCGTCAAGAGTTATTCCCCCCGGTTTGTCAATGTAATAGCGAAGATACCAGGAACCTGCCTCCTGCACGAACTCCACGTCCACCAGTTCAAAGCCCTTGTCGTTTATCACTCGTTCTCCGATATCCCATACCTTTTTCAAAATTTGACTTTTTTGCATTTACATCCACCCTTTTGAAATGATTTATTAATATGAAAGAGTGGGATTTAACCCACTCTCGACGCTACAATTCTAATATTTCCTTGATTATTATAACATATGTTGATTTTTATTACAATATTTAAAAAAGACTTATCTGATTTGTTTCCTGGAGCCCGTTCAGTACCCCGTTCTGGCGGAGGATTTCCACCACATTTCTCGTCACTCTGGTGCGCATCCTAAGGTCCTCGACGGAGGCAAATTCGCCCTTTTGCCTCTCATTGTATATACTCTGAGCCGCCGAAAGTCCCAGGCCCGGTAAAGCGGTAAGAGGGGGGAGTATACCGTCTTTCGTGATTATGAATTTGCTGTAATGTGATTTATACAGATCGATCGGTATGAACTGGATTCCCCTCATATACATCTCGTTGGCCACTTCCAGAATCGTGAGGAGGTTCTTTTCTTTCGGCGTTGCGCTCTTTTCCTTTTTATTTATTTCTTCAATTACTTCTTTTATTTTTTTGGGGCCCTGAAGTATAAGTTCCGCGTCGAAGTCATCGGCTCTAACAGTAAAATAGGTGGCGTAAAAGGCTTCGGGGTAGTGAACTTTGAAGTAAGCTATCCTGAAAGCCATTATAACGTAGGCTACCGCATGAGCTTTGGGAAACATGTACTTTATCTTTTTACAGGAATCTATAAACCATTGTTCAATCCCGTTTTCTGTTAAAATCTGCTCCTCTTCCGGTTTTAACCCCTTGCCCTTTCTAACCCTTTCCATTATGTTAAAAGCCACTTTATGGTCAATGCCTTTTTCTATCAGGTGTATCATTATATCGTCGCGGGTTGCAATCACTTCTTTTAGAGTAGCCACCTTATTTTTTATTAAGTCCTGGGCGTTGTTAAGCCATACATCGGTGCCATGGGAAAGACCGCTTATCCGGATCAGTTCCGAAAAAGTCGTGGGTCGCGTCTCCTCTAGCATCTGCCTCACGAACCTGGTTCCGAATTCGGGGACTCCCAGCGTTCCTACAGTAGTTCCCACATCTTCAAGTTTCAATCCCAGAGGTTCCAGGGAGGAAAATATCGCCATTGTAGCTCTGTCATCCAGCGGAATTTTCTTTGCGTCAATACCTGTCTCCTCTTCAAGCATTTTTATAACCGTAGGATCGTCGTGGCCCAGGAGGTCAAGTTTCAATAATCGCTCGCTTATTGAATGGTAGTCGAAATGGGTGGTGATGACTCCGGATTCTTTGTCGTCGGCAGGGTACTGAATAGGTGTAAATTCAAATATCTCCTTGTCTTTCGGAAGGACCATCAATCCGCCCGGGTGCTGGCCGGTGGTACGCTTTACACCAGTGATACCTGCAGCCAGGCGCTTTATCTCATACTCGGACGCCGTTACCTTTTTTTCTTCAAGGTAAGCTCTCACAAAGCCGTAAGCAGTCTTTTCCGCGATGGTGGAAATGGTGCCGGCACGGAATACGTTGTTCTTACCGAACAGTTCTTCAGTATACTTGTGGGCGATTGGCTGGTATTCTCCTGAAAAATTAAGGTCGATATCCGGCACCTTGTCTCCCTCGAAGCCCATGAATACTTCAAATGGGATGTTATACCCGTCCTTTTTCATGAGGCATCCGCAGGTCGGGCAATTTTTATCGGAAAGGTCAGGGCCCACAATTCCTTCGACATTATCAGGGAAAATAGAGTTTTTGCACTTTGGGCACAGGTAGTGCGGCGGCAGGGGGTTGACTTCCGTAATGCCGCACATGGTCGCCACCAGGGATGAGCCTACAGAACCCCTGGAGCCAACAAGATAACCGTCGTCCAGCGATTTTTTGACAAGTTTGTGAGCTATAAGGTATATAACCGAATACCCGTTACTTACTATCGAATTCAGCTCCCGCTCTATTCTCTTTTTTACGATTTCCGGAAGTTCTTCACCGTAAATTTCTTTGGCCCTGCTATAGGTCATGTTTACGATCTCTTCATCGGCTCCTTCGATTTTGGGAGGGTAAAGTTCATCGGGGACCGGTTTTATTCCGTCTTCTATTTCGTCGGCGATGCTGTTTGGATTTTCGATGACCACTTCTCTGGCAGCTTCCTCGCCAAGGTATTGGCATTCATTCAGCATCTCTTCGGTGGTCTTCAGGTAAAGCCCCGAACTGATATCATTATCCTTATATCCCTGGACCGTCAGCAGAATTTTCCTGTAAGTCTCATCCTCTGGATTCAAAAAGTGCACATCACCGGTAATAACGACGGGTTTATTGTACATTTTGCCCAGCTGGTAAATCTTTTTATTTATCTCCTGTAGTTTCTTCTCGTTTGAAAGTATGCCTTTTTCTATCAAGAAGTTGTTATTCTGCAAGGGTTGAATTTCCAGAAAATCGTAAAAAGATACTATCCGCTTTATATCCTCACAGGAGCGGTGATGGATCAAACTCTGAAATAGTTCTCCCGCCTCGCACCCCGACCCCACAATAAGCCCATCTCTGTATTTTTTCAGGAGGCTTTTAGGAATGCGTGGATTCCTGTAAAAATATTCCAGATGAGAAATCGACACCAATTTATAAAGATTCCTCAATCCCTGGTTGTTTTTAACGAGTATAATAGCGTGATACGAATTGAGATACTGGGCGGCCTTTTTATTAACGCGATTTATCATAGAAAGGTCATCTATTCCTTGTTCTTTCAGTTTCTTCAGCAACTCGATAAGTATCAATGCGGCCGTGTTGGCGTCGTCGTCAGCCCTGTGATGTCTTCCCATATTTATGTTAAATTTTTTGGCTATGGTGTCTAGGCGGTGGTTCTTAAGTTCGGGAAAAATAAGAGCTGAAAGATTTAATGTATCCATTACTTTATTGTTAAATTCTATACCAAATCTTGCGCAATCTCTTCTAATAAAACCCGAATCGAATTCCGCGTTGTGGGCGACGAAAATATCATTGCCGATAAAACGCAGGAAATCAGACATTACGTCTTTAATGGGTGGTGCTTGACTGACCATGGCGTTGTTAATCCCCGTTAAGTTGGTTATATAAGGAGAAACAGGTCTGCCGGGGTTGACGAAAGAATGAAACCTATCTACGATTTGTCCTCTGTAAACCTTAACTGCACCTATTTCAATTATTGCATCCGTATCTAAAGACAAACCGGTGGTTTCAATATCGGTGACGACGTATACAAAATCATCGATGTTTCCTTCGGGAGGTTCGGTCATTACTGGATATTCATCGTCGAATACATAGGCCTCCACACCGTATATCGGTTTGAGCCCGGCGGCTTTTGCGGCTTCATAAACCTCGGGAAAAGACTGGACTACCCCATGGTCGGTAAAGGCCACGGCTTTATGACCCCAGTGTTTGCACAATTCTATTACTTCTTTTGGGGAACAAACCGCATCCATGGCGCTGTATCTTGTGTGAAGGTGTAACTCCACCCTTTTCTCACTGCTGTTGTCCGACCTCATAGGTTTTGGTATTATCTTAATGTCATGAGGTATTAATTCCAATTCTTCGGAGTAGCTGTTCTTTTCCACCCGGCCTCTGATTTTTACCCAGATTCCTTCTTGAATTCTTTCCACTGCGCATTTTTTATCGTTTGATGCAAAGATTTTTACTGCTAGGGAACCCGAACCATCGGTCAGTCCGAAAGTAACCAGTTTGGTATCGTTTTTAATTTCGCGACAGGCTACTTCAAAAACCCGCCCGTTCACGATTATTTCTTTAGCCTCGCCGGCGATTTCCTTTAATGAAACCGGCTCGCCCTCCACATCCCTCCCAAAAATCAGGTCCGCGGAAGTATAGTCCTCCAAGGGGGCTTCTGTTTTAACCTCATCGCTGCTAAGTAAAGCTTCAACCAGCTGCCGGTCTTCTTCGGATATATCGTAATACTCTACCTGTTCTTTTTCTTCAAATGAAACTTTCAGGTTAATGCCTAGTTTTTGAAAAAATTCCTCAATTATGCGGCTGCACTTTTTTTTCTGAAGGTACTCGATTCCGTTTTTCTCAATATAAATAAATAGAGTACCTTTATCGTACTCATATGTGCAGTTAAGCATCCATATTCTTGCGGAAGCCACCTTTCTAAAGAGATTTTTCAAACACTCAGCCCATTTTTCCTGGATAACTTCAGTGGCATCCTCCGATGCGCACAGACTTTTCCCTGAAAAACACAAGTTTATCGCGCAACAGCCTTTAAGTTTTTCCTTTAATTCCTCCCGAACTTTAGAAACCAAATCTTGAGATAGATCTTCCTCCGACGAAAGCTCTATTTTTATTGTTCTCTCGTGGGTACTTACGGCTACTTTTTTCACAGCCGTTTTTTCCAGCAACTGCTTTTCTTTATCGCTAAATTTTGATAGATCAAGCAGTATACCCAACCTGGTCATAAATATCCCCCAGTTTACACTTCAATACTATAAATTCCCTCTGTTTGAGAAAGTCGTGTGATCACTTCATCCAGCTTTACGTTTGACGGCAGCCGCAGTAAAAGCACGATAACCACTCTGCTACCTTCCGTACTTTCAATCCTTATTTTTTTTATGCTAACCCCCATCTCTCCCAGGATTGTGCCTATTCTTCCTATCTGGCCTGGCTTGTCGTCGACGACTAGAGACAGGGATTGCAGCAGCTTTTTTCCAACTATAAAGTTTTCAATTCGCGAAAGGGATATGAGGGTCACGAAGGTGAAGAAGGTGGCGGCGATTGCGGCCAAATAAAATCCGCTGCCCACAGCGAGGCCGATTGAGCCCACGGTCCAGAGGCTGGCTGCGGTGGTCAATCCCCTCACCGTTGGGCCTACTCTTATGATGGTTCCTGCCCCTAAAAATCCGATACCGCTTACCACCTGGGCGGCAATGCGAGCTGGATCCAAGGTTGTGAGCGCGCGGTACTTTTCAAACATGTATATGGAAACCAGCATCGTCAGAGTAGAACCAGTACAAACTAGAACATGGGTCCTGAATCCGGCGGGCCTATTGACACTCTCCCTTTCTATACCGATTATACCTCCCAGCAGTATTGAGAGAAAAAGTCTCAAAATTATTTCCGCTTGAGTTAGCCCCACTTAAAACACCTCTAGCTTCAATTTCAGTATGCAGAATAATATATCCCAGTACATCTTCATGCGGGCCAACCCACCCATTATCAAACCCCGCTTTTCCTCCTTCATAACATGGGTCAGATCCTTCAGTATCACCGGTTGTACCTTTAAATTTTCTCTTTTCGCCAGAATGGTAAGGGCCATCTCGAGGCCGTAATCTTTAATGCCGTACCCATCCAATTTATCGAAAACCCGCCGTTGGACGGCCCGTTGACCCGATAAGAAAGGGGCTATTTTTTGCGCGAGGTCTGTAGCTCCTCTACCGTTTTTAAAAATTCCCACGGTCATGTCGGCGTCTTCTTCCAAAACAGGCCTTAAAAGATCGGAAACGTGTTCTCTTTTCAGGCCGATCAAATCGGCGTCCAAAAGAAGTATTACGTCTGCGTCGGTACTTTTTACACCATGCATGACGGCACTGACTTTTCCGCTGTTTTGCGTAAGTTCTATAACTCTAACGCCGCAGCTTTTGCCTATGGAAGCAGTATTATCAGTGGAACCGTCGCTCACCAGGATGATTTCATCGATGAACTCAATTGATTTTAAAAGTCGGAGTATATTTCCCACGGTCTTTTCCTCATTGTAGGCCGGGATCACAACCGCTACCGGCATTAAGATCTCCCTTTCTAAACAGTTTAGCAAGAAAAATGTACCACAGTTGTTATAAAAATTCAACACCGGCTTCCAGGTTGAAAGTTCAACATCTCGCATACCTTCTCTGTTATTCTGTCGAATTCAACTTCGACCATTTCTCCGGTTCGCCGGAGTTTTATTTCTGCCACACCTTTTTCCAGGGATCTGGGTCCTATAGTTATCCTGATGGGAAATCCCAGCAGTTCCGCGTCTTTAAATTTCACCCCCGGACTTTGAGGCCTGTCGTCGATAATCGCCGGGATTATTTTATTGAGCTCCTCATAGACCTTTATCGAGCGGTCCAGCTGCCTCGCATCTTTAGTGTTGACGGGGATTACGACGACTTTATACGGCGCTATAAACTCGGGCCAGATTAAGCCATTATCGTCGCAGTGCTTTTCTGCAATGGCGAGTATTAAATTTTCAAGGAAAAAGGCAGCAGCCTCTATTTTTTTACCTTCGCAGACTACTTGTTTCCATTCAGCCACTTCTATACCCGACCCGGCATTCAGCGGTTTTCCGCAAGCGGGACAGGGATCCCCTTCCGCCGTCTCTTTTATATCCGCCAGTATGTCGATTCGAAAATCTCGCCCGGGATTTACGTTAATGAGATGATAATCTTTTTCATTAGCTCCCGTTACTACGTTATTCATGCCGGCAATTTCTGTATCGGCAATTATCTTAACTCCAACTAAGCCGCAGGGCCCTGCAAAGCCGTGTGGAGCTCCCGTTAACCGCTCAACGGTTTCGACGTTGGCCAGGTCAAGTTCATGCGCGCCGAGTGCCACTTTCAATTTTTTCTCATTAACACTTCTCGAACCCGGAACCAGAGCGGCAAAAAAGACCTCTCCGCCGTCTATGAGCGCTCTATATATCATCGTCTTGATGGTATCTTCGGGCTTTACACCGAGAAAGTCGCACAGATCTTTTATCGTCCTTTTATCTGGAGTGTAAACTTTTTCGACGGATTTTTCTTCTCCGGGGCGAGCAGCTTTATGAGGATAATTTAAAGGGAAATCACCGGTGGTCGAGTACCTGCAGGCAGGGCAGTTAAAGAATTCAAGAGGAGCCCCTTGCGACATTACCACTTTTGATATTTTATTCTCAGCCCTGCCCACATCCACCACATCCAGGCAGTATTTTTCCAGTATATGGTTAATCGTGTGGTTGATAGTATCCGGGCTTTCACCGATCTGGTACATGTCTAGTTGGAGCCCGCCGGAAGAGAAACTATAAAAAAATAGAGGTAGCTGTTTTGGTGAAGTTACCTCTTTTTGTAAATCCATGCAGGAAGGGCGTTTTTGTACTACCTCCCTGAAGCCCGATGACTTCAAATACCCTTCTATCGACTCCACTATATTCCGCAGTACCTCAACACCCAGCGTAAAAAAAGTCAAAGTTTCCCCCGTTCGCAAGATACCGCTCTGGTAAAGGTAACTTGCCGCCCGACCGGTTATCCCGGCCGGGAGGTTAAACAATGTGGTTGGAAAAATTTCGGTCATCCTCATTTCGCATTACCTTCCATCAATAGGATTTTGCAAAGTAAACCATTTTTTTAGCCTCTTTTCCGCAGACCACACATTTATCGGAAATTTGTTCCTGGTCGAAGGGGATACACCTGAGGGTTGCACCGGTCTCTTCCTTTACTCGTTTTTCACATTCCCCGCTGCCGCACCACATGGCTTTCACAAACCCTTTTTTGTTCTCTATAATGTTTTTCAGTTCTTCAAAATTGAAAGCTTCTCTCGTATTATCCTCCATGAATTTCCTGGCTTCTTTGAACATGTTCGCCTGGATATCATCGAGTAGGCCGGTCAGATAAGGTATTAAATCCGCTTCCTTTACGGAAATTTTTGCCCCGGTATCCCTTCTCACCAGCAGTACCTGATTTTGAGCTAAATCTTTGGGCCCTATTTCGAGTCTTACCGGGACACCTTTCATTTCCCATTCGTTGAACTTCCAGCCGGGCGTATATTCGTCGCGGTCATCCAGTTCGACTCTAAAGTAATCCTTGAGGGTTTGGTAGAGCGACCTGGATTTTTCGAGAATCTCTTCTTTTTGTTGGCCGAAAATGGGTACTATCACCACCTGGATTGGTGCAACCCTCGGCGGGAGCTTAAGGCCTCTGTCGTCCCCGTGGGTCATTATAATCGCACCTATCAGGCGAGTCGTCACCCCCCATGAAGTCTGCCAGACGTACTTCAGTTTGCCGTCCTGGTCCAGAAAAGTAATGTCAAACACTTTTGAAAAATGCTGTCCCAGATTATGAGACGTTCCGGCCTGTAAGGCCTTACCGTCGCTCATCATAGCCTCTATGGTGTACGTCCTTAAGGCGCCTGCAAACTTTTCGTTCTCCGATTTTCTGCCTTTTATGACTGGTAGTGCTAGTTCATTTTCGACAAAGTCGCGATAAACTTCGAGCATACGCAGTGTTTCTTCCTCGGCGTCCTCCTCGGTCCTGTGAGCGGTATGCCCTTCCTGCCACAAAAATTCGGCGGTTCTCACAAAAGGTTTCGTGCTCTTCTCCCACCTAACCACACTGCACCACTGGTTGATAAGAACAGGCAAGTCCCTCCAGGATTTTATCCATTTCGAGTACATGCTGCATATGATAGTCTCGGAGGTTGGGCGAACGGCTAGGCGCTCTGCCAGTTCCTCCTGGCCTCCGTGGGTCACCCAGGCCACTTCCGGGGCAAAGCCCTCCACGTGTTCGGCTTCTTTTTTGAGCAGTGATTCCGGTATAAAAAGAGGGAAGTAAGCGTTTTTGTGACCTGTTTCTTTAAAACGACGGTCTAAAAGTTTTTGCATATTTTCCCAGAGAGCGTAGCCGTATGGTCTTATCACCATACAGCCCCTGACCGGAGAATAGTCAGCCAGTTCGCCCTTTAGGATAACGTCCACATACCATTGAGAAAAATCCTCCGACTTCGCCGTAATCTCCTTGACGTATTTATCTTCCATAATCACTTCTCCTTCCGAAAAAATTTATTAAAAAAACCTTCGCACCGAAGGGGCGAAGGTTTTTCGCGGTACCACCCTGCTTAAAAAAGCAAAGCATAAAAAGTACTCATTTAGATAACGGTACATTTGACCGGCCGTTTCCGGCAGACTCCGGAGGTGGGTTCAGAAGCTTCCGATGGCGGGCCTTTCAGCCGGTGGGACCGCTCTCTTTTCATCGGGTGGACTTCTTACTGGCCTCCATCAACGCCTGTTATTAGTATTATTTTATTTTAAGTTATTTTATCAGATATGTCTTTTATTGTCAAAGGGACCTTACTATAAGTTAGTAAATAGGGATAACCTGTACAGAAATAAAAGCTATTGAACAAAGCTATTATGACGCATTACAGTTCAATCAAAAACGCTTTCATATATGAACCACGTATAAATCCTTATCAGTAGGCATATTATTGTCACCAATGAAAATAATATTTTTGTTTCATAAAATACAGGGCTAATGAAATGCATTAGTACACTCAATAAAGATCCAATTATAATTCCGATATCGGAAACATTTCCGTTTATAGGAACATTGCTTAAGAAAAGGTTATTTTTTACTGCCTTACTATAGCATTCATTGTGGTATGCTGATAAAGTAAAAAAATAAAACGCTACCACTAAATCATCCTTGCTTTCAATTAGCCCTCCGCAATGTTCACATAATAAAATATTTTTACCTTCCATATACATTCCCCAATCCATTCAAATCGGAACCTACAATCGAAACATCTTCAAATTCGTAAAGGAGTAGGTATTTCTTTTTTAATTTAAAATTAAGAATTAATCTACTAAGTTTTATATTATCTTCTTCACCCGAAGCTTGAATTGGCTTTTTAAAACCATTACTGCTGTAATCTTCCAAGAAATACACATATACACTATACTTATTATCTAAATATGAAATATTATATTTAATATTCCCCAATCCGGCTTTCTTTGCCATATCAAAAACTCTCTTTATTTCTAATAACTTATCCTTTTCTTTGTATTCTAAAACACTACCGGTTTCTATATCATTTAATATCTTTCTTAAATATTTCTCAGGAGTTGATTTTGTTGAATAGACTGTAAATATTAGTAAAAAAGCATTGATAAATAGCAGCAAAAATAGTAATTTTATAAAAACAGGAATTCTTCTATTCATTGTAGTATTATCCTTTCAAATCTCAAAATGTTATTAAACAATGATGAATCTATGGAAATATAAACAATACCATGCAAAATCATGAAAATAAGTAAAAATGACGTCTTTGGATTCTTCTGAAATCATGCATGAAAAAAATATAATGCTCCCAATCATTCTTTTTTATTATAATCAGCTCTCAAAATATTGTGAGTAGAAAAGTATTGTCCGTTTAAGTCCAAAATACCGGCGTATTTTATTTATCTTCCTCCAGCATTTTGTGTATCTCCGATATCAGGACCTCAACCGCTTCGCTTGCAGGTACTGTTTTTAGTATGCGCCCTTTTTTAAAGACAGCTACCCTACCGGTACCGCCGGCAATACCGATATCGGCTTCCCTGGCTTCCCCCGGACCGTTCACTATACAACCCATAACGGCCACTTTGATAGGTCTTTTTATATCTTTCAGTTTATCCTCAACTTCCCTTGCCATACCTATCAGATCTATTTCGCACCTGCCGCAAGTCGGACACGAAATGAGATTGACTCCGCTTTCGATCAAGTTCAAACTTTTGAGTATTTCTTTGCCCGCCCTGACTTCATCGACAGGATCGCCGGTCAGCGATACTCTAATAGTATCTCCTATTCCTTCGTAAAGCAGTATCCCTAACCCGACCGAGGATTTCACCGTGCCCGAAAATTTAGTTCCCGCTTCGGTTACCCCGAGGTGAAAAGGATAATCCACCTTCTGCGCCAGTAGCTCATAAGCTCTTACGGTGGTTAGCACATCGGAAGACTTTATCGAAATTACGATATCGCCAAAATCAAGCCCTTCAAGGATGCTTACATTCCTCAAAGCGCTTTCTACCAAGGCTTCGGCGCAAGGGGCCCCGTATTTATCCAGTATGTCCCTTTCCAGTGAACCGGAGTTCACCCCTATCCTTATAGGAATGCGTCTTTCGCGGGCGGCTTCAACCACCTTTCTTATCCTGTCCAGCCCTCCTATGTTACCGGGATTTATTCTCACTTTATCGGCTCCGTTTTTTACTGCCTCCAGCGCCAGCCGGTAATCGAAATGGATGTCGGCCACCAGCGGAATGTGGATATTTTTCTTTATTTCGGCTATAGCTTCGGCCGCCGCCGTGTCAGGTACGGCAACGCGCACTAGGTCACATCCTGCTTCCTCAAGAGACAGAATCTGATTGACAGTGGACCTGACGTCATGGGTTTTTGTATTCGTCATCGACTGGACGGTGACTGGAAAATCTCCCCCTATGCCGATCCCGCCCACATATACCTTTTTTGTCCTCCGCCTTTTTATTAAATACTTCTCTCTCACTTTGTACTCCCCTCATATGCCTTTACATGTATAATCTCACAAAATCCCTGTAGAGCACAAAACCCATCAATATCATGAGCAACGCAAAACCAATAAAGTGAATCAGCCCTTCTTTTTCCGGATCCACTGGTTTTCCCCTGAGGAATTCCACTACAAGGAAAATCAGGCGGCTCCCGTCCAGAGCTGGTATTGGTAAAAGGTTTATAAGCCCCAGGTTTATGCTTATAAATGCGGTGAGATATAGAACGTTAAAGATGCCAACCCTTGCAGCTTCGCCTACCAGGTGTACGATACCCAAGGGGCCGACCAGATCAGCTACCCCCTTTCCCCCCACTAATTGAGGGATTGAGGTGAAAATCATGCTCGATATCCACAGCGTTTTCTGAATACCCGACATTAGGCTCTGCAGAGGAGAATATCGGATGATCACTGATTTAATACCAATTATACCCCTTTTCGTATCAGGGTCCACCAATGACTTGACGTTAAAAGCCATTTTCCTGCCGTCTCTTAAAACTTCCACTTTCAGCGTCTGATTAGGCCTCTGGCTTATTAGGCTGACTGTTTCATCCCACGAGCCGACTTTGCGGTCATCGACGGCTAATATGACGTCCCCGTCTTCAATTCCGGAAATGTCAGCAGGCGAACCAGGTATCACTGTAACCTTTGTAGTGGCTACGCCGGCAAAAAATCCTATTACTGCTATCAGAATTACAGCCAGCACCAGGTTCATCATGGGGCCGGCAATTATCACCGCCATTCTCGCTGGGACCGATTTATTGCTGAAAGCTCTAGGGTCTTGCGTTTTCTCGTTCTCACCTTCCATTCTCACATAGCCGCCCAGAGGCAACACGCGGACGGAATACAGGGTTTCGCCTTTCTTTACCGAGAATACGCCTGGTCCGAAACCCAAACTGAACTCATTTACCTTTATACCACACAATTTTGCTGTTACGAAATGGCCCAATTCATGAAAAAATATTAGGGCGCCGAAAACTATAATGGAGACTATTAAAGTGTACAATTTTTTTCACCTTCCAGGCATTTAAGTTCTGTTCACCAGGGGCGGGATAAAACCAGACTGAATTACTGCCCTGACAATAACCGCCACCATCGGCCCTATGAATAATCCAAGAAAACCGAACACTTTTATTCCCACATAGATTGATATGAGAGCCACAATGGGGTTCAGCCCCAGATGGGTTCCAATGACTTTTGCCTGCAGGACCTGACGGCTTCCGACTACTACCAGGTATAGGACGATCAATGCTATGGCAAATTTTATATTCCCAACAATTGCAGAAAAAACAGCCCATGGAATAAAAATTATGCTTGGTCCGAAGATGGGAAGTATATCAAGGATTCCGCAGATTATACCTAGGGTCAATGCGTAGTCCACCTTTAGAATGTAAAACCCTGCTATTGTAATAATTGTCGAGATCATAACCAAAATTATCTGGGCCTTTATAAGACCTACGACGGACATAAAAAGCTCCAGTTGCATGTTCTCCAGCTTTTTATGCCAATTTTGCGGCAATATTTTTCTCATGGATTTTATTATTCTTTTTTTATCTTTTGCAAAAAAGTAACTGGATAAAAAGGTGAAAATGAGAAATACCAGCAGACTAGGTATTAAAACCAGTTTTTCTACGAGAAAAGTATAAAAGTTCGATAAAAATCCCGTCAAATAGGTGATAATCTGGCCCCAATTTTTTAAAAGATAATCAAGGACTGCTTGCGGAATAATATCGGAAATTGAAAACATAAAAGAACCAATGTCACTCAAAATAGCGCTCAAGTAATCGGTGTAGTTCGGGAGAATGTTTATCAACTTTCCTAGTTCAAAAGTTAGCCTTGAAATAGCCAGGATCGTAAGATACCCGAGAGCTGAGAAGATTGCGGTGAGCACCAACATAACCACAATGCCCCTGCCGATCCTCAACTTTGATTCAATGCGGTTTACGATCGGGTCTATCATTAAAGCTATTACCATACCTACTGCAAAAGGCAGGAGATATCTAAGGACAATAGCGATTACGATAGATACCACCACTATGGTAAGCCCCAAGTAAACAAGAGGTTTATAATCCGCCTTCAAAATCAATGAAAACCACCCTTTTGAATAGCGATTACAATATAATAATATGCAACGGGGAAAGAAAAAAGAGCGCTATCGAATCTATCCAGAACTCCACCGTGGCCTGGGATCAAATTTGAAAAATCCTTTATCCTGCAGAACCTTTTAATGAGAGAGGCAGATAAATCTCCGATCTGCGAGAGGATTCCCACCAGCAACCCCACCGTTACTGTGTCAAACAATGGTATCTGCGGCAATGTGAATCTGGCGAACAAAAAGCTGGCCACAATGCTTCCAAATATACCGCCAATACTGCCTTCGATACTTTTATTAGGGCTTATGTTGGGTGCAAGTTTGTGGCGGCCGGCGAACATTCCAGTGATGTACGCCAACGTATCACAGCTCCATGTCGTTACAAATACCCACCATACAAAAGCCACCCCGTGCTGAAGATTTCTAATCAGGATTATATGAGTAAGAGGGATGGAAGTATAAATAAAAGAAAATATCGAGAATACAATATCTTCCATTTTATTTCGTTCATAATTTACAATATTTGAGAAAAAGCTTAGTACTATTATAATGAAGAGGGGTAAAAATAATATTTTTACGTTGGGCAGAAAATAGACGGTTGTTAGCAGTAATGTACCGGTCAGTGTACTGTAGACTATTTTGGTATCTATACCGGACTTTTTAAAGGCCCTGTGAAGTTCCCAGTTGGCAACCGCACTCATCAGCACTACAAAAGACAAAAAGATTGCTTCTCCCCTGTTTATTATGAACCAAAGAAGAATAATCCCAACTATGGCACTTAAGACTCTGGTTATAAAACCTTCATCCATTTTATTTCGTTAAACCCCCAAATCTCCGTTCCCTGCGCTGGTAGTCAAGTATAGCATTTATCAGGTCTTCCCTCTTAAAGTCAGGCCAGTAGGTATCGCAGAACCACAACTCAGAGTAGGCTATCTGCCACAAAAGAAAATTGCTAAGTCTCAGCTCTCCGCTGGGCCTGATCAAAAGGTCCGGATCCGGAAGGCCTGCGGTAAACAGATGCTTTTCGAATAGTTTTTCATCAATGTCCCCGGGGTTCAACTGTCCGCTTGCAACCATCTGGCATATGTCTTTACATGCCCGTACTATTTCGCGCCGGGAACCGTAATTTAGCGCCACGTTTAGTATCAATCCAGTATTATTCGAAGTCAATTCGATAGACTTCTCTATTTCCGCCCTGACCCTGGGTGGCAGTTCTTGCCATTCGCCTGTCATCATTAATTTTATATTATTCCTGTTTAAATTGTCCACTTCTTTTTTCAGGTAATATACGAGAAGGTTGAGGATGGATTTTACCTCGTCCTGAGGTCTTCTCCAGTTTTCCGTAGAAAAAGCATAAACGGTCAGGACTTTTATGTTTAGTTCGGAACAAAATTCTACAATATTGCGAAGGTTTTCCGCACCGGCCCAATGACCTGCAATTCGGGGAAGCCCACGTTTTTGGGCCCACCGGCCGTTACCGTCCATTATTATGGCTATATGGTCCGGCAGTTTTTTTCTGTCTACCAAATCAAGATCTTTGATACTCACCATCTTATCCTCCTAATTTTGCCGAAAAGCCCCCTCGCAGAGGAGGGGGACATAATTTACCGAAAATAGGCCGCTAATAAAATGACGCCGTCGCCGTTGGGGCTTTTATCGACTCGCACAACTATTGCCCTATTATAATCATCTTTTTGTTTAATAGGAAAGGTGTATTTGATCTCGCTGATCCTGACACCTTCAGCTCTTAAAAAGGCCAAGGCATCTTCCAGTGTAAAACCGGTTAAGTCCAAATTGTTTTTCGTAATTGCTATACCTCCATGATTTCTTTTTCTTTATTTGCAAAAGCCTTTTCTATCTCTTCAACGTAATTATCGGTGAGTTTCTGTATTTCTTCCTGAGATCTCTTGCTGTCGTCCTCAGAAATTTCACCGTTCTTTTCCATTTTTTTCACCAGGTCGTTGGCATCCCTGCGTATGTTTCGAACGAGAACCTTGGCATCCTCGGCTTTCTTCTTGGCCATTTTCACCAGTTCCTTGCGCCTTTCCGAAGTCAGCTCGGGTAAAACCAATCTTATTACCTTGCCGTCGCTGGTAGGCGTCAGGCCAAGATCAGACTTTAAAATCGCCTTTTCGATGGCACCTAACATTTTGACATCCCAGGGCTGAATTAGAATCATCCTGGGTTCCGGTACGCTGACGGTGGCCACCTGATTTACGGGCGTAGGCACACCGTAATAGTCTATAAAGACTTTGTCGAGCAGCGCCGTAGATGCCCTGCCGGCCCTTATTGCCGCCAGCTCCGATTTCAGATTGCCTAGTACTTTTTTCATCCTCTCCTCGGTCTCTTTATAAATTTTCTTATCCACAAGATTAACCCCCTTTCACAAACGTGCCTATGTTTTCCCCAAGGGCGGCTTTTATGATATTGCCCGCCTTATTGATGCCGAATACAATTATGGGAATCTTGTTATCCATACAAAGCGAGGTGGCCGTGGAGTCCATTACGCCAAGCCCCCTGTTGAGTATGTCTATGTATTCCAGACTGTCGAATTTTTGAGCGTTTGGGTTTTTCATGGGATCTGAATCGTAAACGCCGTCAACTTTTTTGGCAAGTAGTATTACGTCGGCCTCTATTTCGGCAGCCCTTAAAGCAGCTGCTGTATCTGTAGAAAAATACGGATTTCCTGTCCCGGCGGCGAAAATCACTACTCTGCCCTTCTCCAGATGTCTCATGGCCCTGCGCCGTATATAAGGTTCCGCAATTTCCTTCATTTCTATGGCCGTCTGAACGCGCGTCTCTATATTTCTTTTCTCCAAAGCATCCTGCAGGGCAAGGGCATTGATAACAGTCGCCAGCATTCCCATATAGTCGGCGGTAGCCCGATCCATCTGCGGTGAATTCCTTCCCCTCCATATGTTACCTCCGCCTACAACTATGGCCACATCTATGCCGCATTCCCTTATTTCTTTTATCTCGTCGGCTATAGAATTAATAACATCCTGGTCTATGCCGAATTCTTTTTCTCCAGCCAGTGCTTCGCCGCTTATTTTTAAAACAACCCTTTTATACTTAGGTTCCTGCATCCATTAACCCTCTCTTTTTAAAAGTTTAATTCTATATTCTGGTTATAAATTCCTCTCTTATTCTGCTGTTTTTTTAAAAAAGAGACACTTTTAGTGTCTCTTTTTTAAAAACTACTCCTGCTCCGTTTTGGGCGCCGCTTCTCCTCTTTCAAAACGGGCAAAGCGGGTTATCGTTATGTTCTCTCCCAACAAAGCAATTTTTTCCATAATTAACTCGGATACTTTTTTATCAGGATCTTTTATGAAAGGCTGCTCCATTAGGCAGTTTTCTTCAAAAAATTTTTCTATCCTTCCGTCTACGATTTTGTCCACAATGTGGGCGGGTTTGCCCTCATTCAGCGCCTGTGCTTTTAGAATTTCCCGCTCTCTTTCTATAACCTCCTGAGGAACGTCGCTGCGGGAGATGTACCTGGGGTTGGCTGCAGCAATCTGCATGGCAATGTCTTTCACCAGGTTTCTGAATTCTTCGTTTCTCGCGACAAAGTCAGTCTCGCAGTTAACTTCCACCAGTACGCCTATCCTACCGCCGCCATGTATGTATGCATCAATAATTCCCTCCGCAGCGGTACGCCCAACTTTTTTTGCAGCTTTGGCGAGACCTTTTTCTCTGAGGATGACGATCGCTTTTTCCATATCGCCTCCGGCCTCGGCCAGTGCCTTTTTACAATCCATTATTCCCGCACCTGTGCGCTCTCTCAATTCTTTTACCTGTTCTGAACTTACCATCCCCAAAACCTCCTGAAAGATTATTAAAGGTAAGGATGGGAAAAGACAAATCACCCTTACCTTATAAGCATGAAAAATTACTCGGCAGCCATCTGGACTCCCTGCCTGCCTTCCAGCACAGCATCGGCTATTTTTTCCGTTAATAGCTTAACAGCCCTGATGGCATCGTCGTTGCCTGGTATTACGTAATCCACCTCATCAGGGTCGCAGTTGGTGTCGACAATGGCTATTATCGGTATCTTTAATTTTCTGGCCTCGGATACGGCTATCTTTTCCTTTCTCGGATCTACCACAAAGAGAGCGTCGGGAAGTGAAGTCATGTTCTTAATACCGCCTAAGTACTTCTCCAAGCGCTCTTTTTCTCTCCTGAGGTTCAATACCTCTTTTTTGGGAAGGATGTTGAAAACGCCTTCTTCCTCCATTCTCTCCAGTTCCTTCAGGCGCTCAATCCTCTTTCTTATTGTCTTAAAATTGGTGAGCATTCCACCGAGCCAGCGCTGGTTGACGTAAAACATCTCGCACCTTTTTGCTTCTTCCTGGATAGATTCCTGAGCCTGTTTTTTGGTGCCTACAAACAGTATCTTGCCGCCTTCGGCCGCCAGGTTTTTCACAAATTCGTAGGCTTCTTCCATTTTCTTTACGGTTTTCTGCAGGTCGATGATGTAGATACCGTTCCTCTCGGTAAAGATATACTCCTTCATCTTTGGGTTCCATCTTCTGGTCTGGTGGCCGAAGTGAACGCCAGCTTCAAGTAACTGTTTCATGGAAATGACCGACATTTTTTTACCTCCTTGGTTTTTTTCCTCCGCTGGTCTCATCTTTCAGAGAGACCTTCCGGCACCCTCCCTGAAATATCCCCAGCGTGTGAATTACCGGATGATAGTATATCACAAAAAAACGGCTTATGCAATATGAATTTGAATCATACCGCCATGTCGGCAGACCAGCGGCCGCACCGATCACCCCAGCGGGCGACGAGCTTGCCGTCGACGTAAATCTGTACTACTTCGCATAAATTCGGGCACCCCTGACATTCGAAGCTTCCTGCCGTATGCTCTCTAAAAGCTGCTTCAAAGCCTGCAAACTTAGTCTTAGCGCGTTTATTTTGAGCCATGAACTTCTTCGCAAGAATAGCAGCGCCCAACGCTCCCATTACATCGAAATATCTGGGTATTATGATTTCCATACCCAGTTCTTCTTCAAAGGCCCTTTTTATTCCCGTGTTTGCCGCAACTCCACCTTGAAAAACAACCGGCGATTTTATTTCCTTGCCCTTAGCAACGTTAGCCAGGTAGTTCCTTACCAGGGCCTGACACAGTCCTTTCAAAATATCCTCGACTTTATATCCCATCTGCTGTTTGTGGATCATGTCTGATTCCGCAAATACAGCGCAGCGCCCTGCAATTCTGGTGGGATTTTGCGACATCAAGGCAATATCTCCGAACCGCTCTATTGGTATACCCAGCCTCTGAGCCTGTCTGTCCAAAAAAGAACCGGTGCCGGCAGCACATACCGTATTCATCGCAAAATCAACTACAACTCCATCCCTTAATATTATTATCTTTGAATCCTGTCCTCCTATCTCCAGAATAGTCCGGGTATCGGGGTATTCAGTTATACATGCCACAGCGTGGGCTGTAATTTCGTTTTTTATGACGTCCGCCCCTACGATAACGGCGGCCAGTTTCCGACCGCTTCCCGTAGTACCGACTCCCATTATCTTTATGTCGTCTTCAAAGCTCTCTTGAATCATTTTCAGACCGTTAGTAATAGCTTCAATAGGCCTTCCCGCAGTCCTCAGGTAAAGCTTTTTTAACAGATTACCATTTTCATCTATCAGAGCGAAATTAGTACTGACAGAGCCTACGTCAATTCCCAGATAACACCCTGTCACAGCTCTTTTCCTCCTTTTTCTGGCGAATCAAATCTACAAAGGCTTCAAGGCGGGTTCTTACTCCTGCCTCGGCGGAATGCTCGTCCAGCACCAGCGTCATAACGGGAATCGAATGAATCCTGGCAACCGAGGGTATAGTACTTTTTGCAACTATTTCAGGCATGCAAGTAAATGGAAGAAGATGTATAACCCCGTCGAAGCCTTCCCTGGAGTATTTAACGATCTGTGCAATCGACTCCTGGCCGTGACCTCCCACAAAGCAGCGTATATAAGGTTCAGCCAGTTTTAGAACCTGCCCGTGTTCTTTTGGTTTCAAAAAAGAAGGCAAAAGGTTTTCTCTGACCCATTCGGTTATATATATACTCCTTTCCACTGCGGCTCCAAGTTCGCCCAGCTGCCTTTCCACGAAAAGGTTTACGAACGGTTCCAGGACCGTGTATATCTCTCCCACCAGACCTATTTTAACGGGTAATTTGTCTGGGTCTTTTTTAATTTCAGCCATTCTTTCTAGAATTTCTCGTCTTACACCCAACAATTCTTGCTCGCTTTCCGCTTTTGAGATTTGCTCTAGGGCATTTTTGTAGATGGCGTCGGTCTCGCCCCTGTTTAACTCCACAGGTCTGATGGCGCTGGCCATCTTATCCAGTTCGTCGAGCAACAATGCTTTAGCCCATGCCAGCCTTCCCGCTAAAGAAATTTGCCTGAAACTTTTCTTATTGGTTATCGCAAGGAGTTTTTTTACCAGGTCCATAAAATGTCCCTGAGGCGGATCCAGTACTATCATGTTGAACTTGTAGCCTAGATCCCTTAAAATCTCCCTCTGCACTTCGGAATAATAACCAAACCGGCAGGGGCCAATACCTCCGGCCATCACTATCGTATCGGCTCCCATTTCCAGAGCTTCTATAAAATTGCCTATGTTTATTTTCAAGGGCAAACAGGCAAATTCAGGAGAATATTTCACTCCGAGTTCCAGAGTTTTCTTGCTGCAGGGGGGCGGGACTATCACCTCGACCCCAAGGTTTTCAAAAAAGGTCTTGACGGGTATATAAAGATTACCCATGTGAGGAAACGTTACTTTCACCGCATCTTCTCCTCTCTAAGATATCCACGAATGCCTCGAGCCTCGTATTAAAACCCTCTTCACCGGCGTGTTCATCCAGGTTCAGATATAAAAATGGAAGGCTGTAATCACGGGAAACCTTGCGCTCTAAAAGTTCTCCTACCAGCGAATCTGGGCCGCACCCGAAGGACGCGACGTGAACTATACCGTCTAGCTTACAGTTGTCCATATAGTAGTAAGCGCTGCCCAGGATATTTTTGCCTAGAGTCCAGAATAATTTTTTATTCAGTTTTTTTGCCCCGGCCGAAATATTTCTCTCCGGGATTATCTCAGGCGTGATTATCTTTGCGCCAAAATCCTGTAATTTCTTTATTAAATTCATGCTCACATAGCGGTCGTAGATGTTATACGGATGACCCAACACCAGTACGTTGAATTTAAAAGAACCGTCTTTATATTTTGAATAATCCGGGGCAGTGACTTCAAAAAAACTCTTATCCCCCTCGTCTATCGGAAGTCTTCCGTTTTTTACTCTGAATTTTTTATAAGAATTATATTTGCTCGAAGCCAGCAAGTAAGCTCTTAAGGCTTCCTGCGTGGAATTGCCCAGAAGGCGCCCCACCCTGATTGCGTGTTCCATAAATCCCGTCTTATTCCGGTACAGGGAAAGTTCGCAATCGATTATCCGGGGGAGGCCTGCTACGCTGTTTCTTATCATATCAGGTAACCCCAGGAATTTGGGACAAATGAATTCCCCCGATTCTACACTGATAATTCGGGGAATAAAAACTGCATCCACCGTATTAATTAAATCAATTACATGCCCGTGAAAAACCTTTACGGGTAAACATGCGTCGTCAACGGTGGACTCCAGCCCATCCTTCAATATCTTTTTGTTGGTCGGACTGGATAAAACGACTTCATGACCGAGGGATTCGAAAAATATTTTCCAGAAAGGATAGTAATTGTAATAAAGCAGAGCTCGCGGAATACCTATTCGCATCCGAACCCCTTCTTCATAACATAATTTCATTTTATATTATTACCATTTTTTACATATTTTATTATATGTTCGCTTCTGACTTCGGGTATCGGTTTTCTCAGTAAAATGCTTCTTAACGCTTCCATATTCAATGGAAACAAAGGCCACATATAAGGAGTCCCATCGAAAGCACGGTACACAATCAACACCAAAATCATAAAAAATATGCCTGTTAAAAATCCGTACCAGGAAAACAAGCCTGTCAGTATGAGGATTATCAACCTGAATAATCTTATCGACTGGGCAAACTCTATGCTTGGAATGGCAAAAGTGCCTATGGCGGCAATTGCGGTGTACAGGATCGTCTCACCGGAAAAAAGACCTATTTCAACCGCAAACTGGCCAAGCATAACCGCACCCAGTAAGCCCAGGGAAGTAGCCAGGGCGTTTGGTGTGTGAATTAAAGCTATCCTGATCAGGTCGACACCCAATTCCAGAATTAAAAACTGAAGGAACAGGGGTATAGGTGTAGGTTCTTTTAGCCCTATGAATTGTAACCACGAAGGCAGAGCATCTTTATTTAGGGCGAGAACAAGCCACAGAGGTGTTAAAATCAACGATATTAAAAGCCCCATAAACCGCACCCAGCGGATATAACTGCCTATTACCGGGTTCTGGTAATAATCCTCCGCATGCTGTACGAAATTGAAAAAATAGGCAGGTAATATCATAACGCTCGGAGAGGTATCTACGATTACAGCAACATATCCTTCTAATAGATGAGCCGCAACAACATCGGGTCTTTCTGTAAAACGCGCCCTGGGGAATGGGTTCCATTTTGAACCCACGATAAATTCTTCCAGGCTTTTTTCAGCCATAACAAGATCATCGGTCTTTATCTCTTTGATCTTGGATTTAATTTTATCCACAAGCCGTTGATCGCATCTGTCCTTCAAATAAGAAACGACGACATCGGTTTTTGTGCGCGCACCTACCTTTATTATCTCATTTCTGAGATTGGGATCTCTCAGCCGTCGCCGTATCAGTGCGGTGTTGAACACCACGGTCTCCACCAGGCCGTCTCTCGGGCCCCGCGTAACTCTCTCAAGGTCCGGCTCTTCAGGGTTTCTTGAAGGGTATTGCCTTGCATCTATTATGATCGCCTCGGTTTCTCCGTCTATCAGCAGGGCTACCGGGCCTGCCAGCACGTTATCAATAACCTCTTCAAGGGTGGAAACCGATTCTACTTCGATATAACCTATTTTCGACTGTATAAGGGTTCTTATAACATCACGCCTCAGATCCTCCTTTTTTATTTTCAAAATGGGTTCCAGAATCCGCAGCATCACTTCGTCCTTGACCAGACCGTCTATGAATATGAGGCTGGCGTTTTTCCCCGCTATAATCAAGGGCCTGGAAATAACGTCAAAACTTTGTCCGATGCCCAGTTTTTCCTGCAGGTATTGCAAATTTTTTTCAAGATTTTTGCATACGTCCAATTAAATTCCTCTCCCGAAAAGATAGAGTATCAAAATTCGGGCAATGCCTACCTTAAAAAAGAGAAAAGGCCAGGGCCTCTTAAATGTAGCTGCCGGATTTATCAAATCCCAAAGAATTATTCCGTCTCTACCCTGAAGGCCTACTCCGATTAATATCAAAACTAATGGGGAAAGGTACGGCACGAAAATATTACCACCGTAATAATTAATTGAACTGAAGATACCCCCTGCGATAACCTCCGTTATCTGGGTGTTAAAAACCATTGCTGTTATTATGTCGAGAAAATTGGCAAAAAGACAAATTAGGAATACACGGCCCATGTATATAGGACTGACTATTAGAATGGTCAGCAACATTCCCACAATGTCAAGAAACATTTTCTACCTCGTTTTACTTGGGTTTCGGATTGAAGATCAGAGCCATTAAGTAGCCAAAAACTACCGCTGCCGTTATTCCTGCGGCAGCAGATCTTAAGCCCCCGGTTAATACTCCTAAAAGGCCATACTTATTTACTTCATCTATTACGCCCTTCACCAGTGTATGTCCAAAACCGGGCAACGGTACGGTTGCTCCGGCTCCTGCTATATCTACCAGGGGCTGATATAAACCAAGGCCGCTGAGTACCGCTCCCAGCGTCACGAATAAGACCAGTACATGGGCCGGAGTCAGGGGTGTAAAATCCATCAATATCTGTCCCACTGCGCATATTATACCGCCGATTATAAAAGCCATTATATAATCCATCATGAATTCCCCTCACGAAAGCCTATAAATTTTCTAAAGCCACCGCGTGAGCAATACACGGTATGGTCTCGCCCTGCTGCACGCTTGTAGTACTCAATAGCGCCCCCGTGGCAACAACGAGGATCCTGTTATACCTGCCCTTTTGCATTTCTTTGAAAAGGTATCCGAGAGTAACAACAGCCGCGCACGCACACCCGCTACCGCCGGCGTGTACGTCCTGCTGGGGACTGTAGATTAAAAGCCCGCAGTCGGTATACCTGTCAGAAATATCTATTCCCTTTTCTTTTAGCAGCCTTTCCACTATATCCTTGCCCACGCTGGCCAGATCCCCTGTTATTATTAGATCATAATCTTCTGGAGATCGATTTGAATCTTCCAGGTGTTTGACTATGGTGTCAACTGCCGCCGGCGCCATTGCGGTACCCATATCGTTTGGATTGACCTCGCCCATATCGATTACCTTACCCGTCGTCATGTAAGTAATCCGGGGGTTCTGGTTTTTAGATGAAATTACGGCAGCCCCGGCCCCAGTTACCGTACGCTGGGCGGTAGGAGGCCTCTGATTTCCCAGTTCAAGCGGGAACCGGTACTGTCTTTCCGCAGAGCAGAAGTGGCTCGACGTACCTACTACCAGATAGTCTGCATATCCGCCGTCCACCAACATTGCCCCCAGTCCAAGCCCTTCCGCCATAGTAGAACAGGCTCCGTAAATACCGAGAAAAGGAATTCCCAGCTCTCTCGCGGCAAAACTTGCGGATATTATCTGGTTCAGGAGGTCCCCCGCAACAAAATACTCGATTTGGTTACCGGGGACTCCGCTTTTTTTAATGGCCATTTCAGCCGCTTCTTTGAGCATTCTCTTCTCGGCTTTTTCCCAGGTTTTTTCCTGAAAATTGAAGTCGCTCAGTATGAGGTCAAAATAATCTTTTAAAGGCCCCTGACCCTCTACAGGCCCAACGATAGAAGCTGTTGCAATAATCGACGGCGGATTTTGAAATTTAACGGTTTGATTGCCCAGTTTTTTTAGAGCCATTTTATCCCCCTAAAGCTTTAAGAGATAGTAGATAAATCCGATGATTACCGAGGATGTTATTCCATATACCAATACGGGTCCTGCTACTACAAACATTTTTGCGGCTACTCCGAAAACATATCCCTCGCTTTTGAATTCCATGGCCGGGGCAACGATGGAGTTGGCAAACCCGGTTATGGGTACGATCGATCCTGCCCCGGCTCTTTTGCCTATTTCGTCGTATACACCTAACCCGGTCAAAAAAGCACCTAAAAAAACCAGGGTGGCTGATGTGGCCCCGGCGGCTTCTTTAGTTCTTTCAAGGCCCAGGAAAACGTAAAAGTTTAATATACCCTGGCCGATGGCGCATATCAATCCTCCGACGAGGAATGCCATTACCATATTTTGCAGATAGGGAGGTTTGGGCCTGATTCTTTTAACAAACTCCTGGTATTCCTTTTGCTCCTGTGAAAATTTTGACATGGGATTTCTCCTTTTTTGAGGCTTAAAAGCGAAGCGCCGGAAATGCCCGTAAATTATACTTCTGTAGTGCCGTCTACTTTGAAAGCAATAGCCACATCAGCTTTGTATTCCACTATCTTCCCACCCTCGACATTAGCGGTGTGATTCCGCACTTCCACACCCGTAATATTTTTTATTGTCTTACTGGCGTCGCGAACGGCGTTTTCTACAGCCTCCTGCCAGCTATTTCTAGACTCTCCTACCACTTCAATAACTTTTACTGTCATAGCTCGCACCTCCTGATTTTAATTTCGATTTTATTTTCTCCTGTTGCCAAATCTTTATTCTCCAGGTGGCCGATTACGAGCTTAGCGCTCTTGGGTATTCTGTCTTTTATACTTCTTGTATATATCATACTTACAGCAAGTATTAACAACAAAACCAATGCTATAAAAATCAAGTTCTTTTTCAATTTAGGTCACCTCAAAACTAGTATTTGTTTTACTTTGGAATCTTTATTCATAAAAAAAATAAGCCCCTTGTCAAAAAGGCTTTTTGCTAAGTAAGCATATTCCTTATTTTGGCGAGTATCTTTTTTTCTAATCTCGAAACCTGAACTTGAGTTATCCCTAGAATCTTTGCCACTTCCGTTTGAGTTTTGTCTTTAAAGTACCTCAGTATTATGATCTGCCTCTCGAGTTTATCCAGTTTTGACAAAGCCTCTTTGAGCGCGATGGTGTCAAGCCATTGGTTTTGCTGATGTTCATCGCCGTTTATCTGGTCCATATAGTAGATAGGAGAACCGTCTTCCTGAAATGCCACCTCATTTAACGAAATTATGGGCTGGACAGCTTCAAGCCCAATGACCAACTCTTCGGGGTCAGCACCCAGTTCTTCAGCCAGTTCTGCTATAGTCGGTTCCCTGTTTAATTCTTTGGCAAGTTTTTCTTTTGTATACTGTATTTTGATGGATAAATCTCTTAAAGATCGAGCCATTTTTATTGGCCTGTCATCCCTTATGTACCTTCTTATCTCACCGATTATCATTGGGACGGCATACGTTGAAAATTTAACGTTATACGAAAAATCAAATTTTTCTATTGCTTTTAGCAGCCCGATGCTTCCAATTTGAAATAGATCTTCAATCTCGTAACCTCTATTAGTGAATCTCTTTACTACGCTCCAGACCAGGCCCAGATTCAAAGAAACCAATTCACTTTTGGCTTCCTGATCTCCCTCTTTGGCTTTTTTTAACAATTCCATCGATTTGTTGGAATCCATAAGCGTTACCCCAGACAAGTTTTATTTTTTATCGTCTTGTACATCTTAACGATAGTCCCTTTGCCCGGCGCGGATTCAACTTCGAGCCTATCCATAAAATTCTCCATTATAGTAAATCCCATGCCTGACCTATCCAGTTCTGGTTTGGACGTCCATAAAGGCTGTCTCGCCTTTTCTATATCCTCAATGCCCTTTCCCCAATCCTGCACCCATATTTCAATTTCGTTCTCGTAAAGAATAGCTTTTATTCTTACTTTACCAACGGTATTTTCATAACCGTGAATTATGCAGTTGGTTACCGCCTCCGATACTGCCGTCTTTATATCCGCCAGCTCATCCAGCGTAGGATTTAACTGGGAGGCGAAAGCAGCCACCACTACCCTGGCGAAAGCTTCATTTTGTGATTTGCTTAAAAAATCAATGGTCATTTCGTTTAATATTTCCATAAAATCACTCCCTACATTTTCTCAATGGCTTCTTTTTCATCTTTATAGCAGGGTATAATATTAAAAAGACCCGATATTTCAAAAATTCTTCTCACCTGCTGACCGATATTAACCGCCCCTACCTTCCCGCCTATTTTTTGAAGGGATTTGTACCGTCCTATCAGCATACCTACCCCTGAGCTATCCATAAAATTTACATTTTTGAAATTGAACAATATCTTCTTAAAAGCTTGCCTTGCAAGGTACTCTTCTAATTTTTCCTTTACAAGATGCGCCATGTGGTGATCCAATTCCCCTTTTAAATTGACTATCAGAATATCATTGCAAGCTTTAAAAACAACCCCCATTTAGTTCCATACCCCCGTCCCAGCTCGCATAATATTAGTCTCGAGACAAATATAACTTTCTACAAATAAAAGGAAATTCCTGCTAAAATAAAAAAAACGCACAGCGTGCGTTTTTCAAAAGTATAACCACCCTCCTAACAGCTTTCTGAAGATATAAAATAATCCAGCTTTATCAACTTCCTCGGAAATTGTAAGTTCCACCTCTCCTACGATTTTTCCGTCCTGTTCTGCTATCAATTTACCTACTTTCTGTCCTATTACAACGGGGGCGTATATTCTATCGGGTAATTCCAACTTCGTCTTTATCGTTCCTTCTTTTCCTTTTTCAACTAAAATGTTAAGGTCGTCGGAGGCTATAACGTCAACTTCTTTTTTTACACCCTTCTCCACAGGAAGCTTGGCTAATACTGAATTTTTTTTCGCGACCTGTACCGAGTTGTACCTCCCGAAACCGTAATCAAGCAGTTTTTTTGTATCTTCAAAGCGTTCAGTGGAATTGGAGGATTTCAATACTACGGATATCAAGCGCAGGTCACCGCGCTTTGCGGTACCGGCGAAGCAGTATCCTGCTTTTGCGTGAAACCCCGTTTTTAAGCCGTCCAATCCCTCGTATTTTCCCAATAGTTTATTGGTATTGGCCAGCATTGTGGCTTCGCGCTCTTTATCGGTGTGCTCCAGATAATCGATCCATACGGTAGACCATTCAAAGAATTTGGGGTATTTCACAAGCTCTTTGGACATCAGGGCGATATCGTAAGCTGTAGTATAATGGTTGGGATCGGACAACCCGTGCGGATTTGTAAAATTGGTATTGTTCATCCCCAGGGCTTTGGCTTTTTCGTTCATCATCTTTACAAAACCGTCGACACTGCCGCCTATATATTCAGCCACAGCCACCGATGCGTCGTTGGCCGACGCTATTGTAATACACTTCATCAGAGTTTCCAGCGTCTGTTCCTCTCCTGGTCCTAAAAACACTTGACTTCCGCCGGTCTTCCACGCTCTCTCGCTTATCTTTACTTTATCGTCTAGTTTTACCTTCCCCTGTTCGATCGCTTCAAAGGCCACAAGCAGAGTCATTATTTTGGTTATGCTGGCCGGCTCCAATTTTTCATGGGGATTTTTTTCATAAAGCACCGTACCCGTGCCCGCATCTATCAGTATCGCCGAAGGGGATTTTATTTCAGGAAAAGGCTGGGCATATACCGTAAAATTGACGCCTATAAAAAAAATCAGGCTGAACAGGGCGATTTGCCGCCATCTATTTTTAAATGCTTGTGACATCACAAAGTCATTCCTCCCTTCAGTCATAGATTTTCCTTTAGGGAGGAATGTTATTCATCAGTTAAGCCCTCGGGTGGGTTTTGTCGTAAACCTCTTTTATCCTTGTCCTCGTTATATGCGTGTACACCTGGGTTGTAGATATATCAGCATGTCCCAGCATTTCCTGTACCGCTCTTAAATCGGCGCCGTTTTCAATGAGATGCGTCGCAAAAGAGTGACGCAGCGTGTGGGGAGTTATCTCTTTATTTATCCCCGCCTTACGCGCGTATTTTTTTATTATTTTCCAAAACCCCTGTCTGGTTAAAGCTTCTCCCATGTGATTCACAAAAAGGATATTGCTGCTCTTTCCTTTTAGTATCCGGTCTCTGGTTCCGTTTATGTACCGCCGCAGGTAATTCACAGCGAAAGAACCGATAGGTACGATTCTCTCTTTGGAGCCTTTCCCCAGGCAGCGCAAAAACCCCATATCAAGATTTACATCATCCACCGTCAGAGAAATCAATTCCGATACCCTTATTCCGGTCGCATATAATAACTCCAACATTGTTTTGTCCCGAAAACCAAGTGGATCACTGGTATCGGGCTGTTCTAAGAGTCTCTCCACCTCCTCTACGGTTAAAACCCTAGGCAGTTTTTTTTCTAGTTTAGGAGTATCAAGATTAATGGTGGGGTCTTCTTTAATGTAACGTTCGCGTACCAGAAAATGATAAAAAGATTTAATCGCAGCGCAAGCCCGCGAAATGCTGCTACTGGCTTTGCCGCTTTTCTGCATGAGCAAGAGATACGATATTATAGTGGTTTTCGATGTGAATTTGATATCCGTAATATTCTGGGATCTTAAAAAAAACAGGTAACTTTTTAAATCTCTTTTATAGGATTCAATTGTATTGCGGGCAAGGCCTTTTTCGATACTTAAAAATTCTAAAAATTGTTTTAATAAGTCCTCCATACCAATCACCAACATAAAAATTCCACATCAAAAATTTTTTTCCTTTATTTTTGTTTTTTTATATGTAAGATGTTATAAGTTTAATGAATAGGGGCGAAATATAACCCTCTATTAAACCTGCCAGTATTAAAAAAAAGCAGAAAAACAGGTTTGACAGCATGTAACTTAAAAGCATGCTGAAATATCCATCCTGATGCATTCTTCGCCGGTTTTTAATTACAGTTACCGCGAAATACATTCCTGTAACCCCTATCGAAATAATGGCCGGTATTATAATTATGTTCTGAGGAAGGATGGAGAGAAGGGCGAAAATGCTCCCCTTTATACCGAATTCCACGACCAGGAATCCCACAGTGAAGCCCAAGATATATCCTCTGAAAAAGATCACTATCAGTATTACAGGGAAACTAATGACTAGAAGGCCTGCAAGGCAAATCACCAACGCTGTTTTGAGGTTATTGAGAACCGATGCATAAAATACCGTAGATGAATCTATGTTTACATTTTGCACGTTGGTAAAAAACAGTTCAATGTAGTTTAAAAGCTCCTGCTTTTGAGGGTCTGACAGCAATTTGACCGACACGCTTCCTGCTATGACTCCTGCCACCAGAATAAAAGAGAGAATAAAATAATACCCCAAATTTCTTTTCATGTAATCGGCAAGCTTTATTATTAAATAATTCAAAGGATATCTCCTCCCCGTCCACTTATAAAATATTATGCTGGGAGGAGATTCAATATAACTCAAAACATTATCTTTCCGTACACGCCCCCGCCGCCGACTTTGAGCTTTAATTTCCCTCGAGCGGCAATTATCTTTTCCGTCACAATTGCCCCCACCACTTTATGGAGTTCCTCAGGGTCCGCATGGTGGACGATGTTCATCTCGTTGCCGAAAGCTTTTAACAGCCTTTCCAGCGTCTTTTTACCTATCCCGGGTATGAATTCCAGCGGTACCTGATGATAATAAGGAGGCCTTCCGGGGGGATGAACGGCTTCATCATAATCGGCGATAAACGTTATCCTATCAAGAGCTCCCATGACAACCTTGTCGCTCGTACACCTGGGACATTTACTAACCGGCGGCGGTTCCTCAGCTATGTAATTGCAGGAAAGACAACAGGTCCTGTGATACTTTCCCAATCTCGGGTCAAGACCGTAGTTAGCCAGTATCTTCCTTTGATCTGATTTGCCTTCCAGGGCATCAAATAAATTTTCGAAATCCGGTGCATCGAGCCGAACTTCATTATATTCTCTGCCTATTTTATCCAAGGAATGGGCGTCAGAATTGCTGACGAACTGTTTGCCGGCGAGCTCCTTTATTCTATCGGCCAGCTGCGTATCGGCGCTCAGCCCCAGTTCCACGGCTATAACCTCATTGAACCCTTCTTCAAAAGCCCTGGACATTCTATCGTAACAGCTGCCGTAAAGGCTTTTAAATGGGGTAAAGACATGGGCGGGAATAAGCTTGCCGCCCAAATCGTTGACTATGGAAAGCAGTTGCCTGGCTCTGAGTCGAGCCTTCTGTGAACTTAGCCCTATATTGTTAATAAATCTGCTCATTATTATGGAGAATTCTTCCATCTGTTCGATGTTCGGAAAATAGGCGACGCTGTGGGCAACCCCTTTACTTTCCTGGGTTTCTATTTCGGAGCCGAGGATCAGCGTCAACTTACCCTGATACGATAGTCCGCCTTTCGCCAGCTCTATCAATTCTCCCGAATTGATCTTATGTTTTATTTCTCTAAGAACGTAGGGTGACGCGCAATCCACCAATCCCACGATATCAATGCCTTTTATTTCCAGGCATGTCCTAATAATGCCATCCAGGGTCAGTTGCCGGGAAGCAGTTACCTTTACTGGCTTGCCGGCGGCTCGTCCAATGTGAACGTGTAAGTCTGCGAAATATTCCATTAAAATTCTCCTCTTAAATAGGAGTATGCCAGGAAAAGACCTACGATAGTCTTTGCGTCTTTCAGTTCGCCGCTGTACGCCATTTTTACTGCTTGTTCGAAGGGGATTTTTTCCATCTTAATATACTCGTCTTCATCGGCCTTTCCTGCCGCCTTCTTCAAATTCCGCCCTATAAATAAAGACATTTTTTCATTGGAAAATCCCGGCGATGTGTAGAAGTCAATGATATGTACAAGATTTTCCGCCCTGTAACCGGTTTCTTCTATGAGTTCCCTTTGGGCGCAGGCTCTCACATCTTCATTATCCTCTAGTTTACCGGCCGGTATTTCAAGGAGTTCCTCTTCTACTGGTTTGCGGTACTGCCTCACCATGAGAACACTTCCGTCGTCGTCTATGGCCACAATGGCCACCGCTCCCGGGTGTTCAACGATTTCTCTGGTGGATGTTTTTCCGTTGGGAAGTTTAACCTCGTCCAGCCGCAATTTTAAAATTTTACCGGAATAAATGTTTTTAGAGTTGATCGTAACCTCGAAAAAATCCATTGCCTCCAGCCTCCACCTCTCCTGTTCAGAATAATTTTCGCCGCAAATCTGCCGGCAGCGCTGGCTGCCAGAAAAAATTCCGGATCCTCTTCAAATCCCCTACCCATGGTCCTGGGTTCTATTCCCGAGGACCTCAGCACTTCTATCCCCTCCATACCTTCTTCCACTATTATGCTGTGTTTTTTGGCAATACCGCAATTTTTAAGTTGGGCCAGAACTATACCAAGCTTCTCGTCATGCATCTTGGGAATCACCACGAAGGCTCTGGTCAGGGCAATTTCGAGCAGCGATGTTATAGTATGGTGGCTCACTCCTTGATGGCGCTTTCTCTGGTCGCAAAAACTTATCCTCGGTATAACGACGGCGGTACCTTTAAGAATGTTGACCGCATTTATTATTTCTCCTTGTTCCAGTCCCGTATGGCCGTATTTGGTGCCGGTTCCCACTATTCCGGGTCCCATTGTCACAACCGCAATATCGCAACCCGAAGCCTTGGCCGCCAGCAAGCCTGAGTATATGTTGACCGCTTCCAGGTCACCGCCAAAAGCGTGGCCCGACGTAACAGTCAAATCAAGAAGCTTTTTTTCCTTCAGTTCGTATACATTACGGCTGAAAAAGATGGGGAGCGCTCCACCGTCGGTCATGACGTATGCTATCTTGAGGTCAGGGGATTTTGCTTTAATGGCCGCACAAGCAGGAGCCAGCATGCTGTGCAGTGAACCTATCACCACCGGCATTCCTGCCAGCGACTCGGTCTCCAAAAGTATATTCCCGACAGGGCTGGCCGCTTCTTCTGCACTCAGGCATTTTATCTGAAAAGGGGTATACCTGAGCTTTATTATGTGGCCAGGCCCACTGGCCTCAAGCCGGTGAACGGAATGATTGTATATTACAAAATGGAAGCCACCGGTTCCTAGTTTTAAAAAAAGGGCGGTAGTGTTGAGAAGGACCTTATCCCCTTTTCGGCAATAACCTGTAAGATCCGGGTAGTTTATCGCTTTATCCTTTTCGCCGTCTACTTCTACGAGAAGTTCCTGTATTCCCGGCCTCTCTTCCAGGACGTCGAGAACTACTCCCTCTCTTAATCTTATCATATATTTCCCCTTCATACATCACAAAATTTTTTCTGATCATACTTATTCTCTCTATTATCCGAGTAATGGAATAATGTTCCGCCAGCAGATGAATTCCAATTAAGAGGACAAGAACACTAACCCTTACGTTAAATGAGGTACCCCAGGCAATCTCTACACCCAAGCTCATACCCAGGACGTTGGCGCCTGTATCTCCCATCATTACTATTTCCTTGGAATCGTAAATTAAAAACACCATTGCTGATGCAACGAGTGGGAGGAACCATGCGATCAAACTTGTATTTTCAACGAATAAAAAGTAAAAAAACAATATCGCCGTTGAAAACAAAAAAAATCTGCAAGCTCTTCCGGGCCTCAAGTCCATCAGATTCAACAAATTGGCTGTAAGAGCTATTATGAGGGCGTTTACCACCACTTCAAGCAGGGAACCGCCCTTTTTCAAGGATATTAAATAGGCTACCGCAAGTCCCATTACGGCTTTTATGGATCCAGTGGTAATCCTGCCCCGAAACAATTCGGAAAAATGCCCCTTCAAGCCTTTGGCTGCATTGCTTCCGTAGACATCATCCAATAAACCCGAAAAACCCATACCCGCTGCAGCCAGTATGAGAGATTCTGAAATAGGGTGATACTTAATGATCACAGCATTGTATATATTCGTCAAAATTGCTACGATAACAAAGACGACTCCTCCTGCGGTTATAACTTGTTTATTCCTGTAGTTAATTTTTTTTACGGTCTTTTCCCATGTACGGAAATTTTCAAGAAACAAAAAGGTTATCAGTACAGATAAAAGTATTGCCGGCAAAGTCGGACACCTCAGAAGTTGTTCGTTAAAGAAATTATCATTCTGTACTTACCCATCACTGTATCGATATTATCGATATAAAATAACCTATCACTATCCTTTACGTCCAGCTTTGGTAAATTTGAAGATTGAACTATAACTACCGGTTTTAACCTGACCAATTTTTTGACAGTAGAGAGTGGATTATTTTTTTCACCGTTCCTTATTAGGACAATGAAATCCACCGAACGGTCGTAAACCCCGATAAACTCGATTAAACCCGCTTCTTTTAGATATTGGAACTTTTCGATATTTCCCGTTGCGAAAGCTTCGGCAAAGACATCGAGGTCCGAACCTTTAACCTCTTCGTTTACTATTGTAATGAATTGGACTTGGGCCCCGGCCTTTTTCAGGCAGTCTATGATTTCACCTGATTTATCCGAGTTTCCGAATTCTATTACTGACGCCTTTTTGCCTTGGAGCCGCCCCGCAAGTAACATATCAAAATTTTGAGCAAGAAATTCATAATCTCTTTTTTGGCTTTCGATAAGCAACGCCAGCTGCCTTTCTTTCATCCTACTGCTTTCCTTAAGGTGGGTATAGTTTTCCTCCAACTGATCTATAATTATTTTCTGCTGCTTTACCAGTAGTTTGTCGCTGTTGGCCGTAAAACCTATGGCAATTCCTATTCCCAGGGCAAAGAATACCGCAACCAGAAGAATTGTCATGTGTTTTATGTTGTACAAGAAAATCACCTCTATAAAAAACCAAACATCAACCTGACTTTAAGGAATATAAGCCTTAGTAAGTGCCTAACAGCAGGAGACGTTGTGCCTAATATAAAAATCGGAAAAAAGGCGGCTGCAAATAAAGCCGCTATATAATTTATCTTAATACCTCCTCTGTAAAGCTTATTTACTCCTTTAGCATCGATTAATATATGCCCGACCTTCAGGCGAACTAGAAAAGTGCTGGCCATCCCTTGACGACCTTTTTCCAGAAAATCAATGATATTAGTGTGAGTGCCTACCGCTACTATTAAATCAGCTCCGCTGTGATAGGCCAAAAGTAACGCCGCATCCTCGCTGGTACCCGTCACGGGCATTATATGATAATTAAGGCCCAGCTGTTTTACCCTGTCGAGCCCAGGTGCCCTGCCGTCGGGATAAGCGTGTACCACTATCTCGGCACCGCACATGAGTCCTTTATCGCTTATACTGTCCATGTCGCCTATTATAACATTCGGTTTCAATCCGAATTCCAACAGAGCGTCGGCCCCGCCATCTACGCCGATAAGAACAGGTTTGATTTCTTCTATATACGATTTCAAAGTCAGAATATCTTCCCTGTAATCTTTCCCCCTTACCACAACCATAACATGCTTTCTGTGCATGTCGGTCTTAAGTCGAGGCACCGAGTAATCCGACGACAAAAGTGCCCTTTCCCGTCTAATATACTCAAGGGTATTTATTGCAAATTTTTCCAACTCCCCTTCAAAATTTGCTTTTGCTTCCTCAAGTTTGGAGTTTATCAATTCTTGACTTAAAATCACGCCTCTACAAAGAAAGCGGCCGTTTACCATTATTTCGCCGTCTTCTTTTATTTGTACCATATCTCCGTCGCGTATCGCGTCAAATAACCCTTCCTCTGGAACATCTACAACCGGTATTCCGGCATTCAGCAGCACTACAGGTCCCTTGTTGAAAAACCGGCCGCTGATTGACGGCTGAAAATTTATTACGCCCCTGGCTTTCGATTTTACCAGGTTAATGGCGGCCAGTTCATCTATATCCCTATGAAAAATGACGGCTATATCACCGAATTTTATACGCTGTAAAAGTCTTTTCGTTTTTCTGTCAACAACGGCTCTTCCTGCCACACAAGTACCCATCGTGTCCCTCTCAATTGATGCGGAATAAAAGGTATTTTTATCTGATCTTATTATTTCCAGGAAACAAAAATAAAACACCCCTTAATTAGGGGTGTTCAGCTTGTAGACAAAGCCGCTTTTAGGTTATGCATCCTAAAAGCGGCTTTTTGTTGAAGGCGAAGAAAATTTTTAAGAAAAACGAATGTAAAGCGGGGACTGTTGGCGGAAACGTTCCCCGTCTTTTCTTCCATAAAGCCAGCTTTTTTAAATTCATGCATGCGAAAAGAAGCGTGAGGTAATGTCCGACTTTCCTCAAGCCTCGTAGATTTGTATAGCGCATGCCATGCTTTTCCTTCGCATCGGCAAATACCCGCTCGATGGTCTGGCCGCGCATTTTGTATAGTTCTTTACCCCATTGGGTGTGTCTTATATCTTCCGCTTTTTCCACG
>NZ_VNHO01000011.1 GCF_008124715.1 Thermosediminibacter litoriperuensis | reverse complement strand
CCATGGATGTATTAGAATCTGGATTTGAAGATGCTATAGCGGTATTAGAGTTTCCCGAGCGGTATAGGAAAAGACTTCGAACTACAAACGGTTTAGAGCGGCTAAACGAAGAAATACGCCGACGTGAAAGGGTTATTAGGATATTTCCCAACCGTGAATCAGCCATTCGTCTAATTGGGGCATTGCTTATGGAACAGGACGAAAAATGGACTTCTGGCAAAAAATACTTGGATATGGCCGAATACTTTGAGTGGCAGAAAGAAAACTCGAAAAAAGTAAGATAAAAAGTGGTTTCGATAAGTTAAACTTTTATAACCTGATTCTAGCCAGAGGGAATTTTACACAAAAAATTGGACTTGATCAGGGCTTTCCTCCCTGCAGCTAAATTCAGGAGTGAAAAAAGGAGTATTCTATGTATATCAAAGATCTCTTTACGCTTTTTTTAATATTCGCAGTGGTTCTCGTCTTGGGACTACGCTTCGCCGAGGAAGGGGTTTATTCCACAATGGGGCTGGATATCACCCCCATGACCTTTAATTTAAAAATTTTGCCCGATGGGACTTACGATTTCTTCATACTCGGCAGGCGATTTTCTCTCAGGCAATTGCTAAGAGTGAGCGACTTTTACGCCGATCGGCGAAAGGTGGATATACGGATAGCAGGTTTGAATATCAGTGTGCCGAATATGGTCCGTGTTTACGATCCTGCGAATTTCTCCCACCTGCGGATTTATCTTGATAAAAAATATTGCAGAATGTATAATTAAACTTATCGAAAAGCTTTCGCATTTAAAGAGGAGGAACCTCCATGACAATACCGCAGGACAGGATCAGAAATTTCTGTATTATCGCTCATATAGATCATGGCAAATCCACCCTGGCCGACAGGCTTCTGGAATACACAGGCGCTATCCCGCAGAGAAAGATGGAAGATCAGATACTCGATATGATGGACCTGGAAAGGGAACGCGGCATAACCATAAAAGCTAAGGCGGTCCGGATGATCTATCGAGCTGAAGACGGTCAGGATTACCTTTTAAATTTGATAGATACCCCGGGCCACGTGGATTTCAATTACGAGGTATCCAGGAGCCTGGCCGCCTGTGAAGGCGCCCTGCTGGTGGTAGACGCTTCTCAGGGAATAGAGGCTCAGACTCTTGCGAATACCTATCTTGCCCTTGAGCATGACCTGGAGATAGTGCCCGTAATAAATAAAATAGATCTTCCCAGTGCCAATCCGGATAGCGTCAAACGGGAGATAGAAGATATAATAGGTCTTCCGGCCGATGACGCGCTTCTTGTTTCTGCCAAAGAAGGCATAGGTGTAAAGGAGGTTCTGGAGGCGGTCGTCAAGAGAATTCCTCCGCCCAGTGGGTCGGAAGATGAACCGCTCAGGGCATTGATCTTCGATTCCCTGTACGACTCCTATAAAGGAGCCATAGCTTTCGTGCGGATCATGGAAGGCAGAATAAAACCCGGGCAGAAGATTAAGATGATGTCTACAGGCAGGACCTTTGAAGTTACCGAGGTGGGTATATTCAGCCCCGAGATGGTGAGCACCGATAGCCTGCGGGCCGGTGAAGTGGGGTACGTGGTGGCGGGCATAAAAAATGTAAAGGACACTCGCGTTGGAGACACCATCACTGACGCGGAAAATCCTGCGGAAAAACCGTTACCCGGGTATAAGAAGGCTGTGCCCATGGTTTTCTGCGGCGTTTATCCGGCCGACGGAGAGGATTACGAAAAGCTGAGAGAGGCCTTTGAAAAGCTGCAGCTCAACGATGCAGCCATGTTTTTCGAGCCCGAGACTTCGGCGGCCCTGGGTTTTGGTTTCCGTTGCGGATTTCTGGGGTTACTCCACATGGAGATCATTCAGGAGCGCCTGGAGAGGGAGTACGGTATAAATCTTATCACAACGGCTCCGAGCGTCATATACAGGATAAAGAAAACCGACGGCCAAGAGATAATGGTTGACAACCCCACGAATTTTCCCGATCCGTCGAAGATAGAGTACATCGAAGAACCGTACGTAGAGGCTTCCATAATGCTGCCCTCGGAATATGTGGGGGCGGTTATGGAACTCTGCCAGGAAAAGCGCGGGAATTTTAAAGATATGCAGTATATAAGCGAGAAAAGGGTTATACTGCGCTATGATATGCCACTGGCCGAAATAATTTACGATTTCTTCAATCAGCTTAAATCCCGCACCAGGGGATACGCATCCCTGGATTACGAGTTTACCGGTTATACAAAATCCGAGCTCTGCAAGGTGGATGTACTTATAAACGGAGAGATCGTGGATGCCCTGTCTTTTATAGTCCATAAAGATAAAGCCTACGCCAGGGCTAGGCAGCTGGTGGAAAAACTGCGCGAGGTGATTCCCAGACAGCTGTTTGAGATTCCGATACAGGCAGCCATCGGCGGCCGGATAATCGCGCGGGAGACAATAAAAGCCCTAAGGAAGAATGTGCTTGCCAAGTGTTACGGCGGGGATGTCACGCGGAAGAAAAAGCTTTTGGAAAAGCAGAAGGAAGGCAAAAAGAGGATGCGGCAGCTGGGCAAGGTAGAAGTGCCGCAGGAGGCCTTTATGTCGGTGTTAAAAATGGGGTAAAGGCTATGAAAAAATTGGGTCTTTACATCCACATTCCTTTCTGTATAAAAAAATGTGCCTACTGCGATTTCAATTCTTATGCTGAAACAGAATCCATACCTCTTTATGTGGATTCCCTGAAAAGGGAAATTTCTTTTTACGCCGGCATGAACCGGAGCGTGACCAGTATTTATATAGGCGGGGGGACTCCCACCGTTTTAAGTGAAGGGGATCTGGCCTCCATCATAGAAGCCATCTACGGGGCTTTTAATATAAGTCCCTCCGCCGAATTTACCGTAGAGGCCAACCCTGAGACTCTGTCGCGGAGGAAACTGGCGGTATTGAGGGATGCAGGGGTCAACCGGCTGAGCTTGGGCTTGCAGGCTTTTCAAGACGAGCTTTTAAAAATGATAGGCAGGATTCACACGGCCAAGGGTTTTGAGGAAAAGTTTTTCATGGCCAGGGAAGAGGGGTTCGACAACATAAACGTGGATTTGATTTTCGGGCTGCCCCGTCAGAGTGTGGATGACTTCCGATATTCGCTGGAAAAACTGGCGGATTTATCCCCGGAACATGTGTCTTGTTACGGGCTCACCGTGGAGGAGGGCACAGAGTTTTATAAGTTGCAAAAAGAGGGCCTGCTCCCCATGCCTCCCGAGGACGAGGAGAGGATGATGTACCGTATGGCCAGAGAGATCCTGGGGGAACGGGGATATCTGCATTACGAAATCTCCAATTTTGCAAGACCGGGCAGGGAGTGCCGGCATAATTTAGTGTACTGGACTTACGGCGAATACCTGGGACTCGGCGCCGGGGCCCATTCTTTCATGGATGGCGTAAGGTTTTATAACGCTTACGGCATCCGAGATTATGCCGGGAGAATAAAAAGCCGGGGCAGGTCGGTGGAAGGAGAGGAGCCGCTTTTACCTGAAGAACAGCAGGCGGAATTCATGATCCTCGGGCTGAGGTTGATAAAGGGCGTGAGTAAGGCGGAATTTTACAAAAGATTCAGAAAAGATCTGGATATGGTTTACGGCAGGGTTCTGGAGGTATTAAAGGAGAAGGAACTTATCGCCGAAGATGGAGAATATGTAAGACTCACCGAAAAGGGCCTTGACCTGGCCAACGAAGCCTTTGTGGAATTTTTGCCGGAGAGACCTGCCGACCGCCAGTGAAGGGAGGATTTCTGTTAAAAACAATGACAGGTAAGAGGGACTCGACATGAAATTTATAGTGGATGAAACATCACAAGGGTTAACGGTTGGAGAATTTCTCAAAGTCAACGGGTTTTCCAGCAGAACCATGAGAAGGTTAAAACTTGGGGGAAAAATTTCACTGAACGGTGTTTCCGCATATACAAATACGAGAATATGTTGTAATGATGTAATAGAAATAGATTTGGCTGAAGAATCCGGTATAGTGCCTTCACCGGTACTAATAAATATTTTATACGAGGATGATCATATAATTGTATTGAATAAACAACCCGGCGTTGTTGTACATCCAACGGCATTCCATTACGACGATACAATTGCCAACGGCGTAATTTATTACTTACACCAAAAAGGCAAAAGGGGAGGCTTTCATCCAGTAAATCGTTTGGACAGGGATACTACGGGGGTTTTAATAATAGCCCTCAACCAGCATATACACAACCTCATACAAACCCATGGCCGGATGAAAAAAAGATATACCGCCGTTGTGGAGGGTGTTATAAAAGAGGACGAAGGAGTGATTGATGAACGAATTGCGCGGAGGGAAGGAAGTCTAATAGAGAGGTGTGTTTCTGAAAGAGGCCAAAAAGCTGTAACGCGTTTTAAAGTAGTGAGGAGACTAAAAAATTTGACTGTATTAGATATAGAACCGGTTACCGGCCGAACACATCAGATAAGAGTGCATTTAAGCTATAAAGGTCATCCAGTAGCGGGGGATACTCTTTATGGAGGTAAAAACGATATAATAAAGAGGCAAGCCCTTCACTGTACTGAGATGACTTTCTTTTATCCTGTAAAGGGGACCTATTTATCCTTTAAGGCTCCTATACCTGAAGATATGGTTTATCTCATAAGTCGAAGTCAAGATTGGAAATAGCCAGGGGAATACCCGGAAGCTTTAATTTTTGGTATAATGGGATTGGGTGGTTTTTCCGCTTCTCTTGACAAAGAAAATGTGAAGTGATATTTATTAAAGTAGGATTTTAGCACTCTCGACCCGAGAGTGCTAATTTAAAGAGGTGCTTTTCATATGCTGGACGATAGGAAAATAAAGATCCTGAGGGCTATAGTGGTCGATTATATCGCCACCGCCGAGCCCGTAGGGTCAAGAACTATCGCCCGAAAATACCATATGGGAATCAGTCCGGCTACTATAAGAAACGAAATGGCAGATCTGGAAGAACTCGGCTATATAGCTCAGCCGTATACATCGGCGGGGAGGATTCCGTCCGATAAAGGATACAGGTTTTATGTGGATTTTTTGATGCCTGTAGTTAATCTAAACGAAAATGAACTCAATATAATACATCAGATATTCAAAAAGAGGATAAAGGAACTGGAAGATTTAATAGAGGAAGCCAGCCGGGTTATATCAAACCTAACCAATTACACCACGGTCATACTCGGTCCTCAACTGCACGCCAGCCGGTTAAAGCACGTTGAGATCCTCAAGCTGGAAAAAGGAAAGGGCCTTTTGATTATGGTGACCAATTTCGGCGCCATCGTCCACCAGATTATTGAATTGCCCAAAAACCTGAGGGATTCCGACCTTACCCGTATTTCCAATCTTTTTAACAAGTACCTGGTGGAAAAGACCGTGGAAGAAATAACCCCGGATTACATGGAGCGCATAAAAAACGAGATGAGGGAGTATGAGGAAACACTGAACACCTTTATCCACGTTCTGATTGAGAGACTCCAGGAGGTCAAAGAGAACGGCAAAGTGTTTTCCAGCGGGAGCTCAAGAATGCTGGACTTCCCTGAATTTAAAGACGTGGAAAAAGCGAGGAACTTCCTGTCTCTCATCGAAGAGGAAGACTTCATAATAAGGGTGTTAAAATCCACCTCAAAGCCGGACCAAATCACTATTAGCATAGGCAACGAAAACCCATGGAAGGAGCTCCAGGAGTTCAGTATTATAACCACCAATTTTAATGTCGGCGGCAAGAATCTCGGCATTTTCGGCGTTATAGGTCCGACCAGGATGGACTACTCAAAAGTCGTATCCATCCTGAACAAAGTGGCGGTTTACCTCAATGAAACTCTTTCTACTATGATTTAACCGGGGAGGTAGTTATATTGAGCTTTAAAAACAACAACAGCCAGGAAATCGACGAAAAGTTCGCCGCTTTTTTGACGAATTCCAACGCTATAAGAGCGGTATCTTCGGCAGTGGAAGGCACCATAGGCCCTAAAGGCCTGGACATAATGCTGGTGGATCGGTTCGGAGAGGTTACTATAACCAACGATGGTGTAACCATATTGAAACTCATGGATATAAACCACCCCGCTGCAAGAATGCTGATAAACATAGCCAAAGCCCAGCAGGAAGAAGTCGGGGACGGGACCACCACCGCTACGATCATGGCCGGTACTATGGTCTCGGAGGGAGTCAATCAGATCATAAGAGGAGTTCCTGTAGCCAGGGTCATCGAGGGGATAAAATACGGGGTAAGGAGGGCCCAAGAAATTCTCCAGTCTAAATCCATTCCTGTAAAAAGCATAGGTGATCCTGCGCTTAAGAATATAGCCTTTATTGCCGGCAGGGAACACGAAGACATTGCGGAGCTGGTCACTCAGGCAGCGAAACTCATCGGCGAAGAAAAGTTAAAGGAGAAGAACTTCAAACTGAGAGACATCGTAATGGCGCGGGAAGGTGCCGAGAATGAAGTTTTTCTCGGCATTATCGTAGACAAGGAAAAGGTCAATAAACAGATGCCCGGGGAGATTAACGACGTTCGGGTAATGGTTATAGACGATGCCCTGGAGCCGGAGCAGATAGAGGAGGAAGCCCTGGGCACGGAAGCCGGTTTTGCCCGATACCTGGCCCTCAAGGAAGAGTTCAAACAAAATCTAAAAAAGCTTATAGACCTTAAGGTTAACCTGATCCTGGTGGGTAAGGGGATCTGCGATGAAGCCGAGGAGATGCTGACCGACGCAGGCGTTCTAGCTCTGGAGAGGGTATCGACCAGAGACCTGGAAAAGGTGGCTGAGCATACCGGGGCCAGAATAATGAAACGCATGGGCCTTAAAAAGCCTGTCGAAGAGATAAGAAATTACATAGGGGCGGCGGAGAGGGCCTACGAAGACGAAAAACTGGAGCACATAAGGATCGAGGGAGGCAAGGGCAAACCCATGGCTACCATCTTGGTGGGTGCAGCCACCGCCGAAATAGTCGGCGAACGGGAGAGGATTGCCAAGGATGCGGCCTCTTCTCTACAAGCGGCCGTGAAAGGCGGCGTAGTGCCGGGAGGTGGAGCTGTGGAAGTGGCCGTTGCTAGGGAGCTGGAAAGAGAGAGGGAGAAGATAAAGGGAATGGCCTCCTATGGCATCGATTGCGTTATCGCAGCTCTCAAGCGCCCGCTGGCTCAGATAGTTTACAATGCGGGTTTTAACCCGCTGGAAAAGCTGGAAGAGGTAATTTATACCCAGGCGGAAAAAGGTAGTGATGTAATAGGCATTAATTGCGATACCGGGGAGCTTGCGGACATGGTGCAACTCGGCGTTATTGATCCAACTCTGGTCAAAACCCATGCCGTTAAAGCGGCGGGCGAAATAGCACAAGCCATACTGAGGATCGACACGATTATCAAAAAACGGGACGAGGGACCTGCCGCAAAGGGACCTTCAGAATCGGTGGCCGGCATGGGAGAAGTGGATTTTTGATGCGAGGTGATTCCTTTGACTGAGAAATCCAATGAAAACATGGAACGCGAAGGCATACCTGAAAACGATGAGCCAAAAAGCGAAGAAATTGCGAATTCGAGTTCGGCGCATGAAAATGTTTCGGAAACCGAAGAACTGAAAAGAGCCCTGGAAGAAAAGGAAAAGGAGGCAGCTGACTATAAAGAGCGATGGTTGAGGGCCCTGGCCGATTACGATAATTTCAAGAAGCGAACCCAGAAGGAGATCCAAGACATATACCTTTATGCAGGAGAGCAACTGATAAAGGATATTCTCCCCATATTGGACAACTTTGAAAGGGCCCTTAATTCCGTTGAGGATACCGAAAGTGCCACTTACGAGGGCGTAAAACTCATATACAATCAGATGAAAAATGTTTTGAACAAGTTTGGGGTCCGGGAGATAGAGGCCGAAGGCAAGCCCTTCGACCCGCACTTCCACGAGGTAATAATGACGGTTGAAAGCGACAAATACGAAAGCGATACCGTTGTAGAAGTGCTGCAGAAGGGTTATACTTATCATTCAAAGGTTATAAGACCCTGTCTGGTCAAAGTAGCAAAAAAATAACGGAGGTGGCGTCTTATGGGTAGGATAATTGGCATAGATCTTGGTACGACCAACTCTGTGGCTGCATACATGGAAGGCGGCCAGCCGGTGGTAATACCCAATACCGAGGGTTCGAGGACCACCCCGTCGGTCGTCGCTTTCACCAAGGACGGCCAGCGGCTGGTTGGTCAGATGGCCAAAAGGCAGGCGATACTTAATCCGGATAGAACCGTGATATCGATAAAAAGGCAAATGGGCACCGATTACAAGGTAAACATAGACGGCAAGCTCTATACCCCCCAGGAGATTTCAGCTATGATTTTGCAGAAAATAAAACAGGATGCGGAAGCATACCTGGGGGAAAAGATAACCCAGGCGGTAATTACAGTGCCGGCATATTTTACCGACAGCCAGCGGCAGGCTACCAAAGACGCAGGGAGAATAGCCGGCCTCGAAGTGTTGAGAATAATAAATGAACCCACAGCGGCCGCTTTAGCCTATGGCCTGGATAAAGGGGAAGACCAAACTATTCTGGTCTTCGATCTGGGCGGCGGTACTTTCGATGTTTCCATCCTCGAACTCGGGGACGGAGTTTTCGAAGTAAAGGCCACCAGCGGGAACAACCGTCTGGGAGGCGACGATTTCGATCAGAGGATAATAGATTATATAGCCGGCGAGTTTTACAAAGAACATGGTATAGATCTGCGGAAAGACCGCATGGCGCTGCAAAGACTGAAAGAGGCGGCCGAAAAGGCTAAAATAGAGCTTTCCAGTATGTTTGAGACCACCATCAGCCTGCCCTTCATTACAGCTGACGCCAGTGGTCCCAAGCATATTGAAATGACGCTTACCAGGGCCAAATTCGAAGAGCTTACCAGGGATCTGGTCGAGGCGACTATGGGCCCCACGGAACAAGCTCTCAAGGATGCCGGATTGAGACCGGAGGATATAGATAAGGTTATCCTGGTGGGTGGTTCAACGCGCATACCGGCAGTGCAAGAAGCTATTAAGAAATTCCTAGGTAAAGAACCACATAAGGGCGTTAATCCCGACGAAGTAGTCGCAATGGGCGCCGCCATCCAAGCGGGCGTGCTGGCCGGGGAAGTGCGCGACGTGGTTCTCCTCGACGTGACGCCCCTCTCGCTCGGCATAGAAACTCTCGGCGGTGTATTTACGAAGATAATCGAGAGAAACACCACGATTCCGGTGTCCAGAAGCCAGATCTTCACGACAGCCGCCGACGGTCAGACTACAGTGGATATCCACGTGTTACAGGGCGAAAGGCCTATGGCGGCCGATAATGTAACTCTGGGCAGGTTCCAGCTTACGGGTATCCCGCCGGCCCCCAGAGGGGTCCCGCGCATAGAGGTCAAGTTTGACATCGACGTAAACGGTATAGTGCACGTTTCGGCAAAGGATCTGGGCACCGGGAAGGAGCAGAAGATCACCATCACCTCTTCCACCAATTTAAAAGAAGAAGAAATACAGAGAATGATCAAGGACGCTGAAAAATACGCCGAAGAAGACAGGAAGAGAAAGGAAAAAGTTGAAGCAAAGAATCACGCCGACTCGCTTATCTACCAGTCGGAGAAAATGCTCGATGAACTTAAGGATAAGATAAAACCGGAAGAAGCTGAAAAGGTGAGAAAAGAAATCGAAAACGTGAAAAAGGCTATAGAAAGTGACGATGTAGAAAAGATTAAGAAAGCCACTGATGACCTTACCAAAGCGTTCTATGACATTTCTTCAAGGCTTTACGGGTCTCAGGGAGCCCAGGGCAACCCCGGCCCCGGCACCGGCGGTTTTCAGGCGGGAACGGCCGCGGGCGGCGAGAAGGACGAAAAAGTGGTGGACGCCGATTACAGGTTCGTAAACGAGGACGATAAAAAATAGGCAGTCAGCCCTTTAGGGCTGACTTTTATTGGAGTGATGCCTGTTGAGCAAGAAGGATTACTACGAGATTCTCGGGGTAAGCAGGGAAGCCACGGAAGACGAGATTAAAAAAGCATACAGAAAACTCGCCCGGCAGTACCATCCAGACGTGAACAAAAGCCCCGATGCCGCCGAAAAGTTTAAGGAAATTAACGAAGCTTACGAAGTGCTGAGCGATCCGCAGAAAAGGGCCATGTACGATAAATTCGGCCACGCGGGCGTAGACCCGAATGCTGCTCAAGGGGGGTTCAGTGGCGGAGGCTTCGGAGACTTCAGCGATTTCGATTTCGGCAGGGACATTTTCGGCGATATATTTGAGAGCTTTTTCGGCGGCGGTTTCGGCGAGACCCGGAAAAAGGGTCCGGTGCGCGGAGCCGACGTGAGATACGACCTTGAAATAACGCTGGAAGAGGCCGCCTTTGGAGTCGAAAAAGAGATTGAGGTATTCCGTACCGAAACCTGCCCCAGGTGCGGCGGCAGCGGGGCAAAGCCGGGGACCGGCTCCAGGACCTGTCCCGCCTGCGGCGGAACGGGGCAGGTTAAGCAGATGCAGAACACGCCTTTCGGCAGGTATATCAGCATAACTACCTGCGGGCGGTGCGGCGGCAGCGGTACTGTGATAGAAGAGCCCTGTCCTGGATGCCGCGGGTCGGGCCATGTTAGAGCTGCGCGCAAGATAAAAGTAAAAATACCTCCGGGAGTCGATACGGGCTCACGCCTCAGGTTGAACGGCGAGGGCGAGCCCGGGGTCAGGGGCGGTCCGGCCGGGGACCTCTATGTAATCATTCACGTGAAACCCCACCGGCTTTTTGTGCGCCAGGGGGACGATCTTATTTATGAAGCTCCAGTATCTTTTGTCCAGGCGGCTCTCGGCGATGAGATAGAAGTCCCCACCCTTGACGGTCGTATAAAATTAAAAATACCCGAAGGAACACAGCCGGGTACAAAGTTCCGAATCAAGGGCAAAGGAATGCCCCACCTTAAGGGTTACGGGCGTGGCGATTTACATGTCAAAGTTAATGTGGTAATTCCCAGAAAACTGAGCGACAGGCAGAGAGAATTGTTGAAAAAGTTTGCGGAGATCAGCGGTGAGGATATAAAACAACAACCCAAGGGATTTTTTGATAAAATGAGAGACGCCTTCGGCGTATGAACGGCGGGAGGAAAAAATGAAATGGATAGAGATTAAGGTAAAAACGTCTACCGAAGCCATAGAAGCCATATCCAATATACTCTATGAAGCGGGAGCCGCAGGAGTGGTTATAGAGGACCCAAAAGACCTGCTGAACCGGGACGGAGAAACCTGGGAATACGTGGATATACCCGAGGACATCGACTTTGAGCAGGCCGTGGTTACCGGCTACCTGCCTGAATCCGCGCGACTAAATGACATTCTACGGGAAATCGGACAGAGAATAGCGGATCTTCCGCGATTCGGCCTTGACGTGGGCAGCGGCGAGATGGAGGTATCATTCGTCGATGAAAACGACTGGGCCAATGCGTGGAAAGCTTACTACGACACTATACACATAGGAAAGAGGCTGGTTATAAAACCCTCATGGTTGGATTACGAACCTGAACGAGAAGAAGTGGTTATCGAGCTCGATCCCGGGATGGCCTTCGGCACCGGAACCCATGAAACCACGGCTATGTGCCTCGAATTTCTGGAAAAATATATCGAGGGCGGTGAGACGGTAATCGACGTGGGGTGTGGATCGGGTATACTCTCCATAGCAGCGGCAAAACTGGGTGCCGGAAAAGTGCTGGCCGTCGACAAGGATGAGGTGGCGGTAAAGGTAGCCCGGGAGAATATCAAGAGAAATGACGCGACGCAGGCGGTTGAGGTTATAAAGGGAGAAGGACTGGATGGTGTGGATATTAAAGCCGATATCATAGTCGCCAATATAATCGCCGATGTGATCATAGATTTGGCCGGAGCCGCGGCGTCGAAATTAAAGAACGAAGGCTTATTCATTTCGTCCGGTATAATAAAGAGTAGGAAAGAATCTGTCTATCGTGCCCTTGACAGGGCCGGGCTGGTTGTAATAGAGGAAGCCGAAAAGGGAGACTGGCTGGCGCTGGTATCACGGAAAACGCTATCGGGCGATGGATGAAGGTGATGCCGTATGCCCATTTTTTTTGTTCAGGGGAAGATGAATCCCGGCGATGTGATGGAGATTTCCGGTGAAGACGCCCACCATATCGCCAGGGTTTTGAGGATGGAGAAAGGCGATTTAGTGAGTTTATCCAACGGTGTGGACGCACTGGGCACCGGTCAGATACTGGAATTGATCCCTAAAGATCGCAAAATAAAAGTAAAGGTAATTGAAAAAAATAAATTTGAACCGAGACGCCCGCGCATAACTTTATTTCAGGGTGTTCCAAAAGGGCAAAAATTTGACCTGATATTGCAGAAAAATACCGAACTGGGTGTATCCGAGTTCGTTCCGGTCATCACTGAGCGGACAGTGGTGGAGATCAAGGGGGAGAGCAAATCAAAAAAGGCTGAGCGCTGGCAGAAGATAACCAAAGAAGCCGCAAAACAATGCCGGCGGCCGGATTTACCCGTCGTCAGGGAGCCGGTGGATTTTGATGAATGCCTTGAATTGTTAAAGAATTACCGGATGGTGCTGGTCCCCTGGGAAGGGGAAAGGGGAATATTTTTAAAATCCATTTTGGCTAATGTTCCCCCGGATGTGCCGGATATAGCCGTTCTAATCGGACCCGAAGGAGGGTTTTCCGTGGAAGAGATAGAAAAGGCCAGAAAATCCGGGGCTGTTACGGTAAGTCTGGGTCCGAGGATACTCAGGACTGAAACCGCCGGTTTCGTGGTAACTGCTGTATTGATGTACGAATTAGGTGATCTGGGAGGTGATCGGGGAAGCCATTATGCCTAAAGTAGCTTTTTACACCCTGGGTTGCAAGGTCAATCAGTATGAATCCGATGCAATGGCGGAACTCTTTAAAAAAAGGGGTTATGAACTCGTCGATTTTGACGATGTAGCCGATGTTTACGTCATCAATACCTGTACGGTGACCAACGAAGGTGCCAGGAAATCGAGGCAAATAATAAGGCAGGCTATTAGAAAGAATCCTGAGGCCAAGGTAGCGGTGGTAGGATGCTATGCGCAGCTGGAGGCGGAAGAGGTTTCGTGCATACCCGGCGTTGACGTAGTGGTGGGAACAAAAGATCGCCATAAGATAGTGGATCTGGTAGAACAGGCCGGGAAAAACGACGGGAAAATCATAGAAGTGGAAGATATTATGCATACAAAGAACTTTGAGGAAATAGCCTTCAGAGGACACAGGCAGCGTACCAGGGCCTTTTTAAAAATTCAGGAAGGTTGCAACATGTTCTGTTCCTACTGTATAATACCTTACGTGCGCGGGCCGGTTCGCAGCAGAACGCTGGAGGGTATCATCAGGGAAGCTGAAAACCTGGCGGGGGACGGATTCCAGGAAATTGTGCTCACCGGAATACACCTGGGGCTTTACGGGGCGGATTTTAAAGGCGGCCCCACGCTTTACGACGTGATTGAACGGTTATCCAGGATAGAGGGCGTTAAGAGGATCCGCCTGAGTTCCATCGAAGCCATGGAACTGAACAATGACTTTATAAAAAAGCTCGCCTCCATCGACAGCTTCTGCCATCACTTTCACATCCCCCTTCAGAGCGGCAGCGACAGGATATTGAAGCTCATGAACCGCCGTTACACTACGGCGGAATTCGAAGAGAGGCTCCAATTCATCAGGGATGTTATGCCCAATGTAGGCATAACCACCGATGTAATAGTCGGTTTTCCCGGTGAAACCGACGAGGATTTCGAAATGACCCGTGAATTAATTAAAAGATCGGGCTTCAGCAGGCTTCACGTATTCAAATTTTCACCCCGAAAAGGCACACCGGCAGCTGAAATGCCTGAGCAAGTCCCCGCTGCTGTAAAAGAACTACGGAGTCGCGAGCTTATAAAGTTGAGCCGCCGGCTGGAGTGGAACTTTAGAGAGGGCTTTACTGGAAGAGTAATGGACGTGCTTTTTGAAGAAAGGGATAGTCGCGGACTGTACCATGGTCTGACGGGCAACTACATAAGGGTGGCGGTGCGGTCCGACCTGGATCTTCGAAACCTACTACTGCCGGTGCGCCTGGTCGAAAATAGGGACGAATACATTCTGGGGGAAACTAAAAAATTTTAACTCAAGCAGGAAAATCTCTGCCTTGTGTGGAATTAAATCTAATAAACTTTCGAAAAATATCTTTAGGCGTAAAGAAGGAGGTGGAAAAAGTGGACTGCATATTCTGCAGGATTGCACGCAAGGAAGTACCGGCTGCGGTAGTTTACGAAGACGGTGATATCCTGGCTTTTAAGGATATTAATCCCCAGGCCCCCATCCATCTCCTTATTATCCCGAAACAGCACCTGACTTCCATAATGGATATCGACGACAGCAACGGCGACATAGTGAAAAAGATAATAAAAGTGGCAAAAAATCTCGCCCGGGAGAATAATATAGATAACAAAGGCTTTAGACTGGTCGTCAACACGGGAAATGATGGAGGCCAGACAGTGCATCACCTTCATTTTCACCTGTTGGGCGGCAGGTTTATGACATGGCCTCCCGGATGATGCTTGCCAATGACGTAATTTAGATATATTTGTCACATTAAAAGTAGAAGCGGGGGGAGGGAATAGTGATGGCAGAAGTGCGCGTTGGGGAGAACGAGTCGATAGACAGTGCCATAAAAAGGTTCAAGCGCCAGTGTCAGAAAGCCGGCGTGCTCTCTGAACTTCGCAAGAGAGAACACTATGAAAAGCCCAGCGTAAGAAGAAAGAAAAAGTCCGAAGCAGCGCGTCGTAGAAAGTACAGGTAAGGGCCTAAGGAGGTATAGCAGTTGTCCATTAAGGACGTCTTGAATGAAGATATGAAAAGGGCTTTAAAAGAAGGCCAGAAAGAACGGCTTTCCGTAATCCGGATGGCTAGGGCGGCAATAGTTAACGAAGAAAAGGACCGCATGCACGAACTGAGCGACGAAGAAGTGATTGAGGTTCTGTCCAGAGAAGTGAAAAAGCGCAGGGATGCTAAGGAGGAATACGAACGCCTTGGCCGCAGGGATGTAGCAGAGGAGTTGGAAAGGGAGATTAACATCCTGTTGAGTTACCTCCCTCAGCAACTTACCGAGGAAGAGCTGGAAGAAATCGTACGCCAGACCATATTCGAGGTCGGCGCAAACAGCATAAAGGATATGGGCAGAGTTATGAGCGCAGTCCTTCCCAGAGTCAAGGGCAGGGCTGACGGCAGGGCGGTCAACGCCATTGTAAAAAAACTACTTCAGTAAGAAAAAGCTCGGCATTTGCCGGGCTTTGTTATTTGGAGCCTTTTTGTAATGAAATTGCGTTTTCGGGAATAAATTTTAAGAAAGAACTCAGTTGGGAGAAGGATCATTATGAAAAGGACCAACCAGGAGGGTTTAAAGGCAAGGATTTTCGATGCCCTTGAACTACCCAAGGATATCGTCCTGGATCTTCCCCGCATAACCGTCACCGGAAAGGTCGGCGCATTTATTGAAAACCACAAGGGCATATTGGAATACAGTTCTGACAGGGTGTGCATAAATACCAAACTAGGGCCTCTTGTGATAAAAGGGCAGGACCTCATTATAAAGTCGGTTGTAGCCGATGAGATTGTCGTCGAGGGGAAGATCAGGAGCCTCGAGTTTGAAGAATAACCCGGGGGGAAACAGGGTGTTGCTCATTAAACTATGGAATTGTTTACGGGGATATGTTATTATTAAGATAGTAGGGCCGTACGGTGAAAGGCTTATAAACCAGGCCGCATTGCACGGCCTTTACCTCTGGGATGTAAAAAGGGTCGATAAAGACGCACTTTTAGCAAAGATCAGCGTGCGAGGATTTTTCGAGCTTCGCCCCCTTGCGAGAAAAGCCAGGTGCAGAATTTTTATAGTACAGAGGAGAGGTCTATTTTTCCACTTATACAGGATGAGAAGGCGTCAGGCGTTCATACTGGGGGCCCTGCTTTTTATAGCAGTAATGTACATCCTTTCGTCGATCGTATGGAGCGTGCAGGTAAATACCCAGGATGACACCTTGAAACTTTCGATTCTCAAAGACCTGGAGGAGTGGGGGTTAAAGCCGGGGGTTTTTAAACATAATATTGACAAAAAATATTATCTTGATAAAATACTTCTTAATTATAAAAATATTGCCTGGGCAGAACTTGAAATAAGGGGCGCCAGGGTAATAATAGACCTGGTCAATAAAGAGATGCCGCCCCGGATCGAAGACGACACTCCGTGCAACATAGTAGCTTCAAAAGATGGAGTAATCGAAGAAGTGATTCCTTTCAGGGGTGAGGCTGTTGTAAAGCCGGGAGACACGGTAAGTAAGGGGGATGTGCTGATTTCGGGCAGCGTCACCCTAGCTGGAAGGGATAATACGGAAGACCGGATGCTCGTCCGGGCAAGAGGTATTGTGAAGGCAAGGGTATGGTACCGAAAATCGGTAGAAGTTCCACTGGTCGAATTTAGAAAGTCTTATACCGGAAGGGTAAAAAAAGCGTACAGGCTCAAGCTGGGGAACCACGAAATCGATATCCAGTGGGGAGACCTGAAATTCCCCGCCTATGTTGAAGAAAACCTGCCGGAAAGGCACATCCTGCCTCCTGGTTTAGGGAATGTGAGGTTCAATGTGGTCCTCTACCGGGAGATAAAGGAAGAAAGACGGTTTCTAGGTGTGGAGGGGGCTGCGGAAGAGGCGAGGAAAAAGCTGTCAGAAGAACTTCGGGATTTGCCTGAGGATCTTCAGGTTGTTCAGAAGAAAATGGAATTTACTTTGAACCCGGATAAACAGTCCGTTATAGGTACCCTGATGTTGGAGGTTATAGAGGACATCGGGGTGGAGCAAAAGATTGACTAAGCGAAACAGGGAGGAAGTTTTTATTGAGCAAAAATTTGGCGGAAGCCAAGGTGTGCATCGATAATATTAAGAATATGGTTAATCTGTTCGGAAGCCGGGATGAGAATATTAAATTTATAGAAAAAGAGTTTGACGTCAGGATAATAACAAGGGGCGGAGAAATCCTTATACTTGGCGACAAGGAGAATGTGGTAGCGGCTGAAAGGCTTCTTTACCAACTGATAAATGTCTTAAATGGAGGAAATTCTTTGACTTCATCGGATATCAGGTATATCTCCAAGCTTACCAAAGAGGGGCAGGAAGGAAAAATCACCGACCTTTATGACGACGTGATATGCATCACCCACAGGGGAAAACCGATTAAACCGAAAACGATAGGGCAGAAGTTGTACGTAAAGGCGATCAAACAAAATGACATCGTATTCTGTATAGGCCCGGCGGGCACAGGTAAAACTTATCTCGCCATGGCTCTGGCGGTTAACGCCTTTAAAGAAAAGGAGGTTAGCCGTATTATACTTACACGCCCAGCCGTGGAAGCAGGAGAAAAACTCGGATTTCTGCCGGGGGATCTGCAGGAAAAAGTGGACCCCTATCTCAGACCCCTTTACGACGCCCTCTACGATATACTCGGTGTGGAGACCTTCCAGCGATATATGGAAAAGGGAATAATAGAAGTGGCTCCCCTGGCCTACATGAGGGGAAGAACCCTTGACGATTCCTTTATAATTCTGGATGAGGCCCAGAACACTACATCCGAACAAATGAAAATGTTTCTGACCCGCCTGGGGTTCGGCTCAAAGGCGGTGATTACCGGCGATATAACCCAGGTGGATCTCCCCAAGGGGATATACTCAGGCCTCGAAGAGGTCCAGGTTATACTGAAAGGCATCGAGGGCATTGAATTTATCTACCTGAGCGACAAAGATGTGGTGCGCCACGAAGTTGTTCAAAAAATAATAAAAGCCTACGAAAGGTACGAAGAAACCCGAAAAACCCAATGAGGAGCTGGTGCTGTGTCTATTATTCTTGGACGCGGCTGGTCAAAAATAAAAATGATAAAAACGAATAAAAAACTCTTATCTAATCGCGCCTTCCAGAAATCTATGGTGGGGGCCGCGTTTTTTTTGGCGATAACAGCTCTTATTCTGGCGAATACACTACCAAGAAAATACGATCTGAATGTGGGAGATATAGTCCAGGAAGACATCGTTGCGCGGAAAGACGCTATAGATACCGTTGCGACCCGCAAATTGCAGATGGCTGCCGCTAAATCTGTCCCCGAAAAGTACACCCTCGACCAGAACATCACCAGGGAAGTTAAGAATAAGGTAACGGAAATTTTCAATACGGTTAGAGACGTTCAGTCCAGGGATTTTATGGACAATGCCGCCAAAATAAAGACTTTAAAGCTCATGATCCCCGGCGAGCTGTCCGACGAAACTTACTCGGTGCTGTTAAATATGAGCGGCCCCGGTTTAAAAGAGCTGGAAACAGTTACCAAAGCAGTTATAGAAACCGTGATGGACGACGGGGTCAAGGAAGAATCCATAGACAGGGCGAAAGCCTTTATAATAGAGGAATTTAAGGGTGTCAGCCTCTCCCAGTCCGTGAAAAACGCGGGTGAGGATATCGCTTTTGCCGTAATCAGACCTAATATGATATTCGATAAGGAAGCCACCCAGAGGGAGCAAAAGGCGGCCATGGAGGCAGTAGATCCCGTCAAGATCACAAAGGGGCAGGTGCTGGTCGAAAAGGGGAAACCGGTGACGGCCGAACAGATAGAACTCTTAAAGGAATTAGGGCTTCTGGCCCTGGACAATTCTTCGTACTTTACGATGATCCTAGGCGTTATCCTCCTTGTGGCGATTTTAGAGGTTATGTTGATTCTTGACGTGTACTTGTTCCACCGGGACCTCTACGAAAACGTATCATACCTGGGATTGCTGGCTCTGGTCATAGTATCAACTCTTTTCATCTCCACCGCTTTTAAGACCATATCGAACTTTTTAATACCTCTGGCAGCCGGGAGTATGCTGATTTCCATACTCATAAACCCATCTATGGCTATCATTTCCAGCTTTATAATGTCGATAGCCGTGGGGGTAATCCTGGGTAATGATTTTATAAGCGCCCTTGTAGCCTTGCTCGGCGGGCTCACGGGAGTGTTTTATACTAACAAAGTCTCCCAGAGAAGCGATTTAACCAAGGCGGGCGGCCTTGTAGGCGTGGTGAACTTCCTCGTAATCCTCAGCCTGGGGCTGTTAAACAACAGTTCTATGTGGGACATGGCCAGGCAGAGCTTTTGGGGTATAGCCAACGGGTTTTTATCTTCGATTTTAACGGTAGGCATATTGCCTTTTCTGGAAAACACCTTTGGCATAACAACTTCCGTCAAGCTTCTGGAACTCTCCAACCCAAATCAGCCTTTGTTGCGCCGGTTGCTGCTGGAAGCTCCGGGAACTTACCATCATTCCATAATCGTGGGGAATCTCGCCGAAGCTGCAGCCGAAGCCGTGGGTGGAGATTCACTGCTGGCGCGGGTGGGTGCCAGTTACCACGATATAGGAAAACTAAAGCGGCCGTATTTTTTTATCGAAAACCAGCTGACTTCCGATAATCCCCATGACAAACTGAACCCCACACTGAGTGCGCTGATAATCACCTCCCACGTAAAGGACGGTATCGATATAGCGCGGCAGTACAACCTGCCTCCTATAATCCAGGACTTCATCATCCAGCACCACGGCACCTCGCTGCTTACGTTTTTCTATAAAAAAGCATTGGACGGCGACGCTGAGAAAAGGCTGGAAGAGAACAGCTTCCGCTATGAAGGGCCAAAACCGCAGACCAAGGAAGTCGCCATAGTGATGCTGGCCGATTCCGCCGAGGCAGCGGTGAGGTCAATGACCAAGCCCACACCAGGTAAGATTGAGGGGCTCGTAAGGCAGATAATTAGGGAAAAACTGGCCGACGGTCAGCTTGACGAGAGCAATCTGACGTTAAAGGATCTCGACAAAATAGCCGCGGCCTTTTCGAGGGTGCTGATGGGCATATTCCACACTCGCATTGAGTACCCGGAAAAGCTAAGGGAATTGGAAAGGAAGGGTTGATTTTGGCTACAGTGGTGATAAGCAATCTGCAGGACAGGATTGCCGTCGACGAAAAATTAGAGGAAGTGGTCAGAAAGATCGTTGAGTTCGCATTGGACTTCGAGGGGGCAGTAGCCGAGGTGGAAGTGGGCGTGGTCTTCGTGGACAATGCTTATATACGTGAATTGAACAGGTCTTACAGGGGAAAAGATTTACCGACGGATGTGCTGTCTTTTCCCATGAGGGAAACCAGCACTGACGAACTCTTTGACGGCAATGAGGAAGTGGAGCGCTTGCTCGGGGATATAGTAATTTCCCTGGAAAAAGCCCGGGAACAGGCGGACGCCTTCGGTCACTCCTTTGAAAGGGAAGTAGGATATCTTGTCGTTCACGGAGTTCTGCATCTTCTGGGATACGACCACGAGGAGGAACGGGATAAAAAAATAATGAGAGAAAAGGAGGAAGAGGTGCTCCGAGCCTTCAGGCTTACTCGTGAGGAATTTCAGCTATGAAGAAAGCTAGGACGCTTCTCGAAAGTTTTGTCTACGCTGTTTCGGGGGTTCTTTACTCTCTAAAGACTCAGCGAAACCTCAGGATCCACTTTCTTACTGCTTTTTTGGTAATGGCAGCAAGCAGATATTTCGGTTTGAGCCCCCTGGAGCTGGCGGCAGTGTTTTTCGCCGTATCTCTTGTGATAATCACCGAAATGATAAATACGGCCGTGGAGACTACGGTTGACATGATAACCGAAAGATACCACCCGCTGGCCAGAATAGCCAAAAATGTGGCGGCCGGTGCTGTGCTGGTCGCGGCCCTGAACGCCGTTGTAATCGGTTACCTGATTTTTTTTGACAGGATCCGGCCGCTGCTCTTCCCGCTGCAAAAAGCGCTGTTCGGCAGGTAAAACCGGTTTACATTGAGAAGTGGGGGTGCAGGTCTTGAAGAAAAATTATATTAATTATATTGCGATACTGGCGTTTTTTTTCCTTTTGACCGCCGGCTGCGGGAGAACTGGCGGTGATAAAACGCCCACAGCCGAAACACCGGTCTTGACCCCGAGCGAGCAGAGCGAACCGGCGATAGAGGAGCTTATGGTTAAAAACCCTCTGACAGGTCTGGGTATGGATAAAGACAGGGGGGGCAGGAGACCTCTGGCCGTAATGATAGAAAACGAAACGAGCGCAAGACCTCAGTCGGGTTTAAACAAGGCCGATGTGGTATATGAAGCCCTGGCCGAGGGAGGTATTACCAGGTTCCTTGCCGTTTACCTGGGGGAAGATGCCGGTGAGATAGGACCCGTGAGGAGTGCTAGGCCTTACTTCATAGACTTTGCCATGGAATACGATCCCGTTTACGTCCATTATGGGGCAAGCCAGTCGGCCTATTCGGACCTTCAGAAAAACAGGAATATACACGCTATAGATGGCATATACGACCGCGTCACCTTCTGGAGGGACAAAACCCGAAAAGCGCCTCACAACGCTTACACCAGCACCGAAAATATCCTGGAAACCGCCCAAAAGCGCGGGTACCTTAAACCAATTGACCTCAAAAGGTGGGAATTTAACGAAGGAGGAGATTCGCTTCCCGGCGAGTCCCTTAAGGAATTTGAGCTGGTCTACTTCAAAAATTATACGGTAAAGTACGTCTACGATGAAGACAAAGAGGCTTATGTAAGGTACATAAACGAAAAACCCCATACCGACAGAAAGACCGGGGATCCCATCGTTGTAAAAAATATCATCCTTCAATTCATGGACACCCGGGTGATCGATTCGGAAGGCAGGCTTGCCATAAAGACCACCGGGTCCGGCACCGGTTATTATATAAGCAACGGAAGCTATACCCGTATTAAATGGCAGAAACCTGGGCGTTTCGAAAAGACCGAGTACACCGTTGAAGGGGGCGGCCAATTAAAGTTAAATCCGGGAAATACCTGGATTCAGATACTGCCGTCTCAGGATAAATTTAAAATAAGCGATTAGAGCTTGCGCCATATATTTTCGGTTGTGACAAATCCTTTTCCGGTTAAGTGAGGTATTATTGCACATGGGACTTTATACGACAGAAGCCGTGGTGCTTGGCTACAGGGATCTGGGAGAAGCCGATAGAATACTGACGCTTTTTTCGCCCGAAAGGGGTAAGATCCATGCGGTGGCGAGAGGCGTCCGGCGGCCCAGGAGTCCTCTGATGGCCGGCACACAGCTTTTTTCCTACAGTAAATTTCTCCTGGTGGAGGGTAGAAATTTGGATTCCATAAGCCAGTGTGAGCTTAAGGAATCCTTTTTTAGAATAAGGGAAGACCTGGATAGGATGGCTTACGGATCTTACTTTGCCGAGCTTTTGCGCATTTCAACCCGTGAATCCGATAAAAGCGAGGAACTTTTCCGCTTTTTCATGAAGGTGCTGTATCTGCTACAGGTGTGGGAAGATCTGGACTTTATGGCTCGCATATTCGAGTTAAAGTTGATGGCCCTTCAAGGATATACGCCCCAGATTTTATATTGCGTAAATTGCAGGAATGATGAGTTGAAAGAAATCCGGTTCAGCCACGCTTTGGGAGGAATTTTGTGTGAAAAATGCAGGGGAAGCGATGAAAAGTCCGTTGTAATTTCACGGGCGGCTCTGATGATGATGAGGAGAATGCTCAAAGGGAAATTCGAAGACCTTGCGAACCTAAAGGTGGAAGATGGCTTGAAGGGGGAACTCAAAGCAGCGCTTACAGGTTTTGTACTGCACCACATGGAACGCATGCCTCGGACCCTGCGTTTCCTGGAGGACATCGTCAAAATATCGTATAAATGAAGGAGGAAGAAATTTGCAAGCCATTTTAGATTCGTTTAGGGGCAAGAGTAAATATATATTCTTCTCGACAGTTCTGTTCGCGGCTGGGGCGGTTCTGGGTTATGCAGTGTTTTGGCAGAACCCCAAGGTAATCCTGTCGAACCTGGATAGGATCCTGGGGAACATACTAAAGATCAGCGATGCGGTAGAGAATGCGAATAAGCTTTACGTCTTAGGCTTGATATTTCAGAACAATTTGAGGGCTTTACTCGTAATGGTATTCGGTGGCGTCGCCTTCGGACTGGTGCCGCTGTTTGCGGTACTGTTCAACGGTTTCGTCGTAGGGCTGATACTAGCCCTCAATTTTTATTCCGGGCAGTCTCTTTCCTTTTTCCTGGCCGCTTTGCTTCCCCATGGTATTCTGGAACTGCCGGCAATTCTGGTGGGCGCTGCTTTCGGTTTTAAAATAGGATTCGAACTTTTTTCACCTCGCGGTAAAACCCGGTTTGAAGCGCTAAAGGAAAACTTAAAAGAGGGTGTTCTCGCCCTCGGAATTCTAATCCCTGTCCTTTTCCTGGCCGCCTTGATAGAAGCTGTGATTACGCCTCTGATCGCCAGGTCGTTTTTATGAAATATAGTATACTTTTTTGAGTAATTGTGATATACTTATTACTTGAATAGCCAATTTTACCGCACTTTTTGAAGGCATGTTCTGGAAGGGAGGGAGGACCAATAGAATTAACACCCAGGCAAATGTTAATAATTGATATTGTAAAAAAACACGAACCCATAACCAGTGAAGAAATAGCGGCAAAGCTCAATATCACAAGAGCCGCTTTAAGACCCGACCTCTCTATACTTACCATGGCGGGCATCCTCGAAGCCAGGCCGCGGGTAGGTTACTTTTTTGCCGGCAAGAACACAAAGAGCCTGCTAGCGGAAAAGGTAAGGAGCATAAAGGTCAGCGAGATTAAGGCTGTACCTGTTGTGATAAAAGAAGAAACATCAGTATACGATGCTATTGTGACGCTGTTTCTGGAGGACGTCGGCACGCTTTTCGTCGTCCAAGAGGACGGCAGCCTGTGCGGTGTGGTTTCGCGAAAGGACCTGCTCAAGATAGCGATAGGAAACGCCGATATAAGGCAGATACCCGTGAGCGTAATTATGACCAGGATGCCGAATCTGGTCACGGTAACGATGGAGGAAAGCGCTTTTGATGCGGCGCGCAAAATAGTCGAACATCAGGTGGATGCCCTACCGGTGGTTAAGCTGAAAGAGGCTGAAGGGAAAGTAAAATACGAAGTTGTAGGTAAGGTCACCAAAACCACAATAACCAAGCTCTTTGTTGAACTAGGAAGAGTTTAAAGGGGGGATTCAAAATAGTTAGCTTAGGCGAATCCGTAATTTTTGCCGTATCAGATTCTATAGGGGAAACGGCTGAGCTGGTTGCTCGGGCCGCTACGGTGCAGTTCAATTCAGGGCATGTGGAGATCAGAAGATATCCATTTGTAACCGACATAGAGTATGTCAAGGAAGTAATCGAGGAAGCCAGGAAATTAAAAAATTGCGCAATAATTTGTACCATAGTACTGCCTGAAATCAGGAAAAGCCTGGTAGAGCTCGCCGAAGCCAACAATATCCCCATTATAGACATAATGGGACCTATGATTGATATAGTTTCTAAAATAACGAGCATCAAGCCGAAACTCGAACCCGGTCTGGTGAGGAAGATCGACGAAGACTATTTCAAAAAAATAGAGGCGATAGAATTTGCGGTAAAATACGACGACGGTAAGGACCCGAGGGGCCTTGCCAAAGCCGATGTGGTGCTAATAGGGGTGTCCAGGACGTCTAAAACTCCGCTGTCTATGTACCTTGCCCATAAGAGGCTTAAGGTGGCCAATCTGCCTCTTGTACCCGAAGTTTCTCCCCCCGAGGAGCTGTTTCAACTACCTCCCGGGACCGTCGTGGGCCTTACAATAAGCCCCGAAATCCTTTATAAGATTCGGCAGGAAAGGCTGAAAGCTTTAGGGCTGAGCAGCGATGCCACGTATGCCAGTATGGATAGAATTTTAAAGGAGCTAGAGTACGCCGACGGTATAATGAAAAAAATCAGCTGCCCCAGGATTGACGTTTCTAATAAGGCAGTTGAGGAAGTTGCTGCCAGAATCCTGGAGATCATCAGGAGGGGAGAAGACTGGTGAAAAAATACGTTTTTAAGTTTAATGAGGGAAGAGCTTCAATGAAAAACCTGCTGGGCGGCAAAGGAGCCAACCTGGCGGAAATGATCCATATAGGTCTGCCGGTACCTCCGGGATTTACCGTGACCACCGAGGCTTGTACGCGATACTACTCAGAAGGAGAAAAAATTGCCGAGGATATCCTCCAGCAGACTTTCGACGTCCTTGGAGATCTGGAGAGGGAGACCGGTAAAACGCTGGGGAGTCCCGGTAACCCGCTGCTGGTCTCCGTCAGGTCCGGAGCGCCGGTGTCCATGCCGGGCATGATGGATACTATACTAAATCTAGGGTTAAACGACGAAACGGTAGAGGGTCTCGCCCGTTCAACGGGTGACAGACGTTTTGCCTATGACTGCTACCGCAGGTTTATACAGATGTTCGGAAATGTGGTGCTGAACATAGAGCACGGGAGATTCGAGGATATAATAAACGATATTAAGAGGAGAAGGAGCTTTACCAGTGATACGGAGCTGAGCGCCGAAGACTGGCAGGAAGTGATAAAGTCTTACAAGGATCTGGTAATGAAGCATACCGGCCGGGAATTCCCACAGGACCCTAGAGAGCAGCTCGTGATGGCGATGGAAGCGGTATTTCGTTCCTGGAACAACCATAGAGCTATCGTTTACAGGAAAATAAACAAAATACCCGACGAACTGGGAACTGCGGTAAACGTCCAGGTCATGGTGTTCGGGAACATGGGAGAAGATTCCGGAACTGGTGTAGCCTTTACGAGAAATCCCTCGACGGGAGAAAAGGAAATTTACGGTGAGTTTCTGATCAATGCTCAGGGCGAAGACGTGGTGGCGGGGATCAGAACTCCGAGAAATATAAAAGAGCTGGCTGCCCTTATGCCCGACGTTTACCGGCAGCTGACGGCTGTTTCCGATCTTTTAGAAAAGCACTATAAGGATATGCAGGACATCGAATTCACCGTAGAAAAAGGCAAACTGTACCTGCTGCAGACCCGCAATGGGAAAAGAACGGCGGCAGCTGCCGTTAAAATAGCGGTAGATATGGTAAAGGAAGGCCTGATTTCCAAAGAGGAGGCCGTGCTGAGGGTGTCGCCCGAGCATGTGGTTTCTCTGCTGCACAGGAGGATAGACTCCGAAGCCAGAATGGAGGTCATTGCAAAGGGTTTGCCTGCTTCGCCTGGAGCGGCCTGGGGTCATGTGGTCTTTGACCCCGACGAAGCCGAGACCCTGGGACAGCAGGGCCGGAAGGTCATCCTCGTGAGGACCGAGACCACTCCCGATGACATTCACGGCATAGTCATGGCCCAGGGGGTGCTGACCAGTCGCGGCGGTATGACCAGCCATGCCGCTGTAGTGGCCAGGGGTATGGGTAAACCCTGCGTGTGCGGGTGCGACACCATCTCAATCGACTACGAAAAAGGGGAATTCAAAACCGGAGACCTGGTGGTTAAGAAGGGGGATGTAATCTCGATAGACGGGTCCACGGGTAATGTTATATTAGGGAAGGTGCCTATGATAGACCCCGACCTCTCGTCGGAATTCAGGGAACTCCTGGAATGGGCCGATGAATTCAGGGTTCTTTCCGTGCGGGCCAACGCTGATACGCCGGAGGACGCAAGAATCGCCAGGGATTTCGGCGCTGAAGGAATCGGCCTGTGCCGGACCGAGCACATGTTTATGGGACAGGACCGCCTGCCCGTAGTCCAGGAAATGATAATGGCCGAGACCAAGGAAGAAAGGGAGAAGGCTCTGGCTAAATTACTGGCTTTCCAGCGGCGGGATTTTGAAGGCATTCTTGAAGCCATGCGGGACCTGCCGGTGACGATAAGGCTTTTGGATCCGCCGCTTCACGAGTTCCTGCCTGACGCCGAAGAGCTTATCCAGGAAATTGCGGAGTTTAAGGCAAAGGGCGATGCGGAAAACCTGAAGAAAAAGCAGGAAATCCTCAAAAGAGTAAGGGCTCTCAGCGAGTTCAATCCGATGCTTGGCCTGAGAGGATGCCGTTTGGGGATATTGTACCCGGAAATTTACGAAATGCAGGTCAGGGCAATCTTTATGGCAGCGTGCAGCCTGGCTAAAAGGGGCATTAGGGTGCATCCGGAAGTGGAAATCCCGCTGGTGAGCAACGCCAACGAACTGAAGCAGCTTAGAGAACTTGTGGAAAGCACCGCGGCTCAGGTAATGAACGACGAGGGGATAAAGGTTGAGTATAGTATAGGTACAATGATTGAAATACCCAGGGCGTGCATAACCGCCGATGAACTGGCGCATTTCGCAGACTTTTTCTCCTTCGGCACCAACGACCTCACCCAGACCACTTACGGGTTCAGCCGCGACGACGCTGAAGCCAAGTTCCTACCGTATTATATAAACCGCAAGATCCTGACGGAAGATCCCTTTATAGTTCTGGACCGGAGGGGTGTAGGACATCTTATGAAAACCGCCGTCAACCTGGGGAGAGGGGTCAAAGAAAACCTTACCATAGGTATATGCGGCGAACACGGAGGAGAACCGAGTTCCGTGGAGTTCTGCCATGAAATAGGCCTCGACTATGTGAGCTGTTCACCCTACCGGGTTCCGATAGCGAGGCTTGCCGCAGCTCAGGCCGCCCTGAAAAGCGAACAGAACTCTTGAGAGAGGCTATTGATCAGCCTCTCTTTTTTTTCGGAATTTTTTAGTATAATAAAAAATATGATTCCAACTGTAAAATATTTCTGCGCAATGGAGGGCCTTTTATGAATTTCAGGGAAATGACTGAAGAACTGGAAAGGCGGACGCTGTCTCCTTATGCGATGCTGAGCAGCGAAACAAAAGGCAGGAAAGTGGCGGAGGAAAAGTGTACCGTCAGGACCGAATTCCAACGGGATAGAGACAGAATTCTCCACTCAAAGGCTTTCAGGCGCCTGAAACACAAGACCCAGGTTTTCATCTCGCCCGAAGGTGATCATTACAGGACAAGGTTAACCCACACCCTGGAGGTGGCGCAGATAGCGAGGACGATTTCAAGAGCGCTGAGACTCAATGAGGACCTCACCGAAGCCATTGCACTGGGGCATGATCTCGGTCATACGCCCTTCGGCCACACGGGTGAAGACGTTCTGAACAGGCTCATGAAGAACGGCTTCAGGCATGAGGAACAGAGCCTCAGGGTTGTGGAAGTCCTCGAACAGGGGAATGGTTTGAACCTTACGTGGGAAGTGAGAGACGGCATCCTGAATCATACCAGCCGCGGTAACCCCAGTACGTTGGAAGGGCAGGTCGTCAAAATGGCAGATTGGATAGCGTATATAAATCACGATATAGACGACGCAATAAGGGCGGGTATACTTAAGGAAACCGACCTGCCGGCAACCCCCATAAAAATCCTCGGCGATAAACACGCCAGGCGTATAGATGCGATGATAAAAGATATAATTACTGAAAGTTTCCAAAACCCTTTCGTCAGAATGAGCCAGGAGGTTTATGCGGCGACGGTGGAATTAAGGGAGTTCATGTTCGAACGGGTTTACATCGGTTCCAGTGCCAAATCCCAGGAAATTAAAGCCCAGAGAATGGTGGAGCTGCTGTTCGAATACTTTGTAAAAAATCTGGATTCCCTGCCGGCTGAGTTTATCAAGATCGTCGAAAGAGAGGGTGTGGAAAGAGGTGTGTGCGATTACATCGCGGGTATGACCGACAGCTTTGCGGAGCATAAGTTCAGGGAAATCTTCGTGCCTTCGCCATGGCCGATAAGCGTGAAATGAGTGCGGAAATTAATTTTTAGAGAAAAAGAAGGAATATTTATGGTTAATGTAGAATAATCATTATGCGATAGTCAAGTTTGTATTATTTTGAATAAGAGGCAAAGGTCTTACCCCTAATTCTAGTTGCCAAACGACAAGGGGAGATTTTTTTTGGATTGGGCAGGTGGGCACAATGGGCCTCTACTCCGAAGAACTCATAAGGGAAGTTCAGAACAGAGCAGATATTGTAGAAATCGTGTCTGATTACGTTTCCTTGAAAAGAAGCGGCGAAAATTACGTGGGGTTGTGCCCTTTTCACTCGGAGAAAACTCCCTCTTTTACCATAAACCCGAAAAAACAACTTTTCTACTGTTTTGGTTGTGGTGCAGGTGGTAATATATTCTCCTTTCTTATGAAAAAAGAAAACTGGACTTTCCCAGAGGCTTTGAGGTGGCTGGCGGAAAGGGTAGGTGTCCGGCTGCCGGAAGAAGGAACCTGGGGCAAGGTATCAGAGGCTTTCAAGCTAAAACGAGAAATTCTTGAAATTAATAAGCTGGCGGCTGAATTTTTTCACCATAACCTTATAAATACGGCAGAAGGGAAAAGAGCCCGGGAGTATCTGGCGAACCGGGGTATTATTTCGGAAACCGTGGAGAAGTTTTTTCTGGGATACGCACTCCCCTGCTGGGACGGCTTGATAAGATTTATGCGTTCGAAAGGCGTAGGAGATGATGCCCTTTTAAAGGCCGGTCTGATCATCCCTCGCAGGGACGGGAAGGGTTACTACGATAGATTTAGAGATAGGGTCATTTTCCCTATAAAAGATATAACCGGCGGTACAGTAGGTTTTGGCGGGAGGATTTTGGATAAGGGCGAGCCCAAGTACCTGAATTCTCCGGAGACCGCCGTGTTTACCAAAAGGGAGCAGCTTTACGGCCTGCCGGTGGTGATAAAAAAAGGGGGCGCAAGTATCATTCTAGTAGAAGGATATATGGACTGTATTTCCCTGCACCAGAACGGCTTTACGCAAACCGTGGCCTCCCTTGGAACTTCGCTGACCGAACAGCAGGCCAAAATCCTTAAAAGATACTCCGAAGAGGTTATCATAGCATATGACGCCGATACGGCGGGACAATCCGCAACCCTTCGGGGGATCGAGATTCTGGTGAAAGAAGGGTTGAAAGTCAGAGTTCTGAGTTTACCTGAAGGTAAGGACCCCGATGAATTTATCCGCACCAGGGGCAAGGATGCCTTCGCCGAGCAACTATCATCAGCGCTCGATTTTGTGGACTATAAGCTGGACTTGGCTGGAAGGGGCCTTGACTTGCGGACTCGAGACGGAAAAATAAAGTTTATAAAAAAAGCTGTTTCCGTTATTGCGGGCATAGAAAGCCGGGTGGAGAGAGAACTTTATGTTCAGAAGCTTTCAGAAGAACTAAGCATTCCCAGACAGGCCCTGCATGAAGAAATAAATAAGACCATAAATAAAACCACATTGCCAAACATTGGCTTAAAGTATAAAAATAGCCAATTAAGGGATAATAATAAAGAATTGACAAGATTAAAAGCGCTGTCGGGATTTCATAAGGCGGAAAGGGATATCCTGAGGATGATGATAGAGGACGATTCGGCACGGGATAAAATCATGAAGAACCTAACTGCCCACAATTTCGTGAATGCAAAGCGCAGAAAAATCGCAGAGATGATATTCGAAATGGTTAAAAGAAACGAAGCCGTTACGCCCCGCGGAATTTCTCTTAAATTAAAAGACGATCAGGCCGCCGCCGCGGAGCTCGCAAACATACTCATGGAACCCGGCAACATCGATAATGGCATGGTAGACGCCCTGATAAACAGGGTAAAAGAAAATTATTTGAAGTTCGCCATTAAAAAAATAAGAAACGAGATCCATCAGGCGGAGAAAATCGGCGAGGTTAAGAAAGCTTTCAGCCTTCTAAGCACCTATCACAGGCTTAAGCTTGAAATAGAGCAACTAAAGAGAGACTCTTCTAGGAAGGGGGGAACCCGATGACAAAGGGAGAAAAGGAAGTTGAAAAGGTGACGGTAGAGGTGGAAAAGGAAGCTGAAAAAGCCACAAAAGAAGAAAGAGAACCCGAAAAAAAATCGAGATCAGAAAAAAACCGGGAGAAAAAGATCGATAAGATGAAAGCAGTAAAGGAACTTATAGAAAAAGGCAAGAAGACTGGAGTTCTTACTTACAAGGAAATAATGGAAACGTTGGGAGATATTGAGGACTTGGATGCCGAACAGATTGATAAGATATATGAATCCTTCGAGGAGATGGGCATCGAAATTATAAATGACACCGACGATATACCCGATTCCCTTTTGGAAGAGATTCCAGAAGAAGAGCTGGACCTTTCTATCCCTGAGGGAGTGGCCATCGACGATCCCGTGAGAATGTACCTCAAGGAGATCGGCAAAATACCGCTCCTGACTCCGGAAGAAGAAATAGAATTGGCAAAGCGCATAGAGAAGGGAGACAAAGAAGCAAAAAGGCGTCTGGCTGAGGCTAACCTGAGGCTCGTAGTGAGCATCGCTAAAAGGTATGTGGGGAGGGGAATGTTATTCCTGGACCTCATCCAGGAGGGCAATCTGGGTCTCATAAAAGCTGTGGAGAAATTCGATTACCGCAAGGGGTACAAATTCAGTACCTATGCCACCTGGTGGATAAGACAAGCCATAACCCGCGCTATCGCCGACCAGGCCAGGACGATCAGAATTCCTGTCCACATGGTTGAAACTATAAATAAACTAATAAGAGTGTCGCGCCAGTTGCTGCAGGAGCTGGGCAGGGACCCTACGCCGGAAGAGATTGCGGAAGAAATGGAGATGCCGGTGGAAAAGGTAAGGGAGATCATGAAGATCGCCCAGGAGCCGGTTTCTCTGGAGACGCCGATAGGAGAAGAAGAAGACAGCCATCTGGGGGATTTTATCCCCGACGAAGAAGCGCAGGCTCCCGCTGATGCCGCTGCTTACAGGCTTTTGAGGGAACAACTGGAAGACGTACTGGAAACCCTAACTCCACGGGAGGAAAAGGTGTTGAGGCTTCGTTTCGGGCTCGATGACGGCAAACCCAGGACCCTAGAAGAGGTTGGACAGGTTTTCGGCGTTACCCGGGAGAGGATTCGACAGATAGAGGCCAAGGCCTTGAGAAAACTGCGCCATCCGAGCAGGAGCAAAAAACTGAAGGATTTTCTTGAATAAAAAGCGGGGATATCCCGCTTTTTTGCTACTTTTGTTACAAGGTGTCAGAAATGAAGTTAAGCGAGAGGTTGACGGCAATAGCTCATTTAATCCCTCCGGGAACCGCTGTCGCCGACGTGGGCACCGATCACGCATATCTCCCTATATACCTTGTGAGAAACGGGATTTCCCGTAAGGTTATCGCCACCGAAGTCAGGGAAGGGCCCTTTGAGAGGGCTAGGGCAAACGTCAAAAAAGCCGGCCTGGAGGAATTTATCGAAGTTCGCCTGGGCTACGGCCTGACTCCCTTAAGGCCCGGCGAGGCGGAGGTGGCGGTAATCGCCGGGATGGGAGGGGAGACCATATGGAGCATAATAGAAAAATCCCCCGATATTGTAAACTCTCTGTCCGCCGTCATAGTTCAACCCATGAGATACCAGCCTAAGCTCAGAAAAGCTCTCATGGACCACGGCTTTAATTTCATTGAAGAGCGCGTGGTGAAGAGCGAAGACCGGTTCTACGAGATAATCGTGGTCAGGAAGGGGGATCCGGTTTCCTACGACGAAATCGATGTGCTGGTGGGACCTGTGTTGAAAAAAAAGAAGACGCCGGAGGTCCTGGGCTACATTAAGGCGCGCCTGGACAGGCTCTTTTACCGGTTAAAGGAATTAGAAGGCCGGAATACGATATCGGCCGCTAACGCCAGAGAATCTCTTATGAGAGAGATCGAATTACTGAGGGAGGTGTATGAAAATGCCGGCCTGCCAGACGGTGATAAATATCATAGAGAGGCTGGCGCCAAGGAAACTAGCCCTGGAATGGGATAACGTAGGGCTGATGGTCGGGGATTATTCGGCAAAGGTCGACAGAATTCTTGTCGCTTTAACGGTTACCCCCGGCGTTATGAATTACGCTATAGAACACAAAATGGATATGATAATATCGCACCATCCTTTTTTATTCAAACCCCTAAAATCAATAAAGCGGGACTTGCCCTCGGGGAGGATGATTTATGATGCCGTAAAACACGATATAGTGATTTACTCGGCTCATACCAACCTGGATGTAGCTTCCGGCGGGGTCAACGACTTATTAGCCGGATGCCTGGATCTGGAGGGTGTTGAGGTTTTGGAGCCGACCAGGGAAGAGCCGCTGAAAAAAATCGTGGTATTCGTGCCTAGGGGATATGAAGATGCCGTAAGAGATGCGATGGGGGATGCGGGCGCCGGCCATATAGGTAATTACAGCCACTGCACCTTTAATGTGGCCGGTATTGGCACTTTCAGGCCTCTCGAGAAAGCCAGACCGTTCATAGGAGAGGCAGGGCGGCTGGAGCGGGTGGAAGAGGTGAGGATCGAGACAATCGCTCCTGAGTCTTTAGTAAAAAAGATAGTAAGCGCTATGCTAAAAGCTCATCCTTATGAGGAGGTGGCTTATGATCTGTACCCGGTAGAAAACAAAGGAGGCGTCTTCGGTTTGGGCCGCATCGGATATCTTAAATCTCCTCTGACTCTCAAGGATTTATGCGAGAACATAAAGCAAAAACTTGGAGTTAATTCCCTCAGGGTGGTTGGAGATCTTACTAAAAAGGTTTCAAAAGTCGCGGTCTGCGGGGGCGCCGGGGGAAATCTCGTCTCAAAGGCGGCTTTTCTGGGGGCCGATGTCTACATCACCGGAGACGTTAAGTACCATGAGGCCGAAGAAGCGAGGATCACCGGTATGGCTTTAATAGACGCCGGCCATTACTCGACAGAAAAGTTGATTTTAAACTTTATAGCCGATCATTTAAAAAAGGAGCTTTCCGCGCTGGGCGAAGATGTCTGTGTAGAGGTGTACGACGAAGGCGAACCCTTTGCGATCGTTTGAGAAAAGTGACGAGGAAGGGAGTTTTGCCCGTGAACGCTGCGGAACTGGACCTTATTTACCAATTTCAAGAACTGGAGAACCGGGAGGAGTACCTGAAACAACAGCTGAAGCACTGCCTCAGCCTGCCGGAATTGATCTCATTAAAGGAGGCGCTGGGAAGAGCCTCGGCTGATTATGAGAACTGCGCAAAAGCCATCGATGGGATGAAGAGAGATCTTGACATGGTGGAGGCGGAATCCGAAGAGATAGACTCACAGATTAAACAACTGGAGAATAGAATTTACAGCGGGGCAGTGAAGTCGTTTAAAGAGCTCCAGGGCCTTCAAGAAAAACAGGAGAGCCTTAGAAGAAAATCCGGGGACATTGACAACAGGGCTTTCAGTTTAATGGAACAAATGGAACGCCTGGGTAAAAACGCAGGGGAAATATATGATCAAATCAGAAAAATGAAAAAAGATTACAATCAATTGAGATTGAAAAATATAACAGAAATTGATAAAATAAAAAGTGAATTGGCAGAAGTAAAGGCTAAAAAGCAAAAGATTTCCAGGATTATCTCTAAGGAGCTCCTGGAGAAATATTCAAGACTTAAAAAAGGCTATAAGAATCCTGTAGCAAAACTTTACAATGGCAAATGCGGTGGTTGCCGCATGGCGGTGTCCTTGGCTACGATTCAGGAGGTGAGCGCCCACAGGAGCATAGTGTATTGCGAAAATTGCGGGAGAATTCTCATCTAAATTTACAGGAGGTATTATGAAAAGGCTTACGGTATACACGGATGGCGCTTCTCGGGGAAACCCGGGAGATGCAGGAATCGGCATAGTTATGCTCGATGAAAACGGCAACACTCTAAAGGAAGTAAGCGATTACATCGGACAAACCACAAATAACATTGCCGAATATACAGCTCTGGTCACTGCTTTAAAAGAGGCGCTCGAAATGGGCTGCGAAGAGATAGACATTTTTTCCGACAGCGAGCTCATGGTCAAACAGATAAACGGTGAATACCAGATTAAAAACGAGGGAATAAAGCGCCTGCATACCCAGGTCATGGGATTATTAAAAGAATTTAAGAAGTTCAGCATAAATCACATAAGGCGGGAGCAAAATAAGAGGGCTGATGAGCTCGCCAACGAAGGTATAGATCTTGCCGTCAGTGAAGAAGAGATTATTGACATTTAAATAGAATGGTGCTATACTTATAATCCGGCGAAATGATGGTGAGTAGGTCGGATGGTCGCGGGCTTGTGCCCGAGGAAAGTCCGAGCTCCACAGGGCAGGGTGCTGGGTAATACCCAGTGAGGGCGACCTCAAGGAAAGTGCAACAGAAATATACCGCCTGTTGGGAAGCTACCGCTTCTCACCGGGTAAGGGTGGAAAGGTGAGGTAAGAGCTCACCAGCGGTCAGGCGACTGGCCGGCTCTGTAAACCCCACCTGGAGCAAGACCAAATAGGGGAGCACATGCGGTGGCCCGCCGCGCTCCCGGGTGTGGTCGCTAGAGGTGTCAGGCAACTGGCATCCGAGATAGATGACCATCCACGACAGAACTCGGCTTACAGACCTACTCATTCATACTGCATGAAACTCAAGGCTTTTAGCCTTGAGTTTTTAAGTTTATAACAATAAACAAAATAAAAGAAGGGTCCGAATCCCTGCGGGATTCGAACCTCCCTTCGATTTACACTGCCTTTTTTTCGGAAGCTTCATCAGACGATTTATTTTCCGATGCACTAGCAGAAGAACTCTTATGGACGTAATCGGTTATGTGAAATCCAGAACCTTTAAAAACCAAACCGACATTGCGGCTTATCAGGCGTTTTACCGGACTTCCGCATGTGGGGCAGCTTTCCAAAGGAGATTCAGTTATTGCCTGTTCTTTTTCAAAATCCCCACAATTTGTACACCTGTACTCGTATAGCGGCATCATTTGCACCCCCTCGTCAGCGTCGTTTACAGTCGTTTACAAAAGATTATATACAACGGTTTTTCCAGTTTGTCAAGCCTGCTTATTGCAAAAGGGTTTTGCGATAAAATTAATGCTGAAGGGAGAGGATCTGGTTGAAGGCTCAGATACATAGATTCAAAGTATGGGATACGAAAATGGTTTTTGACGTAAACAGTGGTTCCGTTTTCGAGGTTGACGACCTGGTCTACGACGTGCTGGAATTTTACGGAGAAAAACCGCTGCAGGAGATAGTTTACAGGTTAAAGGGGAAATACGAAGAATCAGATATAATAGAAGCGATAAAAGAGCTGGACGACTTGAAGGTAAAGGGTCTCCTTTTTGCAGAGGCGGATCTTACCCCAGCCCTTGATGCTTTGAGACAGAAGAAAAACGTAAAAGCCCTCTGTCTTAACGTAGCCCACGACTGTAATCTAAGATGCAGATACTGTTTTGCGTCCAAAGGCCACTATAACGGGAAAAGGCAACTGATGGACAAAGAGGTAGCCCGGAATGCCGTAGATTTTTTAATAGAACACTCAGGGGATCTGAAAAACTTGGAAGTGGATTTTTTCGGCGGTGAGCCTCTGATGGCCTTTGATACGATCAAATACGTGATTTCATATGCTAGGAGCCTTGAGGACAAGTGCGGCAAAAGATTTCATTTTACCGTCACGACCAACTGCACGATACTCAACGATGAGGTAATCGATTTCCTTCACGAAAATATGGACAACATCGTTATGAGTCTCGACGGAAGAAAGCGAGTAAACGATGAGATCCGCGTAAAGGCCGATGGATCGGGGAGTTACGACCAGGTGATACCAAATATAAAGAGGATAGTCGAGCTCAGGAAAAGGGACGGCAAAGATTATTACGTCCGGGGGACGTTCACCAGATACAATTTGGACTTTGCCGAAGACGTCTTTCACATGGCTGATCTTGGGTTTAAAGAAATATCTATAGAACCCGTCGTTGGATCGGAAGAGGATTATCTCATTGGATATGACGATCTGGAGGTTATATACCAGCAATACGACAGAATAGCGAGAGAATACCTAAACAGAAAAAGATCCGGCAAAAACCCCTTTAGATTCTACCACTTTAATATCGACATTTACCATGGTCCCTGCATCTATAAAAGGCTTTCCGCCTGCGGGGCCGGTAGAGAATACCTCGCTGTCACCCCCGGCGGTGACATATATCCGTGCCACCAGTTCATAGGCTACGGGGAATTCCTTATGGGAAGCGTATTTGAAAAAAAATTGAACGCTGGAGTAATCGATAAATTAAACAACACCCATGTACTTGCAAAATCCGAGTGCGCGTCGTGTTGGGCCAGGTTTTTTTGCAGCGGTGGTTGCACCGCAAATAATTATCAGGTGAACGGGGACCTGAACGAGCCTTACGATATAGCCTGCAGGCTCCAGAAAAAGAGAATCGAATATGCGATTTATCTCAGCGTGAAAGCTGGGGAGGAAAAAGGGACTAAAAGGGTCCTGTGCTAAAATCGACCAATAAGCGACAATTTTCATACAATTTATATAAAAACAAAAACGCAATATGGTGATAGATGTAAAAATAGCCGAAAGATGGTAATAATGCTAAAATAATACATGAACAATGGGAATAAATGGCACATACGGTCGTTGAATCCGGGTGAGATTTATGGTAGAATCTGCCCTGTAAAAAATGTTGGTTGAAGGGGAATTTCCATGGCGACATCATTGCTTAATCTCAGCCGGGAAATAGGGAATTTGAAGAAGGAGCTAAACGAGAAGCTGGAGAAGAAGAATCTGCTTGCCCAGGAGGTATATGCCCTGAGCTTAAAGCTCGATAAGCTGATTTTGGATTACCAGAGGTCTGCTCTCAAGGCAGAATAGCAAACGCCGGATTTACTGGGGGTGCTGCATTATTGTGCAGCATTTTTATTTTGACATCTTTTCTACGGTCTAATATAATTGTTTTTAAAGAAATATTTGCGGGGTGTTATTATGAAACTTTTTAAAATCGAGGATGTGGAGACTTTAAGCCGCGCTGATATAAAAAAACTTTATTCTGAATACGTAAATCCGGGACTCGCTTCTATACTGGGTCTTTTAAATTTTGACAGGACTTACATAAAAGCCGAGGGATGCTATGTATGGGATGCGGAAGGGCAAAAATATTTGGATTTTTTAGGAGCGTACGGCGCCCTTAACCTGGGGCACAATCCCCCTGAAGTCTTGGAAGCTTTGAAAACAGTAAGCCGGAAACCCAATTTGCTGCAGGCTACTATAAACCCGTATGCGGCGGTTCTGGCTCACAATCTTTCGAGGATAGCACCGGAGGGCCTAAAACACAGCTTTTTCTGTAACAGCGGTGCCGAAGCGGTGGAAGGAGCATTGAAAACAGCCAGGGCCGCCACAGGAAAACAAAAAATAATATCCTGTGAAGGGTCTTTTCACGGAAAGACTTTTGGAGCTCTATCGGCTACCGGCAGAGACAAATACAAGGGTCCCTTCTTACCCCTGGTTCCGGGGTTTGAGAGCATCCCATACGGAGACCTGGAGGCTCTTGAGGTAAAATTAAAAGAGGGCAATGTGGCTGCGTTCATAGTGGAGCCGATCCAGGGAGAGGGTGGAATAATAGTACCGCCGAAAGGTTTTCTGAAAGGCGCCCGGGAACTCTGCGATAGGTACGGAGCACTATTGATAGTGGACGAAATTCAGACGGGATTCGGCCGGACCGGCAGGATGTTTGCCTGCGAAGAAGAAGGTGTAAGGCCTGATATAATGTGCGTGGCCAAATCCCTGGGAGGCGGTGTGGTGCCCATCGGCGCCTTCATCACCACCGACGAAGTATGGGACAGGGCCTATTCGGGGATGGATAAATGCCTGCTGCATACCTCGACTTTCGGTGGAAACACTTTAGCCTGCGCCGCAGGCATAGCATCTATCAATGCCATTGTAGAGAAAAAACTGGCCGAGAGGGCCGGTGAACTGGGCGATTATTTCCTTTCCAGGCTGAAAAATTTACAGGAGAAGTTTGGAATTATTAAAGAGGTCCGGGGAAGGGGACTGATGATAGGCATCGAGTTCGAGCCGCCGGTAAAAGGGTTTATCAGTAAAATAACCGGTGGAATTATCAATAAATTTTACGAAGAATTCACCGGGGCCCTTGTGGCCGGTGAGTTGTTGAACAAACACCGGGTAATCACCGCTTATACCCTCAACAATCCGAACGTTATAAGGTTGGAGCCGCCTCTGGTTGTTTCAAAAGAGGATATCGATGAGGTGTTAAACGCCCTCGAGGACATATTCAGCAGGTACAGGGGATTTATGGGAATGACTTTGAATGCCGTAAAAACCGCCGCTAGTTCAATACTGTCAAGGTAAAATAAAATAAAAAATATAAGGTAAGCACATATTGTCTTAATTTAATATGTTTGCTTACCTTTTGTTTTTTTTAAAGTGCGGCTATTCAACATGAAAGTTTGTAATTATTGTTAGCGCTCCTGAAAAAAATTCGTAAAGTCCTTCACCTATATAAGCAATAAGTTAAGGTTCTTATTTTAGACTTGCCCGAATCTAATAAGCATGAAAAAAGAGGATATATGCTCTTATATTGAACATAGTATCCTCCGGTCATTATGTATATTTAGTCAAAATCCCCTTTTTTCTAAAAAATAAAAATGGTCGGGACGGCGGGACTTGAACCCACGACCTTTCGGACCCGAACCGAACGCGCTACCAAACTGCGCTACGTCCCGACAGAAAATATTATACTACAAACCATAATTTTTTTCAAACCTTTTTTCACGATCACTAACTTGCAAAATTACGGCATAAACTAAAAGTAGCGCACGGATTTTAACGTTTAGGAGGAATTTTTCAACAAAAGGAGAAATAAAATGATGCGAATCTATATAGAGGAGGTAGGCAGTTTGAATAATCTTTTCACCCGTAAGACCTTAGACAACGGGATCAATCTTTACACCTGTTCCACCGACAAGTTTAAAACGATTACAATCTGCGCCTTCATTCATCAGAATCTAGAAAAAGACACCGCCACGAAGACAGCCCTTTTGCCCTTTGTCCTGAAGCGAGGCAGCTGCGGTTTTCCAAGTTCAAGGCTCATCAACCGTCACCTGGAAGAGCTCTACGGCGCCGATTTTGGAGGCGATATCATAAAAAAAGGCGAAAGGCAGATAATTCAGTTTTTTATCGAGATGGTAAATCCCAGGCACGCGGGTGCGGAAGATAAAATCCTGGATGAAGGCTTGAAACTTTTCAAAGACGTCGTCCTGAATCCGGTAACGGAAGGTTCCGGTTTCAGAGAAGTTTACGTTGAACAGGAAAAGGATGTGCTGAGGAGAAATATCGAGTCCCTCTTCAACGATAAATTTAATTACGCCATCGAGCGCTGTTTTCAGGAGATGTGCAAGGACGAGCCCTTCAGTATATATAAGTACGGCAGCGTCTCCGACCTGCCGGAGATAGACGGCGAAAACCTGTACGGATATTATAAAACGGTAATGAGCAGCAGCCCGATGGATATTTTCGTCCTGGGCGAAGTGGATGAAGAGCAAATTTGTGAAAAGTTCAACCGCCTCTTTTCTTTCGAGCGCCAGGAAAAGAAGATTTCCACAAGTATTGTAATAAAGGATGTTGAGCGGGAAAGATTTGTGGAAGAAAAGCAGGACGTAAACCAGGGGAAGCTTTCTATGGGGTTCAGGACGGGCACCCGTTACGGCGACGAGGATTTTTACGCTCTAATGGTGTTTAACAGCATCCTTGGGGGAGGTCCTCATTCCAAACTGTTTCAGAATGTCAGGGAAAAGGAAAGTCTCGCGTATTACGCCTTTTCCCGCTTGGAAAAAAATAAGGGCTTAATGTTAGTAAGCTGCGGTATTGATTTTAATAAACTGGGAAAAACGATAGATATAATAAAAAAGCAGATAAAGGATATAAAGGAAGGACGGATTTCCGATTACGAATTCGAAAGCTCCAGGAAATCCCTGATCAATTCTTACCGTGAAGCCGCCGACAGCCCGCCCATGATTATCAGCCTTTACCTCGACGGCATTATAAACGGCGTCGAAGAGTCCATAGAAGAAATTATTGCAAAAATTCAGCGCGTTACGAAAGAAGACGTGGTCCGGGTAGCCGGGAAGGTAACCCTGGACACTGTGTATTTTCTCAACAAAAAATAATCGGAAGGTGAACGTACATGGATTTAATCGGAGAAAATCTATTCTACCGGAAGTTTGACAACGGTCTCAAGGCATACGTGCTGCCCAAAAAAAATTACAACAAAGTTTACGCAGTTTATTCCACCCGGTATGGGTCCATCGACAGCGAGTTCGTGGTGCCCGGTACCGGGGAGCGCTTGAAAGTCCCGGAGGGTATAGCTCATTTTCTCGAACACAAAATGTTTGAAATGTCTTACGGTAACGTGTTCGATAAATTTGCGGAGCTTGGAACTTCGTCGAATGCGTATACCAACTATACAAATACGACCTATCTTTTCTCTACCACAACAGCCTTCGAAGAGAGCATGCGGCTTTTGCTGGAGTTTGTCGAAACCCCATATTTTACCGAGGAAAGCGTGGAAAAAGAAAAGGGCATCATCACCCAGGAACTCAGGATGTACGAAGATGACCCCGAATGGCAGGTTCTGCTCAACCTGCTAAAAGCCCTTTACCACCGCCATCCCGTGAGGGATGATATAGGCGGCACTGTGGAATCGATTCAAAAAATCGACGTTGACACCCTGTATAAGTGCTACAATACCTTTTATCACCCCAGCAACATGGTAATTTTCGTGGCCGGGGCGGTAGAGCCCGAAAAGGTTTTTGATCTCATAATGGAACATGAAAAGAATAAAGACCTGGCTCCTCAGGATGAAATCATGAGGATTTATCCGGAAGAGCCCGACACGATATGTAAGCCTAAAATCGATGTAAAGCTTTCGGTAAGCCAGCCCATCTTCCTCATGGGTTTTAAAGATGCGGACGTGGGTTACGACGGGGTGGAGCTTCTGAAAAAAGAAATTACCGTAAGCCTTTTGCTCGAGGTTATTTTTGGAAGGAGCTCGGTTGTCTATGAGAGGCTTTATGAAGAGGGCCTGATTGACGACCGCTTCGGTTTCAGCTATGAGGGTCAAAAAGATTATGGTTTCTGCACAATCGGGGGAGAGACCAGGGACCCGGTAAAGCTGCGCGAAGAACTAATAAAAAGCATCAGCGAGGTGAAGGAAAAAGGCCTCAGCCGGGAGGATTTTGAGAGGGTAAAAAAGAAGTACCTGGGAGATTTTATTCAGGGGCTTAATTCCCTAGATTTTATAGCCAATTCTTTTATATCCTATTACCACAAGAATATAAACATATTCGATTATCCCAGATTTTTAAAACAGATTACCTTTGAAGAAGTTAGCAGGAGGTTATATGACTTCTTTGATTTTAACAGGATGGCCTCGTCGACAGTTTATCCAAAAGAATGAATAAATATAGCACTTTTTGACGAAAAAGGTAGGGCAAAAGCCCTACCTCTTTTTTGTTAATTTTTTTGTCGCCAGGAAGGATTTTAAAAGTCCTCCGTAGAATAGTAAAAGTGGTATAAAGTGGGGGGAAGTGGAGGAAAAGCCTCCGAAAGGGAGCGCATAAAAATGTTCATGGGTCAGTTCCAGCATTCGCTGGACCCGAAGGGAAGACTAATCATTCCATCAAAGTTCAGGGAACTCCTTGGGGACAGTTTTATTCTCACCAAGGGTTTAGACCGCTGTCTGTTTGTTTATCCTAAAGATGAGTGGAGCCTGCTGGAGCAGAAACTAAAAACACTGCCGCTTACCAAAAAGGATGCCAGGGCTTTCATCAGGTTTTTCTTTTCGGGGGCTGTAGAAGTCGAGATTGACAAACAGGGAAGAATTTTGATCCCACCTATGCTTAGGGAATACGCCCGCATAGAAAAAGATGTGGTAATAATAGGAGTTTCAAACAGGGCTGAAATTTGGAGCCGGAAAGAATGGGAAGTTTACAGCAAAGAAGCCGAAAGTTCTTACGAGGAAATAGCCGAAAATATGGTGGATTTAGGGATATAGGTGATGCAGGATGGGATTTTATCATAAACCGGTGTTGCTCGAAGAAACTATAAAACTACTCGACCCAAAACCAGGCGGTGTTTACGTCGATGCTACCCTGGGAGGCGGGGGTCATTTTTCTGAAATCCTGAAAAGGGTAGGCGATAACGGTAAGGTCATAGGAATAGACAGAGATGAAGACGCGGTGCAAAACGCGAGAGGAAAATTCTCTCAATCTCCTGGTGCGGTCATCGTCCACGATAATTTCAAAAATATAAAGCATATTATCTACAGTCTCGGTTTACAGAACATTGACGGCGTAATATTCGACCTGGGCGTGTCCTCTTATCAGCTCGATGAGGAATCCCGGGGATTTTCTTATATGAAGGACGCTCCTCTTGATATGAGAATGGACAGGAACCAGGACCTTACTGCAAAAGATGTGGTCAATAAAATGGCTAAATCAGAGCTCGCAAGAATAATCAAGGAATACGGCGAAGAAAGATGGGCTGATAGAATAGCTGAATTCATATGCGAAAAAAGAAAGATCAAATCCATTGAAACCACCGGCGAGCTGGTAGAAATAATAAAGGCGGCTATTCCCGCGAGAGCCCGCAGAGAAGGTCCTCATCCTGCCAAGAGGACATTTCAGGCATTGAGGATTTACGTGAATGACGAACTTGAGATACTTTCAGCCAGCCTGAAGGATGCTGTAGACATTTTGAATCCCGGCGGCAGGATATGCGTTATTACCTTCCATTCGCTGGAAGACAGGATCGTAAAACATACTTTCAGGGAACTGGCAAAGGGCTGTACATGCCCTAAAGATAGTCCCCTGTGCACGTGCAAAAGCGAAAGGGCTCTGAAGATACTTACACCTAAACCCGTATGTCCTACGCAGGGTGAAATCCATGCCAACCCCCGAGCCCGAAGCGCTAAATTGAGAGCCGGTGAGAAGCTGAGTTCTAAATAAGAAGGAGAGTGAATAAAGTGGTAGTAGCTCCAAAAACCGTCTATCAAAGAGTGAACGAACAGTACCTACCGCGACATATCGGAAGCACCAGAACGGGGACGAAGGCGCTACCCAGGAAAAAGGGCCGTTACATTTTGAGCGTGGTTCTAGTGACATTTGCGGTCATTGTGCTCCTTACCAGGTTTGCCTTTATAATAGAGAGTCAATACAGGGTTGAAAAAATGAAGGCGGAGGTTTCAAAAATCGCCAGCGAAAACGAGAGATTGAAGGTTGAGGTGGCCAACCTCAAATCAACGGCAAGGATAGAAAGGATAGCCAAAGCTAATTTAAAAATGCAGGAACCCGGCGATGATCAAGTAATCTATCTGGATAGATAAGCAGAATTTTTTCAGGGGGATTTTGCATGACCTACAGCGGGTCAATAATTAAGAGAAGGCTCGTATTTCTACTGCTGATTTGTCTGATATTAAGCACCGCACTCATAGGAAGGGTCTTCTGGATTCAGTTTGTCCGCGGTGATGAGCTGAGGCAGAGAGCCAGAGAACAGTGGACAAGAGATTCGCCGGTAGAACCGAAAAGAGGTACCATATACGACAGAAACATGAACCCCCTCGCCATAAGCGCCAGCGTGAATTCCGTTATGGCAAGTCCCCCGGACATTAAGGATGTAGAAAAAACCGCCTCTCTCCTATCGCCGGTCTTGAATATAGACAAAGAGGTGCTGGTAAAAACCCTTAAAGATGCCAAAGCCAAAAAAAAGGGTTCTATATTTATCAAAAGAAAAATCACGGATGAAGAAGCCGAGGCTGTGAGGAAGCTGAACTTAAAGGGCATTTATTTTACCGAGGAGAGCAAAAGATTTTACCCCGAAAAAAATCTAGCTTCACACGTGCTAGGCTTTACCGGGATAGACAGCCAGGGACTGGATGGAATTGAACTGGTATACGACAAATACCTCAGGGGTGTCCCGGGCAGGATCATTTCCGAGAGGGATGCGCTGAGCCGGGAACTGCCCTTCGGACTAGAGAAATATATACCCCCGGAGGAAGGCCTGAATCTGGTGCTGACAATTGACAAAGTAATCCAGCATATCGCCGAAAGAGAACTTGAAAAAGCCCTCGCCGAACATAACGCAAAAAAAGGCACTATCATAATAATGGACCCGAAAACCGGGGAGATTCTTGCCATGGCCAATAAGCCCGATTACGACCCTAACGATTATAAAAACTACCCTTCATCCCTGTGGAGAAATAGTGCAGTGTCCGATGTTTACGAGCCCGGTTCGACTTTTAAGATCGTAACTGCGGCGGCGGGCCTGGAAGAAGGAGTGGTACGGCCCGACGACAGATTTTACGATCCGGGATACGTAGTGGTTGCCGGTGTCAGGATAAAATGCTGGAGGGCGGGAGGGCACGGAAGCCAGACTTTTGCCCAGGTGGTGCAAAATTCGTGCAACCCGGGTTTCGTGGAAGTGGCCTCAAGGTTGGGGAAGGATAGATTTATAAAGTACATCAAAGGATTCGGTTTTGGGGAAGCCACGGGTATAGATCTTCCGGGAGAGGCAAAGGGTATATTTAACCCGGCAAAAATCGGTCCCGTCGAACTGGCTACCGTTTCCTTCGGTCAGGGAATCTCAGTGACCCCTATCCAGTTGATAACGGCCGTAGCCACCGTGGCCAACGACGGAAAGATGCCGGAACCTCATATCGCAAAAGCTCTTGTGGGTAAGGATGGTAGGGTGGTCTACGAGTTCAAGCCCAGGGTTGTGAGGCAGGTTATATCGGAAGAGACTGCCGCGGAAGTGAAAAAGCTCCTGGAAAGCGTCGTTGAAAACGGAACGGGCGGGAGGGCAAAAATCGAAGGTTACAGAGTGGCTGGAAAAACCGGCACGGCGGAAAAATACGCCGACGGGAAGTACGTGGCGTCCTTCGTAGGTTTCGCACCGGCGGATGATCCCAAGTTTGCAGTTCTGGTCGTCATAGACGAACCGTCCACCGGCGTTTACTACGGTGGACAAATAGCCGCCCCGGTGTTCCAGAAGGTTATGGCCGACGTATTGAAATATAAGGGAATAAAGCCGGCGTTGCAGGGCGAACAAAAGGAGACGGTGAAAGTCCCGGATGTCAGAAACCTTTACGTTGAGGATGCCCGGAGGATTCTCACCCAGCATAAACTCGCGGTGAGGATTGAAGGAGACGGATTTGTGGTATACGACCAGGTGCCAGCCCCCGGTTCTGAGATAAGGCCCGGATCTACCGTCATTCTGAAGGTTTCCGACTCCAAAACTGACAAGAACCCTGCCACCGTGCCCGATTTAACGGGGAGGACTATAAGAGAAGCCAGCGAAATATTAAACGCCGTCGGCCTTAAAATAGATATAAACGGCAGCGGCTTCGCGGTACGCCAGAATCCTCCGCCCGGTGCTGAAGTGGATCTCGGCACGGTCGTCAAGGTGTTTTTTGAACCACCCACTAAAACGGAAGAATAAGTATTACTCCGGAAGAGTACAATAATTATTCAGAAAAAAGGCGGGTAGAAGCACAGAAAGGCTCTGCCCGCCATAAACAGGATTTTCGGTGAAATTAAAATTAGGAAGGGAATATTATCGATGAAGGTTGGTCAGTTTTTAAAAACCCTCAGCGAAATTGTAGACGTGAGGGGTTCGACGGATATCGAAATCAGCAGCATTGCTTATGATTCGCGAAAGGTCGAAAAAGGCAGTCTTTTCATAGCGATTCAAGGGTTTAAACTTGACGGGCACGATTATATACGTGAGGCGGTCAGCAATGGAGCGGTTGCGGTTATAGGGGAAAAAGAAGTTGATCTATCTGAAGACGTACTTTACATAAAAGTGAAAAACAGCCGAAAGGCCCTGTCGGAGGTATCGTCGCTGTTTTTCGGAAAACCGGCTGAGAGGTTGAATGTGATCGGTGTTACCGGCACCAACGGTAAGACCACTACAACATACCTGATTAAGGCCATCCTCGACGAGGCGGGATATTCCACTGGGGTTGTAGGCACCATAGGCATAAGGATCAAGGATAGGCTGTTGCCGGCCGAACGCACCACGCCCGAATCGCTGGAATTGAACCAGATTTTTTCGGAAATGTTAAAAGAGGGAGTGGAATACGTGGCTATGGAAGTCTCATCTCACTCCCTCAAGCTGCACAGGGTGGATCACATAAAGTTCGAGGTGGGGGTTTTCACAAACCTGACTCAGGATCACCTGGACTTCCATGCAAGTTTTGAAGATTACTACGCTTCCAAAAAGAAGCTGTTCGATCTCTCGCGAAAAGCCGTGATCAACGTGGACGACGAGAGCGGCGAGCGCCTTTGTCGAGAATTGAATATCCCCGTGCTGACCTATGCCGTCGAGAAAAACGCTGATGTGAGGGCGGAAAACGTCGCAATTAGTTCGGACGGAGTTTCTTACGACGTATGTGCCGGCGGTAAAAGAAGGAAAATAGTATACAGGGTGCCGGGCCGGTTCAGCGTCTATAATTCCCTGGCCGCCATTTCCGCCTGTCTATTTCTGGGCATCGACCTGGATACCATGACAAAAGCTCTGGAAAAGGTAAGAGGTGTTCCCGGGAGGTTTGAACCCGTAGATGAAGGTCAGAATTTTACAGTTATCGTCGATTATGCCCATACTCCCGACGGTCTGGAAAATGTGCTGAACGCGATTAAAACTTTTGCCAGAGGTAGAATAATTACGGTTTTTGGAGCGGGTGGAGACCGGGATCGGGGAAAAAGACCCCTTATGGGAAGAGTGGTTTCCGAACACTCGGATTACTTTATAATAACCTCAGATAACCCCAGGACCGAAGACCCGCAAGCGATTATAGATGATATAGAGAAGGGGATAATGGAAAAGAGCAAATACGAAAAGGTAACCGATAGAAGGGAAGCCATTAAAAGAGCTATTGAGATGGCTTCCGGCGGTGATGTTATCCTGATTGCGGGGAAGGGCCATGAAGATTATCAGATAATTGGGGATAAAATATTGCCCTTCGACGACAGAGAGGTAGTCAGGGAATTTTTAAGGCAAAAGGGGAGAAAGCGGTGAAACCTCTAACATACGAAGCAGTGGCTAAGGCTACCGGCGGCCGGATGGGGAAGTCGTTTTCAGGGGAAATCTTGGGCGTTTCAACCGATTCCAGGTCCGTAAAGCAGGGAGATCTTTTTGTTCCGCTGGTAGGTACAAAATTCGACGGCCATGATTTTATAAAAAACGCCTTTGAGGCCGGAGCTTCGGCTACCTTATGCGCTGAAGATAAAAGGGACAGGGTTCTGAACATAGGCCTTGAAAAACCGGTGATTTTCGTAGACGATACTCAAAAAGCTCTACTCAGGCTGGCTGGATTTTACCGATCTCTCTTTTCTGTCCCGTTTGTTGCAATTACGGGCAGCGTTGGAAAGACGACCACGAAAGAGATGATAGCGGCGGTTTTAAAGATACGCTACCGGGTATTGAAAAACGAAGGAAATTTAAATAACGAAATCGGTCTTCCGCTTACCCTTTTTCGTTTGGAGGACCACCAGGTCGGAGTCGTAGAAATGGGCATGAGCGGTTTCGGTGAGATAAGCCGTCTTTCTGCCATTGTAAAGCCGCGTGTTGGTGTTATTACCAACATCGGAGTCTCTCACATAGAAAAGCTGGGAAGCAGGGAGAATATAGCCAGGGCGAAACTCGAGATCACTGAGCCCCTATCAAAAGATGACCTGGTGGTGCTCAACGCCGACAGCCCGGAACTTTACGCGAAAAGGGGGACGCTGACGCCGAGGACTGTGTACTTCGGCATAGAAAAGGGCGATCTCAGGGCGACGGATATTGTATCGATGGGGCGGGGAGGGGTAAGCTTCAAAGTAACAGGCGATATACCGGAGTTTTCGGTTGAAATACCACTGGCGGGGACTCATAACGTGTATAACGCGCTAGCCGCCATCGCGGTGGGGTTGGAATTCGGCCTGAGCGTTGACGAAATACGGCGTGGGCTTATGGATTTAAAACCCAACAAAATGAGGCTGGAGTTTAAAAAATCGCATTCCGGAGCGATCGTGATCGACGATTCCTATAACGCTAGTCCCGATTCCATGAAAGCGGCTCTGGATGTTTTGCGGGAACTGGGAGAAGGCAAAAGAAAAGCCGCAATACTGGGCGATATGCTTGAATTGGGCGATTACGCCGTAACTGCCCACGAGGATATAGGAAGGTATGCTGCAAGCAGGACCGATATGCTGATATGCATAGGAAACCACGCAGAGGACCTGGCAAGGGGTGCTGCTGAAGCGGGCTTAAGCCCCCGTTTTATCAACACTTTCAACACCAATAAAGAAGCAATGGATTGGCTCGGAGAACTCGTTGAAGACTGTGATATAATTTTAGTAAAGGCATCTAGAGCTATGAAGATGGAGGAAATAGTAGATTTTTTAATTAGGGGGTCATAACAATGAAGACCGCATTCCTTGCAGCAGCGGCCGCGTTTACATTGGTGGCATTACTTGGTATATTCGTAATTCCAATGCTAGCTGTGCTCAAATTCGGTCAAACGGTAAGGAGCGACGGGCCCAAAAGGCATCTTAAAAAAACCGGTACTCCCACCATGGGGGGTATAATGATAATACCGGCTATTATACTCTCTACCCTGTTTTTTTATAAAGGGGCTTATTACACATTGATGGCCCTTTTAGCAACCGCGGGTTTTGCCCTGATAGGATTTGCCGACGATTACATTAAGGTGGTAAAGAAAAGGTCTTTGGGGTTAAGAGCCAGTCAAAAGTTGCTTTTTCAGGTGATACTTTCAATCATACTCGCCTTTTTTGCTTTTACCATTTACCCCGGCACTACAAAAGTCTTCTTCCCCTTTATAAAAGGGGGAATTGATCTGGGTCTGCTCTACATACCGTTCACCATATTTGTGGTGCTGGGAACGGTAAACAGCGTTAATTTGACTGATGGTTTAGACGGTCTCGTGTCGGGCATTGTTGTGGTAGTGGGCTTTGCATTCACGCTGATTTCTTTTTTTCTTGGTAAAGATGATTTGGCTTTGTTCAGTGCCGCCGTCAGCGGCGCCTGCCTTGGATTCCTGCTTTACAACCGCTATCCCGCCAGGGTATTTATGGGCGATACCGGTTCTCTAGGGTTGGGAGGAGCGATATCTGCTCTCACAGTGTTAAGCGGAACTCATTTTTACCTGGCGTTTATAGGCCTGATATTTATACTCGAAACGCTTTCCGTAATACTGCAGGTGTTTTTTTTCAGGACTACGGGAAAAAGAATTTTCAGAATGAGCCCTCTTCACCACCATTTTGAACTCGGAGGCTGGAGCGAGGTAAAGGTGGTCACTGTGTTCTGGATTTTTACAGGAGTCTCAGCCTTATTAGGTATTGCACTCTTTTACTTAACCGGGGTCTACTAGATTAGGGAGGGTAAACGATGGAATTAAGGGGTACGAACGTTTTAATAGTAGGACTTGCAAGAAGCGGTGTGGCTGCGGCAGTGGAACTGTCGGGAATGGGAGCAAGAGTTACAGCCAACGATATAAGGCCGGAAAAAGAGATGGAGGAAACCGTGGAGAAGCTAAGTTCAAAGGGTATAAAACTTGTCCTTGGGGGTCACCCTTTGACGTTGCTGGATGATACCGATCTTATCGTGGTCAGCCCGGGGGTACCCAGCGATATTCCGCTCTTGAACGAAGCTAAAAAAAGGGACATACCTGTCGTAAGCGAGCTGGAAGTGGGATACTGGTTTACAAAGGCACCGGTAATTGCGGTTACGGGAACCAACGGGAAAACGACGACGACCACTCTCATAGGCGAGATACTGAAAAACGACGGCAAAAACATTTCGGTGGCGGGAAATATTGGGACGCCGCTGATACAGGAAGCGGATAAAAACGGGAGTAAGGATTACATTGTTGTGGAAGTAAGCAGCTTCCAGCTTGAAAACATAGTACACTTCAAGCCAAAGATAAGCGTAATTTTAAACATAACTGAAGACCACCTGAACCGGCACAAGACTTTCGAAAACTACATAGAAGCCAAAGCCAGAATTTTGGAAAATCAGGATGAAGAAGATTTCGCGGTTTTAAATTACGATGATCCGATTGTAGCATCCCTGGCGGAAAGGGCAAGGAGTCGGGTTGTGTTTTTCAGCCGGAAACAGGAACTTCCAAGAGGCATTTCTGTGAAAAACGGCGTAATTGTCATAAGAGAAAACGGTGATATATACCCCATTTTAAAGGCAAAGGAACTGGGGATTAAGGGTTCGCATAACTTGGAAAACGCCCTGGCCGCCGTAGCGGTTGCATGGATAACAAAGACGAATTTGAACAACCTCGCTGAGACCCTTAAGGATTTTCGCGGGGTGGAACACCGCATGGAATATGTGGATACTATCGACGGCGTAAAGTTCATTAACGACTCAAAAGGAACAAATCCGGATGCGGCCCAAAAAGCCCTGGAAGCCGTGGATGGTCCTATAATCCTTATAGCCGGAGGTTACGACAAAAAGGTGGATTTCAGGCCCTTTGTCAGGTCGTTTTTCGGCAGGGTGAAGAAAGTTATCCTTTTAGGGGCCACAGCCGATCAGATCGAAAGAACTGCCAGAGAGGAGGGCTTTTTCGAGGTAGAGAAGGCGGCATCCATGCGTGAAGCGGTGGAAATTGCAAAAAGGTCCGCCGAACCTGGTGATACAGTGCTTCTTTCGCCGGCGTGTGCCAGCTGGGATATGTTTGCTAACTTTGAAGAGCGCGGGCGGGTTTTTAAAGAGGCGGTACGTTCGCTAAAGGCGTGACAAGAGGTGAGAACCGTGAGATACCGCAAACCTCCTGATTTTGCTATACTGTTCGCCGTTCTTGTGCTTTTATGTTTCGGAATAGTAATGGTCTTCAGTTCCAGCAGCGTATGGGCTTATTATATCCATAAAGACAGCCTGTATTTTTTAAAGAGGCAGTTAGTAGCTGCCTTGCTGGGTCTCATTGCTATGGTATATTTCATGAACTACGATTACTGGAAGATAAAAAAATATGAGAGAACGATGCTCGTCGTCATGTACCTGCTTCTCGTACTGGTTCTGATCCCCGGAATCGGCATGAAGATCAATGAAGCGAGGCGCTGGATAGGAGTTGGTTCCTTCAGTATCCAGCCTTCAGAAATAGCCAAACTGGGCATGGTGGTGTACCTTTCCTGTGCACTTGAGCGCAAGCAGGAAGATCTGAAAAGTTTTTTTAGGGGTGTATTACCCGTTTTGGTCGTTACCGGAATTACCTGCGGGTTGGTGGTCGTAGAACCTCACCTTAGTGCGACTGTGCTCATCGGTATGATTTCCATGGTTATGATATTCGTGGCAGGAGCCAGCATGTCGCACTTGCTCTCACTGGGAGCAATAGGCTTTATCGGCGTGCTGGTGCTGATTTTTACCGAGCCATACAGGATGGTGAGGTTTCTGTCTTTCCTCAACCCCTGGGAAGACATCCGGGGAAAGGGTTATAATATTGTTCAGTCGCTGTACGCTCTGGGAGCTGGAGGATTGATTGGAGTGGGGCTGGGACAGAGCAGGCAGAAATTTTTTTATCTGCCCGAGCCCCAAACGGATTTTATTTTTGCTATAATAGGAGAGGAACTGGGGTTTTTAGGTGCGGTTTTTGTAATATTGATGTTCACGATTTTCATCTGGCGGGGATATAAGACAGCTTTGCTTGCTCCCGATCTCTTCGGAAAGTTTATGGCTACGGGTATAACAAGCCTCATCGCTCTTCAGTTTTTAATACATGTGGCAGTTGTAACCGCATCTATACCCGTCACCGGTATGCCTCTGCCCTTTATAAGTTACGGAGGTTCTTCACTGACAATAACACTGGCTGAGGTGGGCATCTTGTTAAATATAACTAGGTACTCGGAGGCAAAATAATATGCCGAAAAAGGTAATAATTGCAGGAGGAGGAACGGGGGGGCATATATACCCGGCGATAGCGATAGGCCGGGGGTTGAAAAACAGGTTCCCCGATGCGGAAATACTTTTTGTTGGCACCGAGAGGGGTCTGGAAAGCGATCTTGTGCCCAAGGCCGGTTTTACGCTGAAAAAAATCAGGGCGAAGGGGTTTAAAAGAAAATTATCCCTGGATAACCTTATAACAATAAAAGAAATGATTCTGGGCGGAATGGAATCCCTTATGCTTTTGAAAAAGGAAAAACCGGACCTGGTTATCGGCACCGGAGGTTACGTGGCAGGCCCCGTAGTTTTTTTTGCCGCCCTGCTTAATATTCCAACGTTTATCCATGAACAGAACGTAAAGCCGGGAGTCACGAACAGGATTCTTTCTAGATTTGTAGACAGGATCGCCGTAAGTTTTTCAGATTCCATAAAATTCTTCCCCCGAAAAAAAGTGGTGGTAACCGGCAATCCGATAAGGCCCGAAATTATTTCTGCCGACCGGATGAAAGCGCTAAAAGAGCTTGATTTGGATGCAGGTAAACCCGTCGTACTTTCCTTTGGGGGAAGCCAGGGAGCGCGAAGACTTAATGAGGCCGTAATGGACCTTATAGACAGAATAAAAGACGAAAACACTTTTCAACTTTTCCACATTACCGGTCGAAAAAATTACGAAGAGTTCATCCATAAGCTGGAAAATAAAGGAATAAATCTCCAAACTCTTGGGCATATTAAATTAAGGCCCTATGTTTACGAGATGCATAACACCATAGCGGCGGCAGATCTGGTAATTTCAAGGGCAGGAGCCATAACCATCGCTGAAATAACTGCAGCCGGAAAACCCGCCATACTCGTGCCGTTGCCCACGGCGGCCGACCGGCATCAGGATTATAACGCCAACCTCATGGAGAAAAACGGCGCTGCCGTTGTTGTGAAGGATTGGGATCTCAGCGGCGCAAAGCTTTACGGCATAATCCGGGATCTGGTATTCGACAGGAAACGCCTTCAAAAGATGTCGACAGCCAGCAAAAATTTAGGTAAACCTGATGCACTGGATAGAATTTTGGATGAAATTGTCCTACTAATGAACTAAAATTTTCCGGATATAAGCCTATTTATAGTGTTACATACCTGTGGTAATATTAAATTACCACATTTTTGTACAAAGCCGGAGTGTAACACATGGTAAACCCTCAGCATAGTATATAGTATTCATATTTTAAACCTGAGGACTGGATCTGGTGGAAGGAGAGAACTAATTTGCTGGGCAATTTTAAACGCATTCATTTTATAGGTATCGGCGGCACCGGAATGAGCGGAATAGCAAAAATCGTCATGGAACTGGGATATGAAGTTTCCGGCTCCGACCTCAAGTTTTCCGAGGCGTTGAACCGGTTAAAAGAAGAAGGCGCCAGAGTTTTTATAGGACATGATGCTGCAAATATAAGAGGAGCCGACCTGGTGGTAATATCTTCTGCTATTCCACCGACAAATCCCGAATACGTGGAAGCAATAAAGAACAATATACCGGTTATCCACCGGGCAGACATGTTGAGCATGCTGATGGCTCCCAGGAAGGGAATAGCCGTTACGGGTGCCCACGGAAAGACCACTACGACGTCGATGATTTCTCTGGTCCTTGAGAAAAGCGGAATGGATCCCACGGTAGTTATCGGAGGAGAACTCAACGACATAGGCGGAAACGCAACTCTCGGGAAAGGGGAGTATATGGTAGCTGAAGCCGACGAGAGCGACGGGTCTTTTTTAAAACTTACTCCTTATATAGCCGTTGTAACCAATATCGAAAACGATCACCTGGATCATTATAAAGACATGGATAGGATGAAAGAAGCCTACAGGAAATTTATAACGAGCATTAAAGAAGAGGGCTTTGCCTTGCTCGGTACCGATAATGAAAACGTAAGAGATGTGATGAAGCGCGTAGATGTCCCCTGCATTACCTACGGAATTAATTATCCAGCGGATTACATGCCGAAAAACGTGCGAATAGAGGGAGTGAATTCAAGATTCGAAGTATATTACAGGGATGAGCGCTTGGGAGAGTTGGAACTCCACGTGCCCGGAATGCATAATATATATAATGCAACGGCCGCCGTCGCCGTAGGGCACAGGCTCGGATTAAGGATGGAGGATATAGCCGGTGCCCTTAAGGCCTTTAGAGGAGTGCAGCGCCGGTTCCAGCTTATCGGCGAGGTGGGCGGCGTCAGGGTCATAGATGATTACGCTCACCATCCCACAGAAATTAAAGCTACCCTCAAGGCTGCAAAATTACTTAATCCAAGAAAGCTGTACGTGATTTTTCAGCCTCACAGGTATACCAGGACCAAAATGCTGGCGGAAGAATTCGGCGATGCTTTTAAAGATGCCGACGAAGTAATAATCACGCGTCTTTACAGCGCCGGTGAAAAACCAATAGATGGAGTTTCATCAATGCTGATCGTCGAAGCTCTGAAACGCAAGGGCAAGAATGTCACCTATATCGACGATAAGGAAGAAATACCCGATTATATAGCAAAAAGGGTTATATCTGGTGACTGCGTGTTTACCATCGGTGCGGGAGATATATATGCAGTAGCTTTTGATACGGTCAGAAAGCTGGAGGTGCTGTACGGCTGACCCGGTAAATACCGGAGGTGAATTATGTGGGGGCTTATGTAATTACGGGGGGCTCCAAACTTTCAGGCAAGATCAGGGTGCAGGGCTCTAAAAATGCCAGTCTTCCGATTCTTGCAGCCACAATTCTTAATTGTCAGAAGAGCCGCGTAAAAAATGTGCCGGAGATAAAAGACGTCCAAGTAATGATAAGTATATTGACCATGTTGGGGGCTGACATTACCCAAAACGGCAATGAATTGACAATAGATACGAGCGCGGTGAATACCTGGGAAGTGCCCGAACAGCTGATGAGAAAGATGAGGTCTTCCATAGTTTTAATGGGGCCTTTACTCGGGAGGTTCGGAAGAGTTAAAGTATCGTACCCGGGAGGTTGCGAGATAGGTCCGCGGCCCATTGACCTGCATTTAAAGGGCTTTGCAGCGCTGGGCGTAAAGATGAGCGAGAGCCACGGCTTTATCTATGCCGAGGCGGGAAAGTTGAAGGGTGCAAATATACACCTGGATTTTCCCAGTGTGGGTGCTACCGAAAATCTAATGCTGGCTGCGGTTCTGGCGGAAGGCAGGACCATTATCAGGAATGCGGCGAAAGAACCCGAGATAGTTGACCTTCAAAACTTTTTAAACAAAATGGGATGCCGGGTGAAGGGTGCGGGTACAGACACCATTAAAATAGAGGGTTGTTCTATTGCAGATTTAAAACCCGTGGAAGATTACACGGTTATCCCGGATAGGATTGCGGCGGGAACCTATCTGGTCGCGGCTGCCGCCACCAGAGGAAACATCGTGCTGGAAAACGTTATCCTGGAACATATTGAGCCCATACTGGCAAAATTGCGGGAGATGGGCTGCAGGATAAAAACCGAAGACGACAGGGTTGAATTGTGGGTGGAAACGCCCTTAAGAGCCCTGGACAGTCTCAGAACCCTTCCTTATCCGGGATTTCCTACGGATATGCAGGCCCCTATGATGGCGCTGCTGGCCACGGTGGAGGGCACTTCAATTATTACTGAGACTGTTTTTGAAAACCGATTTAAACATGCAGAAGAACTGAGACGGATGGGCGCCAATATTAAGATAAACGGCAATACCGCCATAATAAAAGGTATTAAAAGATTAACGGGAGCCGTTGTTGAAGCAAAAGATCTTAGGGCAGGTGCAGCCCTGGTCATAGCCGGCCTTGCGGCTGATGGAAAGACCATAGTGGAGGGTACTTCTTATATTGAGAGAGGATACGAGTGGTTTGACAGGAATCTGCAGGCCCTTGGAGCAAAAATTGAAAAAACAAATTGACGCTCCTTTTTTATGAGGGAAGGGAGGACATGCCGCCTTATTAAAATAAAAATGTATCGTCGCAATAGAAACAAAAGGAGAATTGATATTAAAATACTATTGAGATTACTGGTCCTTTTATGTATAATTACAATAATGCTGACTGTCACCAGTTCTTTATTCAAGCTGGAAAAAATAGAGATTGAAGGCAACGTCAGCATACCAGATTCTGAAATTTTGAATTCGGTAAACCATCATCTGGGTGAAAATATATTTATGATCAAACCGGCATTGATAAATGAAGAGATTAAACAATCTGTCCCCGTCAAAGAAGTCAAGGTAAAATTAAAACTTCCCGGAACAATGGTAATTAGTGTAGAAGAAAGGAAAATAGCAGCTGCATTGTCTTATCTGGGGGGTTTTGTTTTGATTGATTCGAACGGCGTTGTGGTGAGGATTGGGCCGGAGTTAAAAGGGCTAATGGTTCCGGTAATAACGGGTCTTGAAATATCCCGCGCTGAAAAGGCAAAACCCCTTGTTATTAGTGGAGATCAGAGCTTATTAGAAAAGCTGAAGGAAGTTATGAAATTTCTTTCACCAATGAATGCGGAGCTGTCCGAGATCCATATAGAAAAGAACCGGGAAGGAGTATCTTTTTTTATTTATACCTTGGATGGATATCAGGTGTACTTTGAAGAAACCGGTATCGAAGAAAGAAAATTCGCCATGTTAAGAGAGGTGCTGGAAGACCTGAGGAAAAATGGGAGAGGTAAAGGTTTAATAGATTTAAGCCAGGATATGCCGGTATTCAGGCCATATTAAATCGGGGGAAGGGGGGAATTAGTCATTGAACAATAAATTTAAGGGTCAGATTCTGATAGCGATCGTTTGTTTTGTACTGGGGCTCATGCTGGTCGCACAGTTCAGGAGCACTCAAAAAAGCGGCAGCGCCATGACGTCTTTACAGAGGATTCAAGAGCTAACGACACAATTAAAAACCGTTATAGATGAGCGAGAAAGGTTGAGAACCGAGGTATCTGATCTGAGAAAAAGGTTGAACGAGTATGAAAATTCGGCTGCGAATATCAGCCAGGTTACGGAAGCTATGAAAAAAGAACTGGAAAAAGCCCGTATGGTGGCGGGCCTTGTGGAGGGCACGGGACCGGGTATAATCATCACCCTGGACGACAGCAATGTACCAAAACAGCCTGGAGAAGACCCCAACCTGTTTTTAATCCATGATGAGGATATTTTGAAAGTTGTAAATGAACTTTTCGCGGCGGGAGCTGAGGCCGTATCGGTGAACGGCCAGAGAATCATAGCAACTACAGAGATAAGATGCGTCGGTCCCACGATCATGGTAAATTCCGTGAGGATGGCGCCGCCTTTCGTGATTCAGGCCATAGGAAACCCTGAAAATCTGGAAAGTTCCATGAAAATGAGAGGTGGCATAATCGAGTCTCTGGAGGTATTCGGTATCCAGGTAACCATAAAAAAACATGACAAAATAATTATGCCAGCTTATGAAGGTCCGGTTAGATTCCAATATTTCGAGCCTGTGAAGGCAGGTGAGTAGCATGCTGTTTCCATTAATAGGGCTAATATTAGGTATTCTGGCGGGGCTTGTGTTCCCCATAAATATACCTTTGAGCTATGCGCCGTATGCCTCTATAGCCGTCCTCGCAGCCCTGGATTCGGTCTTTGGCGGTCTCAGGGCAATGGGGGAAGGGCACTTTAACGTAAATATTTTTATAACGGGCTTTTTCTCCAACGCCCTCCTGGCCGGTTTTCTGGCGTTCCTGGGAGATAAATTGGGCATACCCATATATATGGCTGCGATATTTGCCTTCGGAGTAAGGATATTCCAGAATCTTGCAATAATTCGCAGGCATATGCTGGATCGATTATTTAAGAGGAACTAGTCAAAAATTTATTGAAAAAAAAGGAAGGAATATTATTTTAGATGTGGAATTTATAAATCAGGACCTGCCCATCAGAGGGGAGGTGGAGTCTTGGGGAGAAGCAGCATTATGGCCAGCCTGGATTTGGGCAGTTCCAAAGTATGCTGTATGATCGGTGAAATTTCCCGAAGCGGTGAGATAGATATAATCGGTTACGGTATGGCTCCGACTACCGGTATTAAAAAGGGAAACATAGTAAATATCGAGGCCATGGTCCGCAGTATCGTCGAAGCCGTGGAACAGGCGGAACAGATGTCCAATGCTAAAGTGAGCGGCGTTCTGGTTGGGATTTCGGGAAACAACGTGACCATTATCAATAACCGTGGAGTCGTGGCTATACCGCGGAGCGACAGAGAAATTACCCTTCAGGATGTGGAAAGGGTGCTCCAGGTCGCAAGAATAGTCGCGATACCGCCGGACCGGGAAATCATCGAAGTACTACCCAAGCAGTTTATAGTTGACGGATGTGACGGCATAAGAGACCCTGTAGGAATGGTAGGAACCAGGCTGGAGGTTGAGGCGAGCATTATAACCGGTCAGCTTACAGCAATTCAAAACGTTGTAAGATGTGTACAGAAGGCTGGCCTGGAAGTAGAAGGAGTCGTTTTGAAATCGCTGGCTGCAAGGGAGATACTTTTGAGCGATGATGAGCTGGATATGGGCGTCGCCCTGGTCGACGTAGGAGCTGGAACCACGGAGATCACAGTATTTCGCGGAGACAATATCGCTTTATACAGCCTTATCCCTCTTGGCGGAGACTATATAACCAACGATATAGCGATCGGCCTTCGCTTGCCCTATTCGCAGGCGGAAGCGATAAAGAGAAGATATGCCTGCGCAATGGTCAGCCTGGCATCGGATAAGCCCGATATTGAGATACAGAGCATCGGAGAATCCACCACCAGGAAAATCTCCCAGAAAGAACTGGCAGCCATTATAGAGCCGAGGGTGCAAGAAATTATATCTCTGATCTACAAGGAACTGAAGAACATGAATTACAGGGCCGTACTGGCCGCCGGAGCCGTTTTGTCCGGCGGTGGCCTTTTACATATGCGAGGGGCCCTGGAAATGGCGCAAAAAATGCTGGGAATTCCCGTAAGAGCCGCAAGAACCGACATGTACGGTTATGACCATACGTTCACCGTCGCCCTGGGCCTGCTTTATTACGGTTACAAACAGAGGTCTTTTACGGAAAGAGACGGAGCCAGGGAGAAAAACACCTTCAGCTTTCTTGAAAAAGCAAAGCGTATCCTGAGGGAGTATTTTTAGGTTAGTGTAAGGGGGTAGTAAGGTGCTAGACATTGACGTTGCCATGGAACAATTCGCCAATATAAAAGTTATCGGCATAGGTGGAGGCGGTAATAACGCCGTAAATCGTATGATAGACGCAGGATTGAGAGGTGTAGAATTCATAGCCGTTAATACAGATGCTCAGGCCCTCTTTTTATCGAAAGCCGATAAAAAAATACAGATAGGTGAGAAACTGACAAAAGGTCTGGGGGCCGGTGCCAACCCTGAAATCGGTAAGAAGGCTGCGGAAGAAAGTAGAACTGAAATTGAAGAAGCATTGAAAGGAGCAGACATGATATTCATAACCGCCGGCATGGGAGGCGGAACAGGTACGGGAGCTGCGCCGGTGGTAGCCGAAATATCAAAAAATCTCGGCATACTCACTGTGGGTGTCGTGACAAAGCCTTTCAGCTTTGAAGGCAAAAAGCGCATGACCCACGCAGAAATGGGCATATCCAATCTTAAAAACTGTGTAGATACTCTGATAACGATTCCTAACGACAGGTTGCTTTCTATCGCGGAAAAAAAGACCTCTATTCTGGATGCCTTCCGTATCGCCGATGATATTTTAAGGCAGGGCGTTCAGGGCATTTCAGACTTGATTGCGGTCCCCGGGTTGATCAACCTTGATTTCGCCGATGTCAGGACCATAATGATGGAAACGGGCTTGGCCCATATGGGAATAGGCCGCGGCAGCGGAGAAAACCGGGCTATAGAAGCTGCCAAACAGGCCGTCTCCAGCCCTCTGCTTGAAACATCGATCGAGGGCGCAAAAGGTGTGCTCTTGAATATCACCGGCAGCTCGAATCTGGGCCTCCTGGAGGTAAACGAGGCCGCGGAGTTCATATCCGCTGCTGCCGATCCTGATGCTAACATAATATTTGGCGCCGTTATCGACGAAAAGTTACAGGATGAGATAAGAATAACCGTGATTGCTACAGGTTTCGAACAAAAAGAAAAGCCGGTAAAGGAAGAGGATTTCGAGATCGAGCCCTTCGACGACGGAGATATTGACATACCGGCATTCCTTCGAAAAAGTAAAAGGAGATAAAGAGCGCAAAATGGCGCTCTTTTTTTATTGCCGCGCATCACGAATTGACATTTTTTTGTAATTACCGGTGTTAAAATATATCATAACGGACAAAGCAGACGAATATAAATTTTTTAGACTGGGTGTTAGTCCGGAGGCAGGTTATGGTAATTTACTTTGACGTGGTGTTTATAATAAATTTTCTCATGAATTTTACAATACTCTGGCTGGTAAAATTAATACTGAAACTGAATGCTGGGAATCTAAGGTTCGTAGCAGGTGCCCTCTTAGGCAATCTGTTTCTCCTGGAGGTGTTTTTTCCCACCGGCGCGTTGTTACAAACGATTCCAGGCAAGATAATCGTATCGATTTTGATGGTGCTCATAGCCTTTTATCCTCTAAGTTTTTCTGAGTTTATCAAAGCCCTAGGCTTCTTTTATTTTGTTTCTTTTATGGTCGGGGGCGGCGCTTTTGCTTTATTTTACTTAATTAACGCCGAAAGAGCGTTTACCGGGAGCCTACTAGTAAATAATATTTCAGTACCATGGTGGATATTACTCGTTTCTTCTGCGTTTTTGTTTGTTTTTTTCAAATTTATGTGGCCGCTGATTTACAGGATACTGTCACGGGATTCATTTATCGTCCCGATGACGATTTTATTCGGCGAACGCCAGTTCAAAATAAAGGCTCTGATTGATACAGGCAACGACCTGCGGGACCCAATTTCCAATTATCCCGTCATAATAGTAGAATTTTCAGTATTAGAGGATTTTTTTCCTCAAGAAATAAGGACGTTGATGATGAAAGAACCGGGAGAAAATCTTGAGGATATAACAAGAGCGGTCTCCAACTCCTACTGGGCAGCAAGGATTAGAATTATTCCGTTTAGCTCGATCGGAAAGAACAAGGGTTTGATGGTGGGTTTTAAACCTGATAGAGTTATAATCAATTTTGACAACAAAGTTTATGAGATAAAAAACGCGGTGCTGGGGATTTACCACAAGGTCCTGTCGCCGCAGGGCACTTACAGGGCTTTATTGAATCCGGAACTTTTAATCGGATAAAAATTTTAACTGGGGGGGATTTAAATGTTTAAAAAATTAAATTTAAAAATTTTAATTTTGTACATCCGGCAAAGACTGGGAAGGTGGAAAAAAACAGTTATATACTATATAGGCGGTAGCGAGACTTTACCGCCCCCGCTTTCCAGTGAAGAAGAAGCCATGTTGTTGGGCAAACTGGAAATGGGAGACAGTGGGGTAAAAAATGTTCTTATAGAGCGGAATTTGCGGTTGGTAGTCTACATCGCGCGCAAATTTGAAAACACTGGAGCCGGTATTGAAGACCTTATATCTATTGGTACTATCGGACTTATAAAAGCGATTAATACCTTTGATCCCCATAAAAAGATCAAACTTGCCACCTATGCTTCAAGATGTATCGAAAACGAGATACTGATGTATCTCAGGAGGAACAACAGGAATCGCGTGGAAGTATCTTTCGACGAGCCCTTGAATATAGACTGGGATGGGAACGAACTTCTGCTCTCGGATATTCTGGGCACCGATAGTGATATGATTTATAAATGCATAGAAGAAGAGGTGGAGAAAGAACTTCTGGATGCGGCGATGAAACGCCTGTCAAAAAGAGAAAGGTGCATTATGGAGCTCAGATTCGGCCTGAACGATGGAAAAGAAAAGACTCAGAAGGAAGTAGCCGAACTTCTGGGGATTTCTCAGTCTTACATTTCCAGGCTTGAAAAGAGAATTATAAAGAGGCTGAGAAAGGAAATAGTAAGAATGATGTAATTTTAAAAAAGCGAATAAAAACTTCCCCCTGTGGCAAAAATTTAAATGAGGTACTGGAAAGACAGGGGGAAATTTTATGAATTTGAACAAAGTAGAGATCTGCGGTGTTAACACCTCAAAACTTCCGGTGCTGTCCAACAGCAAAATGAAGGAACTGTTTCTAAAAGTCAAGCAGGGAGACAAAGAAGCCAGGGAAAAACTTATCCACGGAAATCTGAGACTGGTTCTCAGCGTAATACAGAGGTTTAACAACAGGGGCGAGTATGTCGACGATCTTTTTCAGGTGGGATGCATCGGCCTGATGAAGGCTATAGATAATTTTGATTTAAATCAAAACGTCAAGTTTTCAACCTATGCGGTGCCTATGATTATAGGCGAGATCAGAAGATATCTGAGGGACAATAATCCCATAAGAGTCAGCAGATCTTTACGAGATATAGCCTATAAAGCTTTGCAGATCAGAGATTCGCTGGTAAATAAGAATTCGAGGGAGCCTTCAATCGACGAAATAGCCAGGGAAATGAATATTCCCGCCGAAGAAATTGTAATGGCCTTAGATGCCATTCAGGAACCTATATCGCTATTTGAGCCTATCTACCATGACGGCGGAGACCCGATTTTTGTTATGGATCAGATCAGCGACGATAAAAATAACGACGAGAACTGGCTCAGGAGCATTTCAATAAAAGAAGCTATGCAAAAACTCAACGAAAGGGAGAAGATGATACTGACGCTGAGGTTTTTTGAAGGGAAGACTCAAATGGAGGTTGCTCAGGAGATCGGGATTTCGCAGGCTCAGGTTTCTAGACTGGAAAAAGCCGCGTTAAAACATCTGAAAAAATACATCTAAGTTCGAGGTGAGCCTTATGGAGTCGATCAAAAAAGTGCTGGTAGTTTTGCTGACTGTAGCGTCTCTTTTCAGCTTTTACGCGGGATCGAGAGCCATAGTAGCCTATAATACAAGAAACCTGGTTTATGCAAGGCAGGAGACGCCGCTAAAAATAGTGATGGAGGAGGCGAAAATCGAAAGGATGATAATGAAGGGAAACTGATACACGGCCTTTTGAAGGCCTTATTTTTTTATATTTTTTTAGGTGTACGAATATAAATTATAGTAATAAAAGCATCCTCGAACCGAAACATTATAACGGATGTTACCGGTATATTTTATAGGAAAAGGGGTGATGCCGGTGATCAAGGCCTCAGATTTAAGACAGAGAGAGATAATAAATATAACCGACGGGAAAAAACTTGGATTTATCAGTGACCTGGATATCGATGTGGAAGAGGGGCGAATTCGGGCCATTATAGTTCCGGCGCCGGCTAAAATTTTGAGTGTGTTCGGCAAGGGTGGAGACTATGTAATCCCCTGGGAAAAAATAAAAAAAATAGGCAGTGATGTGATTCTGATAGAGCTTTCAGATTTTGCCGAACCAAAAAAAGGAATGTAAAGTCAAAGACAGGCTTGCTAAAAGCCTTTTTATTTTGCGTGAAAAACATTATAATATGATGAGAGGGGGAAATTAGATGCACTGGAAGATGCGGCAGAAGATCGAAAGGCTGCGGGAGGAAGAAACTACTCTTCTCCCCGTAAAGAGCTTCGGTTCAGTACCGGTAAACGTGGCTCTAGTTTTCCCAAACGCATATGAATTGGGGATGTCCAATCTGGGATTTCAGGCGATATACCGCCAAATCAATTCCAGGCCGGATTCCCTCTGCCACAGGGCATTTTTGTTCAGAGGCTTTCCAGCCCACACCATCGAAGCTATACAGCCGCTGGGGAATTACGACATTGTAGGGTTTTCGGTATCCTTCGAACTGGATTATGTTAATCTGTTGAAAATTCTGCAGGATGCCAATATACCTCTTTTCACCCGAGACAGGGAAGACCTCCTTGTAATGGCGGGAGGACCTGCAGCCACTTTTAATCCCGAGCCACTGTTTCCCTTTGTGGATTTTTTTGTGATCGGAGAAGGCGAGGAAGTAATCCACGAGATAATAGACACATATCGTGATAACAAGGGATCGCCAAAGGAAACCATCCTTGAAAAGCTGGCCCAAATCGAGGGCGTTTACGTACCCCGGTTTTACGATATAGAGTATAATGAAAGGGGAGGCGTTGATAAATTCGAGGTCAAACCCCCCGCCCCACCAAAGGTCAGGAGGCGATGGGTAAAAAACCTGGACGCCTTCAATACCGAAACCGCCGTACTTACCCCGAATACGGAGTTTAAAGACATGTTTCTCGTTGAGGTTTCCAGGGGATGCGGCAGAAACTGCAGGTTCTGTATGGCCGGTTACTGTTACCGCGTGCCGAGGGTCAGGGCGCTTGAGAAGATAATCGAGAGGGCGGAATTTGCGGCAAAATACGGGAAAAGGGTGGGATTAGTTGGGGCGGCCGTATCCGATTACCCAAAAATAGATGAATTATCGGAAGAGCTGGCGAAAAGGGATATAAAATTTTCCGTTTCATCACTGCGGGCCGATACTTTAAGAGAGCCGCTATTGCGAGGGCTTTCTTTGAGCGGGCACAAGACTCTCACCATAGCTCCCGAAGCAGGTTCTCAGCGGCTTCGAGATGTTATAAACAAAGGCATAACCGAGGACCACGTCCTGGATTCCATAGATCTGGCGCAGAAGTTCGGCATAAAAAATTTCAAGCTCTATTATATCATAGGGCTGCCTACGGAGACTTCCGGTGATATAGAAGAAATGATCGATTTCTTAACGAGAGTCAAAGAAAAGATGGTAGCCGGCGGCAATAAGACCGGGCTTCTTACGGTTAGCATCAATCCCTTTATTCCCAAGCCCTTTACTCCCTTTCAGTGGTTGGGAATGGAGTCCGTGCTATCCCTCGAGGAAAAGATAAAGAAGCTTCAGAGCAACCTGAAGCCCAAGGGTATAAAGGTGTTGTACGAGAGCCCCAGGGTTTCCCAGATACAGGCTGCCCTGGCCAGGGGGGACCGTACCACCGCCATGATGCTTTATAAAGTTCACCTCGAGGGAGGAGATTTATCCCGTTTCAAGCGCGTCGAGATGGAGGGGAAAAACGTGGAATATTACGCCCACAGGGAATTCGACCTCGATGATATGCTGCCTTGGGACCATATAGATATCGGGCTGGGCAGGGAGTACTTTGTTGAAGAATATAAAAGAGCGCTGAAGGGCCAGGTTACGCGAAGGTGTACGGAAGAAATATGCAATGTGTGTAAAATATGCAGGAAATAAGGTGATGCGAATGGGTTTCGAATTGAGGCAAAAAAGCGGGGTAAAGTTCCTTGTTATTCCGTCTTTCGAGGCTACAGGGCTGGTGAGGCACGCTTTTTCCACGCGTACCGGAGGATACAGCACGGGTCATTGTGAGGCTTTAAACCTGGGATTCAACAAAGGCGACGATAAAGACACGGTGCTTAAAAATTACCAGACTTTCTGCGATGCCACCGGTATCAAGATGGAAAATCTCGTGGCCTCCCACCAGGTGCATGAGAATGATGTATACGTGGTCGGAGAAAAGGACAGGGGCAAGGGTATTGTAAGGAAATCGGATATCAAAGAGAAAGACGCCCTGATAACAAAGGAAAGAAATGTAGCCCTAATAACTTATTATGCGGATTGCGTTCCCCTGTTTTTCCTCGATCCGGCAACTCCGGCGGTGGGCCTTGCTCATGCGGGTTGGAGAGGTACGGTCAAAAAGATAGGAGCCAGAACAGTAGAGAAAATGAGAGAAGAATTCGGTACTCCCGTGGAGAAACTAATTGCCGGCATAGGACCATGTATAGCCGGCAGCTGTTACGAAGTAGACGAACCGGTTATCGAAAAATTCAAAGAGGCTTTCGAATATTGGGAGGAGCTCGTGGAATACAAGGGTAACGGGCGCTGGTTGCTGGACCTGGTGAAGGCCAATAAGAGACAGCTTATGGATGCGGGAGTTAAAGCCGAAAATATTACTTTGAGCGGATTTTGCACCCACTGCAGACCTGATCTTTTCTACTCATACAGGCGGGATAGAGGAAAAACCGGCAGCCTGGCAGCGGTAATTGAATTAATATAAGGGGTGTGCTTATGGCGAAGGAAAAAATACTCGTCGTCGACGACGAGCCTAATATACTGGAGCTGGTGAAATTCAACCTTGAAAACAGCGGTTTTAAAGTAATAACCGCAGCGGACGGTCAACAGGCCCTGGATCTGGTTCAAGAGGAACAGCCCGATCTTGTAATTTTGGATATAATGCTGCCGGGCATAGACGGGATGGAGGTTTGCCGTATTCTTCGACGGCAGCGGACTACCAGGGATATCCCCGTTATACTGTTGACGGCCAAGACGGAAGAAATCGATAAGGTGCTGGGACTTGAAATGGGAGCCGATGATTACATCACAAAACCGTTCAGCCCCCGCGAACTGGCGGCAAGGGTAAAAGCGGTGTTGAGAAGAACCGACAAGGTTGAAAGATCTGAGAAAATTATCAAAGCAGGTCCAGTAACGATAGACGTAGAAAGGCACGAGGTGTTTGTAAACGGAGAAAGGAAGGATTTTACACCAAAGGAGTTTGAACTTTTAAGGCTCCTGGCTTCCAATCCTGGCAAGGTTTTTTCGCGGGAATATCTCTTGGAAAACATATGGGGCTATGATTATCTAGGAGATACCAGGACGGTGGACGTTCACATCAGGCACCTGAGGCAGAAAATCGAAAGGAATTCTGAGGCGCCTCAATTTATCGAGACGGTAAGGGGTATCGGGTACAAGTTTAATGAGCCGGAGTGATTTTTTTGCTGAAGGATCACTTCAGAAAAAATTGGATAATTACCGTTACAATTTTTATTATTCTATTAATGCTGTTTGCCTCCCTGCAGAATCTTTACTTAAAAAGCATAGAACACGATTTGGCAGTCGATGCAGCTTTTTTCGCTTCGGCCGTAAAAACCCCCATGGCGGCCGGTAAATACCAGGAAGTCGTCAGTATGGTGAAGGACCTATCCAGGCAGTTCCGCAAAAGTATCGCTGTTTTCAACACCTCCGGCGACAGGATAGCGGTGGTGGGGGAATTTCAGGCGCGAGATTTACCGCTGGAGGGCATCCTTAAGGGCGAAAATTACGTTGATAAAAACGTAATTAAAATCATGATTTCCCGCCGTTTTTGCGCGGCGGTGCCTGTTTTGTTTGAAAATAACATACTCGGGGCTGTTGTGGTGGGGCTGCCCCCGGATGAAGTTAATAAAATACTCCGGATAAAACTGTTGTTCTTCGTTGCTGCTTTTTTAGGTATTTTCAGCTCCACTTTAATGTTGAGGAAGGCTTATGCCGGTATAATAAAGCCAATTAGTTCTATGGTTGAGGTAACCAGAAATTTTGCGGCTGGTAACTTTACCCGGACAGTCCATGTTAATTCCCGCGATGAGGTGGGGCAGCTCAGCAAGGAATTAAACCTGCTGGCCAAAAAGTTGAGAATTACTCTTGAAGAATTAGACGAAAAAACGGCCAGGATGGAGGATCTGCTGGCGGGCATAGTTGATGGTGTTGTCGTGGTAGACGTTCAAAGAAGGGTAATGCTCATCAACCCCGCGGCCGGCAAACTTGTTGGCACAGGCTCCGAAACAGCAATCGGCAAAAACCTGATCAGCATTATCCGCAATTACGAACTGGATGAAGCGGTGAAAAAGACTCTAAGAAGCGGTTCTCCTTATTTTAAAGAAATAGTATTGCTGCCCCGGGAGCAGATTTTGAAAGTTCATATAACTCCGCTCAAAGATAAGGTGGGAAGGATTTCGGGCAGCGTCATTGTGATGAGAGACGTTACGGAACTCAAGCATCTCGAAAAGCTGCGTTCCGAATTTATAGCCAATGTATCTCATGAATTGAGGACCCCCCTTACATCGATAAAAGGCTTTGTGGAAACCCTGCTGGAGGGTGCCTATCAGGACCCCGTACTCTCAAAAAGGTTTTTAAACATAATCGATGCAGAGGCGGGAAGGCTTTACAGACTGATAAACAATCTGCTGGATCTTTCCAGAATAGAGACAAACCAGCTGAAGCTAAGGATTGAAGATGTATCTGCGGCGGAATTGATAAAAGAAGTGATACTCATCTTTGAAAATCGGTTAAAAGAAAAGGGTTTAATGTTTTCCGCGGATATTCCCGGAGATCTCCCTAAAGTGAAAGCCGATCCGGACTGGCTCAGGCAGGTCTTTATTAACCTCCTGGACAATGCCATTAAATATACCCGGGATGGTGGAAAAGTATGGATTGAAGCTGAACCGAAAGGCGATGTGGTGGAATTTAGAGTATGCGACACGGGTATAGGCATCCCGGAGGAGGACCTTCCTAGAGTTTTTGAGAGGTTTTACAGAGTTGACAAAGCCCGATCTCCAGACATGGGCGGCAGCGGACTCGGTCTGGCCATTGTCAAGCACTTAGTCAAGGCCTTCGGCGGAGAAATCAGGGTCGAAAGCAAAGTAAATCAAGGCAGTAAATTCATATTCACACTTAAAAGATCGCAGTAAGTTACTTTACAATTATTTAACGGCACGTCAAAGTTTTTTTAACAAATAAAAGTTAAAATAAGTTTAACAGGCAACGGGGAGGCGAACAACCATAAAAAACAAGATTTACACAGAAAATTTAAACATTTACTACGGCGAATTCCGGGTACTGAAAGACATTAATATTGAAATAAAAGAAAAAAAGGTGACCGCACTGATAGGACCATCGGGATGCGGCAAATCTACTTTCTTGAGGTCTTTAAACCGGATGAACGACCTTATCGAAAATTCTCGTCTAACCGGCAGGGTATATCTGGATGATGAGAATGTATACGATTCGGATGTGGATGTGGTTGAACTGCGTAAGAGGGTCGGTATGGTATTTCAGAAACCGAATCCGTTTCCTATGTCCATATACGACAATGTGGCATACGGCCCCAGGATTCACGGTATAAGGGATAAGAACAGGTTGGATGAAATAGTGGAGCAAAGCCTGCGGGGGGCGGCCCTCTGGGACGAAGTAAAGAATAGGCTTAAGGATTCGGCACTGGGGTTGTCCGGAGGGCAGCAGCAGCGGCTTTGTATAGCCAGGGTGCTGGCGGTGGAGCCCGAGGTGGTTCTGATGGATGAACCCTGTTCGGCGTTGGACCCCATATCGACGATGAAGATAGAGGAATTAATCGAACAGCTGAAAGAAAAGTATACCATAGTAATAGTGACCCACAATATGCAGCAGGCGGGAAGGATATCTGATTTCACAGCTTTCTTTTTGAGCGGTGAATTGGTGGAATTCGGTTCCACGGAAGAGCTTTTTTACAATCCTAAAAATGAGAAAACCGAAGAATATATTACCGGCCGTTTTGGTTAATGGGAGGAAAGAAAAAATGACGACGATGAGACCTGGTTTTGACAGGGAACTGGAAGAACTCCAGCAGGATATTCTAAAAATGGGCAGCATGGTGGAACAGCAGATTTACAACGCCGTAGAGTCGCTGGTAAAGAAAGATGAAAAGCTGGCTCAAAAGGTGATCGAAGATGACGATATAGTCGATAATATGCAGCACCAGATCGAAGACAAGTGTGTTAAACTCATAGCCAGGCAGCATCCCCTGGCGAAGGACCTTAGAGTGATTTTCACCGGAGTGAAGATAGCCACCGATTTGGAGAGAATGTCTGACAACGCCGTGGATATAGCCAAGACAACCATAAGATTGCTGGACCAGCAGTATATAAAGCCGCTCATCGACATACCCAGGATGGCTCAGCTCACCCGTGAAATGGTTAGAAATGCACTGGACGCCTATATTAATCAGGATGTGGTGGCGGCCCAGAAGGTATGCGATGCCGACGATAAAATTGACAGTCTTTACTCTCAAATTTTCAGGGAGCTTCTGGTTATAATGATAGAGGACCCCAGAACGATCTCCCAGGCCACCCAGCTCCTGTTTGTAGGCAGGTTTCTCGAGCGCATCGCCGATCACGCCACAAATCTGGGAGAATGGATAATATACGTTGTCACCGGTGAAAAGAAAGAGCTTAACAATTGATTACAGGCAGCCCCAGCGGGGCTGCATTTTTGTTTCGAATAAATTGCAAGGCCTTGGGTAAAGATAAAAAAGAAAAATTTGCAATAAGAGGTGAATTTGATGCCCGTGGGGGTAACTCTACTTCTTGTACTGGCAGTATTAATATACTTCGGGCTTTTACAGAGAGTAGTGGATAGGATGCACATGTCAGACAAAACCGCCCTTATTTTCATAGGAGCAATGATAGTTGGTACTTTCTTGCCCAACATACCTCTTGGCAGGGGGTTATCCATAAATATCGGCGGCGGTCTGGTGCCGATAGCGCTTGCCGCTTACCTCATCGTTACCGCTGATAGCGGAGAGGAAAAAGTTCGCTCCATAATTGCTGCTGCAATAACGGGGCTTGCGGTCTACGCGGGGGGCAGGCTCCTGCCCGCAGAACCGGAAACTACATATCTGGACCCGCTTTTAGTTTTTTCTCTACTGGCAGGCGTAATAGCTTATATTTTCGGCAGGTCAAGGCGCGGCGCTTTTATTGCAGGAGTGATGGGTATATTAATTTCCGATATAATCTATGCTTTTGGCGTTGCTGGCAGGCCGGTAGGTACCGCCATAGGGGGTGCAGGTGTCTTCGATGCGGCGGTTATCGCGGGAGTTATAGGAGTAGCCCTTTGCGAATTTGTGGGTGAGACCAGAGAAAAGCTCCAGGGAGGTACAGCCAAGGCCGAAAAGAACCGGAATATGGCGAGTTCCTTAATGAATGAAGAAGGTGAAAAAAATGAGGACAGGTAAAGCCTTTATGGCGTTTTTCGTGTTGTATATGATTTTGGGCCTCGTTTTTTCCAGAATCTCTTTCGCCGAAGAAGAGAAAAAGGATGGATACTTTACCGTCTATGAGGAAAAGACCAATAAAAAGATATTCACCACCGCCAGGGTTGTGAACGTGGGGGATGAGTACCTGGACGAGGATAATAACCTTTACGAAATTTTCAAAGTCGAAGGCGATAGGGGCTACGCCCGGTTTAAAGAAAAGGTGGATATCGAAAAGGCGTTAAGCGCGTTACAGGACGTTGAGGATGAAAGCGCTTTAAAAACATCGAGGCTTCAAGGGAAGCGATTAGTGGCAATATACCATACCCACAGCGATGAGTCCTATGTGCCCACAGACGGCAAAGCCAGCATACCCTACAAGGGAGGAATTTTTAAAGTAGGTGAAGCCTTGAAAGAAGCACTTGAACGAAGGGGCATAACTGTCATCCATTCCAATCAGCCCCATGATCCTCACGATGCGGCGGCATACCAGAGATCACGCCGTACAGCCATGGAGCTTCTAAAGAAGGGTCCCGATGCACTCATCGACATTCACAGAGATGCAGTACCGGCGGAGGAGTATTCCGGTCATGTAAACGGCCAGCCCATAGCTAAAATTCGACTTGTTGTAGGACGCCAGAATCCGCAAATACAGTCTATTAATAATTTCGCATGGCAGTTAAAGGCCGTTGCCGACAAAAAATATCCGGGGCTGATGAAAGGTATTTTTTACGGCAAAGGCAGTTATAATCAGGATCTTTTCCCCAGGACGATACTCGTCGAGGCGGGAACTTATACCAATCACAGAGATAAAGCCCAGGAAGGGGTGGAAATCCTTGCTGACGTCATAGCGACTACCCTGTACGGTTCCGATTACCAGAAAAAGGCTGCACCGGGAACAGGAGGTACTACACAAGTTCCTGGAGAGGGCGGCAGTGCTGTTAAGAATATCCTCTGGATAATAATCTTTGGTGCAATCGGCTTCATAGCCTACTTGCTTGTAAGTACCGGCGGCTGGAAAGAACTTTCGAGCAAGCTGGGGCGTTTTATGGGCTCCGAGTTCACAAATTTCCTGGGCAGTTTAAAGTCAAAGGAAAGAGGCGGCAATCGGGGCGACCGGGCAGGGGACGAGGGCTGATGTATGCAGGACTATCTTGTGGTGGTATCCGTAGGTCTTGCTATGGGAACCCTGGGCAGGCTGTACCTGCTGCGCGTTGACTACAGACAATATCCGAGCTATCCCCAGGGCTACATGGTTCACCTGGCCCTCGGGTTTATAGCAGCCTTTCTGGGGGCTGTAGCGATACCGGCTCTGGTTGCGAAGGAATATACGGCGGTCACGTTCCTGGCCCTAGCCGCCCAGCAGTTCAGAGAAATAAGGGACATGGAACGGGAGAGCCTTAAGCATATCGAAGATACGGAGCTGGTCCCCAGGGGGGCGGCTTATGTGGAAGACATAGCCAAAGCTTTTGAGTCCAGGAACTATCTGGCTATGCTGACGGCTCTGGTAACCAGCGCGGCGGTGCAATTTTTCAAAAACTCAGTATTGGGTATTTTTACAGGTGGAGCGCTGATATTATTGTTGAGCTACTTTACCAGGAGGAAGCGAATCCAGGATATCGCGACGGTCAGGCCGGCAAAGATCCATTTTCAGGGTTCCATTTTGTGCATCGAAAACATCAAGGTTATGAACGTGGGTCATCCCGATTCCAGGAAAATTTTCATAGAAAAAGGCCTCGCGGTAATGATAGAACCCAAAGACGACGACGCAAGGGCAACGCTGGCAAATATAGGGCAGAGGCAGGCGATAGCCCACGATGTAGCGGCGCTCCTGGGCGTAAAAAGGGATGTGAACGAGGTAGACTTCATGCCGCTGGTAAGGATTGAACTGGACACCGGGAGGGTGGGGCTGGTTATCGTGCCGATGGAAAAGGATATGGAAAGCTTGATAGAAGCCGTGAAAATGGTGCCCGTGCTGGAGAGCGCCAGGAGAAAGCCGTTGAAATCGAAGGCCGGAAGGAGCGCTTCGGATTGAGGTGGTAGGGTGGAAAATATAGGAGTAAAAGAAGTCATACTTGCAGTGGTAACTTTAAACGGAAACCAGCCGGCCTCCGGCGTCCCCGTGTTCTACGCCAGGGATGAAGCGGAAAGGGACAGGATAGCCGCACATCTTGCCAGGATCCTTTCAGGCATGGTCCACGACCTGGAAAACGGGTCGTATATTATAGTAAGGCACTGATGGGGGAATGGTATTGAGAATAATATATTCCTGTTACTGGGGCAGCTACCTGGCAGTGGTGGCTGCTTCCTTACATCTCGGGCTCATAGAGGAATTCGATCGTAGAAGCATACTTCAGCTGCCATATTTCGGCAAATTACCGGAAGACGAACTGGGCAGGATATACTATATGGGGACTGATGACATGGGCCGCAGGGTTTACATCATGGGTTCGAGAAAAGCAGGCGGGGTTGTCGAGAGGGCGCTGAAAGGTATAGCTCGCATATATGATATGGGTGAAAATTCAGTGGCTTTCGCCGACCTCTTACCTTACGGCAACGCATTTTATTCCATCGGATGCTTTATAATCCGAAGGCTTAATTTAAAAACAGCCGGCAACGCATTTTTAATCCTGGGGCTGAAAAAAAGTTTTGAAAAAATAAAGCGCTTCGTTGAGGAAGTGAAAGAAAAATCTGTATGAAAAGGTGGGAAGATGAAGATTTTTTACTGCTGTTACGGGAGCGCGCACTCATCGGTGGTGGCCGCCGCCATACACCTGGGCTGGCTGCCCTCGGACAGGTTGCCGGATACTGAAGAATTCAAGAGGCTGCCCCATTATGATAAAACCAATTCCTTTGAAATAGGATATCCTTTTTTTATGGGCAGGGATGAAAGAGGAATTGAGGTTTATATAATAGGCATGACAAGCCAGCGAAAACTGGTTAAAAGGGCCATTGTAAGTTTTCTTGAGCACAGCGGAGTTAACACAGATAACCTGTTTTTTATAGATACCCTACCCCTGGTAAACTTCAAGACAAAAGTTGGGGGTATTCTTTCGCGGCGCTTAGGTCTCGTGTTTCTGGGCAGGCCTCTCACGATAAAAGGGATTCAGGAAAGGTACTTTGAGTTCGTGAAACTAGTGGAAATTGTAAAGAAAAGGGTTGAGATTTCAACAAAAGCTTGACTTGCCCGCACATTTCAGCAATAATATTATTGATAGCTGGTAATAAAAGTAGCTATTATATTTTAAAGGGGCAGTCGATGTTGAAGAGAGCTTTAATAAAAAGGGTAAAACGGGGGAGCCTGGCAGAAAGAGCCGGCCTTAAAAAAGGCGATGAAATATTGATGATAAACGGTCAAAACATAAAGGATATACTTGACTATAAATTTCTTACCACTGACGAAACATTGTGTTTACATGTAAAGTCAAAAGAAGGTAGAAAAAGGTTATTAACCATTGAAAAGGATTTTGATGAGGATTTGGGAATCGAATTCGAAAATCCGTTGATAGACGGTATCAAGCGCTGCAAAAACCGGTGCATCTTTTGTTTCGTGGACCAGATGCCAAAGGGCCTCAGGCCATCTCTTTACGTAAAGGATGACGATTACCGCTTATCCGTCCTGGAAGGCACTTTTATAACGCTTACAAACCTGACGGCCGAAGACCTGAACAGGATCGTGTCAATGAGGTTAAGTCCGCTATATATATCCGTCCACGCCACATCTGGAGCCGTGAGGGAATTCATGCTCAAAAATCCGGCTGCAGCCCGGATAATGGACGACTTGAGCTTTCTGAAAGAGAACGGTATTTTTTTTCATTGCCAGATCGTACTTTGCCCGGGGGTAAACGATAAAGAGGAGCTGAATCGCACTTTAAAGGACCTGATCTCCCTTCAGCCCTCGATTCTGTCGGTGGCTGTGGTTCCTGTGGGTGTAACGAAGTACCGCGACGGCCTTTACCCTCTCAGGCGATTCAGTCGTGAAGAGGCGGAGGAAATTATTGACCGCGTGGAATCCTTACAGCGCGAAAACCTGGGACGTTTCGGCACCCGCTTGGTGTTTTTGGCCGACGAATTCTACGAAATTGCAAAGAGGGAATTTCCCTCTTTTGACTCCTACGAAGATTTTCCCCAGTGGGAAAACGGCGTGGGTATGGTTGCCTTATTAAGAAAACAACTTGCAAAGTACATTGAAAGTGTCCCGGCCGAACTGCCCAAAGGTAGGCGGGTGGTGATAGCCACCGGAGTATCGGCCTTCAGGTTCCTTCAGGGGGCATTGTTGCCTTTGCGCAACATTAAGAACCTGGATTTTGAAATATACCCTATAAAAAATAACTTCTTCGGAGAATCAGTCACCGTTGCTGGACTGATAACGGGAAGAGATTTGATAGATCAGTTAAAGGACCTGGGGCAAAAAGATGTGCTGCTGGTGCCGGAAGTGATGCTAAAAGAGAGAAAAGTGTTTCTGGACGGATTTACCGTTAGCGATGTAGAGCGAAGTCTCGGCACCAGGGTGGTTGTCGTCGGGATAGACGGAAAAGACTTTCTTGAAAAATTAACGGGAATGAATTTGGGGGTAAAGCCATGAGTTTTACTGTTGCCATAGTTGGAAGGCCGAATGTAGGCAAATCCACGTTGTTTAATCGGATTATAGGCAAAAGGATTTCCATTGTCGATGATAAGCCCGGAGTAACCCGGGATAGAATTTACGGCCAGGTGGAATGGAGGGGAAAGAAATTCACCCTCGTGGATACCGGCGGTATTGAACCTGAGGGCGTCGATGTGATGACAAGCCAGGTAAGGCGCCAGGTGGAATTTGCCATTGACAGCTCAGATCTCATCCTTTTCCTAATGGATTCAAAAGAGGGGCTCTTGACTACCGATCAGGAGGTGGTCGCGCTCCTTCGAAAAAGCGGAAAGCCCATAATACCGGTAGTAAACAAAGTTGACGATTACGCTGTAAAACCCGAGCTTTACGAATTTTACAAACTGGGACTAGGCGAACCCGTTTTTATTTCGGCAATCCACGGCTCAAATGTGGGTGACTTACTGGACCAAATAGTGGGCTTTATCGATGAACACGAGGAGCCTGCCTACGATGAGGGCGTAATAAAGGTGGCGGTGGTGGGTAAACCAAATGTGGGAAAATCATCCCTGGTCAATGCCATCCTGGGCGAAGAGAGAGTTATAGTCAGCGACATTCCCGGTACCACCCGTGATGCCATTGATACGCCCTTTGAGTACGAGGGGCAGAAAATGGTACTGATAGACACCGCAGGCATGAGGCGAAAGAGCAGGGTTAAGGAAAATATAGAGTTTTACAGCAATATCAGGGCGCTCGGCGCTGTGGAAAGGGCGGATATAGCGCTGGTGGTTCTAGATGCCACCCGGGAGATATCAGAACAGGACAAGAAAATAGCCGGTATAGCCCATGAAGCTGGGAAAGCCGTTATCATAGTCGTCAATAAGTGGGACCTGGTGGAAAAAGACGATAAAACCATTTACAGGTATACCGAGAACATAAGAAAGGAATTCGCTTTTATTCAGTATGCGCCTATTGTATTCGTGTCGGCGAAGACAAAAAAGAGGGTCAACAAAATCCTGGAACTGATTCGATTTGTCATGGACCAGTACACCTTCAGGATAGAGAAGGGCGCACTTAATGAACTGGTGGAAGAGGCCACCGCTATGGTGGCGCCGCCGACCATAAAAGGGCGGAAATTGAAGATATATTCCGCAGCCCAGACCGGCGTAAAGCCCCCGACTTTTGTTCTCACAGTAAACGATACCGAACTGTTGCATTTCTCTTATGTAAGATATTTGGAAAATAAAATGAGAGAGCGATTTGGCCTGGAAGGCACCCCTGTGGTAATCAAAGGCCGAAACAAAAAAGAAGGCAATTGATTAGGAGGTCATCTCTTATGAAATCAGCTGTTATCGGTGCTGGCAGCTGGGGCACCGCGATCGCTCATCTTCTCACTGATAACGGAGCAAGAGTCAGTTTATGGGCGAGAAGACCCCAGCTGGCCGAAGAAATAAGGCGGTGGCGCGAAAATAGATCATACCTCCCGGGGGTTGGAATATCCGATAAGATTTTGGTCACGTCAGACCTGGAAGAAGCCCTTTATGATGCTGAATTTGTGGTTATGGCGGTTCCTTCACAGTCGATGCGCTCTATTATCCGGGAGGCCGGGAAATACATAAAAAGCCATTGCGTCATTGTGAACGCTGCAAAAGGCATTGAAATAGGCACTCTTCTCAGAATGTCTCAGGTGATGAAAGAGGAACTGCCGTCTGAATGCAGGACTAATATTGCAGTACTCTCCGGACCAAGCCATGCCGAAGAAGTGGCAAGGCGCCTTCCTACGGCTGTGGTTGTTGCAGCGGAAAAAAAGGAAGTGGCCGAAGAGGTCCAGGACCTTTTTATGAATTCCTACTTCAGGGTTTATACAAATCCGGATATCATAGGAGTTGAAATGGGAGGGGCTCTGAAAAACATAATAGCGATATGCGCGGGCATAGCTGAGGGGCTGGGCTTCGGTGATAATACCAGAGCAGCCCTTATTACCCGGGGTATAATAGAGATAACCCGGCTGGGAGTCAAAATGGGTGCGCATCCTTCAACATTTTCTGGCCTGTCGGGCATCGGCGATGTTATAGTGACCTGCAACAGCCTGTTCAGCCGCAACAGAAGGGCGGGTATCGAGATCGGCCGGGGGAAATCCGTCGGCGAGGTGATGGCATCGACTAATATGGTCATAGAAGGCATACATACCACCAAAGCCGCCTATGACCTGGCACGGCGGCACGGAGTTGAAATGCCCATAACCGAACAGGCGTTTGGCGTCCTGTATGAAGGGAAAAATCCCCTGGACGCCGTCGATGCTCTCATGATGAGAAAAGGCAAGCACGAGATGGAAGAAGTGGTTGAGAAAGAAGAAAAACGGCAGGATTTAAAAACGTGGTAAGTCCACGTTTTTTTATTTTTAAGTAATATTCGGGACACGGCATCATATATATATTATTGAATACAAAGGCGAACAAACTACCCTTCCTAAGGGAAGCATTGGACATATAAATTTCGAACGGGAAGGGGGGAAGGTAAGTTTACAAGGAGGGGATAACGATGGAAAAATTTGATTTATTTAAGGATATTGCAGAGAGAACCGGTGGAGACATCTACATAGGTGTTGTGGGCCCCGTTAGAGCAGGCAAATCTACTTTTGTGAAAAAGTTTATGGAGCTCCTGGTTATTCCCAATATCCAGGACCCAAACGCCAGAAATAGGGCCAAAGACGAACTTCCCCAGAGCGGAGCGGGGAAGATGATAACCACGGCAGAGCCCAAATTTATTCCCAGTCAGGCCGTTGAAATAACTTTTAAGGACAACATCAAGTTCCGGGTGCGCCTCGTTGATAATGTGGGCTTTTCGGTGAGAGGAGCGATCGGCTATGAGGACGAAAACGGTCCGAGAATGGTATCGACTCCATGGTTTGACGAAGAGATTCCCTTCCAGGAAGCCGCCGAGATAGGGACCCGTAAGGTTATAGAGGAACACTCCACGATTGGCGTCGTGGTGACTACCGATGGAACCATAACTGAAATTCCTAGAGAAAACTACGTGCAGGCAGAAGAAAGGGTAGTAAACGAGTTAAAAGCCATAGGCAAACCCTTTGTTATAGTCCTGAATTCCACAAGGCCTTCGGATGAAAGGACCCTTGAACTTAAGGAAATACTTGAGTCGAAATACGATGTGCCGGTACTCCCTCTGAACTGCCAGGACATGACCCAGGAGGATATTTACGCCATTTTAGAGGAAATCCTTTACGAATTCCCGCTCATGGAAATCAACATTCACATACCGAAATGGGTTGAAGTTCTGGAGAAGGAACACTGGCTGAGGCAGAAATTTGAAGAAACCATCAGGGAGACCGTAAAGGACATACATCGGGTAAGGGACATCGAAAGGATTGTTTCAGCTTTCGGGGCCAGTGATTTTTTGGAGAGGGTACAGATTAAGGAGATGAATCTCGGCAGCGGCACTGCTGATATAACATTGGAAGCCAAAAAGGATTTGTTCTACAAGGTGCTGAGCGAACTTTCCGGCCTCACTATTGAAGGCGACCACCACCTCATGATGCTGATGCGGGATTTGACGAAAGCTAAAAAGGAATACGACAAGGTGGCACAGGCTCTCGATGATGTGAAGAAGGTGGGATATGGAATAGTGCCGCCGCAGCTGGACGAATTGACCCTGGAAGAGCCCGAGGTCATAAGACAGGGTTCGAGATTCGGAGTGAGAATAAGAGCCATCGCCCCTTCAATTCATATGATAAGGGCGGACATTCAGACGGAGGTCTCGCCCATTATTGGAACTGAAAAGCAGAGCGAGGAACTCATCAATTATCTAATGAGCGAATTTGAAAACGATCCCGCGAAGATATGGCAGACCAACATATTCGGCAAATCGCTGCGCGATTTGGTACGGGAGGGTATACAAAATAAACTTCAGCATATGCCAGAATCGGCTCAGGCCAAATTACAGGAAACTCTTTCGCGTATAGTAAACGAAGGCAGCGGAAGCCTGATATGTATAATACTATAGCCCTTTTTTAAGGGCGCAATTTCAAGGACCGGTATAGCCGGCTTTTTTTTTGTTTGGTTTCCCTGTTTAAAATGTTTTTAGACAGTTATTGATTTTTAAAACGGCGTATGCTATAATGTCTACCATTCAAATATAATTGTATTTATATGAAAGACAAAGGAGGTATGATGTTGACCGAGAGCAAAGGCCTCTACATAATCAAGGAGGAAATCCTGCCGGAAATCATAAAAAAAACGGTGAAGGCCAAGGAGCTTTTAAAAAACGGCGACGTAAAGACTGTAAACGAAGCAACGGAAATGGTCGGAATGAGCAGGAGCGCCTTCTACAAATACAAAGACTACATTTTCCCGTTTTATGAAGCCAGCGTGGGTAAAATTATTACTATCGCTCTAATCCTGGAACACAGGCCGGGAGTTTTGTCGGGTATACTCGATGAAATAGCCCGGGCCCGGGGGAATATCCTGACTATAAATCAGAACATTCCCTTACAGGGGCTGGCAAATGTAACCATATCCTTCGATACAAGGGAGATGATAAAAAACCCTGAAGAACTGCTGGAAGCCCTTGAAGAAAAGCCCGGAGTAAGGGAGATAGAGATCGTCGCACGGGAATAACAACAAAAAAGAGGGGAAAAGGTTTATGGAGAATATCGGGATATTGGGTCTAGGAACGGTGGGGACCGGGGTCGTAGAACTGCTCGAAAGCAATGGAGATCTAATAGCCCAAAAATTGGGCAGGCAGATCAACGTCAAAAAGATTCTTGTTAGGGATTTGTCCAGAGCCAGGACTCCGCTGGCTCGGGGTAAAATAACCGCAAGAGCCGAAGATATACTGGAGGATGAAGAAATAAAAATAGTGGTGGAACTGATGGGCGGGGAGGAACCGGCGCTGTCCTTTATAATGCGGGCGCTGGAAAACAAAAAGCATGTGGTCACGGCCAACAAAGAGGTAATTTCAAAATACGGCGGGCAACTGTTGGAAATGGCCGGCCGGGTCGGGGTGAATCTACTCTTTGAAGCCAGCGTCGGCGGTGGAATACCGATAATTCGCCCCATGAAGCAGTGCCTGGCCGCTAACAATATATATAAGATCTCCGCCATATTAAACGGTACCACTAATTATATTTTGACGCAGATGGAGGAAACCAATAAGGATTTCGAGGAGGCCTTAAGAGAAGCCCAGATCCACGGTTATGCCGAAAGCGATCCTTCGGCTGACATTAAGGGCCTGGATGCCGCCAGAAAACTCGCCATTTTATCGTCAATCGCTTTCAATACGCGGGTTACTCCGGACAAAATATATACTCAGGGCATTGACGGGATTGAGCTTTCGGATATTAAATATGCCCGTGAACTGGGCTATACGATCAAACTGGTGGCCACAGGCCGTCGATTAGGGCGGAGCGTTGAACTTCTGGTTTCGCCCGTGATGTTAAGATACGACCATCCCCTGAGCTCGGTCAGGGATGTATTTAACGCCGTTCTCCTGGAGGGTGATGCCGTGGGGAGGGTGATGTTTTACGGTCGAGGGGCCGGGAAAATGCCCACCGCCAGCGCCGTGATTGCCGATATCATGGATGCGGTGAGAAACGACAGCGGCGGCAGGATGTACTGCACATGCTACAACGAACTGGATGTACTTGATAGAGGGGCTGCGGTCAGCCGTTTTTACATTAGGCTTAAAGCTCAGGACAGGCCAGGGGTTTTGGCCGAAATATCCGGCGCTCTGGGGAAAAACAACATAAGCCTTTCTATGGTTATCCAGAAGGACGTAAAAAACCGTGTGGCTGAAATTGTGCTGGTAACCTATGAAGTGCCCTTGAAAGATCTGGAGAGGGCTCTTGACGAGATAAAAGAATATGACCAGGTGGTAGAAATTGCGAATGTCATAAGGGTTGAGGAGGGGGTAATATGAAAAATTATAACGGCATAATAGATAGGTACTTTGAGCACCTCCCCATCAAAGACAGGGCGAATATAATTACGCTGAAAGAAGGCAATACGCCTCTCATAAGGGCTCATAATATCGAAAGGCAGCTGGGCATAACGCTGGAAATATACCTGAAATATGAAGGGATGAACCCCACGGGTTCTTTTAAAGACAGAGGTATGACGGTGGCGGTTTCCGCCGCCCGGGAGAACGGTTCCAGCGCGGTGATCTGCGCATCTACCGGGAATACTTCCGCCGCAGCGGCGGCCTATGCTGCGAGGGCAGGGATGAGGTGTGTGGTGCTGATTCCAAACAACGCCGTTGCCACGGGAAAGCTGGCCCAGGCTGTTGCCTACGGTGCCAGGGTTATCGCGGTGGAGGGTAATTTTGACGCCGCGCTGAAAATCGTTAGAGAACTTTCCAAAAGGCACCCCATCACGCTGGTCAATTCTATCAACCCCAACCGCATCGAAGGTCAAAAGACTGCCGCCTTTGAAATTTGCGACGAACTCCTGGAGGCTCCTGATTACCTTGCCATTCCCGTGGGCAACGCCGGCAACATATCGGCATACTGGAAGGGGTTTAAAGAATATCATTCCAATAAAATAATATCCGGGCTGCCCAGAATGCTGGGCTTTCAGGCTGCGGGGGCGGCGCCGATTGTCGAGGGTAGGATCATAGAAAACCCCCAAACTATTGCAACTGCTATAAGAATCGGCAACCCGGCCAGCTGGCACACGGCCGTGGCTGCTGTTTCGGAATCCGGCGGCGTGATCCATAAGGTCACCGACGAGGAGATACTGGAGGCTTATTCCCTTTTGTCGAAAAAGGAAGGTATCTTTGCAGAACCGGCTTCTGCGGCATCGCTGGCCGGAGTTTTAAAACTCTGGCGGCAGGGTTATTTCAAACACGGGGGCAGGGTGGTTTGCGTGCTGACGGGGCATGGCTTGAAAGACCCGGACACCGCCATAAAATCCGGGTCTCCACCGGCGGTCATACCGGCGGAGGTCGGCGCCCTGGAAAGGGAGATCTACGGTTGAGGGCCGGTGCCTTATGGTAAGAGTTCAGGTGCCTGCCACCATCGCAAATTTTGGTCCGGGTTTTGACTGCATCGGTGCCGCTGTTCGCCTGTACAACTATATTGAGGTGGAATTTTTCTCTTTGCCAAAAGTGCATGTGACCGGAGAGGGCAGCAACGTTCTTCCTCTCAATGAAAAGAATCTGGTATACAGGGCCGCCCGCACGGTGCTGGAGAAGCTGAACGTCAGAAAAAACCTTTATATAAAGCTGGAAAATCACATACCTCTTGCCCGGGGGCTTGGCAGCAGCGCGGCGTGCATAGCGGGTGGGATGATGGCGGCAAACCGGCTTTTAGGAGACCCCCTCAGCCGGGAGGAAATAATTCGTTTGGCCACCGAAATGGAAGGTCACCCCGACAACGTGGTCGCCGCTATAAACGGCGGCTTTACGCTGTCAATGCTAAGTGAACGCGGCGTAATCTATAAAAAGCTGCTGCTGCCCGAGGATTTGAGATTTGTAATCGCCGTGCCGGATTTCGAACTTAAAACCGAAGACGCGAGAAGAGTCATACCAAAAAGGGTAAAACTTCGCGATGCCGTGTTTAATATAAGCAGGGTAGCCCTGCTCGTGGCGGGTATAGCCCAGGGTGATTTTTCCCATATGGACGTATTAAGCAAGGATATGTTGCACCAGCCTTATAGGAGTTCTCTCATTCCGGGGATGCGGGAGATCTTGAAAAATGCGCCGGAGAAGGGGATGCTGGCGTGTTTTCTGAGCGGAGCCGGACCTTCCATTGCAGGTCTGGTTTACGAGAATAAAGCCGAAGAAGCGGGGAGATTTATGGTGGAAGCCTTCCGGCGAAAGAATATATCTGCCCGCTATCTGGTGCTGGAGCTCTGCCGGGAAGGTTTGAGCTTTATTGAATAAATAGTAATTAAAAAATTTACCTGTAGGGCTTGCAAATATCCGCATTATGTCTTATAATATTTATGTGAAATGAACAGCGTCTGGGTGTGGCGCAGCTTGGTAGCGCGCTAGAATGGGGTTCTAGAGGTCGGGGGTTCAAGTCCCCCCACTCAGACCATTATAAGCAAGTAGGGGATGCAGATCAGAGCATCCTTTATTTTTTTTTTTAAATGACGGAGGTGTGATAGTTTTGGGAGGGGGCTTGTTCGACCTAAAAGAGGGCCGGGTTCCACGGCTGCGGCTGACAGGTTTGATTCCGAAACTGGATGATGAAGTAAAAAAGGTACTGAGAAAAACATGGACGCTGGCATGGCCGGTAGTTATAGAACAAGCCCTGGCGATGATCAGTCAGGTCGCCGATATGGCCATGGTTGGAAGGCTCGGGGCCGAGGCGGTGGCGGCGGTCGGGCTCAGCATGCAACCCTTTTTTCTTTTGAACGCTATTTTTATGGGAATTTCGGTAGGCACGACGGCGTTGTCGGCAAGGGCGGTAGGCTCCGGTGACCTGGAAAAAGCGGGGAAAGTTACCGGACAGTCGATTATAGTCGCATTTTTAGTCGGTCTCACGCTCAGTTACCTGGGTTACGTCAATTCCCACCGAATAATGATATACATGGGTGCGGAGCCGTCAGTAAGGCTGCTGGGAAGCAATTACCTTCGAGCGATGATGCCGGGTATGCTGTTTTTGTTTGTTTTCACCGTAGCCGCGGCAGGGATGAGAGGTGTGGGAGATACCAGAACTCCTATGGCAGTCAATGCAATCATAAATATATTACATATTTTTACTAATTACGTGTTTATTTTTGGCGAGCTGGGATTTCCGAGGTTGGAAGTGGTGGGAGCCGGGATCTCGTCCTCGCTGTCGCGTTTAGGGGGTGCAGTGGCATTAATTTATGTGTTGTCTAAGCCAAATAATCGCCTTTTTGTAAACTGGAAGAAAGTAATTGGAAAGTTTGATTGGCCTTTGTTTTCAAGGATGCTCCGGATAGGGTTGCCGGCGGCTGTAGAGAGGATTCTCGTTTCCACCGGTCAGATAGTTTATACCAGACAGGTTGCTGGTCTTGGAACCGAGGCGTATGCGGCCCATTCCATAAGTCTTAATGTGGAATCCCTGTCGTATATGCCCGGCATCGGTTTTGCAACCGCAGCTACTGCTATGGTAGGCCAGTGTTTGGGGGCCGGTGATGCCGGGGGTGCGCAAAAAAGCACCAGTATATCCTTGCTTATTGCTACAGCAATTATGGGTACAATGGGGTTGATGTTTTTTTCATTTCCTGTCATGTTCTTAAAAATTTTTACGAATGATCCTGATATAATCGCTAGAGGGGCCGTGCTTTTGCGCATCGTTGCTTTTACACAGATACCTGAGTGCGTAGGGATGGTTATACCGGGAGCCCTCAGAGGTGCCGGCGATACCAGGATTACCGTTTATATCACTCTGCTTGGAATGTGGATGATCAGACTGGGATTTACTTACATCTTTTTGAATTTCTTTAATATGGGCCTTATTGGCGCCTGGATTGCTATGTTTCTCGACTGGGCTGTTAGGTCGTTGCTGTACTGGATCAGGTTTAAAAGCGGTAGCTGGAAGAGCATTAAAATTTGAGGCCTATGAACTGCTTTTATTTTTATTATTGACCTGGAAGGATTCTTCTTCTTTATGGAGAAGATATAAATTAGGTGAAGAGGATGAAAAAGAGGACCGGTGCAAAGGTCATAAATCTCAGGCCGAAGAAAAAGCGACAAAAACGGCGCATATTCCTGCCTTTGCTATTGGGGCTTTTTCTCTTTTTAATTCTTTTTCTGCGAAGTTCTGCCAGGGATATATACATAGCGCGGGAAGAGACAGTAGAGGATTTTTTTACTTCCGAAGCGGTGATAGTAAAGAACGAGAAGGTTATAAATTCACCTGCCGGCGGCAGGCTTGAAGTTCTTGTTAAAGCTGGAGAAAGGGTAAGGGTAAATTCGCCGCTTTTTAAAGTCGTGACCGATGTGGAGCGTAAAATGTCCCTAGATAAAGACATCGGCGAACTCGAAGAAAAGTTGAATAGGTTGAAGGAACAGAGTGGCAGCACGCTGACGATTCAGATATTGGATAAATCCATTGATGATATTGAAAGAAAGATTAGGGAAGCGAGGTCTAAAGGTCAGGCAGACAGGGTTGCGGCGCTTGAAAAAGAATTGTTGCGGTTGGAGGGAGAGAAAAAAGAGATCATAGCGGAAAACAACGAGGCCGTACAAATCTTAGAAAAAAGCCTGGAAAGTCAAAAGAAAAAGCTTGAGGAAGTGGAACCAGTCGTCCTCTCACCGGTGGCGGGAATAGTCAGTTTTAACATAGATGGTTACGAAGACCTCCTCAGATCTGAGAGGCTAAAGTGCTTGGATTATGAGGAGATAAAGGGTGTCGTCCCAAGACAAGAAAGTGCCGCGCTTTCCGATAACGTAAAAGTCAATCAGGCTGTACTTAAGATCGTGGATAATTTTTCCCTTTACGTTATAGCTCAAATACCGGAAGGGAATTTTCAGCCCGGAAGGAAATACGACTTGAGATTTCCCCAGCTAAACATAGAAGTTAAGGCGGATCTGATCGAAATATGTGAGGATGAACAGACGGGTGTGTTTTCCATAAAAGAGGCCCCCGTGGAACTGCTTGAGCTCAGAAAGGTCAACGTTGAAATCGTTGTGCTAGTGCACCGTGGTATCGGGGTCCCGAACTCAGCGGTCGTAAATTCGAACGGCCAGGAAGGTGTATTTCTGTTCAATAAAGGCGAGCTCGTTTTTAAACCCATACGGGTGGTGGCCCGGGACGATAATAAAACTATAGTAGAAGGCCTGAAGGCCGGCGACAGGGTTTTAATAAAGAGGGGGTTTCAATGGAGACTATTCAGCAGAACATAGAAAAATTGAAGCTGAAAATCAAACACGCGGCTGTAAAATCGGGCAGAAGTCCGGAGGATATACACATAGTGGCGGTAACCAAAACGATCCCACCTGAAACAATACAGGTGGCCGTTAACTGCGGGATAAGTATCTTAGGAGAAAACCGGGTGCAGGAGGCCCAGCAGAAGATTGGGCTGGTAAAAGGTGATATCAGCTGGCACATGATAGGTCATTTGCAGAAAAATAAGGTGAAATATGCAGTAAAGCTGTTTTCAATGATCCAATCGGTGGATAGTTACGAGCTGGCTGCAGAAATAGATAAAAGAGCTGGAATGCTGGGCAAGGTTATGGATGTGATGATTCAAGTGAATATCGGAAGGGAAAAGACTAAATTCGGTGCAGAATATGAAGAAACTCCGGAATTGATAAAGAAGATATCAACCCTTGCCCACGTTAAGGTCAGGGGTTTGATGGCAATCGCACCTTTTAAAGAAGACCCCGAAGATGTAAGACCGTTTTTCAGAAAAATGAGCGAATTGTTTACAGATATAAAAAGTCAGGAGCTGGAAAACGTTGATATGAGTTTTTTATCCATGGGGATGACACATGATTTTCATATAGCTATTGAAGAGGGGTCAAACATGATAAGAATAGGGACTGGAATTTTTGGACCTAGAGTCTAGCGCAAAGGGGAGGTTAAGAGATGGCCAACAACAGGTTGTTCAACAAAATACTCTATTTTCTTGGAATCGAGGACGAAGACCCTGCGGTGCATCAACCGGAGGAATCCCTCCATATACCTGTGAGACCTGAAAGGGGCAGAATCATTAACATTCACCAGGCACCAAAGAACAGAGTGGTGGTCTTCAAACCTTCATGCTTTGATGAAGTCCGGGAAATTTCAGAAGAGCTGAAAAGCCGCAGAGCGGTTATAGTCAATCTGGAGGGCCTGGATAAGGAAGCCGCGAGGCGCATTCTGGATTTTTTAAGCGGCAGCGTTTTTGTTCTGGACGGCACTGTCAAAAAGGTTGGCAGCGGTACTTTTGTTTTTGCCCCAAATAACGTGGACATTTCGGGCCTCAACATGGACGAGGGTGAAACTGGCAGAGAAAAGCCGCTTTTTACGGTGCGGTAAGTTAAAAAGGAGGAACTGTTTTGTTACTCATCAGGGCAATAGAGTTATTTTTTAGATTCATAGAGTTTTTGATATTCATCAGGGTTTTCATGTCATGGATACCCGGTACCCATTACTCTCCCGTTTACAGATTTATATACCGGGTAACGGAACCGGTGCTTGAGCCTTTCAGGAGATTGGTTTTTAGGTTTCTACCGCCGGCAGGAGGGTACTATCTGGATTTTTCGCCCCTGCTGGCCCTTTTCTCGCTGGATATCGCCCAGAGACTGATTATAAGTCTTTTAATTCAAATAATTTATTGAAATTAGATAGGAGATGATACTGGATGATCTTGACTCCGCTTGACATCCAGAAAAAAGAATTCCGGAAGTCCTTCAGGGGGTACAGCGAAGAGGAGGTTAAGGACTTCCTGGAAAAGGTGACCCAAAGCTATGAGAAAATGTACAGGGAAAATCAGGATTTAAAAGAAGAGATCAAATTTTTAAGAGAAAAGCTTCGGGAATACCAGGACCTGGAATCCACCCTTAAAAAAGCAATAATACTCGCCGAAAAAGCTGCCGAAGATCTCAGGAGAAACGCGGAAAAAGAGAAGGAACTTATATTAAAAGGAGCCCGATCGAAAGCGGTGGAGATGATCGGCAGGGCTGAAGCGAGATACAATGCGATAAACGACCAATATGAAGAGATAAAGCGGCAGTTTCTGCTTTTCAAGACGAGATTTCTTAATTTTCTCCAGTCACAGATCGATATGATCAATACCATGGTTCTCGACGAGGGTGTCGAGGAACGGGCTGACGAGGCCGGGGAATACATAGAGCAGGCGGCCGCAGGCCGGGACTTTGAAGATGAGGGGACCGTAGGGGAGGGAATTCCCAAAAATCCTGAGGCTGAAAAGATCGCGGAGTTAAGGGGTGAAGCCGGTAATGACGACTGGGGGGAAGAGACTTTCGGTAGTGGGGATAATAGTGTTTGAAAGAGAAAAATCAGCCGTTAGGGTGAATGAGATACTTTCCAGGTTCAGTGAATTGATAATTGGAAGAATGGGGATCCCTTATAGGGAAAGAGGCATTTCGGTTATAGCCCTTATAGTGGATGCTACTACCGACGAACTCGGGGCTCTTACGGGCCAGCTGGGGAGAGTGCCGGGAGTAAAGGTGAAGTCTGCTGTAACAGCCTAAGCCAATGTCTTAAATCGGACCGGAAAGGATGATGGTTATAATAGGAATAATCGGGGCTTTGGATAGGGAGATAGCCCTATTCTGTGAAAAGCTACAGGATAAAAAAACCATGACCAAAGCGTCTATAACCTTTTTTTCGGGGACGCTGAAAGGTAAGGACACGGTGGTCGTAAAAAGCGGCGTAGGCAAGGTCAATGCGGCGGTCTGCACCCAGGTGATGATAGACTATTTTGCCCCTAGTGCAATAATTTGCACCGGTGTGGCGGGAGCTTTGCGGGAAGACCTGGACATAGGCGATATAGTAATTTCCAGCGACGTGGTTCAGCACGATGTGGACGGGACGGCTTTCGGACACGAGCTCGGTGAAATTCCGAACCTGGGGGTTAAAGTTTTTTCCGCCGACGCAACCCTGGCAGGAATCGCCCGGGAAGTAGCACGGAAGCTGGTAAAAGGCAGGAGGGTACTTACGGGGAGAATCCTGACCGGGGACCAGTTTATCACCAGCGAGGAGAAAGTTAAATTTCTAAGGTCCTTCTTTGACGGCGCATGTGTTGAAATGGAAGGTGGAGCTATAGGCCAGGTGTGCTATTTGAATAAGGTTCCCTTTTTGATAATCAGGTCTATCTCGGATAGGGCTGACGGTAAGGCAGTGAGTGTATACGAGACGTTTGCGGATGAAGCGGCCAGGAATTCTTCCGGTATAGTCCTGGGGATCATAAATTATATAAAGGAGTATAAAACGGTTGCAGATGGTTAAATTAGATTAAGGGGTACTATTATGGAAGAGGGAAGGCTCTTCCGCGAGTTGAGCCAAAAAATCGATGAGCTGTCAATAAGGATCGAAAAACTCAACCTGGCGGAATACCTGGAGGTGCTGCGCAACCCCAAAAGATTGCTTTATATAAATTTTTTAGCAGGAGTAGCCAGAGGGTTCGGAACGGCGGTGGGGTTTACCTTTCTGGGCGCTTTTGTTTTATACATCCTGCAGCGCGTTGTCATCTTGAAGCTCCCCGTTATAGGTGACTTTATCGCAGAATTGGTGAGAATAGTGCAGGACGAACTTTCCGTAAAATAACTTTAAGGAGGATAACCCTTGAAGAACTTGGAGTACTACAAGCGTAAATTACAGGATTTTAAGCGGGAATTGGAAGACCAAATGTCAACAATCGTCAGGAGAGGATCGGATCCGTTGAAGGAATCGGTGGGGGAGCTGTCTTCATATGATAATCACACTTCGGACCTCGCGGCGGAAACCTTTGAGAGGGAAAAGGATCTGGGGTTGAGGGATAACACGGAAAGGATGTTAATGAAAGTCAACAGGGCGCTGGAAAAAATCGAGGAAGGTAGTTACGGTGTCTGCGAGAACTGCGGTAATCCTATAGAAGAGGACCGCCTGGAGGTAGTGCCGTATGCCTCCCTGTGCGCCCGCTGCAATAACGAGGATGAAAAAACTTTTGAGAGGAGGTTCAGACCTGTAGAGGAAGAAGTGCTGATGTATCCTTTTGGGAGGAGTTTTCTCGACGGTACAGACCAGAACGAGTACGACGGTGAAGACGCCTGGCAGGACGTAGCCAGGTACGGCACGGCCAACAGTCCGCAGGACGAGCCGGGATCGGTGGATTACACCGAGGTTTACACTGACGGAAATGAAAAGAGGGGAATAGTTGACTGGGCAGATGAGATAATCGATGAGGAAGATCCCGGCGAGGATGATAAAAATGAGTTGGGAAGATAAATACCCGTTTTGGGTATTTCAGACTGTCGACAAAGTAACTGTCGACAGTCTTTTTTTGCAAAAGCTAGTACAAAAATCATCGGTTAATTGTAAAATTAAATGCGACAGTAAAAAAAGTTGAACCATAGCATGAAACCCGATATGATGTTGGTTGACAAAAAACTAACACATATGGAGGGTTTCAGCTATGGTTCTTACTAAAGAGTATACCACATCACCACCCACTTTTAAACACCTTACACCCTACGAAAGAGGTAAAATTTGTGCCCTGCTCAAAGAAGGTTTCTCACCAACTCAAATCGCTAAAAAACTCGGCCGTCATCGCAGTACTATTTACCGCGAAATCAAGCGTGGTACAACGACTCAACTTCGCACAGATCTAACTACATACAGCACTTACTTCCC